>CANRAO010000003.1 GCA_947628615.1 uncultured Clostridia bacterium
ATAACCATAAGTATAGCAGGAAGACAGCTCTTAGCGTCAGTAAATCCTATAGCTTTACCGCTTATGTATGTTTGAACCGAACTTGCCTGATAATTTATATTAAATACTGCTGTTATTATTCTTGTAAAGGCAGCGGAGAGAAATACAGCAGGTATTCTTGAAAGTATAAGGTATTTAAGAGGAACTCCCTCAGAAAGAGACTTCAGCTGAAATAAAACGCAAACTCCTCCGAATGAAATAAATGCCGAGATGATAGGAATCAAATCAGTATTAACATACATATCGACAACGTAGGTTACTTCCAGCAGGGGAAGCACGTCAAATTTAATTAAACTGAAAACATTCAAGCCCTTTAATATTCCGACAATTGACGCAAACATAAGTATCATAGAGCAAATCATAAACATATTCATTGATGCACTTTTAACAGAGTCAACTATTGACGCCCTTGACTTATTGTTAGATGTTTCTATGATTTTCGGCATTTCAACAGCGTGATTTAAAACTATTGCAATAACACAATTTGATAAGAAGTTTGAAATACAAATAATAAATCCGATTGTCTTTGATGAAAACATAGTAATGCCGACTAATCCTATTACAAATGAAGGTCCTGAAGCAAAACAATAACATGACATTATCTCTGCTGTGAACTTGCTTATTTTACCCTGTGCGTATAGATTATTAAGCAGTTTAAAGCCTATCGGATAGCCGCATAAATTACCCAGCAGGAATACAAAGAAAAGGTCGCTATCCATTTTAAAAATGTATTTTGATATTAAAGAAAACGGTTTGCAGATAATTCTATAGCACCCTGATTTTAAAATAAGATCGGAAAACACCATAAACGAAAACAACGACGGAATAATAACAAACAAGCATCTGTTCAGTGCGGAAGAAATCTCTTTTGAAACCTGAGCAGACATTGCAATTGACAGAATACCAAAAGCAATAATTGAAATATATATTACAGTATTTTTTAATTTTTTCATATAGTTAATGCTCCTTAAGCATTTGGAGTGTACATGTTTTTATGCTAATAAATGTATATGTCAATCAAAATAATAATATAATTAATTAGTTTGATACTTAGTATTTTTATAGTAGAACGGAGTGAATCAATGAAGGACTTAAAGCTCAATAATTTTTTAGGCGAGATAACGGGAACAGCGTCCAATATAAATATTTATGGAACGAAAAAGGTTGTAATAGAGAGCTTCAGAAAAATCTTAGAATGTAACGACGCATTAATTATAATTAAAACCTGCGACAGCAGAATAAGTATCTGGGGAAATGAGCTGATACTGACATCTTATTCATCTGGATATGCTGAAATAACAGGTAACATTGACAGAATTGAGATAGACGAGAAAAAGAGTAAAACGTCTAAATGATTTTTAGGAGAGAATATAGTGGCACTTAATTTTTTGATAGGAAAATCTGAAATCAAAATTAAAAGCGATAATCCTACAGGTCTTGCAAATGAATTTTCAAAGCGTAATATTCCGATAAAAAGAATTACTTCAAAAAAAGGCGAAATGAGCGTCTGTGTTTCATTTTTAAGGCTAAATACAATAAAAGAAATATGCAAAAATAAAGACTGCGATATAGTTTCAATAAAATCAAAAGGTATATTGCCAAAGCTGTACAGATATAGACTTAGGTACGGAATATTTGCAGGTATAATTATATCGCTGATTTTAATTTTCATTTGTTCAAATATTGTTCTGAAAATTGAGATCACTGGTGGAAACAGTGAGTTAAATTCTGAAATAATGGCTCTGCTTAAACAGCAGAACATTAAAGTAGGCAGATTTATACCCAATATTGATTTTTCAAAAGCTGAAAGCTATATGATGCTTAATTCTAATAATTTTGCATGGATAACCATTAGAAACAGCGGCGCAAATTTAGTTGTTGACGTTCTTGAAAAAACAAAGGAACCCGAAATGGATAAAATAAGACCTGTTACAAATCTGATTGCAAGTCATAGCGGAGTAATAACGGACGTTAATGTGTATATAGGGAAGTTAAGAAAGGTTGTTGGAAATAAAGTTAAAAAGGGCGATGTTCTGGTAGCAGGGAAATACAGAGCGGAGTCAGTTGATGAAAGCCAAAAAGATAAAGCTAAGCTTATGCTTTTTCATTCTAAAGGCGAAATATATGCAGACTATGATGAAAGCATCACATTTGAACAGAAATTTATGGATGAGAAAGAAATAATTATAGACGATGATAAAACCAGAAAATATTTTACTATCTTTGATTTGGAAATTCCTATTTCAATAGGCAAAAAAGTAACAGGAAATTATATTCTGAAAGACAGCAGAAAAAATTTTTCTTTTCTTGGCTTTAAGTTACCGATAGGCATATCAAAGAAAATATATGACAAGTATTATTTTGAAAAAGTTAAGCTGACAAAGAAACAGGCAAAGAGAAAGCTAAAGAGAAAAATTAAACTATATGAAAAAAATTTTTTGAAAGATAAAAAAATCATTAACAAAAAAGTTAAGACAAGGGTAACAAAAAAGGGAGTAAAAATGACTGTCAAATATAAATTAAACGGCAATATTGCCGTTGAAAAGGAATTATTGACAAAATGAATAAAATTACTTTATTTTTTATAAAAATTATGGTATAATAACTTTAAAAGCAGCGATTTTAAAGTATGTGCTAATTTGGATTTTGTTAAAAAGCATAAAAACGATGTATTAAATATAAGTCAAGCTCATATTCGTTGTATAATAGGAATTTAAAAGTTTAATCTGGCAGGGTGAATAAATGGTTGAAAAAATTGTAAATGTCGATTCAATGGATTCAATTCTAAATATTTTCGGAAGCTTTGATGAGAATGTTAATTTGATTCAAAAACAGTATAATGTAATAATATTAAGCAGGGGCACTGATATTAAAATAACCGGCGACGAGGAGAATGTTCGCAAAGCAGAGCAGGCGATTGAATCCTTGATACTTCTTGCGAATAAAGGGGATCAGATAAACGAACAAAGTATAAGATATGTATTTTCTCTAGTTAAAGAGGGCGCTCAGAAAGAGCTTACCAAATTAAGCGATGACGGAATTTGTGTTACAACTAGCGGTAAAATAGTCAAGCCGAAAACACTTGGGCAAAAGAGGTATGTTGATGCTATCAATGATAATACAATAGTAATAGGAATAGGTCCTGCCGGAACCGGAAAAACATATCTGGCAGTTGCAATGGCGGTAAAGGCGTTCAGAAATCACGAGGTAAACAAAATAATTCTTACAAGACCTGCAGTTGAGGCAGGGGAGAAGTTAGGATTTCTTCCGGGTGATTTGCAGGACAAGGTCGATCCTTATTTAAGACCTCTGTATGATGCACTGTTTGAGATGCTCGGTCCCGACACTTTTGCAAAGCAACAAGAGAGAGGCTGCATTGAAGTTGCTCCGCTTGCATATATGAGAGGCAGAACCTTGGATGACGCTTTTATTATTCTTGACGAAGCTCAAAATACAACTCCGGAGCAGATGAAGATGTTTTTAACACGTCTTGGATTTAACAGTAAGATCGTTATCACGGGAGATATAACTCAGATCGACCTTCCTGACTCTGCAAAATCAGGACTTATTCAGGCTGCAAAGGTGTTAAAGAATGTTGATGATATTTTTATTACTACCTTTAACGAGAATGACGTTGTAAGACATAGATTAGTACAGGATATTATTAAGGCATATGAAAAATTTAATAACGACAAGAAAGGAAATAAAAATAATGGGAAAAACAAAAGTTCTAATAACAAATAATCAAAAGGACGTAAAAATACCGGTAGGAATGAGACTTCTCATCAGAAGAAGCTGTAATGCAGTTTTGGATAATGAAAAATTTACTGACGATGCAGAGGTCAGCGTTACATTTGTAAACAATGACGAAATACGTAGACTGAATAATGAATACAGAAACATTGATAAGGTAACCGATGTTTTATCATTTCCTCTTGGTGAAAACGGGGTTTATGATTTTAACAACGAAACGGGCGCGTATATGCTTGGCGATATTGTAATTTCTATTCAGACAGCTTTAAAGCAGGCTAAACTGTATGGCCACTCACTAGAACGTGAAATAGGCTTTCTAACTGTACATTCAATGCTTCATCTATTAGGTTATGATCACGAACAGGGCGGAGTAGAGGCAAGAAATATGCGTGAAACAGAAGAACAGATACTTGATAATCTCGGAATTTCAAGACAAAGCTCTTATATAACTGAATAATATGTTCAAAAGTTTTATAAAAAGCTTTATATATGCCTTTAAAGGAATAATTTCGGCAATTTTAAACGAGCGCAATATGAGATTTCATATTGTTGTTACGGCGTATATATTTTGGTTTTCAAGATTTTACGATCTAAGCAGAGTTGAATATGCAATCTTATTTTTAGTTATAGCTATGGTCATTGTTTCTGAATTAGTCAACACAGCTGTTGAATCTGCTGTTGATATGACTTCAAAATCTTATAACAAGTATGCTGAGATTTCCAAAGACGCAGCAGCGGGTGCAGTTTTGATTTCTGCAATTTGTGCAGCAGCGGTTGGGATTTTGTTTTTTGCCGATCTTAATGTTTTATACGAAATTTTTAATTATTTTAAACACAGCTTAATTAAATTTATGATGTTAATTTTATCAGTTGTTTTTAGTATAGCTTTTATATTTTTCTTATTTCCGGTAAAAAAGAAAAAACAATAGGACAATAACAAGGAGAAATAATAATGGGAAGCAGAACGGCATTTGTTTCAATTGTCGGCAGGGCAAATGTGGGAAAATCATCACTGTTAAATAAGATGGTGGGAGAAAAAATTGCGGCTGTCAGCAGTAAGCCTCAAACCACAAGAACAAAGATAACAGGTATTGTTACAAAAGGGGATACTCAATATATTTTTATTGATACCCCGGGTATGCACAAAGCAAAAACAAAACTCTCAGAGTATATGGTTGATAATATCAAAGAAGCTGTTAATGACGTCGAGACTGCTATTTTAATGGTAGATTGCACAAAGCAGATAGGTGAGAATGAAATTAGCCTTATCAACAGCTTTAAAAATTCAGGCAGAAAAGTTATTCTTGCAGTTAATAAAATAGATTTACTGAATGACAAAAGTATGCTTATTGAATTATTGGATAGGTATTCAAAATTGTATGATTTTGAAGAAATTATTCCCATCAGCGTTTTAGAAAATGACGGAATTGATCTGCTTTTTAAAGCAATTGATAAAAACGCTATGAATGAGCCTCATTATTTCCCTGATGACGCTATAACAGATCAGCCGGAAAAAGTTATAATGGCTGAAATTATAAGGGAAAAAGCATTGCGTAATTTAAGTGATGAAATACCACATGGAATTGCAGTGGCTATTGAAGATGTATCTGAGCATGATAATCGTAACAATGAGCCTATATTGGATATAAGTGCTGTGATCTATTGTGAAAAGGAGTCTCACAAGGGAATTATTATAGGCAAAAAAGGTACAATGCTTCAGAAAATCGGTAAAGAGGCAAGGTATGATCTTGAAAGATTTTTTCAAATTAAGGTAAATCTTCAGTGTTGGGTAAAAGTAAAAGAAGGCTGGAGAAACAGAGAGGGAATCATCAGAAACTTTGGTTTAACCAATAAATAACATTAGAATGAATTACCTCTCATAATCATCTCAAAGTTGATAACTATAATAATATAAAACAAATTCAAGGTAGGTATTATTATGGACAAGCTATGGGATACATTTTGTAAAACGGGAAAAATTTCAGATTATTTGAATTATAATAAATCGAAGGCGAATCGTGAAGGGGATAAATTAAATGCTGCTGACAACAATGGGAGTAGTGATAGGGGAGAGAACTTACAGTGAAAATGATAAATTTATCGACGTTTTTACCAAAGACTACGGAATAATAGAAATCACTGTAAAAGGCGGCAGAAAATTAACTTCTAAAAATTCAGCGTCCACTGCACTGTTTGCATATTCAAAATTCTGTGTCAGCAATAGGGGAGATAGATATTACTTAAACAGTTCGGAAATTCAGTACTCATTCTATAACCTTAGACTGGATATAAAAAAACTTGCTCTGGCGTCTTACTTTGCAGAGCTTTTGAAATATACGGTATTATCATATGATTCAGACGAGTCATATGAAATTATTTTAAAACTATTTCTTAATACGTTATACTATTTAGAAAAAAATACACATAATATAATGCTGCTTAAATCTATATTTGAATTCAGATTATTGTCTGAAATAGGACTTATCCCTAATCTTATCGGCTGCAGTATATGCAATGTGTATTCACATCCAAAAATGTATTTTGATATTCAGGCAGGAAAACTCTATTGCGGTGATTGCTTTTTAAATAATGATGGTTACAACATTGTTGCAGTAAACGAGAGTACGCTATCAGCATTGAGGCATATTTCTTTAGCAGATTTGAATATTTTGTTTAACATAAAGGTCTCAGACAGACTTTTAGCAGAGCTTAATAAAATTACTGACAAATACGTTATTATTCATATAAACAGAAAATTCAAAACTCTTGATTATTTTGAAAGTATTTCTTAAAGACATAAGGAGATTAACATTGAAAGAATTAAACAAGGACTTTGTAACTCTTGAATTACATAAAATATTAGAGCTATTATCAAATGAATGCTCAAGCGATATATCAAAAAGTCTTGCACTAGATACAAGACCAGAATTTGATATTGTAACTGTAAAAAGAGAAGTTGATAAAACAGATACTGCATTCAATCTTTCTGTCAGATTCGGAACGCCGATATTCCACAAAATTTCAGATATAACTGACAGTATAAAATTAGCGGATTCCGGTTCATCTTTATCGCTTAAAGAATTATTAAAAGTAAAAGACGTACTTATTCAATCTCACGAGCTTATTTCTTACAGAAATCAATTCACAGATGAGGAAACTTCACTTGATTATCTGTTTGATAGTATTTTCCCTAATGAATATCTTGAAAGAAAGCTTCAGTCAACAATTGTTAATGAGGAAGAAATAGCAGACGATGCAAGTCCTGAATTAGTCAGAATAAGAAAAAAAATAAATCAGTCAAGCATAAAAATCAGAGAAAATTTAGAGAAAATGATACACTCTAAATCCACGCAAAAATTCCTTCAGGAAGCTATAATTACCGTTCGTGACGGACGTTTTGTTTTACCTGTTAAAACAGAAAACAAAAGCGATGTACCGGGACTTATTCACGCGACCTCAGGAAGCGGTTCTACAATATTTGTCGAACCTATAAGCGTAGTTGAAGCAAATAATGATATTCAGATTCTTTTAGGCGAAGAAAAGGACGAGATCAACAGAATTATTTCACAGCTTTCATCTCTTTGCGCTGAATTTAAAGAACAGTTTGAATCAAATATTAACGCAATCAAGCAATTGGATTTATACTTTTCAAAAGCAAATCTTGGTGCAAAGATGAATGCTATAACTCCCAAAATTACTGACAGCGGAGAAATTATTCTAAAAAAAGCAAAACATCCGCTAATAGATAAAAACAAAGTAGTGCCTATAGATTTTTGCTTGGGAAATGAAAATCAGGCAGTAGTTATAACCGGTCCTAATACCGGAGGAAAAACTGTAATATTAAAAACAGTTGGTTTGCTTACGCTTATGACAATGTGCGGGCTTTTGATCCCTGTTTCGGACGGAAGTGTTATATCTATCTTTAACAAAATCCTGGTTGATATAGGAGACAGTCAATCAATAGAACAGAGTCTTTCAACATTCTCTTCACATATGAATAAGGTTATTGAGATCATTAAAATTGCTGATGATAGATCTCTTGTTCTGCTTGACGAGCTTGGCTCGGGAACCGACCCTGTTGAAGGCGCCGCACTGGCGGTTTCTATAATAAACAAACTGAAGGAAAACGGGGCAGAAATTGTTACAACAACTCACTATCAGGAACTAAAAATGTACGCTTTGGAAACGGACGGAATTATAAATGCGTCCTGTGAATTTGATACAAAAACGCTCCAGCCGACATATAAGCTTATTTTCGGAACTCCCGGGAAATCGAACGCTTTTGAAATTGCGTTAAAGCTGGGAATGGACAAGGACATAATAGAAACTTCAAAAAAGTTTATAAACAGTGAAAATAGGCAGTTAGAAAGCATTCTAGAAAAGCTTGAAAATGAAAGGCAGAGATATGAGAAAAATAGAATTTCTGTTGAAAATCTAAAAAATGAAGTAAGCAGTTTAAAAAAAGAACTAGAAAACGAACGTACAGCGTTTGAGGAGAACAAGCAAAAAATTCTCGACAGAGCAACCCGTGAGGCAAACGCTATAGTTACCAGAGTTACAAGGCAATCTGACGCCCTTATTGACGAGCTTGATACGATAAGAAAGCAGAAAAATAAGGACGATTTTGAAAAGAGAGCAATTGAAGCTAAACATCGTGCAAAAAGAACTTTGAACAGATTGTATAAAAAAGCAAATCCAGTTAATGGTAAAACTGACAATGAATATAAACTTCCAAGACCTCTAAAAAAAGGCGACAGTGTAATTATTACTGACACAAACGGAAAGGGAATAGTGGTATCACTACCTGACAGCAATGGATTTTGCTACATTCAGGCAGGGATAATGAAAACTAAAATACACATATCTAAACTTCGATTAAACGAGGAAAATATCACTTTGAACAATAAGAAAATTTCCAGCAAGGTTTCTACAAAGAATGTTCAGTCAGTTGCAGAAAGAAGCGCCTCAATGGAATTGGACATAAGAGGATATACTGTTGATGAGGGAATATATGAAGTTGACAATTTTATTGACAATGCAATTATGTCGCATATAAATGTTATAACTATAATTCACGGTAAAGGAACAGGTGCTTTAAAAAGTGCCGTGAGAGAGCATTTAAGGCATCATAAGCAGGTAAAATCCTGCCGTCGCGGCGTTTACGGTGAAGGTGAAGACGGAGTTACTGTTGCAGAACTGAAATAGCAGCTTATAAATTTTATTTTATAGGCTGTTTTTTTAATTTTTGGTGTTGACAAACGCAAGGGAATAGTGTATAATCAATATAGAAACTTTCACTAAATAAAAATTTAGTGAAAGTTAGGGCAGTGATTAAACGAAGGAGTTGTTTATATGAAACCCGAATATTCCGCCGATTGCCCCGAATATTTAAAAGATTACCTAATGAATCTTAAATTAATTCGCAACCGTGCTGATAGAACCGAAGAAGCATATTATATTGATATAAGAACCTTCTTAAGGTATTTAAAAATTAAACATAAAGATGTTTCAAGTGATGATGATTTTTCTAAAATTACTATTGCCGATGTTCCATTTAAGTATATTGAAAATGTTTCTTTGTATGACGCTTATGAATATTTGAATTATTTAAAAGACATAAGAAAAAATGATACAGCTACTCGTGCAAGAAAATCTTCAGCACTTAAACAGTTTTTTCTTTATTTACATGCTAAAGCTAAACTATTAGACAAGAATCCATTAGATGATTTAGAACTTCCAAAAATCAAAAATAAACTGCCTAAATATCTGTCATTAGACGAATCTTTGCAACTATTAAAAAACATAGATTCTAAAAATAAAGAACGTGATTTCTGTATGATAACTTTATTTTTAAACTGCGGAATGCGTCTTAGCGAGCTTGTCGGGCTTAATCTTAACGATTATAGTAAAGAAAATCGAACACTGAGATTATTTGGAAAAGGCAGTAAGGAGCGTATAGTATATCTTAATGACGCCTGCATAGATGCTTTAAACAGCTATTTGTCTGTGCGTCCTACCAATTCCAGAGATCCGGAAGCTATATTTCTTTCTCAGGCTAAAAAGCGCATTGACAAGCGCAGAGTTCAGCAGATAGTTGAAGAAATGCTGAAGCGTGCAGGTCTTAATAATCTTGGAATAACAACTCATAAGTTAAGACATACAGCTGCTACATTGATGTATCAGCACGGCGGAGTTGATCCGCTTATCCTTAAAGAAGTTTTAGGTCATAAAAGTATCGCCACTACTGAAATTTACACACATCTTTCCAGTGAAAACTTAAAAAAAGCTGCTGATGCCTCGCCGCTTGCAAATAATAAAGCAGCACCTAAAAGTCAAAAGAATAACGAATAAAAATTAACCTCTTGTGAATTTTTCTCACAAGAGGCATTTTATTATTTTTTATAATCATTTCTTATAAAAGGCTCGTTAATTGCTTCATTGATAAGCAAACCGTATTTTTTCGGGTATCTGTAGGCATTACCGTGTACTTCGCGCTTTCTGTATTCACGGATTTCATCTAAAGGAAAATCGGCAATAAAAATCCCCTCTGCCTCCCCTGCTTCTATAATCAATGTATCTCTGGAATCAGCTTCTCCGGGACGATACGCTATGCCGTCAAATGCAGAAGAATGCCCATTACAGTCTGGCTTTCCCTTTGGATAATTTGTTGTGGCAATTCCTACCATATTTTCATATGCTCTCGCTCTTAACTGTGAAAGCCTATTTATCTCCATCGGGCAAGCGTTAGGAACTAATATTATCTCCGCACCTTTTAGCATTAAAATCCTTGCACTTTCGGGGAATTCTCTATCGTAACAAATCATTGCTCCAATCTTTACAATGCCTGCATTAGTGTTCAGATCGGCAACAAAAAAGTCATCTCCTGATGTCATAACTCTTTCATCACCGAAATCACAGGTATGAACCTTTGCATATGTTAAAACAGCTTCACCCAACCTGTCAATTAAGCATATTGTGTTTCTGAAACCACTTTTGTGTTTTTCAAGAAATGTTATTCCAATAGCCATATTCAGTTCTTTAGCAAGACTTTGAAAACATAATACAAAACTACTGTTCGAAGTTATTGCCAATTTGTTAAGTTCGTCTATACTTTCGGGAATATTATAACCGCACGACCACATTTCAGGGAAAAGAACGATGTCTGCACCAATTTTCTTTGCACGTCTGCAATAATCTATTCCTTTGTTCAAGTTGCCTTCAAGGCTCTTTTCAGGAAGAAGCTGCATAAGTGCAACTTTAATACTGTTTTCAACACTTACCACTGAAATTTCTCCTTTAACATAATTAGCCCCCTATTACACAAACAAAATCGGTAAAGGAGGCAAAAATCTACTTTTTAATTCTGATGATTGAATTTTTTGCAAAAACTTTATCACATTCTAATGATAGCTTCATCATTGCGTGGTTTGCAGTCTCTATCGCTTCATTATTATCGTTATAAAGCTTATCGGCAGTAATTTTAACAGGTTCTTTGCCGGGAGCTAAAATTTCAAGTTCGTCTCCCCTGTTGAATTTGTTTCTTTGTGTTGCAAAAATCCTGCCGTCACGGCACTCATCTACTATTGCAACAACATCATATTCTCTGATATATCCGCTATTTTCATAATACTGTGCGTCCAATTGCTCATTAGGGTGACCGAAAAAGAAGCCTGTGCAGTAGGCTCTGTGGCTTACTTTGTAAACTTCTTCTTTTATCCACGAAGGCAATTTATCGTAATCGTCAGGATTATTCCTTAAAAAATCGACTGCCATTCGATATGCGTTGGTCACAACCGAAACATAATAAGCAGACTTTGCCCTGCCCTCTATTTTAAAGCTTTTAATTCCTGCCTTTGCCAGCTTGTCTAAATGCTCAATCATACACATATCTTTTGCATTAAGAATGTATGTTCCCTTTTCATCTTCAAACACAGGAAAATACTGGCCGTCACGTTTTTCTTCCATAAGGTGGTAGCCCCACCTGCAAGGCTGTGCACATTCTCCCCTATTTGCGTCACGATTTACCAAATAGCTCGACAAAAGACATCTGCCCGAAAAGCTGACGCACATTGCTCCGTGTACAAAGCACTCAATATCTAAATCTTCCGGGGTTTTTGCTCTGATTTCTGCTATTTCATCTAATGATAGCTCTCTTGCCAGAACAACTCGCTTAGCTCCCATATTATAAAATTCGTTTGCAGTAACATAGTTCACAATTCCTGCCTGTGTGGAAATGTGTATCTCCATATTTGGAGCGTACTTTTTCACCAAAGATAAAAGTCCTATATCGTTGACTATCACTGCGTCTACTTTGGCGTCAACTGCGTTATTAATAAATTCTTTAAAGTATGGGATTTCGTCATTATGAGGTAAAGTGTTGCAGGTCAGATATACTAGCACACCTCGTTTATGCGCTTTATCAACGGCATTTTTTAGTTCCGTATTATCAAAGTTCGACGGTCCTGCTCTCATTCCAAATGATTTTCCACCAAGATATACGGCGTCAGCGCCGTAATCCAGAGCCGATTCAAGCCTTTCCATATCGCCTGCAGGAGACAGAACCTCTAAGTCACTAAAATCCATTATTCCTCCATTGTATTAATGCTAATCCTCTAACCCTGCCTTTTTAAGATTCTTTTTATGTTTAGACAGTGTCTTTGCAAAATAAGTCTTTTTAGTCTTTAGATTTGAACAGAAATACAGATAATCAGTTTTTTCAGGATATAATACTGCATTTATTGCCTCAAGCCCAGGATTGCAGATAGGTCCTGCAGGAAGACCGTTAGCAACATAAGTATCGTATGAATCCTTAAAATCTGCAATTTCACTATCCGTATATGTTTTAGAATTTTCAGCCTCGACCTTTATAACATCCTTATAATAGCTTTTAGTTGCGTCAGACTCAAGTCTTGGGAAGTTTGAAAGGTCATTTAATCTGTTCAAGAATACTGAAGCTACCTTAGGCATGTCCTTAATCGAACCTGCCTCGGCCTGAACAATAGATGCAAGAGTTATGACTTCATTCATATTCATACCATTTTCGCTCATAACAGCTTTCATTTCATCAGTGAACTTGGAATTGAAATGCTCCCTTACTGTTTTGACAATATTATAGGAAGAATCATCTATATAGAAATTATAGGTATCAGGATAGAAATATCCCTCCATATCATAGAATTTATTGCTTTTACTACCAATTATACTCTCATAATCATATCCAAATTTTTCACTGTTAAAAGTGCGTATAAGCTCATTGTAATCTGATATTACGCCTTTAGTTTCCAGCAGTTTTGCAGCGTCAAGAAGTGTAATACCTTCAGGAAATACTACAGAAATATTTTCAAATGACTGTCTTTGTTCCATCAAAGCATCTATTTTATCAGCATATGACGAATTTGGTTTAAGCTCTATATCACCAGGCTTCATCAAAGAACCTGCATCTTTTAAATTAACAATTACCTTAAATAAAAACTTATTGTCGATAATATTCTCATCAAAAAGCTGCTGGGCAATTTCATCAGTATTTGAGCCCTCTTTAATGTTGAGTTTGATTACTTCACCACTTTTGTTTATACCCAAGTATTCAAGTCCAAGTGAAATACCAAAAAAAGCAAGAGAAACAGAAACAACTAAAACAACAACAGTAACAATAAGCCCTGTGAAAATTGAATAATTTACTTCAACCTTTTTCTTTTTATCTTTCTTTACTTTAGACTTGCTGTTTGTATTTTTGTGTACATTTCTAGGTTCATTTATATTACTCTTAGAGTAATCAATATTCAAATTGAATTTTTCCTTCTGATTGTTTATGCTATAAGAATCAGGCTTGTTATCATAATTACTTTCAGGTTTAATATCAGCCAACGGCTCTTTTTCTTTTATTTCATTTTTTACATTTAGTTTATCGCTTAAATCATTTTTATTTATTGTTATTTCATCTGCGTTAAGTGTCAGATCTTCATCAGTAGAAGATATAATATCCTCCTTAGAGATATTCAGAGATACATTACTTAAAGATTCATCTTTTTTGTTATGTACCTTTTCATCTGTTTTTTGAGTATTTGAATCATTTTGTTTTCCCCAAGGTTTTCTAGTTTCAATATTAGTCAGGGTTACATCTGTAGAGGCAACAACATTTTCCTTTTTTTCATCTCCGACTATAGAATCAAGAGCCTTTGATGCCTTAAAACTCTCGTCTAGAAAATTACTTAACTTTGAATCAATATCTAAATCGTCATTATTTACGGTGTCATTAGATTTCTTTTCTATTTCATCCATTTTACTTTCCACCTTTACAACAATATTTTTTATCGTCCGATATGATCATATCAACAGCTATATCTGTATTAAATATCGGAAGAGCTTCTTTAATGAATTCATTAAAGCAAATACCGATTTTTATACCATTAAAATTTTTTAAAAACCTGTCGTAATATCCTTTTCCATATCCTAATCTGTAACCCTGTCTATCAAAACAAAGTGCCGGAACAATACATATGTCATTTTTATCAGAGTAAATATATTTTTCATTTTTCTCACTCGGCTCTAAAACTGAAAATGCTCCGACTTTAAGATCAGTGAGAGAATGCATCCTGAAAAACGTCATTTTATTGCTGTTTTTGTCGCTCTTAGGAGCATATACAGCCTTACCCATACTTATAAGATGTTCTATTAAACAAATCGTATCAACCTCGTCCGATTTAGAAACATAAATACAAATATTTTTTGAATTTTTAATTTCATTTAACCCGAGAAGCCTGTTAAATATTTTTCGGCTTTTTAATTCTTTTTCTTTATTGCTTAACTCACTGCGTCTTTTTAAAATATCCCTTCTCAGAATATTTTTTTGATTTTGCGTATTTACTTGCATTGGAGTGACGCCTCAAGTGCCACGGACTTTTCTTTAGATACCAAAAGCTCAACAAGTTTCAGCCCGAATTTAACAGCAGCTCCTGCCCCTTTAGCAGTAGTAATTTTGCCGTCGTTAACAACAAGATCGCTACAATAAACAGCCTTGCCTAATTCGTTTTCAAAGCCCGGAAAACAAGTAGCTTTTTTGCCGTCTAAAATACCTTTATGTCCTAGAATCGAAGGTGCTGCACATATTGCAGAAATAAACTTATCATTTTTCAGACAAAAATCTATAGCACGGCTGACATTTTCATTTTTTTCAAGATTGACCGTTCCCGGCATTCCGCCAGGAAGGACTATCATCTCTGTGTTATCGTCTAGCACTATTTCATTAGAATCCAAATCAGTAATCACAGGTATACCATGAGAACCCCTAATTATATTTGAACCTATTCCTACGGTTTTAACCTCAACCTCAGCACGTCTTAAAATATCGACCGGTGCAAGAGCTTCAACTTCTTCAAAACCGTCAGCCAAGAAAACATATACCATAGATATTACAGTCCTTTCAGAAATAAAATATAATATTAATCTCTTTTAAATACAACCGAGTGTTTTTCTAATTGAAAGCAGGGATGATATGAGCGTTTTGATTTTCTTAAACCATCTATGCCCAAATCTTCTTCCCTGTTTATAAACTGTAAATCAGATGCATTTGCCTTAGCAAATTCATTGCACAAGGTTGGATATGCTCCGTTTACATCACTTAGTGCCTTTTCAATATGAACAACTAAAGTATTGGAATTCAGTTTCTCGCCTATTGTAACACCAACCAGTTTATCATTTTGAAAAAGAACTCCGCCAACGAGATCCATATAATCAAAGTTGTTGAAAAATGTGTTTACAGCAAACTGCTCAACAACCGCTGAAAAATCATTTATACCAGTTTTTTTATTATAAGATTCGGTTATAAATTTTATGCAATCGTCAAATAAATCCGGAGTAAGATTTCTATATTCCCAAGGCTGCTTTTTAAAATTACTTATATGATTTCTCTTAGAATGATACTTTTTCCCTTTTAGATTTATCAAATCGTCAGCATTGTAAATATAATCATAGTAATCTGGATTAGACTTAATATCAGCAATTCTGTCTCCAAAATTTAATTTAAGAAACTCCAAATTCTTAGATGTTACAGATGACAAAACAAAGCCTTTGCCTAGATTATTGCAGTATTTATTAAAAGAATTGATAAGTTCAAGAATATCTCCCTCCCCTGCCGGATAGGTAAGATAGATGTTATCATCGTCCTGAGTTGAGATCAAATAATAATCCTTATATCTTGAAATAACCGAATCGCTGAGTCTTCTCCAAGCAACATTATTGGCAAAGGAATATTCACAACCCATAAAATCTGATTTGGCTAAAAGCTCGTCGATCCATTGCTTGTCGCTTAATTTAATCTCTCTAAAGTCAAACATTGTATCCTTCTTTTCTGTTATTTCAATTTATTTATCTCATTTAAAATTCTCTCTGTTATAACATCAACAGGAAGCGGAAGGTTTCCGTCGCTGCAACTGATTATTTTCCAGTTTTGTTTTTTTGCCGTGTAAAGAGCCGTCTTACGGCAGGATTTTAAAAATTCAATATCTACCTCGTGAATATCCTTTTTACTCTCGTCCCCATAATATCTCTTAGTCAAAAGCTTTTGTGAAATTTCTATTGGCATATCAAGAAATATAACTAAATCCGGTACGGGAAGTCCCAATTTGCTGTATTCGTAATCAGACAGCCAAGCTA
Source organism: uncultured Clostridia bacterium (assembly GCA_947628615.1). Lineage (GTDB taxonomy): Bacteria > Bacillota > Clostridia > Oscillospirales > Ruminococcaceae > UMGS1601. Next base: position 16,444 of record CANRAO010000003.1, read on the forward strand.
GGTATTCGTCCCACTCGCTCTTATCGCATTTAACCATCTGATATATTGCATTAGACGTAACATATCGGCTGGCTAAAATCAAATCTCCCTTTTTATAGGCGTTCTCCCAGTAAAGTTTAAAGCTGGCATATCTGTCGACAGCATAAAAGCTGGAAGCGGCATATGCATTTATATCATTAGCATTTTTTGAAAATTCACCGCCGAGATACATCTTAACTAAGGCCGATGACTGATTATTATAGTCAGGAAAGCTTATAGACTTATGAGGAATATTATTTTGTGTAAAAAACTTATCAATTATTTCAAATTGAGTAGATTTACCACTTCCGTCTAAGCCCTCGATAACAACAAGCTTATTTTTCATTTTTAAGCTCCCTATAAAAGTTTTGAACCTCTTTCATTTTACCGCAGGTCATATTACCCTCTGCACATTTTCCTCTTACACATCCGGGACCAGCATTCTTAAAGATAGTAGGAGCAACTTCAAAGCAAAGCCTAAGCATTTCATCAGCAAGAGCCTTGATCTCCCATTGCGCTCTTGAACAGCACCTAAGGCTAAAGAAATTCAATAGACTTCTTGCATTCATTGTCATAATCATTTTAGTATCACAGGCATTAGGTAGAACAAACCGTGCGTCCTCAATTGCTTTTTTCTGAGCCTTCTTAGCGGCTTCCTTTTCATCTAGACCCTCGCTTATGAAAGTCTCATAATGCTTATCCTTGAGTATATCAGCTAGTTTATTATAGCTTGATATTGCACGATCCATCTGCTTGTTGAACTCCTCTAAAGCCTCAGGGATCTCTGCGATTTCAGGCGGAGTTACAAATTCATAATTCTTTTCCTCAACATATCTCTGGCTTTGAACCGAGAACGAGGCAATTCTATGTCTAGTTATCTGTGCCAATAGCGCACGGGATACTCCTTCAATTCCAAATGTGAACGTTATATGCTCAATAGGACTGAGATGACCCAATCCGGAAAGCATATTTAAAAAATTAACAGTTTTTTCTTCGGTCAGACCATCAAGAAGCGTGTCTATATCTGAACTTGCATAACACAATTTCGCAGCCGCCGCAATTATCTTTTCAGGCTCTGGAGTGTGTGTCAATAATGTAACTTTCATTAATACCTCAGTCCTTGTACAAAGTTAATTAATTATACCATTTTAATAGATAAAAGTCAAATACAGCAGAAAAAACCGGCAAGCAAAGGCTCACCGATTAATATTTATATATGATTGATACTCTTTAGCATTTCCTCTGCGCTCGCAAGAGTAATTTCCGATGTGTTATCACCGCTTATAATTCTTGCTATTTCACTTTTTCTCTCATCAAGAGACGTCAATTCACAAACTGTGGTCTTTGTTTTTCCGTTTTCGACCTTCTTTTCAATAAGCATATGAGTATCTCCTGTAACAGCTATCTGTGCAAGATGTGTTACACATATGACCTGTCTGTTCCTTGAGATTTCATGCAGCTTTATTCCAATTTTCTGTGCTGCACGTCCGCTGACACCTGTGTCTATTTCATCAAAAATCATTGTGGGGATATTGTCCTTTTCAGCAATTACACTTTTTAAAGCAAGCATAATGCGGGAAAGCTCTCCGCCAGAAGCTATCTTAGCTATCGGCTTTGCTTCTTCACCTAAATTTGCAGAAATCAGAAACTCTATGTTATCCATTCCGTGAATAGTCAGTTTGCCTTTAGTATTGGAAACCTCTAGCTTTACATTAGGCATATTGAGAAATTCAAGTTCCTCGGTAACTTCTTTTATAAACCGTTCCCCTGCTAACTCACGCTTATTAGACAGAATCATTGCCTTTTTAGAAGTTTCCTCCAGAAGCTCTTCCCTTTTTGCTTTTAGTGCTTCAATATTGTTTTCATCACCTGTTAAAACTTCAAGCTCTTTTACCGATTCGTCAAGTCTTTTAATAACATCGGAAAGCTCTGGGCCGTATTTTTTCTTAATTCTGATTAAACTATCGTTTCTGGCAGAAATAAATGCAAATCTTTCAGGGTCAACATCAAGTAATGATGTCAGATGATTCAATTCATCTGATATATCGTCTATTTCAATTTTAGCTGATTTTATTCTTTCAATCAAAGGTTCTAAATCAGAAAAAACATCAGAATAATTTTCTAAAACGTCAGCGGCACTGAAAAGTTTATTGCTTATTCCCTCTTCATTTTCAATAATGTCTATAACCTCATTTACAGCTGATTTTACCTCAACGGCACTGTTTGAAAGCTCAAATTCTGACTCAATTTCCTCATCCTCATTCTCCTTTAAATCAAGTGAAGAAATCTCATTAACAATTTCTCTCAAACTTTCAATTCGGTCTATTTTGTTTTGCTGACCAAGAGTTGCCTGCTTTATCTGCTTAGCAACAGTCTGAAGACTTCTGAACGATGTTTGGTAATCCGCAAGAACATTTTCAATATTTCCGTAAGTGTCAAGTATTTCTATATGCTTGTGAGGAGATAAAAGAATCTGACTGTCGTGCTGACCGTGAATATTAACCAAAAGCTCGCCAATTTCTCTAAGCAGAGAAAGATTAACGGGGCGTGAGTTTATGCGTGCAACACTTCCTCCATCAGCTGAAATTTCCCTGGAAATTATAAGCTCGCCGTCACTGTCTATACCATTTTCTGAAAGCACCTTTGATACTTCATCAGATAAATTGCTAAATACGGCAGAAATAACTGCTTTCTTTTTACCAGTGCGGACAATATCCCTTGTAACACGCTGACCTAGTATTGCATTTATTCCGTTTATTAAAATTGACTTTCCTGCACCTGTTTCACCTGTAAAAACATTCAGTTTATTGCCGAATTTTATTACAGATTTTTCAATTACAGCAAGATTTTCAATATATAATTCCGTGAGCATTTAGGTTATTCTTCCTTTCATCGATAGAAAAACATTAACGATACTTTCAATTCAAACAAGCAAGCTGTTTAACATACCTACAAATTCAATGGCAAATGCTTCGCTTTTCAAAACTGCAAATACAGTGTCATCACCTGCAATAGTGCCAACAATTGATTCAAAATAAGCATTGTCCAACTTTGCACAGACAGCCTGTGCCATTCCTGTATTGCATTTGATAACAACGATGTTCATTGCAGAATTTACCGAAACAACAGCCTCCTGAAAAATATTTTTCAGGATCTCCTCAGGACTTTTTCCTCTGTCTTTGATACTGCTTGGTATATCGTATTTATATGTTCCGCTGTCTGATACAGCTTTGATTAGCGAAAGCTCCTTTATATCTCGTGAAATCGTTGCTTGAGTGGTTTCAAAACCCTTTTCCTTGAGTTTCTCCTGAAGTTCCTGCTGTGTTGATATACTGCTGCTTGTTATTATATTTATAATTTCCTTTTGCCGCTTTTCCTTAGACATTTTCACTATCCTCCATTACAACCTTTAAAGGCCGCATCAGCTTTGAATTTACAGAATCGAAAAAGCTTCCCCCTTTAATATCAATCAGCTTGATATACTTATCTGACGCTGAAATAGTTAAAATATCCTTTTGTGATATATCATCCTCAGTAACTCCGTCTACCGATAAGCCGAAGAATTCATTAGAATTTGTAAAAAACTTTACCGTCAGTTTTGATGTCTTTGAGAATATCATCGTTCTTGAAAGTAACGAATGAGGACAGATCGGGGTAAATTCAATACACTCCATATCAGGTTCAATAATGGGACCGCCTGCTGAGAGTGAATATGCCGTTGCTCCTGTAGGCGTAGAAAATATCAAGCCGTCAGCCCTTATAGATGAAACAATTTTCCCTGACTTTGACACTTCAAAATCAGATATTTTGCTGTGGGGAGGCTTAGATACTACAATATCGTTAAGTGCTGTGAAAGTCTTTTTGCTATTGTCTTGCTTTGTGATTTCACCGTCGAGCATTATTCTCTTTTGTACAACATAATCACCATTACAAAAATTATTAAGCAACTCAAGCTCATTATGTTCAAGAGTACACATAAAACCGAGCCGTCCGCAGTTAAGTCCAAGTATCGGCTTGCCATACTTAGAAGCCGATAATGACGCTTTTAATATAGTTCCGTCGCCTCCGACTGCTAAAATAACATCGCATTTGGACACCAATTTGTCTTCATCTGAAAATTCAATAAAGGTAATATCAGAAAAATCTGTCTTATATTTTTCAGACATTGATAACTCTGCTCCGTTTTGTTCTAGTATTTTTACAGCTTCTCTTACATACAGTTCGCTGTTATCTTTTTTTAGATTGGGCAATATATAAATATTCAACAGATTTCCCTCCTTATCTACTTAAGACATTCAAATCCCCTATCAACTATAGCTTTAGTATCTGTCTTAAATGCACTTTGAATTTCACTCTTTTTAATATAAACAAGATATTCAATATTGCCATTACCGCCTTTTATAGGTGAAAAAGTGAGATTCAATATGCTAAATCCTACGCTCTCAATCATATTAATAGCATTCTCAAGTACTTTAATATGAACTTTCCTATCTTTGACAATTCCCTTTTTGGAAAGGTTTTTCCTGCCTGCTTCAAACTGAGGTTTTATAAGCATAACAGCTTCTCCATCATCTGACAGCACATTATAAACCACAGGAATGGCAAAAGACAATGATATAAACGAAAGATCGGCTGTGCAAAAATCAATATTTTTTTCAAACATCTGCTTTGTAACATCTTTGATATTAGTATTTTCTATATTTTGAACATTCGGATTTTCAATTAAACTACTATCTAGCTGATTGTTTCCAACATCAACAGCATAGACAAATCCGGCACCGTTTTGAATCATACAGTCAGTAAAACCGCCTGTTGACGCACCAAAATCTACGCAGATCTTATTCTTTAAATCAATGTTAAAATCTAAGATTGCTTTTTCCAGCTTAAGACCTCCCTTGCCGACGTATTTCAGCGTTTCACCGACAATGATTATTTTATCAGTCTTTTCAACTGAAAAAGCAGACTTTGCTACAATCTCTCCATTTACGCTAACCGCAGAATTTTTTATCATATTCTGCGCTTTAGCACGTGAATCAGCAAGTCCCCTGCTGACCAATTCAATATCAAGTCTTTGACTCATTGTTTATATCTCCGAACTCAGCTTATTGTAAATTTCATTTCCTGACAAGCCCAGATGCTCAAGAGAAGATTCAACTGACGCCTGCGGTACAAAATCATAAATTGCTGTTGTGTCTAATTTATGTACTTTATTTTTAAGTCGCTGAGAAACAGAACCGTTATAATAACATTCTTCAAAAAAGTAAACCTTCTTATATGACTTAATTTTTTCAATCATATTTTTATCTATACAGTTTAAATTGATTAGCTTCAGCATATCAACAATTTTATCCTCATTTTTCAGCTTTTCAAATGCTAATGAAACCTCTCTGAAAAGTCTGCCGTAGGTTATGACAAGAACATCAGATTTGTTTTCATAAAGCTCATAATCAGTTGATATATATTCTTTTTTTAATGAACATTCTTTTTCAGAGCCTCTTGGATAACGCACAGCTACAATTCCCGAATCATCATAAAGTCCCTTTGATATACACGCTTTAAGTTCATCATAATTACTCGGAGAATATATAGTAACATTTGGTATTGTTGATAAAAATGCCACATCAAATATACCCTGATGTGTAACACCGTCCTCGCCGACAATTCCTGCTCTGTCAATACCAATCAAAACGTGAAGATTGGATATTGAAAGGTCGTGTATAAGCTGATCATATCCTCTTTGCAGAAATGACGAATACACTGCAAACACAGGCAGTTTTCCCATAGAGGCCAGACCACCCGCAAACGTAAGTGCGTGTTCCTCCGCTATACCAACGTCAAAGAACCTGTCTTTGTGCGATTTTGCAAACTTATCAAGTCCTGTACCGTATTTCATAGCCGCTGTTATCGAACATATTCGTTTGTCTTCATCAGCCAACCGAGACAGCTCACATCCGAATACCGATGAATAGCTGTCGCATTTGCTTACATCAGGATTGCCAGTTTTAAGTTCAAACGAACTTACGCCGTGATATTCACCGGGATTTTTTTCAGCAGGTGCATATCCTTTACCCTTTATTGTATTGACTTGAACCACAACGGGCTTTCTCATTGCTTTGGCTTTTTTTAAAGCATCTTCAAGCTCCGCAAGATTATGTCCGTCAACTGGCCCAACAAATTCAAATCCCAGATCCTCAAATAGAGTTGTTCTGAAAATTGAGTTTTTAATGGTATCCTTTGAAAACTTAAGAGTATTCTTTACAGGCTGACCTATAATCGGAATTCTGTCAAGTGCACGCTCAACAATAGTTTTAGTCTTTTTGTATGATTCCTTTGTTCTAAAATTCGACAGATATTTTGCTATTGCACCTACATTTTTAGAAATTGACATTTCATTATAATTTAAAACAACAATCAGATTAGTGTTGCTTTTGCCTGCATTATTTAGACCCTCAAAAGAAAGTCCTCCGGTTGCAGCACCATCCCCTATTACAGCAACGGCATGATGATTATTGCCGTTTAGTTTCATTGCAGACGCAATGCCTAAAGCAGCAGAAACCGAATTGGAACTATGTCCGCTCACAAAAGCGTCATGTACCGACTCGCTTGGCTTGCAAAAACCAGACAATCCGTTTTCCTGTCTTAATTTAGAAAAATCCTTTAGTCGACCTGTCAATATCTTATGAGTATATGATTGATGACCTACATCCCAAACAAGCTTGTCCTCTGGTGATGAAAAAACCCTATGCAACGCCAGTGATAACTCAACTGTTCCTAAATTAGACGATAGATGTCCGCCATTTTTAGATACTGTTCTTATAAGAGTATCCCGAATTTCCCTACACAATGTTCTGCACTGCTTATAACTCAGTTTTTTAAGATCATCGGGAAGTTTAAGTTTATTAAATTTTTCCTCATATTCTTTTGTCATTTTATCTCCATTCTCTTACTTCTAAATTTACCCCAAAAAAGTATTCCCGTTGTAATTCATAAATACGAATTACGTTCTATTTTTTTCTGTTCAACAGATCCAAAGTCAGATCAACCATAAGCTCATTATTATCAAATCCCTCAAGAATTTTCAAAGCTTCTAAAGTCTGGTGACGTGCTGCATCTTTTGCTTTATCAAGCCCCACCATAGAAACGTAGGTAATCTTACCGTTTTCTTTATCGCTTCCTATTGGCTTACCCAGATCGTCAAAGCTGCCCTCAACGTCCAGTATATCATCAACTATCTGAAAAGCATAACCAAGTTTCTTGCCGAATGCCTTTGCTTCTTCTATTTTCTTATCATCAGCATTCGCCAAAATACACCCCATTGCGCATGCAGTTTCTAAAAGTCTGCACGTTTTTAACTCATGCAAAAGATTTAGATTTTGAACATCAAAATGCTTCATCTTTAGTGAATACATATCAAATGCCTGTCCGCCTATCATTCCGTTTATTCCTGCAGCGTTTGATATTTCACCAATTAACTTTATTGCAATTTCTGCGGATATTTTCCCGATTTTATATTCATTTGCGATTATCTCAAACGGGAGTGTATTTAAAGCGTCGCCTGCCAGAAGGGCTTCAGCTTCGCCGAATTTTTTATGACACGACGGCATTCCTCGCCGATAATCGTCATCGTCCATACATGGCAGATCATCATGAATAAGCGAAAAACAATGTATAAGTTCTATACAGCATACAATTTCATAAAAGTTCTCATAATCCCCTCCGCACATCTTGCAAAATTCAATTGCTAAGATAGGTCTTATTCTCTTTCCAGGACTCAAAATAGAATACTCCATAGCCTGCATAACTTCTTTTTTATAAAACTCCTTTTGCTTTGTAAAGCTATGAAGAGTATCTTTTATCTTTTCCTGATATTTCTGAATTTGTGTAGCATAAATCTCCTGCATTTTTATGACTATGCTCTGTAATGAGCAATCCTCCTAATCCGTAATTTTTTCATCTACAGTCTCAACTACAAGTCTAGCTTCATCAAGCTTTTTTTTGCATTCTTCAGAAAGTACAATGCCTTCTTTAAACTTGTCAAGAGACTCCTCTAATGATAAATTGCCCGATTCGAGCTCTGAAACAATTGTGTTCAGCTTATCCAATGACTCTTCAAATGTCATTTATAACAACTCCTCAATGAATTATAGTCTTAACCTCAGCACTGATTGAAGAATCCGAGAACTTGATATCAACCATATCACCTATTGATACATCATCAGCTTTTGAAATTACTTTTTTTCCCTTGAGCGTAAGAGAATAACCTCTGCTCAATACCTTCAGCGGGCTGTATGAGTCTAGCAACGATGCTAGATTGCTAAGATCGACAGAATAATTGTTTATTGTATTATTGATTGAAGTTTTCAAACGCTGTTCAGCATTTTTAAACTTAACTTCGCTTGTTTCCAATCTGTTCTCGGGTGAGGCTGAATGAAGCCTGTCAGATGCAGATTTCAGCTTAACTGTAAAGTTGGAAATTCTATTTACAACCGTTTCTTTCATTTTCACTTTTAAGCTGTCAACAAGCGAGTAAAAAACCGATATATCAGGCGATGCCAATTCTGCTGCGGCAGATGGAGTAGGCGCACGCAAATCGGCAACCAAATCAGCAATAGTAATATCCGTTTCATGCCCCACAGCAGAAATAACGGGCGTTTTAACACTGAAAATCGCATCTGCTATCTTTTCTTCATTAAATACCGATAGATCCTCCGCAGAGCCTCCGCCCCTTGCAAGAATTATTGTATCAACATTCATAGAATCTGCCGTCATAAGTGCATTTGCTATATTGTCCTTAGCATCAGTTCCCTGAACTAACGTCGGAAAAACCAAAACTCTGCATATAGGGTAACGTCTTTTAAGAATATTAAGTATATCCTGCAACGCCGCTCCTGTTATTGAAGTTACAACGCCTATAGTCTTAGGAGCATATGGAATTTCTTTTTTTATATCGGCGTTAAAATAACCTTTGTCTTTCAATCTCAGCTTCAACTTGTCGAGCGATTCTTTAACAGCTCCCACGCCAATTGGCTGTATATCCGTAACGATTATCTGGTATATTCCGTCTCGTTCATAGCAATCTATATTTCCAAGCGCCATAACATTAAGCCCGTTTTTAAGCTCAACTCTAAGATTCTTTGTTGCGTTTGAAAACATAATTGCCTTGATAGCACTGTTTTCATCCCTTAAGGTAAAGTAAAAATGACCCGATGAATAGCTCGTATTAAGATTTGATATTTCTCCCTTTATCGCAATACCCTTCAGCTTAATATCGCCTCGTATCTTGCTTGCTAAGTATCTGTTAATTTGTGAAACAGTCAAAATGGCACTCATTAAATCAATTCCTTCTTTATAGCCGCATATAATGCGGTTCCCACAGCATTATCACAAGAAAATTCAGGCTCTGAAAAATATACATTTTCTATTTCAGACAATATTTTATCCTTAATAATTTTGTCGGACATAACTCCGCCTGCAAATACTATAGGAGTAACCATATAAGTTTCTCTTGCCCTTTTTGACATAGCAATAATCGTATCGCTTATGTAAGTAAGACAAAAATTTGCTATATCGCAGGGCATTTCGCCGTCTTCAAGCATTTTCTCGCATATATTCTGCAAACCAGAAAGACAGCAATCATTGCCTTTAAGAGCAGGCTTTGTTTTATAAGTTTTCTCGCTCAACAACGCTATTTTTTCCAGTTCAGCACCGCAAGGAAAATCAAACCCCAGTTTAACTCCAATTCTGTCAATTGCTTGTCCTGCTTTTAAATCAAGAGATGAACCAATTTGCGTTATGCTCAAAACTTCTTTATCAGAAGGCTCGCAAAGCAGGCAATCAGTTGTACCTCCGCTTATATGAAAAGCTATAAATCTCTCCTTATTTTTGATCAAATCCAATCTGTCAGCCGAAAACAAAGCAGCGAGAATATGCCCTGTCTGATGAGATGTTTTATATAAATCAATACTGCAAAGCTTACTATAGCTTTCAGCAAAGCTCTCTCCAACCAAAAAGCAAGGCATATAAGAACCCTTGACAAGCCTGGGACTTTTTGATACGCCGACTGCCTTTATTTCATAACAGCTATCGTTTACTTTTTTTAGTAATTCGGATATAACAACAGGTAACTGTTTAGTATGATAAAACACAGCGTCCGATTGTCTTATACCAATCTCGCCGCTTTTTACGGGAAGCATTTTCTTTGATTGATATACTTTTATATTAACAGTATCAATCAGCGATACAGAAGTAGTGTAGTTGCTTGTATCAATGCCCAATACATTAAGCATCTGCAGTAATCCCTTCACTTTTAGAATATGCACCCAAAGCGCCGTTTACGAATTTTGCATCTGTTTCAAAGGCATACTTTTCTGTAATTGCAACAGCCTCTGAAATTGCTACGTTTACGGGAACATTCTCTGAATATTTAGCTTCATAAATTGCAAGCCTGAGTATTGACAAATTGACCTTTGGTATACGCTCCAGACTTCTTTTCTGACTGAAATGCGAAATTATATTATCAAGTTCATCTAAATGTTCAAAAACACCTCTCACAGTTTTTATAACATCATCATTGATCTGTATATTTTCAGATTCCCTTGCTAATTCAAATAACTCGTCCAGCTCATAATTACCAAAGGATCTCTCATAAATAATCAAGAACGCCGATTCTCTTATATTTCTTCTCGACAGCTTCACTTAAACACTTCCCTTATTAAACAGCATCAGCCCCAATATCTTATAGATAATGAGGCAAGATGAATTAATTGTATTTTATATCCGAGATTGTTACATTGACTTTTGATACAGTTATACCGGTCATCGACTGAACTTCATTCTTAACTCTATTCTGAACCTGCTCGGCAACTGATTTTACCTTTACTCCGGGATTCACAAGAATAAATACTGATATTTCCGCTGTATCATTTGCAAAATCTATATTTATAGAATCAAAATCTGTATGAGATACAAACAGACCTTTTAACATCTTTTTCTTAGCATTAGCTATAGAGCAAACACCGTCAATATCAAGTACGGCATTTTTAGTTATGGTGAAAATAACGTCCTTGCTTACTTTAAGCTGACCATCAACTTTTTCATTTTTGAACATCATAAATTGTCCCTCCTTTTAACGGCGAACATATAGCTAAAACTATTATACCATTAAAAAGGATTTAACACAACTATTTTACATCAAAAATTTTTATGTTTTCATTTAAAACGTCCACTTCACCTAATAAAATATCCTTTATCTGTGCAGCTTGTGCAGTTTTAAGGCCATCAGATTTTACAACTATATTAGCGTTTGTTCCGTCAAGATAGACCACGCAATCCTCATATCCTGCCGCTTTGATAAGATTTTCGATCTTGCTTTCCGATTCTATCAGTTGAGATAAAGATACAGCTTTCTCAGATGCAACCTCTTTTTCCTCATCTGTCGAGTCACCGCCGCTCATAATTGTCTCTAATGTCTGGGCCGCTTCATCTCGAGAGGTCATTCTGTCTAATCTGGCCTGTGCAAAGTAATCGTCTTCATCGTTAGTTTCATTAACAAAATCCGCTACACCGTAGTTTGATGATTTTGCATTGACGACCTTAGTAGTTTTAATCTCATCGTTACCCGTATTCATAGCGTAATTAACATAGATAGCCAGTCCAAGAAACAATGTCAAGCTGGCAAGAATAATTTGTTTCTTTCCCACAATAAAATTTGGAATTTTCATAATATCTCCTCCACATTTAACCTTTTTCAACACAGATATTGTTAGTTGATATATTTAAAGCTGATGAAACAGCTTTAGTGACCCGTTCTTTTATTCCAGAATTCCCTCCCCCCGTACATACAATAACTACTCCCTTTACTTTAGGCTCGACTATCTTTTTAACCAGTGCCTTTTCCTCACCGTCTGAATCAACAATTATAACTTCATTTTTATATTTATTGCTCTTGCTATCATTGTCTTCATCAGTTTCAGTATCCACATCCTCGGCATATACATATTCGGTTGTTCCGTCTAAGGTAAGCATTAAAGATACCTCGCCTACTCCGTCGATCTTACTTATTATTTCTTTGAGTTCATTTTCTGTTCTCTGTTTAAAGCTCTCTGAATATGAAGCATCATCAATTGAGTTTGGAACATCATTAACTTTTTTAGTCTTACCGTTTGGTATAAATTCAGATAAAACTATCATTAAAAGCCCAAGTATTCCGATAATTACGATAATCAATACTTTTCCTGAAAGTCCGGTTTTTTTTATAAATCTGTCTGTTATTCTTTTTAAAGATAATTTATTCTTGATATTCATAGAATTCAACTTTTGATTCTCCAATATTATTTTTCAGTTCTTCTTCAATTTTTTCTTTTTTCTCCTCTGAAATTTCTTTTGTTTTTATATAAACCTCTGTATTTTCAACTTCTAATGAATTATATTCATGTACATCAGCTTGTATGACAACTTTTTTTACATTTTCATCTACAGCCTGAAGACTTTCCAAAACCCTTTTTTCAAGGTTCTTTTTTAAAATATTCTCATAAGATTTGCTTACGCTTTCGTTAAGCTCATTGTATTCTTTTAAGTCAGTTATCTCGTTAAGTTCGGGTATTCTCAGCTCAAGATCAGACCCTAAAAACGGTGTAAGCATAGCAATAATAAGTATCAGTGCTAAAATCTGTTTTATATTCAGCCTGAAGCCCTCGCTAGGTGAAATATAATCAAATATAGTTGCCGCCAGTCCGACAAAGCAGAATGCGGCAGTTACACTTTTTATTAGCTCCATTATTTGTCACTTCCTTGTACTTGGTTTACTAAATTCTACACTCTATAATGTCAAACTATATTAAAGCTGAGAAGCATTACAACTGCTGTCGATATAATAAATATTAGAGTAAAACAAGCAACTACTCCAAGCAGAATCGACAAAACATTGTTGATTCCCCTTAAAAGCGAGCATATTCTGTTTTGCTCAAAAAAAGCGGCAATAACAGATGAGATCCATACCGAAAATTTAAGACATAAAACCATAACTACAGGCTTTAATGCAGCAACAAGTATAATTACAATTCCCAGCACACCAACGCTGTTTTTTATAAGCGATAGGCTTCCCATAATTGTTGAATAGGCATCGGACATTGCTCCGCCTACAACCGGTATCATACTTGACGCCGCATACTTTGCCGCTTTTACTCCAATTGTATCAACAGAAGTTCCTATAATGCCCTGTATTGACATTACCCCTATAAAAATTGTTGACGCAAGACCTAAGATCCATCTGGCAACACTTAAAAGACCTCTTGAAAAGCCATTTACAGAAAGATTTGGATTTATAGATTCTACAATAGAAGACGCAAGACTGAAGCTGACAAATGGAACTAATATGTAATCTATTAAAAAAGTTATTATCTCACATAAAAACAGAATCACAATATAATATGACGCACCGCTTGAAGCATTACCGCAGGCAGCAGCTACGCTTGAAAATATAGGGACATAAGACATTATAAACAGAGATAGGTTAGAAATAGTACTGCTAACTGAATCGACGCAGTCGTTTATTGTTTCAAAGAGAATTGCCGTACAGGAAAGAACGCTTATTGTACTTATTATATTTAGCAGGCTTGAGTTCTCGCTTATAACCCCTGCTACAACCGATGTGAAGACGATCACTAACAGCAAAGCACCCAGAAGTTTTAGCGGACTTGATAAAAACTCCTTCACGAGATCAAGAAGATAATCAAGCCAGTCGCCGACTCCCACCTTTGATACAGATTCGGGATCGTCTATTGATATGTCGTTATTATCTAAAAAATCCTCTGCATCACTTGGAGTATCAGATGTTATCCCTCGTTCAATTTCCTGAGTGATTTCTTTTTGAACCTGATCTGCATCGGTCGTTTCATTTTTTGCATATGCGAAAACACCGTCAATACAGGAAAACACTAATATTGAAATAACAAAAACTATTATTTTTTTCATAAATCCTCAATTTAACAATTCTTCAATTAAAGAAATAACAGACGAATATATAGGAAGCGAAATCAGGAGAATAGTTACTTTACCGAACAGCTCAACTCCTGTACACATCGCATTTTCACCCGAATCTCTGCAGCAGTCGCACCCAAGCTGTGTAATATAGCTTATCCCGACCGCTTTAAAAAGAATTTCTATATATTCGTCACTTATACTGGCTTTTGAAAACAAGGTATCAATGGTATCTGATATATCTGAAAAACTTATTACGACCATTAGAAAAATATACCCTGCAACAAATATGCCGATAAGTATTGATATTTCTTTACTATCCCTTTCAAGCACTTTGCAAATGATCGACGCCATTATGCAAAGAGCGACTACTGAAATAACATTCATCTGTTTTCTCCGTCCGAGTCTTAGCTTTATCTATAAGTCAAAGACGTCTTTTATAGTATCAAACAATGAAGCGATTTGGTTTACTATAATCACAAGAACAATAATAAGTCCCGCAAGCGTTACCATCATTGCCTGTTCGTCTCTTTCCGCTCGCTTTAAAAGCTGATTTAATACTGCAACAATAATGCCTACTGCCGCTATTTTAAAAACTAAATCAATTTCCATAACTTCTCCTGTTTAATATCTGTATTTAACCTTACGACAGAATTATCGAAATAAAAGCGCCTGTCAAAACTCCAAAGGAATTATACATTTTGCATTTTGAATTTTGTTCACTTTTAAGCTTTGCAATCGTGTTTTCAAACTGCTTGATATAACCGTTTATAATTGAAATTTGCCCTTCCAGATAAGCAGTGCCGAGTTCATTTATAAATCCAATAAACAACCTCTTGTCATCTTCTTTAAGACAGCTGCAGATTTTACATTCATTATCAATACGTCTTTTATAGTCGGAACATAAAAAAGCAGTCTTTGGAATAAAAAAATTATCAAGCTTTTTCTGACTTGCAAGTGAATAAAAAAGCTCATCTACTGTAGGGCACTCTGCCTCAATAATAATTTTTATATTGATTATAAGTTCATTAATCTCCTCTAAAATCTGAATACGCTTTTTAAATCTTTTAGACATATAAAATCCTACAAACGTTGACGACAAGAATACAAGCATTATTCCTATTATTTTCATAGCTGTAATTTGGCTCAAGTTGAGCGTTTCCTCCTAGATTTTTCTTATACTGATTATCTTTCCCAGATCCAACCCTGTTCCAAGCAAAACAATATAATCAAAAGCTTTTCTTGAAAATAATTCTTTCATATACGGCTTTTTAAAAGCATCGTCAATATTGCTTGAGTGCATAGTTGCTATAATTTTTACTCCTGAATTTATTGCGTAATCAAGTGCTTCTAAATCATCTTTTGTTCCTATTTCGTCGCAGACTATAAGTTGAGGTGACATTATTTTTACAGCAGATAAAATCCCATAGTATTTCGTATACGAATCAAATACATCAGTGAAATTTCCTATATTATTCTGGGCAACAGATTTAAATGTTGACGAAATTTCATTCTTTTCATCTATAAGAGATATTCTTTTTCTCATTCCCAACTGCCTGCACAAATCTCTTAGCAGAGTTGTCTTGCCGCTTGAAGGAGGTCCAAGAATCAATACATTTTTAATACCGCCGTTTAAAAGCTTCAAATCATTTATCAAGTCATCTGCAATTCCATAAATCTCTCTGGCTATTCTTATACTTATTCCGGAAATATTTTTAAGCGTATCATTTTTGCCGTCATCGTCTAAAACCGCTGTTCCACAAAATCCTACTCTGTTTCCGCCCTCGGTAATTATGTAACCCAAAGAGATCTCTCTCTTAAAGCTGTATATTGTATTTCTAAGCGCCGTTTTGTAAGTGTAATCTATATCTTCGTCTGTTATTTGCAAAGCATTGTTACAGTCGCTTGTTATACTTCCGTCAGATGTGATATAAAACTCATCTCCACTTATAATAACAGTAAGATACTTTTGATTTCTAAGACGTATTTCATTAATGCTTGACAGTCCTGATTTTGTCATATTATAAAAAGGTTGTGCAAGTGACGGTGTCAGTAGTTTTATAGCCTTGTCCAATCTACTTTTTTGTCCTAACATTTAAAATCTTTCCTTTATCTTTAAAAGTGCTTGTATTAAATCCTATGAAACAAGCTATTATTTTATTACAAAAAAAAGACAGATAAAGATTTCTCAATATCTGTCTTATTTACATCAGAATATATTTAAGTCTCAAACTTGCTTTTCCATTTCTTTTTTAATACTCATCAAAATAGCACATTCAAGCCGCTTTCTTTGAATTTTGCAGGACAGCTTATGAGCCTTTAGTATATCTCCTTCATAAAGATAGTTATTTGCATTACAGCCGCCGCTGCAATAAAATTTAGCCCAGCAGTCTTTACAATCGTCCTTAGCATAAATATGTGTCTTAGCAAACATATTTTTAATTTCCATATTAAATGTTTTATCATGCAGATTACCCATTTTGAACTTTTCAATACCTACAAACTGATGACATGGATAAATATCTCCGTCGGGAGTTACCGCTACATACTCGTTGCCGCTTCCGCAGCCCCTCAAACGCTTTATTGCGCAAGGACCCTGATTCAAATCAAGCATAAAGTGAAAGAAGTTGCAAAATCCTCCCTTTTCCCTGATCTCAGTTAGCTTATCAACCAGAATATCGTATTCCTCGCTTATTTTATCTAAATCAACTTCGGTAATTGCATACGGTTCTGTATCACTGCCCATAACCGGCTCAACTGATACCTGATCAAATCCGCACTCATAAAGGTGCATAACATCATTTGAAAAGTCAAGATTGTATTTTGTATATGTTCCTCTGACATAGTAATCCTTGTTCTTATCCCGCTTTGATACCAATGCTTTATATTTATCAATAATGGTATCATAGCTTCCGCTGCCGTCAACACGAACTCTCATCTTGTCATTGACCTCTTTTCGACCGTCAATTGACAAAACTACATTTGACATTTCTTCGTTGATAAAATCTATCTTATCATCAGTAAGCAGCAATCCGTTTGTAGTAATTGTGAATCTGAACGTCTTTCCGAATTGATTTTCTTTTTCTCTTGCATATTTAACTATTTCTTTTACAACATTAAAATTCATAAGCGGTTCGCCGCCGAAAAAGTCAAGCTCAAGATTCTTTCTGTTTCCCGATTTTTCAAGAAGAAAGTCTATCGCAGCCTTGCCTGTATCAAGATCCATCAGCTTCCGTCCCTCTCCAAAATCGCCTGTTGACGCAAAACAATATTTACACCTTAAATTGCAGTCGTGAGCAATATGAAGGCACATTGCCTTTATAGGTGATGCAACCGCATAGTCGGCGAACTTTTCATAATCGTCCTCACTGAAAAGTAACCCGTCGTTGTACAGTTCAACAATTTCATCAAAGCATTCCTCAATCTCGTTTAATGGGTATTTTCCTTCGAGCCTTTTTATTATTTTATCTTTGCACTTTTCATCAAGCGGAAACGATATATTTTCAAGTATTTCATATGTAATATCATCAACTATATGCACTCCGCCAGTATGAACGTCCAAAACAATATTAAAACCTTTAAGTTTAAAACAATGAATCATAATTTATGCTCCTTAAAGAGCATACCTCCTTTTGAAACTTTCAATATGCAAAAATTAAAGGGACAGATTATGTCCCCCTAAGTTATCATAATTTTCATATGATAAAACTATGCGTCTTTTTCACATTTTTGATTTGCAACTGTGCATGATGTCTTACATGCAGACTGGCACGAAGCCTGACAGTTACCGCATCCGCCTTTAGCGGCAGTTTTCTTCAAATTTGTTTTATTGATAGTCTTGATATGTTTCATTTTATTTCCTCCAAAATTAATTTTTTACAGTATAACACACTTAAAAAAATATGTCAATATCTCCTGAATCTTGAGTTTGAATTAGCACCGACAATTCCACCTATTGCACCGCATACAAGTGTTAAAACAAACTTTGAAGTGACGCTGAATGACAATACAGTATTTGTGAATACTGCACCTACAATTACAATCGTACAAAACATTATAAAACCGCACAGTGCGCCTCTGTATATTCCTCTATTATGCTTGCGTCTTGAGCAAATATACCCTCCAAAATAAGTTCCTACACCCAATGCAACAGTAGACAGCAGCTTAATAACCTTATCGGGAGCGTCAATCTTTGTAAGAATAAATGAAAAGAACAAAAGAACCAGCATTGTTATTAAAAAACCGGCAAGTATTGCGACAAAAGCAAAAAATATATCCTTTTTTATAGTCGAAGAGGAGCGCCTTCTGGAATTAGTCAGCAAAAAAATCCCTCCTAAAGTCTAAGAGAAATAATGAAAAACTGAAGAACAAACAGCTTTCATAATAAACTTTATTCAGGATTTTTGATAAATATTACTTATTTTGATTGATCATCGTGAACGGTAAGATTCTGAGCAATAGCCCATTTCTTGACACGTATCTTACTTCTGTCTCCGCCTGTTTCAACGACAACAGTATCTTCTTTAATAGAAAATACAATTCCGACAACTCCGCCGGCTGTTACAACCTCATCGCCGACCTGGAGGTTTTTTCTCATTATTGCATCCTGCTTATCTTTTTTTCTCTGAGGTCTGATAAGTAAGAAATAAAATACTACAATAATCAGAATCAAGGGAACAAGACTTACCAGCGACATTGCTGAATTGGCATTATTATTTGCTAAAGTATTAATTAAAACATTCATTTATTTTGTCCTCCTAAAGAAATTTCCTATTTATTATATCAGTATTTTCTAATAATGACAAGTACTTTTAATAAATTTTATTACTGAATTTCATGTTTATTCCCATTATTCGGTCAATTCCTCGGTTATAAAAGTATACTCAGATTCTACTCGATCGGAATATTCATCTTCAGCCGCAAAAAGATTTTTATAATTGTATAGAGCAATTCCACCATAGTTTGAAAGCTCTTTTGCATCTTTTATCTGTCTCGCTATAATACCTTCATTATGTATATATTCATCCTCTGATATTACTTTATATTCCGCTAAGCCTATAACTAATTTTACGTTTTTATTTGTCTTTAGAGAATCCCATCTTTTTATTGTTCTAAGATACGGACTTGTGCTGGAATACCCATAATATACCTGAGGAGTTATATAATCAACGTAACCGTCCTTGCTGCACCATGTCTTTATATCGGCAAACTGAAGCTCATAATCATTTTCTATATTCCCTTGCGGTGAAATACCAAACTTGACATTTTTATTTATTTTTTTTATTGCATTATAAACAAGTCTTACCATTTTGTTTACGTTATCAATACGCCAGCCTGCTAAATCACTTTTCCCCGATTTTTCAAAAGCCACTTTATCAAAGTCCTTATCAGTTGTGGGATAGAAATAATCGTCAAAATGAATCCCGTCAACTTTATAGTTTTCCACAATTTCGGTTACACCGTCCGTAACTAACTGCCTTACGTCGTCATAAGCAGGATTTAGCCACATATGTTTGTCGTCATCTACGCTTACTACATATGTTCCGTTTTTTTCTGCATCGTCATACCACTTTTTAATTATGAATTTTTCAGATAGGGATTCCATTGTTTCAGTTGTTCCGCATCTGAAAGGGTTTATCCATGCGTGTACTGACAAATTGAGCTTATGCGCTTTTGATATTATTATCTTTAACGGGTCGTATGCTTTCTCTCCCAAATACGCTGTTTTTGGAAATAATTTTGACTTATAATAAGCGTCTTCAAAAGCTCTGACGTGAACGTACACCGTATTAAAGCCTGCACTGCTTACATTTTCCAGCGCAGAGCCTATCGACTCTTTGAATTCCGATTTGGATTTTCCCGATATAAATTCTGCTAGATCAATATAGGAAAACCAGATTGCCTTTTGTTCATCATAATTCAAAGGCTCATACTTGTTTTTTTCTTTTTGTGTAGATGTTTCAGTTTTTTCTTTTACTCCGCTTATTTGTTCCTTAATATCGCTATTTAGTGCGATTCCCTCGTTTCTGACTTCAAACAATTCAGTATGTACATTTTTTTGGCAAGAACACAAAAACAAGGTCAGAATAATAACAAGCGATAAAATTTTAATTTTTCTTTTTATCTTCAATGTTTGTCCTCCTTTTTATACTTAATTAAAGTATATTAAAAATAAGGACAATTATGATTAATTAAAATATAGTTTAAAGTATTATAAAAAATCACGTCCTGCAATGCAGAGCGTGATTAAATAGCTTTTATTTATGCTTTAAAAGAATATCCATCCTTCTTTAAATTATCTATAACTCTACCCAAAATTTTTGTGTTTGTTTCTGAAACTGAGTGAAGTAAATAAATAGCACCGTTATGTTTTGCATTTGTCACCTTTTCAAGAGCCTTTGTCTCATCAGGTTGATTATCAACATCCCAGTCTTCATACGCAAAACTCCACATAACAGTTTTATATCCGCACTCGTTTACAAGCTGCAAAATTCTTTCAGAAAACTCTCCTCTGGGCGGTCTGAACTCCGTCATTTCATAGCCGAATTTCTCCTTAACATAATTATGAAGCCCCATGATCTCCTGCTTAGCTTCTTCAATTGAAATCTTTGGCATTGACGGATGAGAAACTGAATGATTTCCCACAGTATGACCTTCTTTGATCATTCTTTTAACAAGCTCGGGATTTCTCTCAGCGTAGTCCTGAAGTATAAAGAAGGTTGCTTTTACTTTCTTTTTCTTGAGTATATCAAGAATTTTTGAAGTGTAACCGTTTTCATATCCCTGATCAAAGGTCAGATATACTGTCTTCTTATTCTTTTTGCCTGTATCAGTTTTTGCCATAGCAATTGCGTTATACTTTGAATATCTTTCATTAAAATCAACTGCTCCCTGTGGTCTGTTTTCTTTGTCAACTATAACTCCCTGACCGTATCCGATAAGTGTGTTGTCAAGCGTTGATAAATCTACAGAATTACTGGCTGCCAAAGGCTCTGCACTTGCAGAACTTGATTTTTCCGAGCCTGATGTTGAAGGTTCAGTTGTAATATTAGTTTCAGTACGATTCTCTGTCTCACTTTCAGTTGTTTGGCTCTCAGCCGTAACAGATGAATCCATTATGCTTTCGTCAAAATTTTTTGTATTTGGTTCTATGTCATCAGAACAGCCTGTTAATATAAATCCTAAAGACAAAACAAGACTTATAATATATTTCATTATTGATCATCCTTTCTGAAATTAGGATAACCAGAAATAAAAAATACAATGCTGTTAATTAATTGAAATGAAAAAATAAAAAAGAGACAGCAAAAGCTGTCTCTAAATTTTATTATTACTAATCACCCAAATAAGACTTAACCAATGCCTGAAGTAATTCATCTCTATCAATATGACGGATCAAGCTTCTTGCATTGTTATAAGTCGTTATGTAGGTCGGATCCTCAGAAAGAATATAACCTACTATCTGATTGATTGGATTGTAACCCTTTTCCTTAAGCGCCTGATAAATAACTGTTAGATTTTTTTTCATCTCCAATTCCTTATCTTCCTTAACGGAAAAGGTCATTGTTTGATCGTACATAAGCTTTATCCTCCTTTATGAACATTCTTACACGGAAAGTCAAAAACTCTTCATGCAAAACCACTGCTTTTAATATGAGTCTTTAACATTTTATAAAATCTTGCTAATATTATTATAACCTAAAATTTTCAAAATAACAAGTGTTTTTGAAAAAAATAGCAAAATTAATAGTTTGTTATCATTATCATTTATAAAGGTCAGTCAAAACTCAGCCTATAATACACAAATTAAGCATAAATTGTAATATATAGGTCGATTTTTAAACTCTAAGCTCTGCACCGATCTCTTTAAGAGCCTTTAAAACTCTCTTTATTGCCGCATCAGCCTGTTCATCTGTAAGAGTTCCGTCGTGTGAGCGCATTGAAATTGAATAGGAAACTGATTTCTTTCCTTTTTCAATCTGCTCGCCTTTATATATGTCAAATAAAGTAACCTTTTCTAGCGTCTTGCCAACTGCTGACTTAATAACCTTCTCCAGTGACGCCACAGGCGTTTTATCATCACATACAAGTGATAAATCTCTTGTTGTTGCAGGATACTTAGGCAGAGGCTTATAAGTCTTCTCAGAATCAGCCAAAGCCATCATTTCAGGAATATTTAATTTTGCAATGTATGTTCTTGTTCCTATATCGTAGTTCTCCTGTACTGCAGGGTGAAGTTCACCGAAAATTCCAAACTGGACATCGTTCTTTTTTATGACCGCAACTCTTCCCGGATGGAATGCTGTATATTCATCAAAATTGCATTTTGAATCAGCAGACTCAACTTCATAATCAATTATAGATAAATTATTTAAAAGCTCTTCAACTATTCCCTTTAATGAATAAAAATCCATTCCTCCGTTTGAATCATACCCACCAATGCAAAGACGTACAGGCTCGTTCGGCAGCTTTCCGTTCTCGGTTTTTATATACTCGTTACCCAACTCAAAAAGCATTGCCTTCATATTTCTGTAATTATAGTTTCTTGCCAAAGTTTCGCACATTGAAGGTATAATTGTCGTTCTCATAACAGATGTATCTTCACCGAGAGGATTTGTTATAGTAACTGCGTCACGCAGACCACTGTTTTTATCCAGAGAGATTTTATCAAAGTACTTAGGCGAGATAAACGAATATGTCTCGATCTCATTAAGACCCAAAGATACCATTGACGACTGAACATTTTTAATAAATCTCTGCTCGGGAGTTCTCCTTGCTTCGGCAACACCTCTTAAAATTGTAGACGGAATGTTATTATATCCGTAAATTCTTGCAACCTCTTCTGCAACATCAGCCTTACATTCAATATCAATTCTTACAAAAGGAGCATAGCATTTTCCGTCACGGATCTCAAAGTCAAGCCTTTGTAAATATTCAATCATATCGCTTTCAGGAATATTTGTACCCAAAAAATTGTTTATCCATTCAGGATCGAAGTCAACAGGATTATCACTAACATCAGAGCAGTCTCTGTCGATAATTGTGTTATAAACCTCACCTGCTCCAAGCTCCTCTACCAATTCAAAGGCTCTCATAATAGCGGGATAGCAATTTTTCGGACTAAGCCCCTTTTCAAATCTTGATGAAGCATCGCTTCTCATACCCAGCTTCTTGGCTGTCTTTCTAACGCTTGCACCGTCAAAGCAGGCAGACTCAAAAACAACGGTAGTAGTATCATCCATGATACCGCTGTATTCTCCTCCCATAACTCCAGCAACTGCAACAGGCTTATCCTTATCGGCGATAACAAGCATCTCTTCGCTTAATGTTCGCTCTTCACCGTCGAGAGTTACTATCTTCTCTCCTTGCTTTGCATTGCGGACTATTATACTGCTTCCGCTTACATACCTTAAATCAAATGCGTGCATAGGCTGACCGTATTCAAGCATTACATAGTTTGTAATATCGACAAAATTGTTTATAGGACGAACTCCGCTTGCACGAAGTCTTTCTCTCATCCATCTCGGCGACGGTTCAATTTTAACATTCTTGACAATACCTGCAATGTATCTTGAGCACAGCTTAGGATTTTTTATCTCAACTGAAAGCTCGTCCTCAATATTGCCGTCTATGCCCTTGTAGGAGGGTTCTTTAAGCGTTCTTTTTATTCCATAGGTAGCAGCGGTTTCTCTTGCAAGACCGAGTACAGACAGGCAATCAGGTCTGTTTGAAGTTATTTCAAACTCAACCGTTGTATCGTTAAAGCCAATTGCTTCTTTTATATCTTTCCCCAGAGTTTTATCGCAGTCATCACCCAAAATAAAAATACCGTCTTCAATTGCATATGGGAAATCATGAGTGGTCAGACCTAATTCGTCAAGAGAGCATAACATACCGTTGCTCTCAACGCCTCTTAGCTTTCCGTTTTTGATCTTTACAGGCTTTCCATCATGCAAAACCATTGAATTATTCAAAGCAACAGGAACATAGTCGCCTGCATTTACATTTTGAGCTCCTGTAACTATCTGAAGCTGTTCTGCTCCCACGTCAACCTGACATACTACAAGATGATCAGAGTTCTCGTGAGGAACAACCGATAAAATCTTTCCCACAACTACATTTGTAATGTCCTTGCCCTCAGGAGTATATCCTTCAACCTTTGAGCCTGACATTGTCATATCATAGCAAAAATCCTTTATGCTCTTATCGCTGACGTCTACAAAGTCACTCAGCCATTTCATTGATAAATCCATTTACAGTAATCCTCCCCTCATTCATTAAAACTGATTCAAGAAACGCAAATCGTTTTCAAACAGCAGTCTCATATCGTTTATACCGTATCTTCTCATAACTATTCTCTCAAGACCAAGCCCGAACGCAAAGCCTGAGTAAACCTCAGGGTCTATTCCGCAGTTTGCAAGAACCTTCGGGTGAACCATACCTGCTCCCAAAAGCTCAATATAACCCTCGTCCTTGCACATAGAACAACCCTTTCCTCCGCAGTTAAAGCACATTACGTCAACTTCGGCACTGGGCTCTGTAAACGGAAAATGGTGCGGACGAAGTCTTATCTTACAGTCATCACCGTACAACCGCTTCATAAGCAGTTCCAGAGTTCCTACAAGGTCAGACATAGTAATGCCCTTATCCACTACAAGTCCCTCAATTTGATGAAACAGCGGTGAGTGGGTAGCGTCAACTGCATCAGAGCGATAAACTCTGCCCGGTGAGATTATTCTGAGCGGAGGCTTTTTCTCCTCCATTACGTGTACCTGAACAGATGATGTTTGAGTTCTAAGCAATATATTGTCGGTAATGTAAAAAGTATCTTGGGTATCTCTTGCAGGGTGGTCAAGTGGAAGATTAAGAGCCTCAAAGTTGTAGTAATCATACTCGACTTCCGGACCATCTACAACGTCAAAGCCCATACCCATAAAGATTTCTTCGATCTCATTAAGTACGATATTCAGAGGGTGCAGCTTTCCGATAGTTGCCTTATTACCCGGCAAGGTTACGTCAAGTTCCTCCTCTTTTAGTTTTTTCTCAAGCATCAAAGCCTTTATTTCTTTAACACGGTTTGTTATAGACTCTTCAATTTCAGCTCTAACTTGGTTTGCAAGCTGCCCGATAACAGGTCTCTCCTCAGCCGACAGCTTACCCATTTGCTTTAAAATTGATGTGAGCTCGCCTTTTTTTCCTAAGAACTTTACTCTTAATTCTTCAAGAGCCTTAGTATCGTTTACCTTTGAAAGCTCATCCTTTGCAAGTGATTTGATTTTTAAAAGTGCGTCTTTCATTGAAATCCCCCTTAATTAAATAAAAAAGCCTTATCCCTATCAGGACAAGACTGTATCTTGCTATACCACCTAAAGGTTAAAAGAGCCAACACTCCTTTGAATTTTAACGGTTTCAAAATCCGTTTCTGCTTACAATAAAAACTTCGGCAGAACCACTCGTGAGTGAACTTCAGTCTGATCTCGCTTAGGAATTTTTCAGCAAACATTCCCTCTCTGAAAGCTGTACACAAACCTACTCTCTCAGTCATAATGTTTAAAGTTAATATATCACAATATATTTCCTTTGTCAAGCAAAAAAACTATTTTTTCAATTCCGCAAAATTTAAAAATGCTTTATCAGTTAATACTTAACCGCTAAAAGTCCTTCCAGTTTTTCCACTTATAATCAGGATCATCTTTGTCAAAAATCTCATCAGCACTCAAATCTCTGTATTCCTTCTTTGGATATTTAATTTCTTTATGCAAATTGTTTATAAGATAAAGTTTAGCGTCTGTATCACAGAAATAAAGAGAAATGATTTCACCGTTTTTCAGCTTAAACTGTAAATTACCAAAAGCGTCCTGAGATGAGGATAGAATATCACTATAAAAAACTGTAACTTTTTTGTAGTTTGTCTTTTTTAAATTGAAAAGACTTGCCTGCTTATGTTCAATATGGTCATCATAAATTTTAGTATAAGCACCGCTGTCTTCCTGACGCTTAACAACCATTAATATCAGACAGTTAAACACAATGCACAGTAAAAGTATAAAAGCAGTCAAAAATTTCAGCCATATCAATGGAACTCGCCAAAGTAAAATACAAATTACTGCAAGAAGAATAATATTCTGAATTCTTAACCTTCTTATCTTTTTATTTACCTTTATTCGCTCGCCTGCCTGTTCAATCTGTTCAGAGGCAGACAGCTTTTTTGGAAATTTGTATAACAGCATTTTATCACCTAGAAAATGGAGCAAATGTTCTTTTACATTTAATATCGCAGTTAATTAATTTTTAGGGAAAGCCCTCTCTTGCAGGGCTTTCCCTCTTTTAAATTAGTCCACTGGACTATTTTTAAAATTCACCTTTTTCGGAACGCACTCCGTAAGAGATTTCGCTGACGGCTCGTCAGCGACAGGGCTCTGCTCTTGACCCGCAAGCCTTTTGAAAAAGGCTTGAGCGAAAACTTTTGAATCAACGCTAAGCCTTTTTATATATTCTGTTCACTTTTATAATTTATTTATTCTTCTGCGCGTCCTCCTCACGGATCTGCACTCTTCTGATTTTTCCGCTTATAGTTTTAGGAAGCTCGTCAACGAACTCAACTATTCTCGGATATTTGTACGGAGCAGTTGCATTCTTAACATATGTTTGCAGCTCCTTTGCAAGCTCATCACTGCCGGTATATCCCTTTGCAAGCACGATAGTTGCCTTTACTACATTACCTCTTATCGGGTCTTTAGCAGCAGTAACAGCGCACTCTAAAACGCTCGGATGCTCCATAAGTACAGACTCAATCTCGAACGGTCCTATTCTGTAACCCGATGCTTTGATAACGTCGTCAGTTCTTCCAACATACCAATAATATCCGTCCTCGTCTTTCCAAGCGGTATCGCCTGTGTGATAGATATTGTCGTGCCAAGCCTCTTTTGTAGCCTCTTCATTACGGTAATACTCAACAAATAAGCACTTCTGCTTTCTGCCGTTTGTTCTGATTACCATTTCGCCCGTCTCACCTACAGGACATGAGTTTCCGTTCTCGTCTACAATATCCATATTGTAAATAGGTGTAGGCTTGCCCATTGAACCCGGTTTTGGCTCCATTCCTACCATTGTTGCAGCACAAACAACAGTTTCCGTCTGACCAAAGCCTTCCATTATTTTAAGTCCCGTATACTCATAGAACTTGTTGAAAACCTCTGCATTTAAAGCCTCTCCGGCAGTAGCGGCATATTTAAGATTTGAAAGGTCATAGTTTTCAATACCCTCTTTTATGAAGAAACGATACATAGTAGGAGGTGCGCAAAAAGAAGTTATTTTATAGTCCTGAATAACCTTCAGCATTTGATCAGGGTGGAATCTGTCAAAGTCGTAAATAAATTCAGTTGCACCACAGGTAAGCTGACCAAACATCTTTCCCCATGCACATTTTCCCCAGCCGCTCTCTGATATTGTAAGATGCAGAGTGCCGTCAGAAATATTATGCCAGTGCTTAGCAGTTATTATGTGCCCAATTGTATAATAGTGATTATGCAAAACCATCTTTGGGTATCCTGTTGTTCCCGATGAGAAATATAACAGCATTGCGTCCTCAACATTGTTTTCAATTCTATCAAGAGTTTTTGGATATTTAGCCGACTCTTCCATAAGGTTGGTCCAGCCTTCTCTGTTGCCTCTTGCAATAAACTTCTCTTTAATGCCATTATACTTCTTTATAGAATTCTCAACAATTTCAGGAACATTATCGTCAACCGTAGCACATATGTATTCAACACTTGCTGCTTCAAAACGATAAACATAATCCTTTTCCTTGAGCTGGCAGGTCGCAGGGATAAAGATAGCCCCTATTTTCATAAGCGCATATGCCGCAAGCCAGAACTCATAATGCCTTTTAAGAACAAGCATAACCTTGTCGCCTTTTTTTATGCCGTGATCTATAAACATATTTGCAAACTGATTACTCAACTCTGAAACGTCTTTATAAGTAAACTTTCTCTCTTCACCCTCTTCGTGTACCCAATAAAGACATATACGCTCAGGGTCAAGCCTTGCAATTTCATCAATAACATCATATGCAAAGTTGTAATTAGGCTCAGGATTTGCCTCAAACTTTGAAACTACTCCCGTCTTTTCATCAAATTCTTCTATTACGAATCGTTTGTAAAAATCATTCAAATTAACACTCATATTTCTGTTTCCTTTCAGTTAAATCTCTTCTTTTAATATATTTATTACTCTTTAATCAGTACGGCTAAGAATTCGCAGTCTTCACCGCCTGCTGCTATCATTCCATGAGGCTGATTTGAATTATAATAAAGCGAATCGCCTTCATTTAATATCTCAGTATGGTTACCGATAACAAACTTCAAGCTGCCTTTGATTATGAAATCCCATTCCTGACCCTCGTGAACAGATAACTTTATCGGCTTGTCCTGTTCGTTTTCGTCATATGGAGCCAAAACCATAAGCGGCTCAATCTTTTTATCCTTGAACCTGTACGCCAAATGCTGATACGCAAAACGCTCTCTTCTCTCAATGGGAAGTCCCTCTCCCTTGCGTACTATTGAATAATTACTCAAACGAGGAGCGGCTCCAGTCAGCAGTTCTACTAAATCAACGTCAAATAATTCAGAACATTTGTATAAAAAAGTAACTGAAAAATCTTTTTCGCCCGACTCGATCTTCTTATAATCTTCAACAGATATACCTGTCTTATCGCAAAAAGACTGCATAGACAATTCACAGGACTCACGAAGTCCTTTTAGTCTTTCGGCAACTTCCTTAATGTTATAAGTCATAAATTCTCGCCCTTTCCATTTTATTTAATATTATCTATTACTTCAATAAGTTCCATTGGGTGCGAAATTATAAAATCAGCACCTGATTCTATAAGTTCCTTTTTATATCTAAAGCCCCACAAACAGCCAACTGCTCTGAGTTTAGCATTATGTCCGGTTTCAATATCAACGCTTGAATCCCCCACAACTAAAATTTCATTTATAGTTAAATTCTTACCTTCCAATATATCATATATTATCTTAGGGTCAGGCTTTGTCGGATTTTCTTCCCTTTTACCCATAATCACGTCAAATTGATTGTTTTTAAACAGATCATTAATGATCTCTTGTGTAAACACATCGGTTTTATTTGAGGCAACTGCATATTTTATTTCTCTTTTATCCAACTCAGCAAGCAACTCTTTTATACCGTTATAAGGTACGGTTTTGTTTAGATAATTTTGAGAGTAACGCTCTGCAAACTGTGAGTGTACTCGCTCGATTTCATTCGCCGTTCGTTTATTCTCCGGCAATGCTCTCTCAATAAGTTTTAATGTTCCGTTACCGACAAAATAATAATAGCTGTCAAGTGGATGCTCTTTATATCCATTTTGTTTCAACACATAATTGACTGAATCTGCAAGATCATATATTGAATTTACCAAAGTTCCGTCCAAATCAAAAATTATATACTTAATCATAATAAAACAATTATAGCGGTAATATGTTAAAAAAATATTAACTCACTGTGTTATTTACTAACTTTTAACTTAACCGCCCAAAAAAGTGTGCTCAATAAATATTTTAAATCCTATTGCTATTAGAATAAGCCCGCCGATAATCTGAGCTTTATTATTAAGAAGACTACCGAATTTTTTACCTACTAACACTGCAATGACCGAAAGTACAAAGGTAACAAACGCTATAAACCCTGCTGCCATAACTATATTTACGTTAGGAAGCACAGCAAACGAAACTCCAACAGCCAGTGCATCAATACTTGTTGCAACTCCCTGAACTAAGAGAATACCCAAGCCTATAGACATTCCTGTAGATTTAATATCATCATCTTTGCTTTTAACCCCGTCAATAAGCATTTTACCTCCGATAAAACAAAGAAGTATCAACGCAATATAATGGTCAAAGATTGATATATAATCAGCAAAAGTGCTTCCCAGAAAATAGCCTATTGTCGGCATTGCCCCCTGAAACAGACCGAAGCAAAGCCCCATTCCGAGCGTCCAGCCGAACTTTACATTTTTATAGCAAAGCCCGTTTGTTACAGACACTGCAAATGCGTCCATAGAAAGTCCTACAGCTATTAATAATAGCTCTGTCAAACCCATACTAATCCTCCAGTTTTGATGAAAGAAGTGAAGAATATTTTTTTCTGAATAACTCAAATTCCCCTCTGTCGAGAGAATTTCTTATTCTCTCGGCAAGTGTGTTGTAAAAATACAAATTGTGCATAACACATAAACGCCCTGCAAGCTGTTCATTGGCCTTGAAGAGATGACGTATATAGGCTCTGCTGTGATTTTTGCAGGTCGGACAATCGCACTCAACGTCAAGAGGTCTGTCATCGGTTTGGTACTTCTCATTTGTGATGTGCATTAAACCACTCCAGGTAAAAATCGTTGCGTGTCTTGCATTTCTTGAAGGCATAACGCAGTCAAAGAAGTCGATTCCCCTAGCGACCGCCTCGATAATATTCTCCGGAGTACCCACACCCATAAGGTAGCGAGGCTTATTCACAGGCATATAAGGCTCGACCTTTTCTATTATGTGATACATAACCTCTGTAGGTTCACCAACCGCAAGACCGCCGATAGCAAAGCCATCTAAATCAAGCTCGCTTATCTCTTTCATATGCTCGACTCTCAAATCGTCAAATGTGCATCCCTGATTTATACCAAAAAGCATCTGCTCTTTATTTATTGTTTCATCAAGCGAATTAAGCCTTTTCAGCTCAGCAATACAACGTTTGAGCCATCTTGTAGTTCTTTCGCAGCTTTGCTTTGAATAGCTGTGCTCGGCAGGGTTTTCAACACATTCGTCGAATGCCATTGCGATAGTAGACGCCAACTTCGACTGAATACGCATACTCTCCTCAGGTCCCATAAAAATTTTTCTGCCGTCAACGTGAGAGTGGAAATATACTCCCTCTTCTTTAATCTTACGAAGCTCGGCAAGAGAAAATACCTGAAATCCGCCGCTGTCGGTTAAAATAGGTTTTTTCCAGTTCATAAACTTATGAAGCCCGCCCATTTTATATACAACATCTTCTCCAGGTCGTACGTGAAGATGATAGGTGTTGCAAAGCTCTACCTGACATTTGAGATTTTCCAAGTCAACAGACGAAACTCCGCCCTTTATACAACCTTGCGTTCCTACGTTCATAAAAACAGGCGTCTGGATTACACCGTGCGGAGTTTTAAACTCTCCCCGCCTTGCATTGCCCTCTTGTTTAAGTAATGTAAACATAAAATATATTACCCATATAGGGTATTCCTCCGTTTTTATTTAAGCATTGTGTAAATTCTTATCCTCAAACTTTTCATAGTATCCGATAAGATTACCGCTTTCGTCTCTTATAGCTACGCAGTAAACATCATCATTAGCACCATTACGGGCTTTATGAAACTCGAAAATCTTGTTTACCGACTTGTCCTTTTGCATTCTGCTGACATTATTTTTTATAATCTCCTGTGAATGACTGTTATGGCAGTCAAGAACTGATTTTCCGATAAGAGACGCCCCGCCCCGCTTTTCATAATTCTTAACTGCGGCAGGATTCATATAAATTATAGTGTGACTTAAATCACATACAACTATCGGCTTTTCATCACCGTCAATTATTCCTTTTAAAAACATATTAATGTCCATAGGTTTTATCTCCTTTTACAAAAGTTTTTCTTTATTAATGATAATTTATGTATCAATCCTAATCATTTCGGTAAGAACCTTATTACGATATGTTAGGTCGTTCCTGACTGTAAAACCGAGACTTTCCCAAAATGCGTTTCCATCTATATTTTTATCAAATACGACCAGTGCGACCTTATTGATACCGCATTGCTTTAATGCCAAAATTGCGGTATCTACTAATTTACGCCCTATACCTTGATTTCTAAATCGTGGACTTACTGCGGTATGATAGATAAACCCACGCCTACCATCATTACCTGCCATAATCGCTCCGACAATTTTATTCTCAATTAAGGCAACAAAACAGGTATCAGGATTTCTATTTATGAATTTATCAATACCATCTCTTGAGTCATCAAAGTTGTTTAAGCCCATTCCTGCACATGACACCCATAAGTTATAAATCTCATCGTAGTCATCAATTGTCATTTTTCTAATGTTCATATTATTCTCCTCTAAATTCATTCACTTTCCATTTTTCCATAATAACATCATCATTTTTTAAAATATATTCAATAGCTCAGAAAGATCCTCTATTTCGTAATCTGCCTGCTCATTTTTATGAATAACACTTGCTAATCCACTAAGACCTTGTTTAATCCATACCGTTTTCATACCAACTTTTTTTGCTGGTACGATGTCGTTGTCCAATCTGTCACCAATCATAACGGCATTGACAGGCAAACACTTTGCCGCAGTCAGTGCACGAAGAAATATCTCACTATCCGGTTTTGAAATACCTTCTTCCGCAGAAGCTAAAACAACGTCAAAATACTTTAAAATCCCCCAGCTTGAAAGGCGATCTTTCGTTCCCGGACTTTGATTTGCGATAACACCAAGACGGTATCCTTTGACGGTCAACTGCTTTAAGACGGATTCCGTGTTACCGTATGGCTTTTCCGCCTCTTTATGCCACGGCGGCAATTCTATACCATAATACTTGACAGCCTCATGGTCGCCTTTCAAATTTTGCTTAGAAAATTCAATGACCTTTTTCTCAAAATCATCGGCACTGATCGATGTACCCGCAACTGCTTCACGGTATCTTAGTTTAT
The DNA here is from genome assembly GCA_947628615.1 of uncultured Clostridia bacterium. Lineage (GTDB taxonomy): Bacteria > Bacillota > Clostridia > Oscillospirales > Ruminococcaceae > UMGS1601. The sequence goes on from CANRAO010000003.1 coordinate 49,196, forward strand.
AGCATTCACTTTCATCAATAAGCGTTGAGCCAATATCGAAGAAAATCCATTTAATGTCTCTGAACGCAGTGCCTTTTCCCATAAATTCTTTCATTACAATATCACCATACTATCCCCAAAACTGAAAAATCGGTATTTTTCTTCAACAGCTGTCTTATAAGCATTCATTGTGTTTTCATACCCTGCAAAGGCTGATACCAGCATAATAAGCGTACTTTCAGGAAGGTGAAAGTTTGTTATAAGTCCGTCAAGCACCTTGAACTTATATCCCGGATAGATGAAAATATCGGTCTTTCCGCTGCAAGGAATAACCTCTCCGTTATTTTCAGACGCAACGCTCTCAAGCGTTCTGCATGAAGTCGTACCCACTGCTATAATTCGACCACCTGATTTTCTTGTTTCACTAATCAGCTTTGCAGTTTCTTTTGGAACTTCATAATACTCGCTGTGCATTTTATGGTCTAAAACCTTGTCCACCTTTACAGGACGAAATGTTCCCAAACCTACGTGCAAAGTTACATACGCAAGCTTAATACCCTTACTTTCAAGCTCACTAAGCTGTTCCTTAGTAAAGTGAAGTCCTGCTGTGGGTGCTGCAGCAGAGCCAAGCTCGTTTGAATACACTGTTTGGTAACGCTCTTTATCCTTTAGCTTTTCAGTTATATAAGGCGGAAGCGGCATTTGTCCGATTTCATCTAACGCCTCAAAAAAGTTCTTATCGCACGTGAATTTTGCTATTCTGTTACCGTCGTCAAGAACATCTATTATCTCAGCGTCAAGACTTGAACCGCCATGCTCAAAATGAAACTTCGTACCGACCTTTGCTTTTTTACCCGGTCTGCATAAAATCTCCCAGACCATATTCTCTTTTTGTTCTAAAAGCAAAAATTCAATAGGCGTATTGTTGTCTGCTTTCACTCCGTATATTCTGGCAGGAAGAACCCTTGAATCATTAAGAACAAGCAAGTCACCCTTTTTAAGATAATCGCATAGATTATAGAAATGACTATGCTCAAATTTCCCTGTAACTCTGTCCATTTTCAAAAGCCGTGAGGAATTTCTCGGCTCAAGAGGCGTTTGGGCAATAAGCTCACTTGGAAGCTCATAATAAAAATCAGACTTTTTCATATCATTTATATCTATCATATATGTTACATATTCCTTTCATTTGTTCAAATAAACGCAAAATAAATCAGAATAAAATTTTTCTGCATTTTTCTTCTGCGGTGTTGACACACAGAATTATTTTTGGTATTATAATTGTAGAAACGATAGAGGTGCGGCTGAAATTATTAGCATTTTCATAATTTAAAGGCTTCCCGAGCCGAAAATGTGAAAGGTGATGCTGCCGAAGAATTAAGTGTTGGGAAAGCTTATTTCTGATTGCACGCTTAAAAGGCTTGTAATTGTCATCATAAAGTATGATGGAGTGCTATCGGCATATATTTGTCAGTATATATGTCAACATTTCTATTATATTGTATGATGAGCTGGTTTTCAACCAGTTTTTTTAATATTTGTATGAAGTTGTTTGAAAATTTACAATTACTTATTCAAATATGTGATATAATTTTTAAAAGTAAGCATTATGCTTTCATAAATTTATTTTTTAGAAGTACTTTACGGAGGTTTTTATGAGAAAATTCAAAGTGGGAATAATCGGTGCAACAGGTATGGTGGGACAAAGATTTGCAACTTTACTTGAAAATCATCCCTGGTTTGAGGTTGAATGTCTTGCCGCTTCGCCTCGTTCAGCGGGAAAAAGCTATAAAGACGCTGTAGGTAAAAGGTGGGCAATGCCTACTCCAATGCCTGAGAAAATGCAAAGCATGATCATTCTCGACGCAGCTAAAGACATTGAAAAGATTGCAGGTATGGTCGACTTTGTGTTCTGTGCCGTAGATATGAAAAAAGACGAAATAAGAGCATTAGAAGAAGCCTATGCAAAGGCTGAATGTCCGGTAGTTTCAAACAACTCGGCAAACAGGCATACCCCTGACGTTCCAATGGTCGTTCCTGAAATAAATCCTGAACACATTGAGATAATTAATGCCCAGAGAAAAAGACTCGGTACAAAGCGCGGCTTTATTGCAGTTAAATCTAACTGCTCTATTCAAAGCTATGTACCTGCTCTGCATCCGCTTATGAAATACGGTGTTAAAAATGTTCTTGCCTGCACATATCAAGCTATAAGCGGTGCAGGAAAAACCTTTGAGACTTTTCCTGATATTGTTGATAATGTAATACCCTATATCGGCGGCGAGGAGGAAAAGTCTGAAATCGAGCCATTAAAGGTATGGGGAAAAATCGACGGCGACAGGATCGTTGACGCTAAAACTCCTTGCATTACTACACAATGCTTGAGAGTGCCTGTTCAAGACGGACACACTGCAGCAGTGTTCGTATCATTTGATAAAAAGCCCTCTAAAGAGGAAATTCTTAAATCTTGGAAGGAGTTCAGCGGTGTTCCGCAGGAGCTTAATCTCCCGTCAGCTCCTAAGCAGTTTTTAAACTATTTTGAAGAGGATAACAGACCTCAGCCTAAGCTTGACAGGGATTTAGAAGGCGGAATGGCAGTTGCTCTCGGAAGACTAAGAGAGGATAAGCTGTTTGACTATAAGTTCGTATGTCTGTCGCACAACACGTTAAGAGGCGCCGCAGGAGGCGGAGTTCTTTTAGCAGAACTGCTGGCTGCAAAGGGTTATTTTGATTAATTTTTTTAATATTTTACTCGTGAAAGGAGTAATCAGCTATGAAAAAGACAATTTTCAAAGGCGCAGGAGTTGCCATTATCACACCTATGAATGAGGACGGTTCTATTAATTTTGATAAGCTGGGCGAGCTTATTGAATTTAATATTGAAAATCACACCGATGCTATTATCATCTGCGGAACTACAGGTGAGAGTGCTACTATGACCGACAAAGAGCATCAGGACTGTATCACTTATGCAATTAAGAAGGCAGACGGAAGAATTCCTGTAATTGCAGGAACAGGCTCTAATGACACAAAATATGCAGTTGCACTTTCAAAACACGCAGAGGAACAAGGTGCTGACGCTTTGCTTGTGGTTACTCCTTATTACAATAAATGCTCGCAGGAAGGTTTGATCAAGCATTACTACGCTATAGCAGACGCTGTTAATATTCCTATTATTGCATATAATGTTCCGTCAAGAACAGGAACAAACATAGCTGTTTCAACCTGTGTTGAGCTTTCAAAGCACAAAAACATTGCAGCAATTAAAGAAGCAAGCGGTGATATTTCAAGAGTTGCTCAAATTCGTGCCGCCTGCGGTGATGATTTGGACGTTTACAGCGGTAACGACGATCAGATTATTCCTATTATCTCACTTGGAGGAAAAGGAGTAATATCAGTTTTATCAAACTGTATGCCAAAGGAAACTCACGAAATTTGCGAGCTTTGTTTTGAGAATAAATACGAAGAAGCGTCTCAGCTTGCACTTAAATTATTGGAATTTACAAACGGCTTATTTATGGACGTAAATCCAATCCCTGTTAAGGAAGCTCTTAATATTATGGGATTTGGTGTCGGAGAATGCAGACTGCCTCTTTGCAAAATGCCTCAGGCTAAAATTGATAAGCTGAAAGCACAAATGCAAAAGATCGGACTTGTAAAATAACTGATTTGAAAATTAAAGAGGGCAGAAAGTATCTGCCTTTTCTTGAAAGGACTAATATTTATGACAAATATAGCTGTATGCGGTGCTAACGGTAAAATGGGAAAAGTGATTTATGATGTTGTGTCTTCAAGAGATGATTGCGCAATTATTGCAGGTATAGATAAGATAACAGATACATATTCTGATTTTCCTATAGTATCAAAAGTCATTGATATGAAAGTAAAGCCTGATGTGATTATTGATTTTTCCCACCCGAGCGTTTTAGATGAGCTTTTGGATTATTGTCAAACAAATGGAACTCCTATAGTAATTGCAACAACAGGCTATACAGAAGATCAAATAGCAAAAATAAAAAAGGCGTCATCACAGATACCTGTGTTTTTCACATTTAATATGTCGCTGGGTATAAATCTATTGGCACAGCTTGCTAAAAAAGCAACTCAAATACTGGGCGGTCAATTTGATATTGAAATAGTAGAAAAGCACCACAATCAGAAAATCGACGCTCCGTCCGGAACAGCAATTATGCTTTCTGAAGCAATTAACGAGCAACTTGGCAATAACTATTCTTTAACTTACGACCGTCATTCGGTTAGAAAAAAGCGTTCAAAAACCGAAATCGGTATGCACGCAATCAGAGGCGGAACAATAGTCGGCGAACATGAAATTATCTTTGCAGGGCGTGACGAGGTCATAACTCTTAAACATGAGGCTCATTCTAAAGAGGTTTTCGCAGTCGGAGCTGTAAATGCGGCTTTATTTATCAGCGATAAGTCTGCCGGTCTTTATGATATGAATAAGATGATCTCTAACAGATAATTATTTTTAGAGTTTTAACACGCTGGTACCCAATATAACCCGTTTTGGTGCCAATATATCAATTAATAAAAAGAATTAAACAAACAGGCAAGAATTTTCTTGCCTGTTAAGTAGTTTCATAATATTTATATTTTAGGCGGTAAGAATTTCTTGCCGCCTTAATAATTTTTATATTTTATTCTATGAGGCAGACCGCTGTTGCAGAGATTCCCTTACCTGCTCCGGTAAACCCCAGACCCTCCTCAGTAGTTGCCTTTACGGAAATACAATCAATATCACAACATAATACCTTAGCAATATTTGCTCTCATCTTATTTATATAAGGCGCTAGCTTAGGTGATTGGCAGCAAATAGTTGAGTCAATATTCACAACAGCATATCCCCTGCTTTTTATTATTCCATAAACCTCTTTTAAAAGCCTTATGCTGTTCGCATTCTTGAACTTTTCATCATTATCGGGAAAAAGCTTTCCTATATCTCCTAACGCACAGGCACCAAGCAAAGAATCCATAACAGCGTGAGTTAAAACATCTGCGTCGCTGTGTCCGAGCAAGCCTTTTTCAAACGGAATTTCAACTCCGCCTAAAATCAGCTTTCTATTCTCTGTAAGTCTATGAACATCATAACCGTAACCAATTCTCAAACAAATCACCTCAATCCTACAATTAATACAAATCGCTGTTAATCATAATGTTAAGCCTTTTCACAAACTGACTCAGTTTTTCTCTTGTTATATTTGCATTGTCAGAAAAGCTGACTATAGCTCTGAGCGGAAGCTCGTTATACATAGACAGTTCCCCTTCTCTTTTATCCGAATCGCTGTTTATTCCTACATTGACTTCTTTCAAAAACTCTTTAAATAACTCTTTTCCCATCTCGGTTGACATAATATCGCCGCCGGTACTGTTGAGCGTATACTCCACTCTTATCTTGTTTGTAGGAGCAACATATACACAGGTTTTCAGTCTTATATCCCTTGAGCTTGAACCGACAAATATATTATACCTTCCGTATTCGGTATACCAATCGGAAATATCAGTGTTATAATATGCAAATGAACGTTTATCAAGAACAAATGCAACTTTCTTTTCTTCTCCCGGATTGAGCATTACTTTCTCAAATCCCTTAAGCTCCTTAATAGGTCTTATAACGCTCGACTGCTCGTCATTTACATATAGCTGAACGATCTCTTTTCCTTTGATCTTTCCGGTATTCTTTACGGTAACAGTAACTGTAACCTCTTCATCGTCGTTCATCTCACTCTTAGAAATATCAATATCCTTATATTCAAAAGTTGTATAGCTAAGACCGTACCCAAACGGATAAAGCGGTTCAATTTCCTTTTTATCATAATATCTGTAGCCGACGAATATACCCTCTTGATAGCGTACCCTATCTCCCTCGCCTGGAAAATTCAGATAAGACGGATTATCGCTTAATTTCCTCGGAAATGTTTCTGCCAGCTTACCGCTTGGGTTTTTCTTTCCAAAGAGTATATCAACCTCTGCCTGACCGACTGCCTGTCCTCCCAAATATGCCTCAAGAATACCCTTTACATTATCAGCAAACGGCATCTCAACTGCAGAACCGTTATGAAGTACAACTACAGTATTTTCATTTACTTCGCTGACCCTTTCGATAAGCTCAATCTGACATTCGGGAAGTCTTAAATGACTTCTGTCATACCCCTCAGATTCAAATAAATCAGGCAGACCGACAAACATCACAGCAATTTCGCACTCCTTTGCCGCCTGAACTGCTTCACTTAAAAGTTTATCATCTGTTTTATCTTCAACAGTATTGTAACCCTCTGCATAAGTTACTTTGCATATATCTTTTACTGCTTCAAGAGCAGAGGTTACCTTATAAGAATTAATATGTGAGCTTCCTCCGCCCTGATAGCGCGGAGATTCAGCAAACTTGCCTATAAATGCAATTTTCTTGCTTCTGTCAAGCGGAAGAATATTACCCTCGTTTTTCAGCAATACCATACATTCGCTTTCGATTTCTGCCGCTAGCTTGTTATGCTTTTCCTTATCCCAAATAATATTAGATTTTTTGCCGTCTTCATATTTATCAATAAGCTCCAAAATTCGTCTTACACACTTGTCAACATCTTTTATATCCAGCTTTCCAAGCCTTACAGCCTCAACAATAAATTTATCGTTTTTGCCCTGCGACGAAGGCATCTCTAAATCAAGACCTGCCTTTATTCCGTTTACACGGTTATCTACTGCTCCCCAGTCGCTAACTACAAGACCTTTATATTCCCACTCATCACGTAATATATTTGAAAGGAGCTTTGGATTTTCAGACGAATGTACACCGTTTACCCTGTTGTATGAACACATAACTGTCCACGGCTTTGCATTCTTAACTGCTCCTTCAAAAGACGCAAGATAAATCTCACGTAAAGTTCTTTCATCAACCTCAGCAGAAACACTCATTCTTCTGTACTCTTGGTTATTGAGTGCAAAATGCTTGAGCGAAGTTCCAACACCCCTTGACTGCACTCCCTTAATGTACGACGAAGCCATCTCTGTTGAAAGATACGGATCCTCTGAAAAATACTCAAAGTTTCTGCCGCACAGCGGTGAGCGCTTAATATTTGCACCAGGACCTAATATCACTGCTACACCTTCAGCCTGACACTCATCACCTAGAGCCTTGCCCAGCTTTTCTATTAAATCCCTGTCAAACGAACACGCAAGCGCCGACGCAGTGGGAAAACAAACAGACTCTATGCTTTCATCAGTAACACAGTCTCTTTCCTCATTTACCTTCCTTAATCCGTGAGGCCCGTCAGACATCATTATCTTTTGAATATCCAGTCTTTCAACTGGTTTAGTGTGCCAAAACCCCTCTCCGGAACACAGTGACGCTTTTTCCTCTAAAGACATTTCCTCTAATATTTTATCAATGTTCATTATTTGAGATCCCCCTGAAAGGATAAATTTTCTTGATGTTCATTATAACACAATAGTGAAATTTAAGCAACATTATGCCTACCGGCTACGCCTGTATTGTTTAAACATTAAAAATTTCATCTCTTGGTTTTGGATAATAATTGACAAAAACAAGTTAAAAATAGACTATTATTTATTATAAAATTGTGCTATAATGTAATCAATGACATTTTTGTCATTGAAAAGATACTCAGAAAATACTGCACGATTGGTTTAGTATTTTCTTTATAAAATATTAAAGGAGGATAAATTATGAAATTTTCAGATGGATTTTGGCTCACAGAACGTGGATACGAAGTCAATTATGTAAACGAGGCTTATGTTATCGAAACAACTGAAAATGCCATCAAGGTTGTAGCAACGCCTTCAAAAATCTATAACAGAGCTATGACCCTTGGCGGACCAAACCTTGAAATTACATATTCTTCAACTATGGAGAACTGCATCAAGGTACACATCACGCACTATAAGGGTACTGTTGACCGCGGACCGCATTTTGAGTTAAAAGAGGATTACGACTACAAGCCTGTAATCAACGAAAATGAGAACAGCGTTGAACTTGTTACAGGAAAGACTAAGGTTGTTATCAGCAAGGATAACTGGAGTGTTCAGTACTACTACGGCGACAAGCTTTTGACCGGAGGTGCTTGGAGAGCTACCACGTTAGTTAAGGAAAGTCAGTTCAAAGCAAATGCAAGACTAGCTAAACAGGAGGACGACACTTTCTGGAGCTACCCTCAGGATCCTCACACGACATATCTGCGTGAACAGCTGCAGCTTTCAGTTGGAGAATATATATACGGCTTTGGCGAGAAGTTCACTACTTTTACCAAAAACGGTCAGAATGTTGAGATTTGGAACGCCGACGGCGGTACCTGTTCAGATCAAAGCTATAAGAGTATTCCTTTCTATACTTCTTCGAGAAACTACGGTGTGTTCGTAAACAGTTCTGATAAGGTTTCATACGAGGTTGCGTCTGATACAGTTTCAAAGGTTTCATTTACCGTTCCAGGCGAAGAGCTTGAATACTTTATTTTCGGCGGAGAAAATCTTACAGATGTTTTAGAAGGTTATACGAATCTTACAGGAAAACCTGCACTTCCGCCTGCATATACATTCGGTCTGTGGCTTACGACTTCTTTCACAACGACCTACGACGAAGAGACAATAACTTCTTTCATAGACGGTATGGCTGAAAGAAATATACCGCTTCAGGTGTTCCACTTCGATTGCTTTTGGATGAAGGAATTTGAATGGTGTAACTTTGAATGGGATAAGTCTCAGTTCCCTGACCCGCCTGCTATGCTTGAACGTCTTCACAAGGAAAAAGGACTTCATACCTGCGTTTGGATAAATCCGTATATTGCACAGCGTTCTAAGCTGTTTGACGAGGGTATGGAAAACGGTTACTTTGTTAAAAAGAAAAACGGCGATATTTTTCAGGCTGATGAATGGCAGCCGGGTATGGCGCTTGTCGACTTCACAAATCCGGCAGCCTGCAAGTGGTATGCTTCAAAGCTGAAAGCTCTCTGCGATATGGGTGTTGACTGCTTTAAAACCGACTTCGGTGAAAGAATACCTACAAAAGATATTGTTTATTATGACGGTTCTGACCCTATAAAAATGCACAACTTCTACACTCATCTTTACAATAAGACTGTGTTCAACGTGCTTAAAGATTATTACGGCGAAAATAAGGCTTGTTTGTTTGCACGTTCTGCTACATCCGGAGGACAGCAGTTCCCTGTTCACTGGGGCGGCGACTGCTCTGCTGAATATTCTTCTATGGCTGAGACAATCAGAGGCGGACTCTCACTTTCACTTTCGGGATTTGGTTTCTTCAGCCACGATATGTCAGGATTTGAGGCTACAGCTACTCCTGACATTTACAAGAGATGGGCTGCATTCGGACTGTTCTCTACTCACTCAAGACTTCACGGAAACCAAAGCTATAGAGTGCCTTGGCTGTTCGACGAGGAATCATGCGATGTTCTTAAATTCTTTACTGAACTAAAGGGCAAGCTCATGCCTTACATCTTTGCACAGGCTATTAAAACCCACAATGTCGGAGTTCCTATGATGAGAGCTATGGTTATCGATTACGCAGATGACCCAACTTGCCTTACTCTTGACAGGCAGTATATGTTCGGCGACAACATTTTAGTTGCTCCTATACTTAATGACGAGGGTATAGCTGAATACTATGTTCCAGAGGGAAAATGGACCGACATTATCACAGGTAAAACCCTTGATGGCGGTAAATGGTACAGACATAAATGTAATTACTTTGAAATCCCTGCACTTGCTAAACCTAATTCAATTATTCCATTCGGTAATTTTGTACGTGATTTTGAATATGACTATGTAAACGGTACAAACTTTACAATTTACAACTTAGATGACGGCAGATCCGCTGTTTGTCCTGTTTATGATAAGGAAGCTAACAAGGTATTTGAGCTGACAGCTAAGAGAAACGGCAGCAAGATTGAGTGTGAATACACTGATACCGATTCTTCATTCACAATTACTGTTGCAGGCACAGATAAATCAATAGAAATTACTCCAAACTTCGGCGGAAAGGTTATTATTGAACTATAGAACTGCTAAAATCGCTAAATAAAACATTACACAATTAAAACCACCAGTAGAACTGGTGGTTTTCTTATGCTAAAGCTACAAAAAACCCCTCAATGCATTGCGTCGAGGGGCTTTTCTTTTATTCTATTACCTTAAGGACGGACTCCATATACAATTTAAAAGTTGGCACATCTGTGTCTGATTAATGCTAATCTTTTATACTTTATATACAACCTTTTTACCTACTAAAATTTTGGCGTTTTTCAGATTTTTCTTATACTTTTTCTTACTCAACTGCTTTTTAAGCTGCTTAGCTACCTTCTTGTTTTTAACTACAAACTTTATGCCTTTGTTAGTGTTTTTAAAGTTTCCATCACCATACTCAGATACTATCTTAGGAGTGCTTTTACTATTTTTAATAATGATTTTAGAAAGCTTTTTGCAGCTATAAAAAGCATTTGCATCTATTTTTTTTACATTATTTATAGTTATATTTTTTAGATTTTTACAGTTATTAAATGCACCATCTAATATTTCTCTAGCTCCTCTTATAGTAATGGTTCTAAGTTGTTTACAATCACGAAAAGCGTCATAATTTATATTGACATTTTTTGAACGAATATTTACTTTCCTTAATTTTTTGCAGTTTTTAAATGCTTCGTTATCAATTTCTTTAATATTTTTAGGTATAGTTACACTTTTCAAATTTTTACAATTATCGAACACATTGCTGGCAATAGCAGTCAAACCCTTACCAATTTTTACAGACTTTATGTTTGAACCATAAAATACCCTTGTATACATTGTTTTAACACTATCAGGGATAACTACTTTAGTGAATTTTGATTTACCAAAATTACCTCCTAAAATTTCTAATTTGCTAGGCAATTTAATACTTTCTAATGACCTCCAAGTGCCACTCAAATGCTTTAATGTTTCTGGAAACTTAACATTTTTGACGTGTTTAAAGCCAATACCTCCATAACTCAATATTTCTTCTACTCCATCCGGAATTATAAGATCAGTGCTTTGATTAAATGACATGTATACTGTTTTGCCATCTTCAGACAAAAGCAAATCATTTTTATAGCTATAGTACGGATTATTTGGGTCAACTGAAAGCTTTAACTTTGGACATCGTTCCAAATAAGAAATATGCACTATATCATCAAAATGTGCCTTATCTGAATATACATATACATAAACACCATTTTTGGGAATATAATCACGACCCCTGCCAAACATAGTGTTTTTTGGTATATTCATTTTCTTTAGATTATTAAATCCACTAAAAGAGAATATATTATATATACTTTCAGGTAATACAATTTCTTCAACTTTATTATATTTATTATTAGGATATGGCTCTTCATTCATATCTAAATCAGTTACAGTAAACTCTATTCCTTCATAGGTAACCTTTTCAGGTATTTCTACCTTTTGAATATTCGGAATATCAACAACAATAGCCACATTAGAAATGTATACAGAACCATATTGTGCATAATCTTCTAAAAAATATGTGAAACTACCAATCTGTGCTTTTCGTGCATTTTCATCACAATCATATTCATAGCTATGAATATAATATGCAAATGCGTTTCCTGCAAATGAACTTACCGCCATAACTCCTGCAGCTAATAAGCAAAACAGCTTTTTGATTTTCATAAAAGTCTCCTCCCTTTCATTATTTATATTTATGTAGAATATTTTGCCCACTGACTAGCCGTTAGCTCCGAAGTGTCCAAGCCTGAGTTTTTTACATATTTCTTAAAATTACTTAGTTTAACATCATCACTACATGGACAAAGAAACCAATAATAATCATATTCTGATGACTTTTCTGTAACCAGTAATGAAACATTAAACTTTGCATCATCATATCGATTTGGGCAATAATTAGGACTATCGACACAAGTTCTATTTACAATTGTTTTATCATTTTCGTTTAATAAATATCCACCATCTTTAGGTAGCTTTGCTAAGAATCTATACTCAACAATCTCTTTGGCAACATCAGTCGCTAAATTAGATGTAAAATAACTCATTGTTAATCTATTTGTATTATGAAGAATAGTTCTATGAGAATAAACATCTCCTAATAAATGCGCAGCATATCCTAATATTCTCATTTTCATTTCTGTTGCTGTGAGTTTTGTACTATTTACTCCATTCCATCCATCGTATTTAACAAGTTTTTTGCAATTGCTAATTAAGGTCTCCAATTGGTTATCGTTTGTACCCCTATTTTCATATGCAGTTGTGCCTTTTATTTTTTCTATTGCACTATTTTTTGCTGCACTAATTTTTTTATCCATATCTGTAACATTTTCTGGATCACTTTGTCTTCCTAAAAACACAGAAAAATACCATAAAAATTCAAGATTTATTACATAGTTTCCTGTACCATGTAATGCTGGTATCTTAACAACCGCATCATTGCGTGACGAAAACCATCTGTCTGCCCAGTATGAAGTTGCCTTTAAAATTCTTATGTGATATTCTGGTAAGTCGCCTAAATTATAGTCAGCAATTTTATCATGACCATCTTTTAACCACATAAGCGATATTCCGTAATCATTTGGGTTTTCAATATTGCTTTCCTTAGATTTTGAAAGCATTTCTTCAAAAATTGATGAAGCAAAGCTCTGACTTTCTTCAGTTTCCTGAATGTCAACATCGTCAGCAAAAATTGAAACTGATGAACTTAATGTTGCAGTAAATGCAATGGTTGTTGCGAGTGTTAAACATAAAAATTTTTTAAATTTCATAATGTCACATCCTTGTTGTTAAATTTATTAAGTTTTATAGAATTCTATATTTATATTATATTAAATAAATTATAGAAAGTAAAGTAAAATTTATATAAAATTATTAATTCTGTAGAATTATACAAAAACGGCAGCCTTTCTTTGTACACTATAACATAAATTGCAAAGATATAAAAAAAATCAGCTAAAACCAAAGCAAAATAAGATAAAAAAATCATTCGAGACTTCCCCGAATGATTTCTTGTCTATTACTATTAAGTATTTTTGTCAACTACTTTCATTTCTTTTAAATTTCCCGTCTTATTGTGGCGCTCGTCAAGAACCGCCTCAACTTCACTCCAAGTCAAGCCTCTTTCAACGCACATTACCATAAGATGATACAAAAGATCAGCAACCTCACCCTTAAGCTCAGAGTTATCCTTGTTCTTAGCGGCGATGATGGTTTCTGCACTTTCTTCGCCAACCTTTTTGAGTATCTTATCAATTCCTTTTTCAAAAAGATAACAGGTATATGAACCCTCTGCTTTAGCTTCCTTTCGGGATATAACAACCTGCTCTAAAGTTTTTAAAGTTTCCATTTTCAATCCTCCGTTATTCGTCATTATACATTTCATTAAAAAAGCAGCTATACGAGCCTGTGTGGCAGGCGTTTCCCGTCTGTCTCACATTTAAAAGCAATGTGTCGTCGTCACAGTCGCTGTATATAGATACAACCTTTTGCAGATGTCCGCTGGTGGCACCTTTGTTCCAAAGCTCTCCCCTTGAACGGCTCCAGTACCACGTGTAACCCGTCTCAAGAGTTTTCTTTAAGCTCTCTTTGTTCATATAAGCAAGCATTAAAACGGTTTTAGTGTCAACATCAAATGCAATAGCCGGAACAAGCTCCGACTTGATAAAATACTTATCAAGGTTATTTATGTCTACTTTTATCACGCTCATAGAATTTCCTTTCAATCAAAGTATTTGCTCAGAATAATCTGGGCATCAGATTATTTCCCACATCTCTCACAGGCACTCCGCATTTTAAAAGATATGATTTAACATCATTTACCGTCAGCTCTTTAAAATGAAATAAAGAAGCCGCAAGTGCCGCAGAACAATTAGTCTTTTCAAAGGCGTCACGAAAATCCTCCAGCTTTCCGCAGCCGCCAGATGCTATTACAGGGATTTTTACAGCGTCACAGACAGCATTCAGCATTTCTATATCGTAACCGCCCCGAACGCCGTCTGTGTCTATTGAATTCAGACATATCTCACCTGCGCCCAGTTTTTCTATCTCCTTGACCCACTCAATAAGGTCAAGTCCATAATCTATTCTGCCGCCGTTTATATATACCGTCCACTTGCCGTTTGATAGCTTCTTAGCGTCTATTCCAACAACTACGCACTGACTTCCGAATATATCAGCCGCCTCACGTATAAGCTCAGGATTCTGAACAGCCTGCGAGTTTACCGAAACCTTATCAGCTCCTGCCCTAAGCGTTTCACGAAAATCATCAATTGTTTTTATTCCGCCGCCGACAGTAAGAGGAATAAAAACTTTTTTTGCGGTATTTCTTACAACGTCAAGCATAGCCCCTCTGCCCTCATGGGAAGCAGTTATATCATAAAAGACTATTTCGTCAGCGCCCTGCATATTATACTCATATGCAAATTCAACCGGATCGCCGACTTCCCTTATTCCCTCAAAATTGACGCCCTTTACAACATATCCGTCTCTTACGTCAAGACAGGGAATGATTCTTTTTGCAAGCATTTTGATCCTCCGTTTTGTTAAGAATATTATTTAATCGCTTTGGAAAAGTTCTGTAAAATTTTAAGCCCTGTTTTTCCGCTCTTTTCAGGGTGAAACTGCGCTCCAAATACATACTTTCCGTCCCAAACCATAGCAGGAACTTTATCTCCGTATTCACAGTAAGCAACCAAATTCTTATTGTCGTTATCGCAGTATGCCTTATATGAATGTACAAAGTATACATAATCATTTCCCGGCAAGCCCTCAAACAGCGGACAATTCTTGATATTATATTCAAGCTTGTTCCAGCCCATATGCGGGATAATCAGTTCAGGCTCGTCCATTTTGTCAACCCTGCCCGGAATAAGACCAAGACCGTCGCACTCTTCAAACTCGTACCCCTTATCAAAAAGAAGCTGCATTCCCAGACAAATACCTAAAAACGGCTTTTTAGTTGCCTCATACTTAATCGTATCAATAAGACCGCTCTTATTGAGCTCGCTCATCGCCCACGGAAATGCCCCAACACCGGGAAGAATTATAGCGTCAGAAGATTCAATAACCTTTCTATCCTTCGTCAGAACGCTCTCTATACCAAGCATATCTAGTGCATTTTTAACACTGAATATATTTCCCGCACCGTAATCTATAATTGCTATCACTTATAACACTCCCTTAGTAGATAAGACCTCTCCGCTTTTATTCAAAGAAATTGCTATCTTAAATGAGTGAGCGACCGCTTTAAACAGTGCCTCACATATGTGGTGATCGTTGCTTCCGTATATTTCTGAAATGTGCAAAGTTATTCCGGAATTGAATGCAAACGCTCTGAAAAATTCCTCTACAAGACATGTATCCAACTCCCCTATTTTCTCGCCCTCAAAATCTGCATTGAATACCAAAAACGGTCTGCCGCTTATGTCAAGAGAACAAAAACCAAGAGCCTCGTCCATAGGTATATATGCACTGCCGTATCTTGCAATGCCCGACTTGTCTCCAATAGCCTTTGAAATTGCCTGTCCTAAAACAATTCCGGTATCCTCAACAGTGTGATGACTGTCAACATCTAAATCGCCCGTTACGTTTATCTGCATATCAATTCCTGAATGTACACCGTACGCTGTCAGCATATGATCGAAAAAACCTATTCCCGTATCGACTGATACCTTGCCCTCGCCGTCCAGCTTTACAAATACGTTTATGTCTGTTTCCTTTGTTTTTCTTGCAATCTCGGCTGTTCTCATAATAACCCTCCGTATATTAATAATACCTGTTTATTTCTTTAATATTTCTTCTAAAGCTTCAAAAAGCATATTCATCTCTTCGTCAGTACCTATTGTAATTCTCAGATAATTATTGATTCTCGGCTTATCCCAATAGCGTACGTAAATCTTTCTCATTTTAAGCTCATAAAATATCTCACTTGCAGGCTTATTTGGGTGAGATGCAAATATAAAATTGCTCTTTGAGTCAGGGAATTCAAACCCTAGCTTTATTAATTTCTTCTTTGCTCTTTCCCTTGTTTTTATAATTCTGTTTGTAGTTTCTTTATAATATCTTTCATCTTTTACAGCCTCAATGCCGATTTTTTGAGTAAGGCTGTTCATAGTGTAAGAATTTACAGAAAACTTGACGTCATTCAAAAACTTAATTAACCTTTCATTGCCGACAGCAAAGCCTATTCTTGCCCCCGCTAATGAGCGTGATTTTGAAAAAGTCTGAATAACAAGCAAATTATCATACTTTTTCAAAAGAGGTATACAGCTTGCCCCTCCGAAATCTATATATGCTTCGTCAACCATAACTATAACATCAGGATTTGCCTTTAAAATTTTTTCTATCTTATCAAGGTCCTCATAAACTCCTGTAGGCGCATTTGGATTTGGAAAAATAATTCCCCCGTTATCACAGAGATAATCATTTTCATTTATTTTAAAATTCTCATCAAGCGGTTTTGTTTCATAAGGAATTTTATAAACCTCTGCCCAGACGTCGTAAAAAGAATATGTTATATCAGGAAAAATAATCGGCTTATCCGAATTAAAGAAAGTCATAAAAGCCATAGAGATAACGTCGTCAGAGCCAACGCCTACAAATATCTGCGAAGACTTCACGCCATACCTTTCAGCAAGAGCTTTAACAAGTTCATAAGACGAAGGATCAGGATAAAGCCTTAAATTATCGGCATTATAATCCATCAAAGCCTTCATAATACCCTTAGCAGGAGGATATGGGTTTTCATTTGTGTTCAGCTTTATTATGCCCCTATCTTTAGGCTGTTCTCCCGGAACATAAGGACAAACCCTTCTTATATTATTCTCCCAATTTCTCATTACAAACTTTCCTTTATTCAAATCTCACCTTGACTGCATTAGCGTGAGCAGTAAGCCCCTCTCTTTCAGCTATCTGAACAATATCGTCCTTCGCTTTAAATAATGCGTCCTCAGTGTAATATATAAAGCTGGAACGCTTTTCAAAACTGTTTACTGACAGCGGAGACGAAAACCTTGCCGTACCGCTTGTAGGCAGAACATGATTAGGTCCTGCATAGTAATCTCCCAAAGGCTCGGGAGCATATGAACCCAAGAATACCGAGCCTGCATTGTCAAGTTTTCCTATATACTCCAATGGATTTTCAAACAAAACCTCCAAGTGTTCGGGTGCAAGGTCATTCGCAAGCTGTACTGCCTTATCCTTAGAATCACATATAATTATCGCTCCGAAGCCTGTTAAAGACTCATCAATTATTTCTTTTCTCGAAAGCTCTTTCATTTGCCGCTCTAATTCAGTTTTAACACCATTCGCAAGCCTTTCGCTTGTTGTAACCAGAATAGCCGAAGCAATTCTATCATGCTCTGCCTGACTCATCAAATCAGCCGCAACAAATTTAGGATTGGCACTCTCATCAGCAATGACCAAAATCTCGCTAGGACCTGCTATCATATCAATATCTACAGTTCCGTATAAAATTTTCTTAGCTGTTGCGACAAATATATTTCCAGGACCTACAATCTTGTCAACCTTTGGGATTGTCTCCGTTCCGAATGCCAGTGCCGCAACCGCCTGAGCACCACCTGTCAAAAATACTCTGTCTACACCGCAAATTGCAGCAGCAACAAGAATATCTTTGTTAGGTGTTCCGTCTTTAAGCGGAGGAGTAACCATTATAATTTCTTTGACACCTGCGATTTTCGCAGGAATAGCATTCATTAGAACAGACGACGGATAAGCAGCCGTACCGCCCGGAACATACAGTCCTACACGCTCTAAACCTCTTACTCTCTGTCCGAGTATAACTCCGTTTTCCTTAGTATCAACAAAGCTCTGCGACTTCTGTTTATTGTGAAAATCTGCAATGTTTTCCTGTGCATTCAACAAAGCCTCAACAAAAGCAGGATCTGCCTCTGTCAGAGCATCGTTTATAACGTCTCTAGGAACTTCATAATACTCCGGTGCTTTTCCGTCAAACTTCACTGTATAATCATTTACGGCTTTGTCGCCGTCGACCTTTACATTATTGATAATCTCGCTTACTATTTCAGTAACCTTTCTATCTGTTTCGCTGTTTCGGTCAGCGACCTGTTTTAAAAATTCAACCTCATCCTTACCGTTAGCGTAAATCGTCTTTATACTCATATAATCGCTCCTTTAAGAGCGTTCCTCCTCTCACATTATTAATTATTTTCTCTCTTTTTACCAAAGTGTTTCTTCAACAAATTAGACTTTATCTCATAATAATGTTGACTTAACAAAAAGTTGATCAATTGTGCCATATATTGTTTCATAATCACCCAGTTTTATAAAACCATATTTTTCATATAACCCAATCTCACCACTCATAATATATACTTTTTGATACCCCAACTCACGTGCATAGGAAACTGCACTTTTTAGCATTAATTCTGATAATCTTTTACCTCGGTATTGTTCGTCAACAAAAACAAATCCTATAAGTGGTTTAAATTCATACTTTGGAGACAACTCGTCTTTTTCAGTCAGCGTACAAAAGCCTACTACTTTTTCGTCTACACAAGCAGCAAACACCTTTTCCCATTCGGAAAATTCATTATTTATCATTTTTTCAGCTAAATAAGAACCTGCATTCCATGAACAATTTGCAGCCAGTGAAAAGGTTTCATTCCAATATCTATGTCCTTGGGACATAGGGAAAATTTCTATCATACAGACCCCTTCATGAATCCCGATTTAGTTTATTTTCTCCGCAACACAAATTAAAAAATATATTTTATAGATTGCTCTCAAAAAGCGAAACCAGCTTTTCAATTTCCGTCTGTCTCAGCTTCATAATGACAGTATTCACAATCAGCCTTGCCGAAATAGGAGCAATATCCTCTATAACTTCAAGCCCGTTTTCCTTTAAGGTTGTTCCCGTCTCAACAATATCAACTATGCCGTCAGATAACTCCAGCAAAGGTGCAAGCTCAACAGAACCCTCTATTTTTACTATTTCCAAATCCATACCCTTTGCTTTGAAATAACTCCTTGCAACATTAGGATATTTAGTAGCTATAGTTTTTATATCGTATCCGCCATAGAAGCCTGAGCCCTTTTTAGTTGCAAGTGCAAACCTGCATCTTCCAAAGCCTAAATCGACAAGTTCAAAAAAAGAACCGCCCATTTCCATAATGGTATCTTTTCCTACAACACCCATATCGCATACGCCGTGTTCAACATATGTAATTACATCATTTGCCTTAGCAAGCACGACCTCTAAATTAGCGTCGGGAATAGGAAGTATCAGCTTTCTCCCCTTTTCTCTTACGGCTGTACAGTCAAAGCCGATCTTCTCCAAAAGCCCGACTGTATCCTTTTCAAGTCTGCCCTTTGTAAGAGCAATTCTTATAGGCTTACTCATATTTATATTAACTTTCCTTTCCGATTTATAAAAACAGAATCTCACCGAATCAAAACTAAAAATATATGACCCTTATAAATCTATCTCCTTAATATCGTCAGACACTACATACAGCTTTGAAATTCCCTTTTTAACTGCGTATTCCTTAGTTTCTTCAAGGGTCTCAAAAAGAGAGTTTTCAACTGTCATTCCGCTTTTTGCCAAAGCATTTGAATAGGCAACAGCCTTTAACGCATTTTCGCTCTCACCGAAAACTATTGCGTCTGCAACCTTTGCTTTAGGTACATTTTCACTTTTAAGCAATAGTGATGAAACGGCGTTTACGTTTATTGCAAAGCCTGTTGCGGCTGCGTCAAAACCGAATTCAGAAATCAGCTTATTATACCGTCCTCCTGATAAAACAGGCTCGCCTATTCCCTCAAGATAACCTCTGAAAACTATACCTGTGTAATAGTCTACTCTGTTTACCGTTCCGAGATCAACAATTATTTTTCCCTCATATCCCAGCTTAGACAGTGAGTTATATACATATTTCAAATCAGAGAGAATTCTCTCAGTCTTTTCATCAGAGAACAGCTTTGACGCACGTTCAAATACCTCTTCTCCTCCGAACAGCCGAGGAAGCTGCTTTAATGCTCTTGCAGCCTCGCTGTCGCCTATTCCATCAAGCAAATCATTAAGCGCAGGGTAGTTCTTATTAATTATCAAGTACCTGATTTCCTCTGCTGTGTGTTCATCAATATCCAACTTTGAAATTAGCTCTCTGAAAAATCCAATCGTTCCGATTTCGAGACGAAATTTATCTTTCTCAAAAGCCGTAAGGGTCTCTATTGCCGTTGACAAAACTTCAAAATCTGCTTTTCTCGAGTCAGAACCGATAAGCTCAATACCTGCCTGGACAATCTCATCAGAATGGCCTTTAAGCAAAGCGTTGTTCTCATAAGTTGCCTGAATATAATACAATCTCAGTGGCATCTCAGCGTCTTTAAGACGTGTGGCAACAAGTCTTGCAATAGGTATTGTAGAATCAGGACGCATAGTAAGCAGTCTTCCCTTAGAATCAACGAGTTTATATAACTGCTCCTGAGGAATTGTTCTCGAGCCTTTATTAAAAACATCATAAAACTCAATCCCTGTTGTTACTACCTCACTGTAGCCCCGTGACTGAAAAATCTCTGCAAACTTGTTCTCAACCGCCCTTCTTGACAGACACTCGTCAAAGAGCAGATCCTTAGTACCCTCCGGGGTTATCAAATCATATCTTTCCATACTCTCTCCATAAAAAATTATTTCTGAATTATACTTATCAATAAACAGCTTCAGTGAATTATATTATCACTTCATCTTAGTAAAGTGATAACACGCTAATCTAGTAGCATAATATCATAGTAAAAGTACTTTGTCAACAATCCTGCATAAAGTTCATAGTTAGTTTACAATTTGAAGAAACAAATATGATTTCAATTGTCCAAACTCGATGTGGTCTTTGTTAGCCTTGACTGTTTACGTTTAAGTTTTGTGCGGATAGATACCGACTTCTTAAACCAGTCTTTTATACAATTCCAAATACGCTTTATTCCAATTCTTCTGAGGATTATTCATTACAATATATTCAATGTCTAAACATGACAGAATCTCAAGTTCTCTTCGCTGTCGTTCTTCCAGTGCAGCTATATAGCCATCAAAACCATTAAGCTGTTTAGACTTGCCATATACACCATTACAATGATAATCGATTACTGCATTAAGCCATTCATCGCCTCTTTCAGAAACAACATTTTTTACGCTTTCACATATATTATCATTTTGCAAATAAACTATGACAGGATTCAATGGTTTGATGATATTGCAAATTTCACTAATATATGCAGATGACTTATCCTGGTTAAATCCAAAACGCATCATAGTTTCACACATAGGATTTTGCAATAGTACACAATTAAAAACATACTTCTCATCAGGGTTTTTATTATCTACAAACTCACGCCATTTATCAAGCATAACGGGCTTTTCCACTTCCCATGGCAAAAAATCATATATTTTATATTGAAGAAGCTTCTCAAAGAAAGCGCCTTGAAATGCAGACAGTGAGACAACAAATCCTTCGGATTTTTTATTAGAATTCTCTATAATTTTCTTTTTGTCATCATAAGAAAACTTCTGCATTTCTGATCTATGAATGAATGCATGAAATTCATAATCTGCCGGGTGCATACCACTGCCCTCATCAATGTTCAGCATATTTAATCTATCAGCAATATATTTTGCTGTTGAACTTTTTCCTGAACATGGTAAGCCCTCAACAATAATTAAATTATGCATATTTAATCTCCATCCTGTTTTATCAATTTTCTATTTAGTTAAGTCATTTATTTTCTTACCATTACAAACTAAATAACGAAAACTGATTGCTTTCGGGAATATCTCCAAATGCACCTATTTCTTTGAGTGTTTCTATGACTGTCTTTGAAACTCCGCTTTGATTTGCAAACTCCTCAACAGATATAAAATCGCCATTTTGAGCCTTTTCATAAATGCTCTTTGATGCATTGGTTCCCACTCCGTTTATAGAGCAGAATGGAAGTCTCAGCTTTTCGTCTTCTATTTTATATACAGTTGCATGTGATTTGAAAATATCAACAGGCAAGAATTCAAATCCTCTTGACATCATCTCATTGATAAGCATAAGAGTATCAAGAGTTCCCTCCTCCTTTGCAGTTTTATCAGCCTTGATTTGAAGTTCCTGAATTTTGTGCTTTACTGCTGCTTCACCTTTAATTGCGGTTTCAGCGTCAAAATCCTCACCTCTAACAGTAAATAACGCCGCATAAAATTCAAGAGGCTTGTACACCTTAAACCAGCAAAGACGAATAGCTGCCGTTACATATGCCGCAGCGTGAGCTTTCGGGAACATATATTTAATCTTCAGACAGCTTTCTATAAACCATTCGGGTACATTATTATCACGCATTTCCTGTTTCATTTCCTCAGTGAGCAGCTTAGGAGCGTTACCCTTTCTAGTGATCTCCATAATCTTAAACGAAAGAGACGGATCTACTCCGTAATAAATCAGCTTTGTCATAATGCTGTCACGGGTTCCTATTACCTGGGAAATATCACAAACGCCGTTTTTGATAAGCTCCTGAGCGTTGCCGAGCCAAACATCAGTGCCGTGAGAAAGCCCTGAGATCTGTAGAAGATCGGAGAAATTTTTAGGCTGTGCGTCCAAAAGCATCTGCCGAACAAAAGGCGTTCCCATTTCCGGTATTCCTAGCGTTCCCGTCTCTACAAAGATCTGTTCGGGCTTAACACCTAACGCCTCAGTCGATGTAAAGAGCGAATACACCTTTTCATCAGACATAGGTATCTTTGTTACATCACAGCCTGTCATATCCTCTAAATGCTTATACAGCGTCGGAACATCATGTCCGAGCTCGTCTAACTTTAATATGGTATCGTGAAGCGAGTTAAAATCAAAGTGCGTTGTAACAATATCACTGTCCGTTTTTTCTGCTGGGTGCTGAACAGGCGTGAAATCATATACTTCATATTCAGCCGGAATAACTACCATTCCGCCCGGATGCTGACCCGTTGTACGCTTTATGCCGGTACACCCGTTTACAAGCCTCTGAATCTCGGCAGGATTTGCTTTTCTGCCACGCTCATCTAAATATTTCATAACATATCCGTAAGCAGTTTTATCAGCTACACCTGAGATAGTTCCCGCCTTAAAAACGTGATCAGAACCAAAAAGCTCCTCGGTATATTTATGCGCCCTTGATTGATACTCTCCTGAGAAATTCAGGTCAATATCAGGCGATTTATCCCCGTGAAAGCCCAGAAATGTTTCAAAAGGAATATCATGTCCGTCACGGTGCATATCGGTACCACATTTTGGACAAGCCTTTGGCGGCAAATCAAAGCCTGAGCCTACAGTTCCGTCGGTTATGAATTCGCTGTGCTTACAGCTTGGGCAGACATAGTGCGGAACAAGCGGATTTACCTCCGAAATTCCAGCCATTGAAGCTACAAACGACGAGCCTACAGAACCTCTTGAACCAACCTGATAACCATTCTCGACCGAATTTGCAACCAGCTTCTGAGCAATAATATACAGCACAGCAAAACCGTGCTTGATAATTGAATCAAGCTCACGCTGCAAACGCTTATCAACAATTTCCGGAACAGGATCACCGTAAATCTCTTTTGCTCTGTTCCAGCAAATCTCAGTAAGTTCTTCTTCAGCGCCTTCAATGTGCGGAGTAAATGTTCCCTTTGGAAAAGCTCTTAATTCCGGGTCTGTCATATCAGCTATTTTATTTGAATTTGTAACAACAACCTCATAAGCCTTTTCCTCGCCTAAGTATTCAGAAAACTCAGCGAGCATTTCATCAGTGGTTTTCAAATACAGCGGTGCCTGAAAATCTGCATCAGGGTAACCCTGACCTGCCTGCAAAATAGCACGAAATGCTGCGTCTCCCTCCTCGAGAAAATGCACGTCGCCTGTTGCTACAACAGGTATTCCCAGTTCTTCACCGAGCTCTACAACAAATTTATTTATATCTTTAAGCTGTTCTTCTGTTCTTATGTTTTTATAAACGTCACGGTCGCTTCTTAGCATAAACCTGTTGTTTTCTATTGACTGTATCTCAAGATAATCATAGAATTTTGCAATCTCTGCAAGTTCATCACGGGGTTTTCCCTCAAGATAATTCTGAATCAGTTCGCCCATCTCGCAGGCACTTCCCACAATAAGTCCGTCTCTGTGCTTTATAAGCTCCTGCTTTGGTATTCTCGGTCTTTTATAGAAATACTTTAAATTAGAATCGGAGACGAGCTTGTAGAGATTTTTAAGTCCTGTTTTGTTTTTAGCCAAAATAATCTGATGATACGGCTTTTTTATCGAACTTTGATCTAACGTGTCGCTGTTTACCTGATAAGCCTCTATGCCGTAAATCAGCTTGAAATCTCCGCCGTCCTTTCGTATTTTATCAACAGCATACATAGCGTCAGGGCATCCCTGCATTACACCGTGATCGGTGATTGCGATAGCTCTGTGTCCCCATGAGTAAGCCTTGTTTACTATCTTATCAGCAGGAGAAACAGCATCCATTGCTGACATATTTGTATGGCAATGGAGTTCTACACGCTTGACTTCACTTTTATCTGTCTTTACATTTTTATGTATAGTCATTATATCATTTGGAATAAAATACTCTTTATGGTCATAGTCGTCTTCTTCAAGCGAGCCTGAAAGAACTATCGTTGTTCCCTTTTTCATTTCATCAAGCATAGCCTCAAGTCTGTTCTTTTGAAGTCTCGACCTTTTATTCGCAGAACCCAGCAGTTTAACAGCACATGAATTTGTGTAATCTGTAATGTAGATAACAGCAATCAACATTCCCGATTTTGTTTCTCTTGTGTTAATCTGAAAAACATCACCCCATATTACAGCACTGCCTATGTCTGAATTCAGTTCACTTAGAGGAGTTAGTGTATTCTCAGGCTTTATTATCTTGCCGAGAAGAAGTTTTGCTCCTTTGCCATCCAGATAACTGTCAGAAAAATCTATATCGAAAACCGAAAATTCATTTTCAGCTGAGCCAAACTTATCCGACTTCGGCGGAACATATTCAGGCAGCGGTATATTAGAAACCGCTTCAGAATAGGATTTCTCATGCTCTTTCTTATCCGTACTAAGAACCCCACCGAAAACCACCTTAACATTTTTTGAAAAAAAGTCAAATATCATTTTTGGCAGAGCTGTCTCAATACCTGCTTTCTGTAAAAGTTTAAATCCCCCTGATTTAAGTGTAATTCTTAGTTCGCTTCTATTATCGTCATAAGTATAATCTGCATCATCAAAAAAACCGTTTACTACAGAAAAGCTGTCTTTCATAAATTTTATAAGTTCGGTAAAATATTCAGCACAGAACATATCAGGCGTATACTTGATTTCAAAAGTAACTCCTGACATTTGAAGAGCATTTTTCAAATCGTTCTCAAACTTTTTAACTGTTTCATAGCTAATAAGCCTGTCAAAAGCGACGGTCAGCTTCATCATACTATTGTTATCAGATAAAGTCAGCTTCAATATTTTGCCGTTTTCTATTTCATTTGGTATTATGCTTTTATAATCCTCAAAGAACTTACCTATGTAATGCTGTTCCATTTTTTCATAAGCCTGAATTTTTTCAAGCCTGTCCTCCGTTTCTGTGCGTAAAAAACTGCACTTATTTATTAAGCTGTCACAACTTGTCTATTTCATCTAGTAAAGCGTCCAGAGCATTAGATTCATCAACAGTGCAAAGTTTTTTACCTTTTTTAAACAGCACTGCTTTCCCGTCTCCGCCTGCAACTCCTATATCCGCCTCTCTTGCCTCACCAGGACCGTTTACAACACAGCCCATAACAGCTATAGTTATATTCTTGTTAATATTTTTAGTCCGCTCTTCAACCTCTTTAGCTAGGGAAATCAAATCTATCTTGGTTCTTCCGCAGGTTGGACAAGACACGATCTTTACACCGCTTCCCATACCGATCGCCTTCAAAATATCCTTTGCGGCGTATACTTCCTTAACAGGACTGTCAGTAAGTGAAACTCTTATAGTCTCGCCTATTCCATCAAGCAAAAGCGAGCCTATTCCAACCGATGATTTTATAAGCCCCATTCTCTCCGTGCCTGCCTCTGTAACCCCCAGATGCAGAGGATAGCCGCACCTTTCAGCTAAAAGTCTGTAAGCTGATACCATTGTTTTAACATCTGATGATTTAATTGAAATAACTATATCGTCGAAGTCAACAGCTTCAAGCGTCTTAGCATGGTTTAAAGCACTTTTTACCAAAGCCTCCGGCGTGGGAGAGCCGTATTCGGCTAGCAGTTCCTTTTCCAACGAGCCTGAATTTACTCCGATTCTTATGGGAATCCCTCTTGACCGACAAGCATTGGCAACCGCCTTAACATTTTCCATTCCGCCTATATTACCGGGATTTATCCTTATCTTGTCTACACCGGCATATGCCGCTTCAATCGCCAGCTTATAATCAAAATGAATATCAGCAACAAGCGGCACTGATACTTCTTTTTTTATTGCCGGAATAAGCCTTACAGCATTCATATCAGGAATTGCCGCACGGATTATCTCACAGCCTGCTTTTTCCAGCTCAACAGCCTGAGCAACGCTGCCCTTTATATCCTCCGCAGGAATATTAAGCATAGACTGTATATATATTTTCTTGCCGTCAAGGCAAAGTGAGCCGACCTTGACAGGTTTGCATTTTCTATTCATAACGTAAATTTGCTCTTAAATATAATGAGCAGTCCTCCTATTATATCATCATACAGTTGTCAGTTAATAAGCTTTATAACATCGTTAAAAGTTACATAAAGCATAAGCATCATCAAAAGCGCAAGACCAATAAAGTGAACAACGCCCTCCTTTTCCGGACTTACAGGCTTTTTTCTTATTCCCTCAACTATTAAAAATATGAGCCGTCCTCCGTCTAAAGCTGGAAGCGGGAGAAGATTGAATATTCCCACGTTTATTGAAATCAACGCCGCCATAGAAAAAAGATTTTGAAAAAGTTCAAGCCAGTTGACGCCTGTTTCTGTAGTTTCATTTGATACTACACCGCTTATTGCAGAAACTATCCCTACAGGTCCCGATAAATCATTTATCTTGTACTGCCCTGTTAAAAGATCACCCAGAGATATCCAGATAAGTCTGGCATATGAAATGCTTCTTCTCCATGATTGAGATACAATGCTTTTAAAACTTCTTTCAATTGGTTCAACTTTAAAGTCAATATGCAGACTGCTCGTGCTTTTGTCCTTGTCGGGCTTAGACATAGTGAACTCTATATCTTTAAGATTTTTCTTCTCACCGTCTCTTATAACAGTCATATCGAATACTCCGTCTTTATCAGACTGAAGCTGATAGGCAAAATCCGTGTCGGTAAAAATATGCATACCGTTTACATTTACCACTCTGTCCCCTACCTGAAGTCCACTTTGCTGAGATGCGGCGTTTTCCTCAAACCAAGAAATAGTTGTGCTTGCATAAGTATCTGCCATAGAATTCATTATCACTATAAATATAAATCCTAAAATAAGATTCATCAGCGCTCCTGCTGCGACAATTATTATTCTTTTTATAACGCTTTTTCTGCAAAAGGCTCTGTCGTCATCACTTGACTGATCCTCACCCTCCATAGAACAAAATCCGCCTATAGGGAGAAGCCTTAACGAATATTTTGTTTCACCGTGTTGCTTAGACAGAAGCTTCGGTCCCATACCTATTGCAAATTCGTTGACCCTTACTCCGCTTTTCTTTGCGGCAATAAAATGCCCGAACTCGTGTACTATGATTATTATTCCAAATACCAATATCGCGATTATTATACTAACCATTTGAACCTCTCATTCAATTTGATATTAATGAGTTAAATCCTGCTCAAGACAAATTCTCTTGACGCTTTATCAGCCTGTAATACATCATCAAGACAAGTTATCTTTGTTGGCTTAATTCTTTCAAGAGCAGACATTACAAGCTCGCCGATTTTTAAAAATGAGATTCTATTATCAAGGAACAACTCAACTGCCTGTTCATTTGCGCCGTTAACAACAGCAGGCATTGAACCCCCTATAGTTATAGCCTTTATACAAGCTCTAAGACAGTCAAATGTTTCATAGTCAGGCTTTGAGAAGGAAAGCGTTCCGTAATCGGTAAGCGAAAGCGCCTTTTCTTTACAATAAATTCTTTTAGGGTATAACAGCGCATACTGAATAGGAAGTCTCATATCAGGTACACCCATTTGTGCTATTACCGAACCGTCTTTATATTCAACCGCTGAATGTATAACGCTCTCTCTGTGAACAACTATCTCTATCTGCTCAGGCTTTAAGTCAAACAGCCACATAGCCTCAATAAATTCAAGTCCTTTGTTCATAAGTGTAGCAGAGTCAATGGTTATTTTATTTCCCATCGACCAGTTCGGATGATTTAACGCCTGTTCAACGCTCACATTTTCGAGTTCTCTCTTTTTTTTGCCAAAGAAAGGTCCGCCTGACGCTGTAAGGATTATCTTGTTTATCTCATTCATTTCATTGCCCTGAAGACACTGAAATATCGCCGAATGTTCACTGTCAACAGGAAGTATTTTTACTCCCTTATCATTAGCCTTGTCAATTACCAGTTTGCCGCCTGTTACTAAAGTCTCCTTATTTGCCAAAGCAATATCAACACCCTTTTCAATTGCCGCAAGAGTAGGTTTAAGTCCTACCGTTCCCACAACCGAATTAAGCATTATGTCAACTCCGTCAAGCACTGCAATTTCACAAAGACCTTCCATTCCGCAGAGAACTTTAACGCCTGTTCCCTTGAAATTTTCTTTCAGCTCTTTGTATTTATCATTGTCATAGATACAAACATAATCAGCACTAAATTCCTTTGCCTGCTCAGTCAAAAGCGAAACATTTCCCTTTGCTGCAAGAGCTTTTATTTTAATATTATGCAGTCTTGCAATATCTAATGCCTGCGTTCCTATTGAACCCGTTGAACCTAAAACTGATATTGTTTTCATCACTTTTCGTTTTGCCCTTACAGAGCTTGCCTCCTAATTTTATTTAAACCTAATTCATTATAAAACACTTAATAGGGGTAAGCCTTTTCCGCTTGCCCCTATTGATCTTCTATTTTAAAATATTAAATATACCCAATGCAATCGTCATAAACGGAGCTACAAATAAAACACTGTCAAACCTGTCCATAACACCGCCATGACCGGGCATTATTTTACCGTAATCTTTAATTCCCGTCTGTCTTTTAATAAGAGACGCAGATAAATCACCCAAAAGTCCCATCAGCGCACATATCATTCCTAGTACAAACAAAAGAATATAATTCACTTCAATTTTCGTCTGTACAATTATTGAATATCCAAAACCGAGAATAACAAATATTATTCCGTTTGTAACAACGCCGCCAATTAAACCCTCAACGGTTTTTTTAGGGCTAATATTCGGACATAGCTTGTGCTTACCGAAAAATGTACCTGCAAAATATGCTCCGCTGTCAGCAAGCCAAGCTCCGCAAAGAGTTAGTACAACATAGAACAATCCATTTCTGCCGCCTGTTCTGTTCAAATACAAAAGCGTTGACATTGATACAGACACAAATGCCGTTACAAAAGTCATAAAAGCCAGCTTTTCAAATTTCATTGTTTTATAGTATCCGAGAAATGACAGAAATATCAAAAGCAAAAAAACAGCTGAAATGTAATACATTATACTGCCGTTAAGCCTTAAAAGGTAATTTGAAAACGGAACTGACAATGCAAAAATATAACATAAGGCCTGAGTTATCTTGAATTTTAAGCAGTCCTCTGCTCTGAAAAGCTCAAACAGTGCAATTTCAATAAGAGCTGCTACTGCAATGTTTATTATTATTGTATTGTGAAAACAAAGCACGACCACCGCAATAACAATTGCCGCAGCGGCAGAAATAATTCTTGTAAGCATATTTATAATATGCCCCTAAAGGAGCAATCCTCCTATTTTCAATTTTTCAGTTACTAAGTGTGAATATAATCTAAACCCCACCGAATCTTCTGCTGCGCTCACTGAACGACTTTATAGCATCTGCCAAGTCTTTTTCCTTAAAATCAGGCCACAGAATATCGGTGAAATAATACTCCGCATAGGCAGACTGCCATATAAGGAAATTTGAAAGTCTCATTTCTCCGCTTGGTCTTATTATCAGATCAACAGGCGGAATTTCCTTAGTATCAAGATTTTCTTCAATTAGACGCTCGTCAATATCGTCTGCTTGAAGCTCGTTGTTTTTAACTTTTCTCGCTATTTCCCTGACGCTTCGGCATATCTCGCTCTGACCTCCGTAGTTTACAGCCAGTATTACCGTCATTGAATCAAAATCTTTTGATATTTCCTCAGCGTGTTTCATCTTTTTTTGCAGATTTTCAGAAAGCGCAGACCTGTCTCCGATAAAAATAAGCCTTATATTTTCCTTTTCAAATGAGGATACATCATCGAGGTAATCTTCAAATAACTTCATTATAGCGTCGACCTCGTCCTTCGGGCGTTTCCAGTTCTCGGTTGAAAACGCATAGAAGGTCATAAACTCAACGCCCATAGCCTTGCCTGCAAGAGCAATTTTTTTAAATGTCTTTGCTCCCTCTCTGTGTCCGAACTTTCTAGGCAGAAGACGCTTTTTTGCCCATCTGCCGTTACCGTCCATAATTACGCCTATATGCTTCGGAATTATAAGACCGTCATTACTACTCAGTTTCTTGCTGTTTTTTATCACACACCGAACCTCCGTTAAAGACAATAGCGCAGATCGTTAGATAGACAATACTTCCTTTTCCTTTTCGGCAACTATTTCGTCTATATTCTTAGTAAACTTATCAGTTAGTTTTTGAGTCTTATCCTCGCCGTTTTTTAGGTCATCCTCAGTAAGTTCGGAATTTTTTTTCATTGCCTTTAGCTTTTCATTGGCGTCACGGCGTGCGGAACGTATAGCTACCTTTGCTTCTTCGCCGTACTTTTTCAGATCCTTAACGATTTCCTTTCTTCTGTCCTCAGTAAGCTGCGGGAATGTAAGCCTGATGACATTTCCGTCATTTGCAGGATTAATTCCAATATCCGACGCCTGAATTGCCTTTTCAATGTCTTTGATAAGACTCTTATCCCACGGCTGTATAACCAAAACTCTTGCCTCTGAAACCGAAACGGCTGCCATCTGATTTATCGGCGTTGGAGTTCCGTAATAATTAACCAGAACCTTATCAAGCACAGACGGGTTTGCCCTGCCTGCTCTAATTGACGCAAACTCATTTTTCAGACCATTTATTGTCTTGTTCATCTTTTCCTCTGCTCTATTAAGTACTTCTTTCATAATAATTCTCCTTTACTTTTTATTAAGTATTAAATATTGTTAATTACCTTTGTTCCGACCGACTCGCCCATACAAGCTCTGTATATGTTTTCAGGATCAGCCAGATCAAATACATAGATAGGTATGTTGTTATCCTTGCACATTGCCGCCGCTGTTGAATCCATAACCTGCAAGCCTTTTGACAGTATTTCATTGAATGAAAGCTCATCATATTTTACAGCGTCTTTGTATTTGTGAGGATCTTTATCATAAACTCCGTCGACCATAGTAGCCTTAAAAATTATGTCGGCTTCAATCTCTGCCGCCCTGAGAGCTGCCGCTGTATCAGTTGAGAAAAACGGATTTCCTGTTCCGCAGCCGAATATAATCACTCGTCCTTTTTCAAAATGTCGCATTGTACGATTTCTTATATAAGGCTCAGCGACCTCCGGCATTGATATTGCCGTCTGTACCCTGACCTGCAAACCGCAGTTTTCCAAACCGTCTGCAACCGCCAGCGCATTCATAGCTGTTGCCAGCATACCAATATGGTCGGCTCTCGTTCTGTCCATTGCTCCGCTTGAACGCCCTCTCCAGAAATTACCTCCGCCAACTACTATTCCGACTTCAACTCCTGCGTCGACGCATTTCTTGATAGCCTTGCCGAAAGAGTTTATAACGTCAAAACTCAAGCCCATTTGCTTATCGCCTGCTAAAGCTTCGCCGCTAAGCTTCAAAAGAATCCTGTTATACTTCGGTTTCACTACAACACACCCTTTATTCTATATTGCTATTTAACAGTATACCATAAACAACCTGAAATGTAAATAAAAAAATACCGGCGAGCCGCCGGTGGCTCTGCCGCCTTTGAAAAAATAAATGTGATAATATGTACAACAGCAGTCTATACATAAAGTTTTCTGTTTATATATCATCTTCTTCAGAACCAAACAGATAATTTGCGTCAACTTTATATAATTTTATCAGATCTTTAATTGTTTGAATATTAGGTTTTAGAAATCCATTCTCATATTTTGATATATTACTTCTAGATATATCCAATTCAAATGATACTTGCTCCTGAGTAAGTCCAGCCATTTTTCTTGCTTGTTTAAGTCTATTTGCAAATTGATCCATTATATCACACCCTTTTTTCAATTTTATCATATTTTCACAAAAATGTCTGTTCTAATTTGGAACATTAGCTAATAGAATTTATTATTTTTCTATGCTAAAATAATAATGTTCTAAATTTGAACATTTTTTAATACAAAATGTGCTATGATAAAAATGGAGGTGAAAGTAATTATGGATAATTTTGCAACAAGACTTAAAGAATTACGACTGCAATACATATTAACTCAAACACAATTAGCAGAGAGACTGGGAGTTTCAAAGTCAACCATTTCATATTATGAGTTGTTAGAACGCACCCCATCACCTGATATATTAGTTAGGCTAGCTGAAGTTTTCAATGTATCCCTAGATTACCTTATGGGGTTGAATAAGAAACAGATAATTGAGATTTCAAATCTTAATGAAGAAGATATAAAGCTAGTTAAAGATATAATTAATTCTTTATCAAACAATAATGAAAATAAAAAGAAGCAAGAGAAAACAATCTCTTACTTCTAATCTTCATCTCAGTTCTTTAGATAGTATTGTGCATTGTAAATTGACCAATGTAATTATTCCGAAAGCTGTTGTGCAAAGTTAATTTTCAAAGGCGGCAAAGAATCCAGCATCACGCTAGTCACTGTAGTTATACCGAGACAGTAATGCCACCCTCCCACAATTCTACTTCAGAAATGTCGATATCATCATCCCAGCCTACTGCACAGCCCCCGCATTCTACCTTGACGAGTTTAAAAAAATTTTCGTCTTCCAACTTATTATAATACGGAAACTGAGGAAGCAATTGCTTTGTATCATACTCTTTCACTACACCATTTTCAAAAGTAACCAACAGAGTCATATTCTTTATAGGAGTTACGTCAGTAATCCTTATGGATAATCCCATTTAACAGCCTCCTTACGTTATATTATTCCAATGGCGGTAATTTTTTTAGCGTTTTTGTTTCCCACATTTTCATAATGTCATCAATGTACTGCCCTGCCCATTCCTTAACTAAAGCCTATGCCTTTGGTGGCAAATCGCCTTCAATCATTTTCAGCGTAGAGATTTCAAATGTTCCGTTATACTCTCCGTAGACTGCATGAAAATGCGGCGGATTATGTTCCCTCGTGAGAAAAATCTTAATGATAATTCCATAAAATCTTGTTATTTCCGGCATTACACTTGTCCTCCAATATTTATAGCCCTCATATTAACATCAATAAGATTTGCCTTTTTTGGAGGAATTGCCTTTTCAAACGCTTTATGTAAAGTGTCAATTGAGATTATACCTGTTTCCTTAATGAACTTTCCAAGCAGAATAATATTCGCCATACCAGACATTTTGTTCTCCTCTGCAAGCTGAGAAGCAGGTACATAAAAACATTCTATGTCGTCTCTTTCCGACTTTTTATCTATCATTGTGCTGTCAACAAACACCTTTCCGCCAGGCTGAACGCTGCCTATAAACTTGTCAAAAGAAGGTGTGTTCATAACAATAAGGTAATTAGGCTCTAAAACAAGCGGTGAACCGATAGGGTCGTCAGAAATGCACACGCTGCAGTTTGCAGTACCTCCCCTCATCTCAGGTCCGTATGACGGCAGCCAGGAAATTTCCTTGTTGTCCATAAGTCCGCCGTATGCAAGTATCTTTCCGGCAAATAGAATTCCCTGTCCGCCGAAGCCTGCTAGAATTATTTCGTTTAACATATTACTTCTCCTCCTTTGGATTTTTTGCGTCGCAATCCTTAAAAACTCCCAAAGGATAGTAAGGGATCATATCTGTTCTCAGTCTCTCCAGAGCCTCTACAGGAGAAAGTCCCCAGTTTGTCGGGCAGGTGGAAAGAACTTCAACTATTGAAAAGCCCTTCTCGTCTCTCTCATTTTCAAAGGCTTTTCTGATAGCCTTTTTAGCTTCATTAATGTGTGGAACACTGTCAACGGCAACCCTCTGTGCAAGTGCCGTTCCCGAAAGTGTTGAGAGCATTTCGCATACTCTTATCGGATAACCCTGAACCTTTGGATCACGTCCGAAAGGAGTTGTCTGTGTTACCTGACCGGGTAATGTCGTAGGAGCCATTTGACCTCCTGTCATTCCGTAGGTAGTGTTGTTTATGAATATAACAACTATGTTTTCCCCTCTTGTTGCTGCGTGAACAGTCTCAGCTGTTCCAATGGCTGCTAAGTCGCCGTCGCCCTGATATGTAAATACCATAAGATCAGGTCTTGCTCTCTTAACTCCTGTCGCAGTCGCAGGAGCTCTTCCGTGAGCCGCTTCTATCATATCGCAGTTAAAATAATCATACGCCATAACAGAACAGCCAACAGGACATATACCTACAGTATTTCCCTCAATGCCTATTTCATCAATTACCTCGCAGACAAGTCTGTGAATAATTCCATGTGTGCAGCCCGGGCAATAGTGCAGATTAACATCGCAAAGTGAATGAGGTTTTTCAAATACAACTGACATTATTCAGCACCTCCCAGTTTCTTAATTTCTTCCAGTATTTCAGATGGCTTCGGAATAACTCCGCCTGTTCTTCCAAAGAATGACACAGGTATTCTGCATTCAAGAGCGAGCTTTACGTCGTCTATCATTTGACCCATAGACATCTCAACGCTAAGAACGTTCTTAGCAGACTTGCAAGCCTCGTTTATTTCCTTAACAGGGAATGGCCACAATGTCTTCGGACGGAAAAGTCCTGCCTTTATACCCTGCTCTCTTGCAGTATTTACAGCACTCTTTGCAACCCTTGCTGTTGCACCAAAAGCAGTAACAACTATTTCAGCATCGTCGCAAAGATAAATCTCTGCGTCTGTTTCAGTTTCTTTGATTTTCTTGTACCTCTCATAACGGCTTATATTAGAGTTCTCAAGCGTTTCAGGCTGGAGATAAAGCGAATTTATGATATTGTGCTTTCTCTTCATCTTTGTACCGTCGCAAGCCCAAGGTTTAGGCTTCTGTTCAACACTTATCTCAGGAAAAGTAACAGGCTCCATCATCTGACCGAGTAAACCGTCAGCTAAAATCATAGCCGGCATTCTGTATTCGTCAGCCTTATCAAAAGCCTTAACTACCATATCTACCATTTCCTGAACTGAAGCAGGTGCAAATACCAAAAGCTGAAAATCTCCGTGTCCGAGAGCCTTTGTTGCCTGCCAGTAGTCAGACTGCGACGGCTGTATGCCTCCTAAACCTGGCCCGCCTCTTTCAACATTTATAATAACGCACGGCAGATCTGATCCTGCTATGTAAGATATTCCCTCGCTCTTTAACGATATTCCCGGCGAAGAGCTTGAGGTCATACATCTTGTTCCTGTTGCAGACGCACCAAGAACCATATTAATTGCCGCGATCTCGCTTTCAGCCTGTAAAAACACTCCGCCGTTAGCCTGCATTTTCTTAGCAAGATATGCAGATATCTCCGTCTGCGGCGTTATTGGATAACCGAAAAAGCACTTACAGCCAGCTCGCATAGCAGCTTCTGCTAATGCCTCGTTACCTTTCATCAAATTTCTCTCCATTTAATTCAACTCCATTTATATAGTTTATTTCCTATCTCTCTACAGTTATACAGCAGTCGGGACACATAATTGCACAGCTTTTACAGCCAATACAAGCGTCGTCGTCAATACACACTGCCGTAAAATATCCCTTTGAGTTTCGCTTTTTCTTTTGAAGCTCAACTATCTTCTTAGGACAGGCTGTTGTACAAAGACCGCAGCCTTTGCATTTTTCAAAATTAACAGTGATTTTTGCCATACTTACCTTTCCTCCTCGTATATTTTTCAAAATAATTATCAGTTATTCATTCTCTGTTGTATCATCATCTACATATTCCATAATATCTCCGGGCTGGCAATTAAGCAGTCTGCAAATTTTTGAAATAGCGCCCATAGAAATATACTTTCCATTACGCAGGCTTTGAAGTGTTCCCTCAGAAAGAAGTTTCTCTTTTCTTATAGTGTTGGTATTGTATCCAGCTCTTTTTAGAGCTGAAATAACATCAATTTTAAATTTTATCGGCACATTACCGCCCCCAATAATGTATTTGATATTCCATTTGTACATTATCCGCTATTAATTATCCATTATTTTTATCTCTATCCATAGCTTCATCAACTGCCCGATTAAGAAACTTGTTTAGAGAGCCGTCATACTCCTTTGCATGAGCTGCAAGTTTTTCCTTTTTACCTATGGGAACTCTCATCTCAATTCTTTCATAGTGCTCTTTGTTGTATTTATCAATTGCTTTTATCTTATCTTTACTAGCAGGCATATTTTTCACCACCCAATAAAATTAAATCATTTTTTTATTTTAAAATAAATATATCACATTTGTATATTTTAGTCAATATATACAAATATAAATCGTATTAATTGTGTGTTTTGCATATTGCATATTATATGACGTCATATTATAATATAGGTATGACGTCATAACATAAGTATGGTTACATTCTAAAAAAGGAAATGACATAAATGAACATTACAAATTAAGAAATTAATATATTATATTTATCCATTATTTTTATCTTTCTCCATAGCTTCATCAATAGAACGCTTAATAAAACTATTTACGCTTTCGTTATGCTTGGAAGCAAAATCTTTTATAATTTCTTTTTTTCCTTTAGGAAGCCTTAGCTTAATTTCATCATAATTAGCTTTAATATATTTTTGAGTTGCTTTGTTTTGGGCTTGAGTGTATTTTCTCTTTTTAGTTTCTGCCATACTTCTACCTATCTTTCTATATAAAATTATTATGATCAAACTTAGTGTATTAAATATTTTAATACTAGTGTCAATATACAAATTGACTTGTATATTGTACCCAATGTTTGTCTATTTTGTATATTGACTATTGGGCTCAATATACATATAATAAATATATCACCGAAAGGATGTGAAATCAATGAAAAGAAAATTTAGAGCTATTCATTTAGTAGACTTTGAAGATGTAATGAAAGAAGCTGAAATGCTGTCAGGGCTTGCTCAAGTATGCTTATTATGCTTTATAAATTCATTTGAAGACGACATTTTCAAGGGAGCGTTTGAATGTTTAGCAGATGAAGCCGCAAAATTAAGTGAACATTGTAATAAACTTATGCAAGAGGCGGAAGAATAAGAACTCAATCATTGTCCATTTTTCCAGTCTGTCATTACTAGGGAAAGCCCTCTCTTACAGGGCTTTCCCTCTTAAAAAATAATCCACCGGATTATTTTTTAATTCACCCTTTTCGGAGCGCACTCCGTAAAGGAATTTCGACGACTGCGGTCGTCGACAGGGCTCTGCCCTTGACCCGCAAGCCTTTTGAAAAAGGCTTGACCGAAAACTTTTAGTACTATGTTCAGCCCATCATTGTACAAACTAAAACATTTATTAATCTATTCAAAGGCGGCAATGCGTGCAGGACTCAGCCCTGCCGTTGCTCCCAAACGTTGCGTACATATCGCTTTATAACTTTTATTTTTGTACGTTCACACTCAAACTCGCAGGGCGATGAGGTAAACACCACAGGCAGACCTGTATACTTCGACACCTCATCAGCATAATCAAGCGAATCCAAAACTGTCTGAATATCTGTTTCCTCACCTAAGTTTGAGTTGTTTATTATACCTGTGTGCTTAAAGCGTGCAGTATATTCTATTTCTCTCATAAGCTGAACAGCTTGCTCCGGAGTTTTTGTAAGCAGTCTGTACTTATTGATAACATAGAGCATATCAATATCGTTCGACTCAGAAAGCCTGTCAAAAACAGATTTGTACCTTCCCAAAGCGGTCGAACCGCTGTCGTCTCCGCCTACGTCTATAATAAGGTAACCATCATCAAGCGCCAGTCTTTCAATATCAAAGCTTATTGCAGGAATGTCAAGATTTGAATTTGCATACATAGGCGTAATAAGATTTATGTTAAAGTCTGAAAAAAGTTCTCCGAAATCGGCTGTTCTGAAATAAGGGTTTACAATGTCTAAATCGACAACCGTAACCTTTTTTCCGCTTTGAGCCATTTCAAGTGCAAGATTAACGGAAATATTTGTTTTACCGCTTCCGTAATGCCCTGTTATTATAGTAACTTTCTTCAAAACCGACCTCCGTTTAATAAACATCTAATAAAATGATTTTCCAAACGCAAATAAATGACTGATACTATAAAAGTATAACAGTCATTTATTTATTATATCACATATTGATTTTAATTTCAACACTTTTGAAAGCAACAATTCAAGCTAAGTTTTACCGTCATTCTATTCGCTTTCATCAGCCTTTGGATCACTTTCCTCCGTATCAGATTCCTCAACGAGCTCGCCCTTCATTAGAGCCTCAAAATCATCGCCGTCGATTTTCTCATTCTTGATAAGATAGTCAGCAACCTTATGCAGCTGATCAA
This sequence comes from uncultured Clostridia bacterium, assembly GCA_947628615.1. Taxonomy (GTDB): domain Bacteria; phylum Bacillota; class Clostridia; order Oscillospirales; family Ruminococcaceae; genus UMGS1601. Next base: position 87,983 of record CANRAO010000003.1, read on the forward strand.
TATGCTCTCTGAGAATTTTCTCTGCATCTTTGAAGCAGCTTTCAATAATGCTCCTTATCTCACTGTCGATCTGATATGCGATCTCCTCACTGTAGCGGTTTCCGTTTGTATAATCACGTCCTAAAAAGACTTCATGCTGGTCGTTTCCGTAAACTACAGGTCCGAGTTTCTCGCTGAAGCCGTACCTTGTAACCATACTTCTCGCAGTTGAAGTCGCACGCTCAAGGTCGTTTGAAGCACCGGTTGAAATATCGTCTAAAATAATTTTTTCAGCAACACGCCCGCCAAGAAGAACTATAATATTCTGATACATTTCCTTCTTTGAAACGTAAGCTTTATCCTTTTCAGGTAAAGATAACGTAAATCCTCCTGCGGCACCTCTGGGTATAATAGAAACCTGATGCACCTTATCCTGCCTGTCGCAATAATATGTGCAGATCGCATGACCGCCCTCGTGATAAGCCGTAAGTCTCTTCTCATTCTCGGTAACTACCTTTGAACGCTTTTCAGGTCCGGCTATTACCTTTATTGAAGCCTCCTCTAAATCCTCTCGGGTGATCGCCTTTCTGTTCTTTCTGGCAGCAAGCAGACTTGCTTCATTAATAAGGTTTTCCAGGTCAGCACCAGTAAAGCCAACTGTTGTTTTTGCAATAGTCTTTAAATCTACATCGGGTGCAAGAGGTTTGTTTCTTGAGTGTACCTTTAATATCTCCTCCCTGCCCTTAACATCAGGATAGGAAACTAAAATCTGTCTGTCAAACCTTCCCGGACGGAGAAGTGCCGGATCGAGAATATCACGGCGGTTTGTTGCCGCCATAACGATAATACCCTCGTTGCCTGTAAAGCCGTCCATTTCCACAAGAAGCTGATTAAGGGTCTGCTCACGTTCATCATGACCGCCGCCCAATCCTGCTCCTCTCTGACGTCCAACAGCGTCTATTTCGTCTATGAAAATAATTGCAGGGGCGTTTTTCTTTGCCTCTGAGAATAAGTCTCTTACTCTCGACGCTCCAACTCCGACAAACATTTCAACAAAGTCAGAACCCGAAATTGAAAAGAACGGTACTCCTGCCTCTCCTGCAACAGCCCGTGCAAGCAAGGTTTTACCTGTTCCCGGAGGTCCTAACAGCAAAACTCCCTTAGGAACTCTGGCTCCTATCTCGTTGTATTTCTTAGAATCTTTCAAGAAGTCAACGATCTCGGCAAGCTCTTCCTTTTCCTCGTCGGCGCCGGCAACGTCCTCAAAGGTAGCCTTTTTGCTTGTAACCATATGCTGCTTTGCATTGGACTTTCCAAAGCTGCCTATTTTTCCGCCGCCTCCGGCAGTTTTCATCATCATATATACGAATATTCCCATTGCTCCCAGTAATAGAAGCGTTGGTATAAGATTTATCCAGAAGCTGTTATCCTTGACCTCTTTCATATTCATTTTGAGAGGCTTATCGGGATGCGCTTTGTTATATTCTTTCTGATAGTCGTACTGATCGTTGAAAATTCTGTTATAAAAGGCGGTAACGCTAGGTACTGTATAGGTTCTCTCCTTTGCAGAACCAATCAGCTTGTAATCAAGCTTTCCGGTTCCCAAATCAAGAGTGAACTCCGAGACCTTCAAATCATCAAAATAGCTTGTTATTGTCGAATAGTCAACCTCATCCGTCTTTGTAGTTACGTTGTTCAGCAAATACACAATTCCTGTGATTATCGCCAACGATACCAAAATGTAAATTATTATGCTCTTATTTCTGTTTTGTTTCAATTTGTCAACTCCATTCCGTAGAAATTAGAATTAAAGAGATAAGAGATTAGAAATTTATACTCCAATTCTCTGCATCTAACGTCTACATTCTAAATTCTAACCTCTAACTCCTAATATAACACTAAATTGTGATAGTTTTATGATATTTCAACATATAAAATGCGTTTTGTATTCTTATCTGCCGAAACACGCTCGTCTGCACCAAAGCCCTCGACATATATTACTCCATCATCGTCGCTTAAAATAACCATCTTTTCACGCATTTCAATTGGAATATTCTCGTTAAACAGCTTTTTTAACGTCTTCGTTATACCTCTGCCAGGAAGTCTGATTTTATCTCCGCCTAAGCGGTTTCTGAGCAAAATTCTGCCTTTTATTTTATCATAATCAATATTTTTCTTTGTAAACATATTATGAATATTAGTCAATTCACTATCTCTATTTAACAGTTTTATCATAACTCTCCTGTTGAAAAAATCTTCATCTACAGTCTCATCGCTCTTAAAGCTGATTTCTTTTGAATAAGCCTCGGTCTTTTTTATCCCTTTACTGAAAATTAGTTTTCCCGATTTAGCACTTGCGTAAACATTCATTTTAAGATTAATTTTTTTGTTCTCAAAACAAGCCTTCTTTAAATCCTCCAGCTTTGTTTGCGATACCTCAACTCCATACCTTTTTAAAAGCATTATAAGCGCTCGGTTTGAAATTGCCTCGTGCTGTGAATTGATCATTTCAATATCATAAGTATCTCTATCTATATGTGCATTTTCAAGCAAACATTCCGTCTCGCCGTTTAAATAACTCTCGTCCAAAGAAATTGACTTTATCGTTCTGCTTATGTTTTTGTAAAAATTTCCGTTCTGACAATCGGAAATCTCAATCAGTCTTGGAATAATCAAATGCCTTATTTTATTTCTTGTATAGTCGTCCGAGTTATTTGTAGAATCTGTAACATACTCTATGCCACGCTCGCTTAGAAATTCCTCCACTTCTTCTCTTGTGCATTCAATAAGCGGACGCACAATATTTTCTCTAATATACGGCACTCCGCAGAGACCTTTCAAAGCCGTTCCTCTTATGAGGTTTAAAAGTAATGTCTCAACGCTGTCAGAAAGAGTATGTGCTGTACAGATTTTATCTGTTCCTGCCAAAGCAAAAGACTTATATCTCAGTTCTCTTGCACCCTCCTCTATACCCAGCTTATTTCCATGGCAATACCCTTTAACGTCAACGCTCTTGATCGTCAGCGGTATACCAAGATTTTTACAAAGCTCAGTGCAGAACTGCTCGTCACGGTCGCTTTCCTCACCTCTTAGATTATGGTTAATGTGCATAGCGGAGACATTATACCCCAGTTCTTGCAGACACACCAAAAGCGCAACACTGTCTGCGCCGCCAGATAATCCAACAAGCACACTTTCAGAGAAAGAAAGCAAACTATATTTTGAAATTGTGTTTTTTACTTTATCAAGCATAAATACCTCATTTATAAAATCTAAAAGTTTACAGTAAAGCCTTTTGAAAAAGGCTTGCGAGTCAAAGGAAGCAGTTTTAGCTAAAAGGTCTGGTGGACTGTTTTAAAAGAGGGGCATGCCCTGCAAGAGAGGGCTGCCCCTATCATTGTACACTTTCATTATCCATTTTAAAGCTACTGCTCTCTGATAACATCTAAACTCCTAAATAACTGATATTCTCCAAGCCAAGCGAGCTTAATAGTACCAGTCTCGCCGTGACGGTTTTTAGAAATAATACACTCTGCATCACCCTGATTTGGATTCATCTTATCGTAGTAGCCCTCTCGGTATAAGAACAATACAATATCAGCGTCCTGCTCTATAGAACCCGATTCACGCAGATCAGCAAGCAAAGGTCTGTGGTCGGTTCTGCTTTCAGGGCCGCGGGCAAGCTGTGAAAGGCATATAACAGGAACATCAAGCTCCTTTGCCATCAGTTTTAACTGTCTTGTTATCTCTGATACCTCTGTTACACGGTTTGTATGACGATTAGGGCTTTCCATAAGCTGAAGATAGTCGATCACAACAAGACCGAGATTTCTCATACGTCTCAGCTTAGCTTTCATCTGCGGAACAGTCAATCCTGCCGAGTCGTCAATATAAATAGGAAGCTCAGACAGAGCCCTTGCACCCTCTGCAAGTTTGGTCCAGTCTTCAACCTCCAGCATACCGCTTCGGAGCGAATTGTTATTGACCAGAGATTCAGACGAAAGCATTCGAGAAACAAGCTGTTCCTTTCCCATTTCAAGTGAGAAAATAGCCACCTCCTTGTCAGAGGTTCTGCACATATTTCTCGCAACATTCAAAGCAAACGCAGATTTTCCCATTCCCGGACGAGCCGCCAGAATTATAAGGTCAGACTTATTAAGGCCTGTGGTATAGCTGTCAAGTAAATTAAAGCCCGTTTTTACTCCTAAGAATTTGTCCTTGTCTGCACCAGAGATTTTCTGAAGCCTGTCGTATGATTCTATTATTATCTCATCTAATTTTGTTAGTCCGTCAGACGCCTTTCCTTTTCTAATATCATATATCCTCTGCTCGGCAATATCAAGCAAGTTTTCAGCGTCAACCGTACTTGCCGCTTTGTCTATAATATCCTGAGCCGTCTCAATAAGCGATCTCAGATAGAATTTGTCCTCAATAATTTTGCAGTAGCTAGCAATGTTTGAAACAGACGGAACATTTTCCATCATACCTTTAAGATATGTTCTTGCCATAACGCTTGTTTCAAACACGCCTGTTTCATAAGCCTCGTTGCCGACTGTAATAATATCAACAGTTTCATTATTGGTGAACATTCTCACCATTATATTGAATATCTGCTTGTGTATATCATTGTAAAAACACTCGGGCTTCAACATCTCTATAACGGTCGGGAGTACCTTCTGTGCGTCAATCAACACTCCGCCGAGAACAGTCTGTTCAGCCTCTGTGCTGTATGGGATTTCTCTGCCCGTAAACTCCGGCTGAATATTCAAATCCATTATAAGACGCTCCTTTCCAAATAAATAGATGCAAGATACCAGAAGCAAGATAAACGGTTACGCCGCACTGCTAACCTTTGCTCTCAGTCTGCCTATTATTAGTCAATTAAATGTAATACTATACACAACGGCGGACTGCAAATGTATGCCAATTTATGCTTATAATTCTGATACTTTTACCTTTAAAGAGAAATTTACCCCCTGCGACAGCTTTACCGTAACGGTAAAATCTCCGTAGGTTTTTATATCTCCGTTTGTGGAAATTTTTTTCTTGTCTATTTCTATTCCGTAAACCTCTTTTATCTTTTCACTTATCGTAAGCGGCGTAACCGCTCCAAACAGCCTTCCACCGTTTCCGGATTTTGCCTTTATCTCAATTGTCTTATCCTTGAGTTTTTCTGCGATTTTCTCGTTCTCGGCTTTCTCTACATCCAGCTTGTGCTGTTTTGAAGCCTTCTTGTTCTCAAGTTCGCTTAAATTCTTGGAATTTGCCTCGCACGCAAGTCCTTTAACAAATAGATAGTTTCTTGCATATCCGTCGGCAACATTCAAAATGTCTCCTGCTTTGCCTGAGCCTTTTACATCCTTTAATAAAATTACCTTCATATATATTATGCTCCTTTAGCTGTTATTGTGGAAATAATTCCGCCATTGTTCATAATTAAGATCAAAATTTATTCATTATTATCCTTTTCATTGTCCCTTTGTATGGTCTCATCAACCGCTCTGTTTAAAAACTTGTTCAGAGAACCGTCGTGCTTTTTTGCGTGATTAGAAATGCTTTCCCTCTTACCTTTAGGAACACGCATATTAATATTATCATAATGATTCTTATTATATTTATTAATTGCTCTTTTCTGAGCCTTACTAATTGCCATATTTATTCTTCCTTTTCCTTATCTCTTTCCATAGTTTCACTGATTGCCCGATTAAAAAATTTATTCAATGAGCCGTCATGTTTATTTACATGAGCAACAATATTTTCCTTTTCTCCTTTGAGAACTCTAAAATTAATATTATCATAGTGGTTTTTATCATATTTCGCATTAGCTCTTAACTTAGCTTCACTGGCTGGCATGTTTATTTATCCTTTCCGTTATCTTTCTCAATAGTTTCGTCTACTGCCCGTTTAAGAAATTTATTTAATGTTCCATCATACTTTTTTGCATGAACAACAATTTTTTCTTTTATACCTTTAGGAACTCTAATATGAAAAAGATCATAGTGATTTTTATTATACTTTTGCGTTGCTCTTTTCTGAGCTTTACTAACTGACATATTGTATCACCTTATATAATTTAACTATTTTTCAATATACCATATTTGTATAAAATAGTCAATATTAATAGATATTTAAGCTTTGTATTTGTTTATTTTGTCCATTGCTTATACAACGGTTATATTATATAATGTAAACATATCAAATAAAAGGAGTGAAATCAATGAAAAAAATAAATACAGAAAAACTAATATCTGATATAGAAGATATAAATTATAATTCTGAAACACTTGCAGGTCTATCATCTGTCCTCTTAGCTTTTTTCGAAACCTCATATGAAGATGAAAATTTAATGAAAGTGTTTATAATCTTATTAGATGAAGCGTATAAAATGCAGGATAAATGTAAATCACTGCTGAAATTTGCTATGGATAATTAACCATTAACCATTGTCCATTATCCATTGTCAATTGTCAATTATTCCGACCCGCCGTTTCTCAAACCATAACATTTATCAGTCTATTCAAAGGCGGCAGAGCCTCCAGTGGCTCACTGGTGCAACGTCACCGATTAGAGGCAAGAACTTTCCTTTTCCACAAAGTACTAGCCTGCCGTTTATCAAAAGATAAACATTAATCAACCTTCCCAAAGGCAGCAGAGGATGCAACGTCACCGTTGCTCCATATAGTACTTGTCAATAGCCCCTTTCAGCTTTTGCGTTGCCTCATCAAGACCTACTTCAAGCTGACCGCCAGCCATTGTCTGATGACCGCCGCCGCCGAGAGACTCCATAACCACCTGAACATTCATCTCTCCTATAGAGCGAGCGGAAATAGAGGTCTTGCCATTGTCTGCATAGACAACAAACGACGCCTTTATTCCCTCAATGTACAGTAATTCGTCTGCCGCCTGCGGAGCGGCTATTCTTATGGTATCGCTGTTCTCGTCGTCGGTAATTGTAATTGCACAGTTTTTGTACATTACCGCATTTGTAATAAGATCAGTCTTTTTCTTGTATAATTCAAACGAAGTGGAAAACATAGATTTAACTGTAACCGTATCAGCACCGGCTTTTCTAAGGTAAGCCGCCGCCTCAAAGGTTCTCACGCCTGTTCTCATAACAAAGTTCTTTGTATCGAGCATTATTCCCGAAAGCAGACATTCCGCAATACTCGGAGATAGCTTGATATTATCTCCGAAATACTGTACAAGCTCGGTCACCATCTCCGATGCCGAAGAGGCATACGGCTCGTGAAAGAAAACAAGAGAATTGTCAATAGACTTCACCATTCTTCTATGATGGTCTATTACAATTACCTTTTCAAACATCTTATAAAATTCAACGCTGTCGAGAATATCAGGATTGTGAGTGTCAACGATTATAAGCGTGGAGTTGTCCGTTTTCATCGACATTGCAAGCTCAGGCGGAATAAAAAAGGTTTCGTTCTCATTTTTGTTGACGTGGTCGATCAGAACTCCCGAAAGGTTTTCCTCTGGGTCTACGACAACATACGACTTCTTTCCTATCTGACGCATAAGCGAACAAACTCCGGTGGCAGCGCCTACGCTATCGAGATCTGCAAGCCTGTGACCCATAACAAAAACTGTATCTAACGCTTTGACGCTCTCTTTGATAGCGTTTGCGATAATTCTCGTCTTTATCTTTGTTCTCTTTTCAACGCCTTTTGATACTCCGCCAAAGAATTCAAAACCGTTGTCAGTTTTAACAGCCGCCTGATCTCCGCCTCGTCCCAAGCACATATCAAGCGCCTGTCTTGCATAAATTTCACTTTCATGAAGCGTTTTTGCACCATGTCCCACGCCGATAGAAAGCGTTACTGTCTGTCTTTCGCCAATATTTATTTTTCTTGCCTTATCCAGAATTTCAAATCTATCTGCAATAATTTTTAAAAGATGTCTCTCCTCAAGAACAATAAAAAATCTGTTATTTGCAATTTTTTTAGTAACTCCCGTTGTTCCATCGATAAAGTTCTCGACTAACTTTTCAATCTCGACTAAAATATGAGCTTTCTCGCTCTCTCTTGCATTTTCTAGCAGATCCTCATAGTCGTCGACTGAAATTATCATAACCGACGGTCTTGACTGCCTGTACTCATAATCCAAATTTACATAATCCGTCTCATTTTTGAAATAGATCATAGTCAGACCTGTATCATTCGTTTCAGGCTTCACCGCCATAGCACGGTAATACCTGCCCTTATATGTAACAAGCGTACCCTTCTTTGTAAACAGCTTATTGAAATTAATATCCATAAGCTCATCGAGTTTTACGCCAAATGCTTCCTTTTCCTTATATACCTCTTTATCAAATCGTGAATTTATCCAAACGATAACGTTGTTCTCATCAATAATAAACGCTGGTGCAGGAAAATTATAAAGAGTCTCACGCTGAGTAAGCGAAATATCCTTTGACATTCTGCCAATATATTTTATTCTGCCTATATAGAAAAGCACCAGCTCTACCGTCATAACGACAAAGCCTACGGCAGATAACACAAGCAGCACCGTGCCAAGACCTTTGTAGTCAGTCGATCGGCGTATAAACCACGACGAGAAAAAGCCTGAAGCACCGAGTATTAAATACGACGCTATAAAAAACGGAGACAGTCTGTTTTTCATAATCGGCTATGCTCCCAAAAGGGAACATCCCTCCTTACATAAATTTGATAAAATATTTTAACTGATACTATTTTATAGCATTTTATACTTGTTGTCAATTATCCATTGTCAATATCAATTGTAAATAATAAATTCTTCCGTATGCTGACTGCTACATTCAAAAGCGGACAGCGTGCAGGGCTCAGCCTTGCTGGCTCGGCAGCTTGATTTAAAACTTTTAGTACTATGTTCAGCCCGCCGTTGCGCAAACTATAACATTTATCAGTCTATTCAAAGGCAGCACTGCGTGCAGGGCTCAGCCTTGCTCTTGTCTCTTGCTTCTAAATTTCTTGCCTCTAAGTACTAGCCTGCCGTTTATCAAAAGATAAACATTAATCAAACTGCCCAAAGGCAGCAGAGCCACCGGAGGTTCTCCGGTTATGCTTCCATAATGATTGGAAGAATCATCGGACTGCGTTTTGTTTTCTGATAAATGAAGTTTGCCAAAATATCCTTCATTCTGGTCTTTATTGCACTCCATTCGACGATATCGTCATCAAAACATCTTTTGATAGTAGACAGCAACAGTTTTCTGGCATCATCAATAAGCTCCTCGCTCTCACGAACATAAACAAAACCTCTTGATACTATATCTGGACCCGAAATAATTTCTCTGCTTCTGGTATTAACCGTTGCAATTGCAATAAGAAGTCCGTCCTGAGCAAGATGCTTTCTGTCTCTTAGAACTATCGAACCTACGTCGCCCACTCCAAGACCGTCTACCAGAACCTTTCCTGACTGAACAGCACCGCTGACACGCATATCAACGCCGTCTGTTTCTATAACGTCACCAATGCTGGCGATAATAATATTATTCTCATCAAGACCGATCTTCCGTGCAGTTTCAGCATGCTTTGCAAGATGCTTATATTCGCCGTGAACAGGTATGAAAAACTTAGGCTTTGTAAGCGATAAAATCAGCTTCTGCTCCTCCTGACAAGCATGACCTGAAACGTGAACATCGTACATTTTCTCATAAACCACCTCAGCACCCGACTTCATAAGCTCGTTTACAACATTAGTTACCAGCTTTTCATTTCCCGGTATCGGCGTTGCCGAGATGATAATAAAATCCTTAGGAGTAATATTGACCTGTCTGTGTTCGTTTCTCGACATTCTCGTAAGTGCAGACATCGGCTCGCCCTGACTTCCGGTTGTAATGATAACAAGCTCTTCAGGATTATAATTTTTTATCTCATCAATATCTATCAGAATACCGTTCGGGCATTTCAGGTAACCCAATTCAACGCTCTTGCCAATTACATTAACCATGCTTCTTCCTGAAACAGCGACCTTTCTGTTCTGGCTCTCGGCAATGTCAATTATCTGCTGAACTCTGTGAATGTTCGACGCAAATGTAGCAATGATAATTCTCCTTGTATCAGCTGTTGCAAACAGCTTTTCAAAGCTCTGACCGACAAGCCTTTCACTCATAGTATAACCGGGACGCTCTGAGTTTGTAGAATCCGCCATAAGTGCCAATACACCCTTATTTCCCAATTCAGCAAAGCGTGCTAAATCTATGACCCCGTCGTCTATAGGCGTAAAGTCAACCTTGAAATCACCTGTGTGAACTATAATTCCTGCCGGCGTATGAAAAGCCATTCCCACAGCGTCGGGAATTGAATGGTTTACCCTGATAAACTCAACCGTCATACAACCGAGCCTTACCGTCTGACCCGGTGTTATGTTGACAAGCTTTGTTCCCGTTATTCCATGCTCTTTAAGCTTTCCCTCTATAAGACCAATTGTCAGCCTTGTTGCATAAACAGGTGCATTGACCTTCCTCAGCATATAAGGAAGTCCGCCTATATGGTCCTCATGACCGTGAGTAATTACAATTCCCCTTATTTTTTCTGCGTTTTTCTCGAGGTAAGTATAGTCGGGTATGACAAGGTCAATACCCAGCATTTCACTGTCAGGGAAAGCTATCCCTGAATCTAGAACGATAATGTCGTTTGAACACTCGATTACAGTTAGATTTTTACCTATCTCGTTAAGTCCGCCAAGAGGTATTATTCTTACCTTTGTTTTCCGAACAGTATCTCTTTTGACCGTGCTTCTCTCTACTTTCGGCTTAGGGGATAATGTCTTTGCCTTTACACTCTTATCTGCAACGTGAGTACCATTCTTCTGCCTGGTCGACGTATTCGGCTCAGTTTTAGCCGCTTTTGACTTTGTCACGCTTTTAATCCTCTGAGCTCTTATTGTTCTTGAATTACGAGAAACAGAATTACTTTTCTGTGTTACCGAACTTTTCGCTGATGAACTGTTTGTTTCCGCTCTGTTTACACTAGGTTTCCTCGACTCCTTTATCGGCGATAGATTCATTTCAGGCACGTCAATAGTAAAAAGATTCGTTAAACCCTCCTCTGTCTTTCCGCTCACTGAGGACGGCTTTGCCCTTCTTTGTGCCGAGCTTCTATGAGTACTGCTTTTCTGTAAGCTCTCAGGTCTGTTATTCTGTTTTTTCATCAGTGTCATGCTCCTTTTGGAGCAACCTCCTTTTTTGTAAATTTAATTTAAAAATCCGCAGCTATTGTTCACTTTTGTTCTGTGTTTTCTTTGTAAAGTGTTGTCAATACTTGAAAAATTAATAAGTTTTATGCAATAAAAACCCTCAGGTATGAAATTACTCTCAAACCCCATTAAAAATTCACGAATATTAAAACAATCTGAGAAATGTGATAATTTTTTCTTTAGACTTCCCAGATAAAAACAAAACTTTAACGTGCGTGAAGATTTCTAACTCACGCTGTACGTCCTGTCATTTTGTTTATTGCCTTGTAGGCATTAGCTTCCGAACACCAAATTATAAATTAGATTATAAACCATAATTCACCTTTTGTCAAGGCAACGCTGCCGGCGGCTCGCCGGTCTTGTCTTTAACAACCCCTTAGCCTTTTCTCTATACTATCGCACAATTCTGCCGCAATTTCCGCTCTTTCCGCATCTGCATAGAGCATAAGACCTTTGCCCTTACGAATTGGCTTTATTACTGCCCTTGCGTTATTCTGATTTATAACTATCCCCTCATCAGAACGTTTATATTTTGATTTGAGTTCCCGTATAAAGCTGTCTGCCTTTTTGTCGTCGCCGAATGCCAAAAATCTTTCGCTTGTGTAAAAATCGGGAAGCTCAGATACCGCTTCAGACAGACTTATACTGTTTTCAGTCAGATAACTTAAAATATCTGCTATAAGATACATTCCGTCGTGAACATAGCTGTTGCTGTCGCTTGCTGCCAGACGGCGTGCATCGTCATCAGCGTGTGAACAGCTCGATGTGAAATATCTGTATATCTTTTTTGAGTTCTCCCTTGCAAGGTCGTCAAATACGCTTGGAAACGTAAACGGAATTGCAGCCTCATCGTTTTTCTCAAAGTGTGCCTTAACGCAAAGCAAAACGAGCTTTTCATGTATAATGTACCCTGTTTTTTCTGAATAAGCTGTAACCTTGCTTCCGTTTTCAAGAAAGTGAAAAATTATCTCTTCGCCATCAATGTCGTTTATAGGAGAAATAAGTTTATCTATTTCCTGAGCGGTTTTTTCATTAGAGGTCTTAACGGTGACGTTTATTCCATTCAGCATATGAGGAAACCTTGACGCCAATTTTGACAGATACATCTCGTTCAAACCTCCACAGAATACATACTTTCCGAAGTCGGATATATCCTCAAGACGGTAAACTCTTGTTTTTAGATGTTGTTCTATAGCATTTTCCATATCACGCTTTATTCTCAATCCGCCTGGGCATCTCAGCATCAGCTTTGGAGAAGGATTTGCATTAACAACAGCATAAACTTCTGCCTTGAGCGTTTTGGAAGCAAAATCAGCGGCTCTTTCATGGGAAACACCTAAATCCCATACAGACACTCCCGTTGACATAACCCCGGAAGCAAACGACTTTGTATAAGCAGAGCAGTCCTCGCTCTCACAGCAGACCAACACACTGCTGTTCATACCAAGCACAGAGCCCAGTGCACAGCCTATTGATACCGCCTGTACAGGAGAGATCAGCTTATCGCTTCCCTCCTCATTAAAAGTGAACTCGGGCTTTGAGCCGAACCGCAGATTGGTTTTAAGACGGGTATTCTTCGGAAGCATTTTGCCGTTCCACAGCTTTACGCCCTCGCATACCACAGCATTTTCTCCGATTGTTGAGCCTTCACCTGTAACCGAAAGCCTTTCAAGCTCTGCGCCGTTATCTATTCGGGAATTTTTACAGATCACTGCGTTTTCAGACTTTACTCTGTTACCTATCTTGGCATACTCGCCTATATAAGTTCCAGTAACATCAACGCTGTCACCTATTGCGGCATTATCCTCAATAACAGTACCCTTTCCTATAACGCACCCCATACCAATATTCACATTTTTTCCAATATAAACGGGTGGAATAAATGTTATCCCTCTGAACATATACGGCGTATTGGAATAAACTCCGTCCTCTATAGCAACACCCAAATTAAAATTACCGCTTGTGATTGTCTTTTCAGCAGCTTTCAGCAAGTCTTTAACTGTTCCTATCCGCTCATAGAAAGGCATAGCCTCACCTGCTTCGCAGTTTTCGTTGGTATACACGTATATATTCTGCGTCTTTTTAAAATTGATCCATGAAAAGAAACCTTTCCTGTCATTTTTTGAATCATCATCAAGCAAGGAAGTAAGCATCTCTTTTGATATAATATACACCGGTGCGGTTTTGAAAACTGTCGAAGAAAAATCACTGCCTGTTGTATTATAAAACCGCTCAAGACGGTTCTGCTTATCAAATTCTACTGATACATAACCTTCAGAATCTCTGCTGTTGGCTTTAAGTGCGTAAACGCAGGCAAGACTTTCTCTGCTATTGTGCAGATTTATCATTTCTTTAAGATCAAGCTTCATTACGCCGTCTGCCTGAATTGCCATAATATCATCTTCGCCGTTCCACAGAGTATTGAGAATATCCTTTGTCGACGTTTCTTTATTACACAAAAATACGTCTGTATTGACTTCACAGGTTATCAGTCGGTCGATATACTCCTTTGTATCGGCGCTGTCAGTAACTATAGTACAGCGTTTTATTTCGTTCTCCGCCAGACTGTCAAATATATAGTCAATTATTCTTTTTCCGCAAACATAAAAAAGTTCAAGCGGAGTTTCCATTGTTACCGGCTCAAGCATATCGCTTGAAGAATTGCAAAAAATAACTGTCTGCATAATATTTTCCTCCCGTACTTTTTACTTCTGTTTAGTATGGGAATATTTAGCTGTATTTATACACCGGCGAGCCGGCAGAGATGACCCCTGCACGCAGTGCTGACTTTGGGGAGTTTGTTCAGTGTTTTTATTTGTGCAACGGGAGAATAGTACATAGGAACAAAACCGAAAACTTTTTAAGTAACGCCTTAATAAGTCCGAATATAGAATAAGCAAAATCTAAAAAATACACTCTTAAATCATTAATGCTGACATTTATTGAGTAAATGTGTACATAAACCCCGATTAATGACGGCAATAATCAACAAAGTAAAGGAAAGGAAAAGAAAAGAAAGTATAGTATAGTAAAGGAAAGAAAGAGACTTTAGACTTTTCTCACTCGTCATTAAAAAAACGTTTTATTACATTGCAATTTACTAAATAAATATTTTATAAAAAACTATGGTAATTTCAATGAATATGTGTTATTATAAAATTAGTATATCTATTTTCTTTGAAATGGAGATCATAATGAAAAATTACGACGTAATTATTGCAGGCTGCGGAGTTGCAGGTCTGTATTCGGCAATAAATTTATCTGATAGTCTGAACATTTTAATAACTTCTAAAATGGATCTTACTCTGTGCAACACTGCTCTTGCCCAAGGTGGAATTGCCGGAGTTTATAATTCCCCAAATGATTCGCCGGAACTTCATAAACATGATACTTTCGTTGCAGGCGGTTTTGAAAATGATCCTGAAACTACTTCGATCCTCTGCGAAGAAGCTGCTGTTAACATTGACAAAATTATAAAGCTCGGCGTTGAATTCGATAAAACCGACAACGGAGACTTCCACCGCACTTTGGAAGGCGGTCACGGCAAGCATAGAATTTTTCACCACAAAGATACTACAGGCTCTGAAATAGAAACTAAACTCCTTGAATATGTGAAAACCCTCAAAAATGTTACAATTTTAGAAAACGCTCTTATCTGTGATATTAAAAAGACCCAAACAGGCTTTTCATTCGATATTTTAAAGAATGATCAGCACTGCACTTATAACTCACACTACGCCGTTATTGCTACAGGCGGTATCGGCAGAGTCTACGAACGCACTACCAACTCCGCTATCGCTACAGGAGACGGCATCGCTTTCGCTTATAATATGGGTGCTGAAATTAAAAATATAAGCTATATTCAATTCCACCCCACTGCCTTTAATGACAAGTATGACCGTGAATGCTTTCTCATTTCAGAGGCGGTTAGGGGCGAGGGTGCTTATCTTAAAAATTTTCGCGGCGAAAGGTTTATGCAAAACTATGACAAGCGTCTTGAGCTTGCTCCGAGAGATGTTGTTTCACACTCTATTATGTTTGAAACTACCCGTACTCAAAGCAGTACTTTCTATATTGACATTACCCACAAAAATTCGGAGTTTATTAAAAACCGCTTCCCTATGATTTACGATAAGCTCCTTGAACTTGGCTACGATATGACTAAGGATATGATTCCTGTATACCCCTGCCAGCACTACCTTATGGGCGGAATTAAAGTAAATAAAAATGCAGAAACCACTGTCGAAAATCTCTTCGCCTGCGGTGAGTGCTCCTGCACAGGAGTTCACGGAAACAACAGACTGGCTTCAAACTCATTGCTTGAAGCACTCGTTTTCTCACGGCGTGCGGCGGCGGTTATCAGCGAACGCAGCAAATATAATTCAAACGCACCTTTAATTTCTGCTGAGTTCTCTTACAACGACAATGCCCCGCACATTCCCAAAGGCATAAGAACCGAAATCCGCAAAATTATGCAGACCGCTTATTTTGTTATGCCGGATATTGACGCTCTCTTTGAGGGCTTTGACAGAATTAATCAAATAAAAGAAATTCTCTGTACAGGCCGCTTTAAAATCGACAGGGATTTTGTGGAAGCAAGAAGTCTTGCAACTGTGGCTTACCTTATCCTTCAGGAGGCTAACAAAACCGCTACCGAAAATGCGGAAATAGACGCCGCTAAATGGGCAGAATACGAGCTAAACAACTACTAACCAGCGAACCGGCAACGGTGACGTTGCATCCTCTGCCGCCTTTGGAAAATTAAATTAATGTTTAACTTTGTGAAACGGCGGGTTGGAATAATTAATATTGGATAATTGACAATTGATAATAGATAATGGTTAATAGATAATGGTTAATAGATAATGGTTAATAGATAAGAAAACTAAAAGTTTTCGGTCAAGCCTTTTTCAAAAGGCTTGCGGGTCAAGGGCGGAGCCCTGTCGCTGACCGCAGTCAGCGAAAAATCCCTTTATTACGGAGTGCGCTCCGAACATGGGTGTAACCTAAAACTGCTTTGCAGTTTTAGGTTAAAAAACAATCCAGTGGATTGTTTTTTAAGAGGGAAAGCCCTGCAAGAGAGGGCTTTCCCTAGAAAGCTCTTGCCTCCGGTCTTTTGCATCTATATTTCGCTTTGATGGCAGTCGAATATACTTCCGCACAGAGAACTGCATAGCTTTTTTAGACTGTATGCCTCGTCTGCAAGACAGGCAAACGCACCTTTAAATCTGTTGTCTTCATCTGTGTAGTCAAGAAATTCAACAAATATTGACGAAAGTCCTGCTATTATTTCAGATTTCGCCTGAATTTCTGTAATATCTGATAGTGGTATTTCTTTAACCATTTTGCTCATTATTGACACTTCCTTTTGCTTGGTATATTTTTATTATATACCATTGTTGGTGTATATTCAAAATATAAGTTGCACAAATATTTTTTAGGATTTATATGCAATTTATACATTATAAATCGTGAATAATTTCATTGAAAGGCTGATATATTATGTCTATAAAATTTGACAAACTATTTAAGTTAATGAAAGAAAAAGGATTAAGTACTTATAGGATAAGACAGGAAAATATTATATCTCAAAGTGCATTAACAGCTTTAAACAACGATAAAAATGTAACTACTGAAACCATAAACAAGCTGTGCAAGGCATTAAATTGTCAGCCGGGAGATATTATGGAATATGTTGAAGAAAATGATGCAAATGATAATTGATAATTAATTGTCAATTATATCGTTGTATCCCGTGTTAATTGTGTTACTTCATTGTTTATTGGTATTTATATACATAAATCTGTGAATATTCAATATGTAATGTTGCATAAATAATTTGTAAGTTAGTATGCTAAATAGTGCATATATTATTAATTGATAGGTAGGTATTGTAGGTTATGGCTATAAAATTTGAAAAGCTGTATAGTTTAATGAAAGAAAGAGGTTTAAGTACTTATAGAATAAGACAGGAAAATATTATATCTCAGGGTGCATTAACTTCATTAAAAAATAATAAAAGCGTAACCACTGAAACCATAAATAAGCTGTGCAAGGCATTAAATTGTCAGCCGGGAGATATTATGGAATATGTTGAAGGAAATGATGCAAATGATAATTGATAATTAATTTTCAATTATAAATATCGTTGTATCCCATGTTAATTGTATCACTTCATTGTTTAATTTGATTTTTATTTATTATACACTATAATCTAGTGGAAATCAATATGTGATATTACACAAAATTATGAATAGATTATTGTATATTTTACACACTAATCTAGTGAAAATATTGTTAAGGCAGGTGTTAAACTGTATGTCTATTCAGTATAAGATTAATGTTTTAGCAGAATTAAAAGCAAAAGGCTATAATACATCACGTTTAAGAAAAGAAAAAATATTAGGAGAAGCTACATTGCAGCGATTAAGGCATAATAAAAGCGTATCTTATGCTGTCCTATCTAAGCTTTGCAGTTTGCTTGAATGTGATATAGGCGATATTTTAGAGTATAGGAAAGATTAAAAACACAGTAGGCAACTTCACGTTACTATTGCTTCAGAAAGTTGGGTAGTAAGTGTTAATAAATAAGAAAAACAAAAAAACTATACTAATAATAGCCGCACTGGTGATTGCCTGTCTGGCAATAAAATACTTCACAGTAGCTGTGAGCTTTTTTGTGCAAATTATAGACGCTTGTTTTGCACTTATTCTCGGCTGTGTTATTGCCTATATACTGAATATAGTTATGAAAAAGTACGAAATCATATATTTTCCGAATTCTGAGCGGAAAATTATAAAAAAGTCAAAAAGAGCGGTTTGCATTATACTTTCAATACTCACGGTTCTGGCAATAATAATCGGCATAGTAATAATAGTTATACCTGAGCTTTATAAGTGCTTTGAACTTTTAAGCGACGCTGTTCCCCACTCTGTTGACGTTATAAAGTCATGGGTGAATGAAAACATAACCGCAGACTTCATCAGAAACAAAGTAAACAGCATTGATTTTAGCTGGAAGCACTTAGAACCTGCTATGATAGGATATTTCAAGGTAAATTCTTCAGAGATTTTAAGCTCTGTAATATCAGTAACAAGCTCTATAGCAGGAACAATTTCAGACATTGTAATTGCAGTTATATTTGCGGTATATATTTTATTCAATAAAGAAAAACTGTCAAAACAATTTAAGAAATTAATAGAGGCATACGGCAAAAAGGAAAGGACTAAAAAGCTGTTAAGCTATCTTAAAATTGCCGACAAGACCTTTTCCAGCTTTATTACAGGACAATGTATTGAAGCGGTAATTCTTGGCTTTCTCTGTTTTGCAGGAATGGTAATACTTCGTTTTCCATATGCAGGTGTTACTGCCGCTGTGGTAGGTCTTACCGCCTTGATACCCATAGTAGGAGCATTTATCGGAGCGTTTATCGGAGCTTTTCTGATATTCACAGTAAGCCCGATAAAAGCCGTTATGTTCATCATATTTTTAATTATACTTCAGCAGTGCGAGCAAGGCTTTATTTACCCGAAAGTTGTAGGTAAATCAGTAGGGCTTCCGGGAATGTGGGTTTTAGCAGGCATAACTGTCGGCGGAGGTCTTTTCGGCATTGCTGGAATGCTTATAGGAGTTCCGATAACAGCTACTATATACAAGATACTTCAGAAGTCTGTAAACACAAGAATTAAGGAGAAAAAAATCGTAAAAGCTCTTGAGACAAATAAAGATCTTGGAGATACGATAATTATTAAGAATAAAGATACCGGAAAGCAGAAGCAAGACATTAGAGATTAGAAATTGTTCTTGTCTCTTGCCTCTTGTTTTTTGCCTCCGGTAGAATGAGGAGGACAATATGCAACCTTTACAAATGGAAATCGACAGCATTATAATCAACGCAATCAGAGAGGATATAAACTACATAGACGTTACTACCGACTATCTTATCCCTGAAGACAGCGTAAGCACTGCAAAATATGTTGCTAAAGACAGCGGTATTCTCTGCGGGATTGAAATAGCTCTCAGGGTATTCACTCTGCTTGATGATAAAACCGAGTTTGACATTAAGCTTCAAGACGGAGAAAGAGTCAAAAACGGTGATATAATCGCCACGATCACCGGAAAAACAAAGGTACTTTTAAAGGGAGAAAGAACGGCACTTAACCTGCTTCAGCACCTTTCGGGCATTGCAACAATGACAAACAGGCTGGTCAAACTTGTCGAAGGAACAAATGCTTCAATTGCAGACACAAGAAAGACTCTTCCCGGACTTAGATCATTACAGAAGTACGCAGTAACGGTCGGCGGAGGAAAAAACCACCGCTACAATCTTTCCGACTGTGCAATGCTTAAAGACACTCACTTAGACGCTTACGGAAGCATTACAAATGCTGTAAAGGCTCTTAGAGAAAAGCTGGGTCATACTGTTATGATAGAGGTCGAGACGGGAAATCTTAATGAAGTAGAAGAGGCACTTAACTGCGGTGCTGACATTATTATGCTTGACAATATGGACATTGAAGCTATGAGCAAGGCTGTTAAAATAGTGTCCGGAAAGGCAAAGATTGAGGCCAGCGGAAATGTTACCGAGGAGACAATCGTCAGCATTGCCAAAACCGGGGTCGATATTATCTCTGTCGGAGCGATCACCCACTCAGTAAAGGCATTTGATATATCCATGAAGATGGCAACGGTGACGTTGCATCCTCTGCCGCCTTTGGGTAGTTTGTAAAATGTTACAGTTTGTACAACGGCGGACTATAATTAGAGTAAGTTTTTAATATAACACTTTTAAAGTCTGTACTATATTCGACCTGCCGTTACGCTATCCTTCACATTTATCTAACTTATAATAGGCAGCAGAACCACCAGTGGCTCGCTGGCAACGGTGACGTTGCATCCAGTGCTGCATTTGGGTAATTTAATTAATGTTAAACCTCTAATAAACTTAATCTAAATATCTAATCTCTTACCTTTAACTTCTAATCTCTAATGGGGGACTATTTATGAAATTAAAAAAACTATTTTTTATAAGCTTATGTATTTTGTCTGTGCTTTCGCTAAGCGGTTGTAAATTCCCCGAGTTGTTTTACAAAACGCCCTCGCTTAAACAGGTTCAGAGCGAGGAGGTTCAGACTAAAGTAATTATGCCAAATTTAAGCGGTCTTACCTATTCGCAGGCTGTCGCTCAGACCGAGAACATTCCGCTGATTGTAACAAAACAGTATAACGACAAAGTGAGTAAAAATAAAATCTCCTGGCAGAGCGTAAATGCAGGTGAGGAAATTTCTATAGGTACTCCTGTTAATATTGTCATAAGCAAGGGCGTTCAGTTGATTGAAATTCCGAACGTTTCTGATATGGATTATCTTGCTGCACAGACAGTTCTGAAGTCGCTGGGATTTAAGGTGAAAATCAAGTATCAGCACAAGTGGGGTACCGAAAGCGGAGATATAATTTCGCTCTCTCCGCAGGTTGGCAAGAAAAAGCCTTATGGCTCAGCTGTTAAAATGACTGTAGACGCTATTGACCCTTCTCAAAAGAAAACTGAAACTGAAAATGAACAGTAAAAACGTTTAAACACTTAGACTTCTTAATGATTTTGGTGAAAACAGAAATTTGTCAATTATTTTTAAAAAACACTTGACAAATTTATAAGTCAGGAATATAATATATAGTAATCAAATATTTTAAATCCTGTGAGCAAAAGTAAGTAGCTGATTTTACGATGTTACAGAGAGCCTTTGAAGGTGGAATAAAGGCATATACGATTTTCAGCGAATGGGTTTGTGAGGAGCCGGGTGAAAGTTATGTTCTGATATTTTCAGGTTAGAGCATATTCAAGTATCCTATGCCGCTGGTTTTCGGCGTTAACGAAAAGAAGTATTGATGCAATTTGCCGAATGGTAAAAGAGCTGCGTACTTTGCTGAGTTGGTAAATGTAAGTTTATCATAAATTTGGGTGGCACCACGATGTCTATCGTCCCATTAGATTTCTAATGTGAAACGATAGGCTTTTTTATTGCAAATGTTAAGTTGAATTCAGTGCCGCTTTTATAAAATCAGATTAATGTTTAACTTTGAAAAACAGCGGACTTATTCTTTGTTGGAAAGATTAGTTCTTGCTTATTGTCTCTAACTTCTTGCATCTTATAGGAGGTATATTTATGCTTTATCCGTCAAGGGAAGAAATCAAAGATATTTTAAAAAATTATAAGACAGTTCCTGTGTTCTATGAACTGCTTGTAGATTCATTCACACCTATTCAGTTATTTAATGCCCTGCATGAGGCTTATGACAACTGCTTTATACTTGAATCAGTCGACAACAGTGACAAGTGGGGACGGTATTCATTTGTAGGAATAAACCCAAAGGCTGAAATTACGCTGAAAGACAAAATCGCTGTTATTTCAACTGGAGACGGCGATAAAAAATACGAGGTATCTGACCCTATCAAATTTTTGTCAGATATTCTAAAGGAATATAAGTCTCCACGATTTCCCAACCGTCCTAAGCTGACTGGGGGTCTTATCGGATACTTTGCATACGATATGGTGAGATACTTTGAGAAAACTCTCTGCAATCCGCCAAAAGACGACCTAGATATGCCTGACGCTAATCTCTTTCTGTTTGATGAGATCGTCGCTTTCGACCACCTAAGCAATAAGGCTGTTATTATTCTGAATGTTCACTCAAGCGGCAATATTGACAAGCAGTATGACAACTGCATAAAAAGAAAAGACGAAATAATAGATGT
This sequence comes from uncultured Clostridia bacterium, assembly GCA_947628615.1. Lineage (GTDB taxonomy): Bacteria > Bacillota > Clostridia > Oscillospirales > Ruminococcaceae > UMGS1601. The sequence goes on from CANRAO010000003.1 coordinate 109,909, forward strand.
TTTAAAAAGCTATGTTTCAAAAGGAAATGTCTCTGTAAAAAAGGATAAAAAGGATATTGAAGTAAGGTCTAATATCACTAAAGAAAAATACCTGACAAATGTTGAGAAAGCAAAGAAATACATAAGAAACGGCGACATTTTTCAGGTCGTTCCCTCGCAGAGGTTTGAAGTGGATAATCCGCCAGACAGCTTTGATGTTTACAGAATGCTGCGTTCGACCAACCCCTCCCCTTACCTTTACTACTTCAAACACAAAAACTATGCCTTTGCAGGTGCGTCTCCCGAAAAGCTGGTGTCGGTAAACGGCAGAACGGTTATCACAAAACCCATTGCAGGAACAATTAAACGTGGTTCAACAGACGAGGAGGATCACAAAAACGAACAACAGCTTCTCAACGACCCTAAGGAACGTGCAGAACATACAATGCTTGTAGATCTCGGCAGAAATGACATCGGCAAGGTATCAAAATTCGGCAGCGTTAATGTTACCGACTATATGATAGTTGAACGCTATTCAAAGGTTATGCACCTCGTTTCAAACGTTGAGGGAGAACTCGACAGAGATAAAGAACCTCTTGACGCTCTTATGGCTGTTCTGCCTGCAGGAACACTTTCAGGTGCACCGAAAGTAAGAGCTATGGAAATAATAGATGAACTTGAACCGACCCGCAGAGGTCTTTACGGCGGAACGGTCGGCTACCTTGCCTTTGACGGAAGTCTTGATACCTGCATTGCAATAAGAACAGTGCTTTTCAAAAACGGCAAGGCTTATGTGCAGGCAGGCGGAGGAGTAGTCTTGGACAGCGTTCCTGAAAACGAGTATCAGGAATCATGTAATAAGGCATTGGCAGTGGTCAATGCAATTAAAGAAGCGGCAGACCGCCGATGGCTCTGACGCCTTTGGAACGTTTGATTAACGTATAGATTTGTACAACGGCGTGCTGCAATTTGAAAAACAATAATACTAAAATAACTTTTTAACTTTTAAAATATATAACAATATTCAGCGAATAAATATTCTTGACTGAATACTTTAAATTTTGGAGGATTCACAATGATTCTGATAATCGACAATTACGACAGCTTTACCTATAACCTTTACCAGTATATAGGCGAGCTTTACAGCGACATTAAGGTCGCAAGAAACGACGAGATAACCATTGCTGAAATTAAAGCCCTCAGTCCTGACGCTTTAATCATTTCGCCAGGTCCCTGCTACCCTAAAGACGCAGGCATATCGGTTGACGCAATAAAGTATTTCAGCGGAAAACTGCCGATTTTAGGCGTTTGTCTCGGACATCAGTCTATTGCGGAGGCTTTTGGAGGAAAAGTAGTTATTGCAAAAGAACAGCTTCACGGAAAGGCAAGCGATATAACTCTGAAAACGGATAATCCTTTGTTTTCTGATCTCCCTAAAAAAATCAAGGTAGCAAGATACCATTCTCTTATTGTGGACAGCGAAACCTTGCCTGAATGTCTTGAGATCACTGGTTATGACAGCAAAAATCAAATTATGGCGCTCCGACATAAGGAGCATCCTACCTATGGTGTTCAATTCCACCCTGAATCTGTTATGACAGATACTGGACGGAAAATTATAGAGAACTTCCTCAATAATATTGCAGGAATAAAAACGAAAGTGAGTGATAATATTATGGTTCCCGACAGCGAAAGAACAGAACTTAAAAAGTACATTACAAAGGTGGCAAACGGAGAAACCCTCACAGAGGACGAGGCTTACACGGCTATGGATATTATAACCTGCGACAGAGCTACTCTTGCTCAGACTTCTTCTTTGCTTACTGCAATGTCTGTAAGAGGCGAAACAATAGACGAGATAACAGGCTTTGCTAAGGTTATGAGAGAAAAAGCATCAAAGCTGAAAAACTGCTCAGATTCAATTGACATTGTAGGAACAGGCGGAGATATGTCAAACAGTTTCAATATCTCTACTACATCTTCATTTGTTATTGCAGGAGCAGGTCAGAAGGTAGCAAAGCACGGTAACAGAAGCGCATCTTCAAAGAGCGGTGCGGCTGACTGTCTTGAAGCATTGGGTGTTAAAATATCTACCGTTCCGGAGCAGGCTGAAAAATGTATTAATGAAATAGGAATATCATTTCTGTTTGCACAAAGCTATCACCCTGCAATGCGATTTGTAGGTCCTGTCAGAAAGCAAATCGGCATAAAAACCGTATTCAACATAATGGGACCTCTTTTAAACCCTGCATTTGCAGAATATATGGTGCTTGGCGTTTACTCTCCTGACATTATGGACAATATGGCTAAGGTTCTTATTAATCTCGGAATAAAGCGTGCAATGCTTGTCTACGGAAACGATAAACTAGACGAAATTTCAATTTCTGATGCAACCACTGTCTGCGAAATCAATGACGGCAAAATCGATAAGTATGAAATCTGCCCTGAAGACTTCGGCTTTAAGCGTGCTTCAAAAGATGAAATCAAGGGCGGAACTCCCGAAGAAAACGCACAGATCACTCGAGATATTCTTAGCGGAAAAGAAAAAGGCTCAAAGAGAGATATTGTTCTTCTTAATGCAGGCTGCGCTTTGTATGTAACGGGAAAAGCCGATACCATTGCTGACGGAATAAATCTGGCTGAGAAATCGATCGACAGCGGAGAGGCTTTGAAAAAGCTGGAGGAATTAATAGAATTTACTAATAAAGATTAATGTAGACTGTCACCTCAAAGATAGGAGCAAATTATGATTCTTGATGATATTATCGAAAAAAGAAAAATACAGCTTGATATTGAAAAGTCAAAAGTTCCCTTTGAAATGATAAAGCAACAGGCTCTTGATACTGATTTTAAGACAAAAGATTTCAAATCTGCACTTTCCGGCAATAGGTTGAGCGTTATATGTGAAGTTAAAAAAGCATCTCCTTCTAAAGGGCTTATAAGACCTGACTTTCATCCCTTAGAAATTGCAAAAGAATACGAATCGGCAGGGGCAGACGCTATTTCCTGCCTTACTGAGGAGTATTACTTTCAGGGTTCGTCTGAGTATTTAAAGAGCATTGCGAAATGCGTCAGTATCCCTATTCTCAGAAAAGACTTTATCATTGACGAGTACCAAATTTACGAGGCAAGAGCAATTGGTGCGTCGGCAATTTTGCTTATTGCGGCGATTCTTGATAAGGAAACTCTTAACAGATTTTATCAGCTTGCTGCTTCCCTGTCGCTTGACTGCCTTGTAGAGGTTCACAATGAAAGCGAACTTGATACAGCACTTAGTATTGATGCAGAGATAATCGGCATAAATAACAGAAATCTAAAAACCTTTGAGGTTGACCTCAACACGACCGGCAAACTGGCGTCTTATATTCCAAAAAGCAAGATAATTGTTTCCGAAAGCGGAATTAAGAATAGTAAAGATATGAAGACTATCCGACATCTGGGAGCGTATGCTGTACTTATAGGCGAAACGCTTATGAGAAGTGATAACATATCAGCTGCTTTAAAGGAGCTGAGGAATATATGACCAAACTGAAAATATGCGGATTAAGACGCAGTGAGGATATATCATATGTCAATGAGTTTCTGCCTGACTATGCAGGATTTATACTCTCCGAGCAGTTCTGGAGGCATATTAGTCTTGATTTACTTGCTCAGCTTACAAGCAGATTATCAGACAAAATAACTCCTGTAGGAGTATTTGTAAACGAGACAGTAGAAACAATTATACCGTTTTCAAAATATCTCGGTGTAATTCAGCTTCACGGAGATGAAGACAACGATTTTATCAGAACCCTCAAAAAGCATACCAACTGCGAAATCTGGAAAGCTATAAGACCGCAGTCGTCTGATGAAATAAGTAATGCGTGTCAAAGCTGTGCCGATAAACTGCTTATCGACAGCTTTTCTAAAAACTCAGTCGGCGGAACAGGTGTAGTCGGAAACTGGGAAATTATAAAAAGCACTGAAATCACGAAACCGTTTTTTCTCGCAGGAGGAATTTCGTCTGATAATATCAGAGAAGCAATCGAAACAGTCAGACCTTACGGCATTGACGTTTCAAGCTCTGTTGAAACTGACAAAAAAAAGGACAAAGAAAAAATCAGAACAATTATCAAAAAAGCAAGAAATTAACGGTGTCCAGCCGTTTTGCCTCTTGCCTTCGGCAACTGGCAGTAAGTTAAAAAATTAATTCAACTTGGGGAGGTAAATATATGACTGATTTTAACAAAGGCCGCTATGGAGAATTCGGCGGTCAGTATGTTCCCGAAACGGTTATGAACGCCGTTTTAGAGCTTGAAGAGGCATACAATAAATACAAGAACGATGAAAACTTCAAGCGCGAGCTGACAAATCTATATAAGGAATATGCCGGCAGACCGTCTCTTTTATACTATGCAGAAAAAATGACAAAAGACCTGAACGGAGCAAAAATATACATCAAGCGTGAGGATCTAAACCACACAGGTTCGCACAAGATAAACAATGTGCTAGGACAGATTCTTCTTGCCAAGAAAATGGGCAAGAAAAGAATCATCGCTGAAACGGGAGCAGGTCAGCACGGCGTTGCTACTGCTACGGCTTGTGCTTTGTTCGGTCTTGAGTGCGAGGTTTATATGGGTGCAGAGGATATGAAGCGTCAGTCGCTGAATGTATATAGAATGAACCTGCTTGGAGCAAAGGTAACGGGCGTTTCAAGCGGAACTTCAACTCTCAAGGACGCTATCAACGAAGCAATGCGTGACTGGTGTACTAACATTGAAACCACATTCTACTGCATAGGCTCGGTTATGGGGCCTCACCCCTACCCCGAAATGGTAAGAGATTTTCAAAAAATTATCGGCGAGGAGATAAAGTCTCAGCTTAAAGAAACAGAGGGCAAGCTCCCCGACTGCGTTGTTGCCTGTGTAGGCGGCGGTTCTAATGCTATGGGCGCTTTCTACGACTTCATAGATGACAAGAGCGTTCGCTTAGTCGGTGCTGAGGCAGCAGGAAGAGGTGTTGATACCCCTGAGCACGCAGCTACCATAACAAAAGGCTCACTCGGAATTTTTCACGGTATGAAGTCGCTGTTTCTCCAAAATGAATACGGTCAGATTGACCCTGTTTACTCTATCTCGGCAGGGCTTGACTATCCCGGAATCGGTCCTGAACACGCTTATCTCAATTCTATCGGCAGAGCGGAATATGTAGACATAACCGATGAGGAAGCTGTCTGCGCCTTTGAGTATCTCTCAAAAACAGAGGGAATAATCCCTGCCATTGAGTCTGCCCATGCTGTTGCAGCGGCTCTTAAAATTGCCCCTACTATGCCAAAAAACAGCATACTTGTCATAAACCTCTCTGGTCGGGGCGACAAGGATGTTTATTCAATTGCACGATACAGAGGAGTTGATTTAGTTGAAGAATAAAAATCGAATAGATGCTTGCTTTGAAAAACTGAAAGCCGAAGGTAAAAAGGCTCTTATAACCTTTGTTACAGCGGGCGATCCGGACATTGAAACCACAAAAAAGCTGGTGCTTAAAAAGCTGGAATGCGGAGCAGATATAATTGAGCTTGGCGTTCCATTCTCAGACCCTATCGCTGAGGGACCTACCATACAGAAAGCGTCCCTGCGCTCTTTGAACAACGGAACTAACCTAGACCAGATATTCAGTATAGTGAGCGAACTTAGAAAAGAAACCGACGCTCCTTTGCTTTTGATGATGTACATAAACACCGTGTTTAAATACGGCACGGAGAAATTCTTTACAAACTGTAAGGCAAGCGGTATAGACGGCGTTATAATCCCCGACCTGCCGTTTGAGGAGCGGAATGAAGTAGAAGACCTATCCAATGAGTATGGAGTTTACAATATAAACCTTGTTGCACCGACCTCTCACGACAGAGTCAAAACTATTGCTTCACAGAGCAAGGGTTTTCTCTACTGCGTTTCATCTGTAGGCGTTACAGGAACACGTTCAAAGTTCACAACAAACTTTGACGAGTTTTTCTCGCTTATAAATTCATCTGCCTCCTGCCCCGCTTGTGTAGGCTTTGGTATATCAAATCCCGAACAGGCAAAAAAGATGTCACAGTACTGCGACGGAGTTATCGTAGGAAGTGCTATTGTAAATATAATTGCAGAATATGGTAAAGAGAGTGTAGATAAGGTAGGAGAATTTGTGAAAAGTCTTAAAGAGGCAATGTAATTATGGATACCTTTAAGGCCTTAGAATCCTATTACAACACTTATGATGAAAACTCCCGATTGAGTTCAAGGCACGGCAGCATTGAATTTCTAACGACAGTTGAGTATATAAAAAAATATCTCAAAAGCGGAATGAAAATTTTTGAGATAGGTGCAGGCACAGGACGATATTCTCATTATTTTGCACGTCTTGGATATGAGGTCGACGCTGTTGATCTGATGCCCTGTAATATTGAGGTATTTAATAATAATACTGAAACCAGTGAGAAAGTAACAATTACTCAAGCAAATGCAACCAATTTGTCTGACTTTTCATCAGGCACTTATGACATTACTCTCTTACTAGGTCCTATGTATCATCTTTTCAAACTGGACGATAAGATTTCCGCACTGTCAGAGGCGATTCGTGTTACCAAAAAGGCGGTATTATATTTTCTGCCTACTGCTCTGCTGACGCGTCAATTTTGCAGTTTGGTTTTGTTAAAGGTTATATAAATTATTTAATAGACAGCAAAATGTTAGATCCTGACACCTTTAAAACACATTCAGAGCCTAAAGACATTTTCGAGCTATATACAAAATCCGATATTGACATTCTGATGGAGAGATTTGACGTTGAGCGTTTGCATTTCATAGGAACAGATATGGCGGCTCATTATCTTCCCAACATAATTGACAATATGGACGATAAAACATTTGAAATTTATTTTCGCTATCATCTGTCAATCTGCGAACGTCCTGATCTGGTCGGGGCAAGTAATCATATTCTTGATGTTTTTAAAATAATTTAGATTTTACTTGACAAATGATAAATTGTATTGTAATATATTGTTGTGCTAGACTATTTTTGTTTAACAACATTTTTTTGACACCGCAGAATTATTTCTGCGGTGTTTTTCTTATCTTTGTTTCCTGCCACTTACTTTTAATTGACATAATCTCATATAAATAGTATAATATCATTAATATCTAATAGGAGGTACACAATATGGATTCTTTGCTTAAACTTCTTAAAAAGAATGCACGGCTTTCAAATTCAGAGCTCGGCGTTATGCTCGGTATCTCTGAACAGGAGGTCGCGGAAAGAATAGAAAAGCTCGAAAACGACGGAATCATAAAAGGCTATAACACCGTTATAAACGAACAGGCAGCTGCCGACTGCGGTGATCTGGTCACGGCTTATATTGAACTCAAGGTTTCTCCGAAAGCACAAAGCGGTTTCGATGAAATTGCAAGAACAGTTAGTCAGTATGACGAGGTAGAGAATGTATGGCTTATGTCCGGAGGATACGATCTAGGCATTACTATAAAAGGTACAAACCTTATGGACATTTCACTTTTTGTTGCTCAAAGACTAGCTCCTCTTGAGGGCGTTTTATCTACCGCAACACATTTTGTGCTAAAGAAATACAAAGACAACGGAATCGACCTTTCCGACAAAATTATAGATGAAAGAGGATTAGTTTCCCCATGATAGACTACAGCAGAATAATTAACAAAAAAACCAGAGATATGAAACCCTCCGGAATAAGAAAGTTTTTCGACCTTGCACAAACTATGGAAAACGTCATAGCTCTCGGCGTAGGCGAACCAAACTTTCAGACGCCTTGGCCTATAAGACGTGCGGCAATTACCGCTTTAGAGCGCGGCAAGACTTTCTATACCGCAAATTCGGGTCTCTACAATCTCAGACAATCTATTTCAGAATATGTTAAGGACTATGCAAAAACCGAATACTCCCCCGATGATGAGATAATCGTTACAGTCGGCGGCTCGGAAGCTATAGACCTTTCTATTCGTGCTATCGTTGAGCCGGGAGATGAAGTTTTAATCGTCGAACCTTGCTTTGTCTGCTATAAACCGATCGTTGAGCTTTCAGGCGGAATTCCCGTTGTTGTAGAAACAAAAGCTGAAGACGATTTCAAACTGACAGCAAAGGCACTTAAAGAAAAGATAACTGAAAAAACAAAAGCACTTATACTTCCCTTCCCCAACAACCCAACTGGCGCTATAATGAAAAAAGAGGATTTAGCACCTATTGCCGAAGTTTTGAGGGATATGAATATTATTGTTTTGTCTGACGAGATTTATTCTGAGCTTACCTACGGCAGAAAGCACTGCTCCATAGTTGAATTCGACAGTATGAGAGAGAGAACTATACTTATAAACGGATTTTCAAAAGCGTTTGCTATGACAGGCTGGCGTCTCGGATTTTTGTGCGCACCTAAAGAGCTGGTAAGTCAGATACTTAAAATTCACCAGTATGGAATTATGTCATCACCTACTGTGAGCCAGTATGCCGCAATAGAAGCACTTAAAAACTGCAGAAGCGATATTGATATGATGGTCGATGAATATAATATGAGACGGCGTTTCTGCGTTCACGGTTTTAACGAAATTGGTCTTGACTGCTTTGAACCTGAGGGAGCATTCTACGTATTCCCCTGCATAAAATCAACAGGGCTTTCCAGTCAGGAGTTCTGCGAGAAACTCTTGTATACCAAGAATGTAGCCGTTGTTCCGGGTGATGCTTTCGGCGAGTGCGGCGAAGGCTTTATACGGGTTTCTTATGCTTACTCTCTTGAGCATTTGAAAAAGGCTATCAGAAAAATAGGCGAGTTTGTTCGTGAAATCAAGGAGAACGGTTAATGCAAAGTATAACGCTAAAAGCTCCTGCGAAGATAAATCTAATACTTGATATTGTCGGCAAAAGAGATGACGGCTATCATAATCTCCGTTCTGTAATGCAGGCAATATCTATTTTTGATAACATCACTCTGTCCGTAAAAGGCGAAAAATGCAAACTTCCGAGTATTTCTATAACCTGTACAAAGAATGACATTCCTACCAATGAAAGCAATATAGCTTACAAGGCTTGCCGTGCTTTTAATAAGGCTATAGGTGAAATGCCTTTTGACAGCATAGCTGTACATATCGAAAAGCATATACCAAGCGGTGCAGGTCTTGCAGGAGGAAGTTCAGACGGAGCGACAGTACTTATCGGGCTTAACAAGCTATGTGGCAGTACTCTGTCAACTGGCGAGCTTTGCAAAATCGGTGCTTCAATCGGGGCTGATGTTCCCTTTTGTATTGTCGGCGGTACAGCCCTTTGTGAGGGCATTGGTGAAAAAATAACTCCTCTTAAATCTCTGCCTGATTGTGAAATACTTGTTGTGAAGCCTGATATTTCAATTTCGACTCCCCTTTCGTACAAAAGGTTTGACAAACTTGAAAATCCAAGACTTTCTGATTTTGATAAATTTATGACCTCATTAAATTCAGGTAATCTTGCAGCGATTTCAAAAACGCTTTCAAATTCACTTGAAGATGTAACAAACGAAAGCATAATTGATGAAATAAAATGCGAAATGATAAAGTCAGGCGCACTCGGCTCTGTTATGACAGGCAGCGGTTCGGCAGTTTTCGGGATATTTGATAATGAAAGGAAAGCACATAAGTGTGCTGAAAATTTCAGCGGACAGATGTTTACTAATTGTTGTCACCCCTGCACGCAGTCCGCTATTTGAGACAAGATATTCAGAGGTAAGCATCCGATGCCCTATGAAGATTAGATATGTTTATACAAAAAAGCCAACAGAAATTTCTGTTGGCTTTAACTTTAACAAGAATTAAATTATGCTTTTACCTCATCTGAATAATTTCCAAAATACTTGTACCCGTTGCTTAATTTATACGCTCTGATTTTAAATGTATGCTTTTTATTGTCATAAAGGTTCTTTATTTTAGTCATAACCTTAGAAGAGGACACCGTTTTAACCCTAACATAACTGTTACCCGATTTCATATAAATCTGATACTTTGTTGCTCCGTTCACAGGCTTCCATGATAAAGCAACACTTCCGTCAGAAGCTCTCTCTGCTGTGACGTTCTTTACCTTGGCTGGTTTTGTGACAGCGTATGCTTTATTAGATGCTCCGCTGTATACGTCAACGCCTGAGATTTTCTTTATCGCTTTTACCGTGAATGTATACGAAGTTCCCTTTTTGAGCTTTTTAAGTTTTACAGAATGCTTATTTCCAGATACCGTTTTAACCTTATTGAACGCTCCGCCGTCTGCGCTTGCGTAAATAGCGTAGCTTTTTACACCCTTTGTGCTTGTCCAAGACAGCTTTACAGATGCTGCAGACTTATTCTTCAATACTGTCAGATGCTTAGGTTTATCCGGTCTGGTGTATGCGCTAAGAACTGAGGAATATTTTCCTAAATAGCTCTTTTTATTTAAATTTTTATACGCTCTTACCTTAAACTTATATGCAGAAGCCTTGGTAAGTCCCCAGATTTTGTGTGAATTACTTTTGAGATCTGCAATTTTTACATACTTTTTCTTTGCTTTGTCGTATCTGAAAACTCTGTAACCAGTAACATCAGATACTGAATCCCACTTAATAGTTATTGATTTCTTACTGCTTCCCGACGCCTTTAAATTAGCCACAGTTCCTGGCTTTACAGTTACAGTACAGGTATCCTTTATTCCGCTTACTGCCTTTGCTGATATTGTGACCGCTCCTGCTTTTTTTCCGGTTACAACTCCGTTGTTTGAAACACTAGCAATTGAATCGTCGCTAGACGTCCAGGTGAGTACATCGTTTGTGTTTGCAGGAAGCATCTTTTTTGAAATGTTCTTTGACTTTCCTGCAACGACCGTCAGCGAATCTTTTATCTGAACATCTGTCGCAAGCGGTTCGCCAGCAATGTAAAACTCCTTTAAATCACTTTCAGAAATCTCATTCGATGAGTTGTAATTCAAAACCTGTGCAGCATAGTGTCCCATAGGAAGCGTTACAGACGTAGATCCGCCTACAATATTAGTTGTAGAAGAAATTAAATTGTTTTCATTGTATGTACCTGATGAATTGTATTGGTATATATTTAAAGTTGAGTTTACAGCGTCTGTGCTTCCAGTCCACGAAAATGTCTTTTCAGTGTTTTCAAGAGAAGCGTAATCAGTTGTTAAAACCGGCTTTGCATATGTGAATGCTCCGCTGTATCTGAAAAAGCTGACGTCAGACTCCAGATTGTTTAAATCAACCGTTCTGTTATACTTTGCATAACAGCCGTTGCTGTCATACCATGTCCAGTTCTGCTCAAAAAGTACAACCTCTGTACCGTTTATCTGCTTTACAATAGCCCAGTGACTTGAGTTTCCGTATATATCGCCTACCTGCGGCGTATTAACTTCAGTGAAATACCCCACGTCGCTGAGCGGTGTATTCCCCGGCCACAAATTGTATACTGTACATCCGTAAACTGCTTTATAGAATTTCGTAACCAGTGCCGCACAGCAGTATACAGGATCGTCCCACATCTCTGACACATTACTGTCGTTTCTTGGTATGTATATAGCCTGTACTGTCACTCCGTTGAAAGTCATTGTATCTACGACTTGTCCTTCTTTTGAAACCGTTACGGTAACAGGTACTGTAGCCGCATTTGTACTAATCGGTACGGCTAATGCCGTCACCATAATGACAAGCGCAATGCATGTTGATGCAATACGCTTGCAAATTTTTATTCCTTTCATATTCTCTCCTTACATAACACATAATACACATATCACTTTAATTTTTTTTCAGTACTTATTTATAATAACACATTATTCTATAAAATGCAAGTTTATATTTTTTTCGTATATTTCTAATTTATATTGCATTGCCTCCTACTCAAAGTAAAGCCAAACTCGCCACTCTTACTTCTTGCTTCTGAATTTCTTGCCTCTGACAGCAGAGCCTGCGGCGGTTCGCCGTTCACCGTTGCATAGTTTACCTTTTAAACAAAGTAAAGCCTGCCGTTACACAAAGTAATTACGTTTTACAAATTACCCAAAGGCAGAGTGCCTGCGGCGGCTCGCCGTTCATCATTGCATAGTTTACCTTTTAAACAAAGTAAAGCCTGCCGTTGCACAAAATAATTACATTTTACAAATTACCCAGAGGCAGAGTGCCTGCGACGGCTCGCCGTTCACCGTTGCATAGTTTACCTTTTAAACAAAGTAAAGCCTGCCGTTACACAAAGTAAATACATTTTACAAATTGCCCAAAGGCAGAGTGCCTGCGGCGGCTCGCCGTTCACCGTTGTATAGTTTACCTTTTAAACAAAGTAAAGCCTGCCGTTGCACAAAGTAAATACATTTTACAAATTACCCAAAGGCAGAGTGCCTGCGGCGGCTCGCCGCTGCTAAATGCTTGCATATAAATCATGGTAGCTTAATGCTGACTTCTTCCAGCTGAAATCCTCCTTCATTGCGTGAACAACAAGCCGTCCCCATATCATTTTATTGTCATAAAATGCCCTCGCCCTTGCACAGGCGTTAAGCATATCATGTGCATTGTATGTCTTAAAGGTAAAGCCGTTGCCTTTGATCTCTCCTAAGTGTGCCTCGCCGGCATCTATTATGCTGTCTCGAAGTCCTCCAGTTTCCCTCACTATCGGAATCGTTCCGTATCTAAGCGCAATCATCTGCGCCAAACCGCACGGCTCGCTCTGAGACGGCATTAAAAACATATCTGCCCCTGCATAGATCCTCTTTGAAAGCTCAGGAATAAAGCCTATCTTTACCCCAACCCTGTCAGGATAACGATACGACATCTCTGTGAAAAAATCTTCGTATATTTTCTCGCCGGAACCGAGTATTGCAAATTTATATCCGAGATTTACAATGTCCTCAAAAACGTACTTTATAAGGTCAAGACCTTTATGAGATACAAACCTTGTTACTATCCCTATGATCGGTTCGCTGCCTGACTTTATACCCATTTCGTCGCAAAGCCTCTTTTTGCATACCCTCTTGCCAAACATATCGTTCAAACCGTAGTTCTTTGGTATGACTTTGTCCGTCTCCGGGTCGTATATCTCTCCGTCTATTCCGTTTAATATTCCGCTTAGCTTATACTGCTTGTTGACAAGCTCTCTGTCCATTCCGTGTGCATACCACGAATCTAAAATCTCCCATGCATAACTCGGGGATACAGTTGTTACCCTGTCAGACACCTCTATAGCCGCTTTCATAAAGTTTACATCACCGTCATACTCAAGTAGGTCGGTATGATATAAAGGTATTCCCATTATGTCGTTTATTAGCTCTAAACCGTATTGCCCCTGATATTGTATGTTATGAATCGTAAATACCGTCTTTATGTCTTCATACCCGGACTGATAACGATAAAAAATATCGTAATATACAGGTACTAACGCCGTCTGCCAGTCGTTTGCATTGATCACATCAGGCTTGAATTCAATATGATGAAGCAACTCAAGTACTGCCCTTGAGAAAAATACAAATCTCTCCGCATCATCGTAAAAACCGTATAATCCGTTTCTTGCAAAGTAGTATTCATTGTCCAGAAGATAATATGTTACTCCATTTACCTCCGCTGTGAAAACTCCGCAATACTGGTTTCGCCATGCAACAGGTACAGAAAAATTTGTTAAAAATGTCAGCTTGTCTAAAAGCTCCGGCTTTATAGTTCCGTACTTAGGCATTACTACCCGGCAGTCATCGCCTGCTTCGTTCAGCGCTCTAGGTAAAGAACCTGCTACGTCTGCTAATCCTCCCGACGCAGCAAACGGCAAAGCCTCACTCGCTGTATATAATATTTTCATATCCTTATCCCCCGTTCTATACTTAGATGTCTTTGACAGTGCCTTGTCATTGTAACACCGCTCCCGATTTTAATCAAGCGTTAATTATTGCTAATAGAAACAAAATGCAGTAGCCCACTAAATTCTAATAGTAAAATCTAGCTTATAGGTACTAGTCCGCAATTAATTAAATTTAACATTCATCAAGTTTTTAATAGGCGGCAGAGCAACCAGCGTCACACTGGTCAATTATTTTTATCTCTCTCCATAGTTTCCTTGACTGCCCTGTTTAGAAACTTGTTTAAAGTGCCGTCATATTCTTTTGCGTGTTCTGTAATGCTTTCTTTCTCACCCTTTGGAACTTGCATTTCCAATCTGTCATAATGATTTTTTTTATACTTATTATTTGCTCTTATTTGAGCTTTGGTAGCAGGCATTTTTAATACCACCCTGTTTATCTATTTTTATCTCTCTCCATAGTCTCTTTAACAGCCCTGTTTAGAAACTTGTTTAAAGTACCGTCATATTCTTTTGCATGTTCTGTGATATTTTCCTTCTCACCTTTTGGAACTTGCATTTCCAATCTGTCATAATGATTTTTTTTGTACTTATTATGTGCCTTTATCTGTGCTTTTGTAGCTGGCATAAAAATTTCCACCTCAATAATTAAATTAATAACTATAATATAACATATTTGTATACTTTAATCAATGTTCATAAGTTTTAATGGTTCAAATTTGTATAATTTACCTATTGAATATGTGATTACGAAATCATATAATATAAGCATACTAAACAAAAAGGAAGTGACATAATGAATACTGCAAACAGCAAAATTGATATATATGAAATCGAAGATATTATGAAGAAATCAAAAAACATAGCTCAGTTATCATCAATTTTCACAGAATATTTGGATTACAGTCAAGATGATGAACTAAGAGGGGCATTAGCGTGTCTTACAGACAATATGTTCATTTTGAAAGATAAATGCAGAGCACTGTATAATGCCGCATTCGGCGAACAAACAACCACAGCGAAAGGAAGTGACAATAATGAGCAAAATGGTTAAAGAAATACCATTGTCAGATATTACAGAAATTCAGGCGAAATCTGAAATAATAGCAGGACTTTCGTCAATATTTGTTGAATTTCTTGACTACACAGATGAGGACAACAGATTTAAAGGAGCATTTGCTTGTCTTGCAGACGAGGCATACAGTCTAAAAAAGCTATGCAGTTCTCTGTGCGGAAGTATATTCGACTGTCATCAAAGCGAAATATAGATACAAGATACTGAAGGCAAGAACCTATCTTTCCAACAAAGCATAAGCCCACCGTTTAAACAAAGTACTAGCCTGCCGTTGTACAAAATAAATACATTGCACAAACTCCCCAAAGGCAGTACTGGATGCAACGTCACCGTTGCCGGCTCGTCGGCTTGACCGAAAACTTTTAGTTTTCTTATTAATTGCCTATTGTCAATTATCCATTATTAATTATTCAAACCCGCCGTTGCTCAAACTTTAACATTTATCAAACTATCCATAGGCGGCATTGCGTGCAGGGGTCACCCCTGCCGGTTCGTCGGTCAATTGTCAATTAATCAGACTGATGCACCTTTGCCGATAAACATAGGATAATCGTCAGATGAAATAAGCGTTCTGTCATTTCCTATCGATACATTTTTATCAGTGATGACGTTTTTGACCTCGCTGCCGTCGCCGATAATGGTATCCTGCATTAAAATCGCATTTTTAACAGTTACACCCTTTCCTACGTTTACTCCCCTGAACAAAACAGAATTCTCCACTGTTCCGTCAATTACACAGCCGTCAGCTACAAGCGAATTTGCTACATAGCTGTTGAGTCCGTACTTGGAAGGTGCATTATCTCTGACTTTAGTATAGATAGGGCGTCTTTGAGTAAAAAGTTCCCTGCAGTTGTCTATATTGAGAAGATCCATATTTGCTTCAAAGTAGCTCTTCTCACTGTATATTTTTTTGAAATATCCCGAATATTCATAGGAAACTATTTTCAAATCATTCAGCTTGCTCTGAAGAATATCCCTTTCAAAGCTATATCTTCCCTGAGCGATAGCCGTCTGCACAAGGTCAACTAAAAAGTTCTTTTTAAGCAGGAACATATTAAGACTAAGCGTACACATACCGGTAAGATCATAGCCTATTAGCACGTCTTTTACGTTATTATTTGAATCAACTGTGAAAACAGTACTTGATTTAACAATATCAGAATTATATTGTCCTGTGTGAGAAACGCAGGTTATATCAGCTCCGCTTTCTATGTGAGCCGTCAACACAGGTCGGTAGTCTATATTTGCAATCACGTCGCAGTCAGACATCAAAACATATTCAGCGTGAACACTTTTTATAAAGTTGAGCACTCCGTAAAGAGCCTCCAGCCTGCCCCTGTATAGCTTACTCTCAACATTGCTGAAAGGCGGCAGCAGATATAGTCCTCCCTTTTTTCTTGATAAATCCCACTCTCTGCCTGTTCCCAAGTGGTCAAGAAGCGACTGGTAATTGTATTTGGCTATAACTCCGACGGTTGAAATTCCGCTGTTTACAAAGTTAGAAAGCGGAAAATCGATCATTCTGTATCTTCCTCCGAAAAGTACAGAGCCCATCGTTCTCTCTTTTGTAAGATCCTTGACTGTGCTGTCGTGCATATTTGCAAAAACCAGTCCCAAAACCTTTCCCATATTAGAAGTTCCCATAAAAGCTCATCCTCTCTATATACTTTCCGAAATAATTTTCTTAGGTTCAACAACCGTTCCCTCAGAGATCTTAATATCCTGACCTACTACCGCAACGCCCCACTCATCTCTGTTTGGCATTTCCTCAGGGCGTCTGCCAATGTGAGCGTCGCTGCAAATTTCTGAATTTTCACCGACGATTGCGTATTCAACCCTTGCCCCCGAACGAATTACCGCTCCCGGCATAATGATAGAATCTGTAACCACAGCGTCCTTTTCAATTATTACGCCGTCAGACAGCATTGAGAAATCAACAGTACCGTCAATAACACAGCCTTCTGTCACCATTGAGTTCTGTATTTTTGCATCTTTTCCTATAAACTGCGGCGGAAGTCCCGGGTTTCTCGAGTAGATCTTCCAAGACGGATCGTACAAGTCAATCGGAATGTTCGGATTTATAAGGTCCATATTAGCCTCCCAAAGACTGTCGATAGTCCCCACATCTTTCCAGTAGCCGTCAAAGCGGTAAGCGTAGAGCTTCTGCTCATCGCGTAAAAGTGCAGGGATTATATCCTTTCCGAAGTCTTTGGAGTTATTCTCCGATTTGTCGTTCTCATTCTCTATGAGATATTTTTTCAGTATATCAAATGTGAAAATATATATTCCCATTGATGCAAGCGTACTCTTAGGCTCAGCCGGCTTTTCAACAAAGTCGTATATCTGACCGTCGTCATGTGCAAACATAATTCCGAAACGTGATGCCTCGTCAATCGGAACATTAATAACTGCAATGGTAGCCGCTGCTCCCTTTTCCTTATGGTAGCTGAGCATCTTGTCGTAATCCATCTTATAGATATGGTCGCCTGAGAGAATTATAACATACTCAGGATCGTACCTTTCGATAAACGAAAGATTCTGATATATTGCGTTAGCGGTTCCCTGATACCAGTTTGCTCCGGACTGCGACTGATACGGTGCCAGAATATAAACTCCGCCATGTATCCTGTCTAAATCCCACGGCTGACCGTTACCGATATAATCATTCATAACCAACGGCTGATACTGTGTAAGTACACCAACCGTATCAATTCCCGAGTTTACACAGTTCGACAAAGGAAAGTCAATTATTCTGTACTTTCCTCCGAAAGGCACTGCCGGCTTAGCAACCTTCTGAGTCAGGGCATAAAGTCTGCTTCCCTGACCTCCTGCCAACAGCATTGCAACACATTCTTTTTTATTATACATATACATTCACCTGCTTGCTTATTTTTTTATGATTTTTTTATTTTTATCATTATTTTTATTCGACTTTGCTGATTTATCTTCTTTACTTATAGAAGTCTTTTCCGCTGATTTTGCCGTCTTAGCGGATCTCACTGTTTTGTCTGACTTTGCCGCTGACTTTCTCTGTGTTTTTCTTCGTTTGAAAAACATTACCGAAAACGGCGGTATTTTTATAGTTATCGACCTGTCAAAACCGTGCATTTTCACAATAGACGTTCTTACAGGCTTGTTCGTTATCGGACTGCCGTCAGGAGAGGTCGAGTTAAAAACCTCCTCATAAACTCCAGCCTTTGGCACGCCGAACATATAAACATCACGGCCTACAGGAACGAAATTGCAAACAGCTATTATCTCATCACCGCTTTTGTCAATCCGCCTGAATATTATAATACTTTGCTTGTAGTCATCATTTGAGATCCACGAGAAGCCTTCCCACGAATAATCGACTTCCCAAAACGGTTTATTCTCTTTATAAAATCGGTTGAGGTTTTTCACAAACTTCTGAAAATTTCTGTGATTTTCATAATCGTCTATCATAAACCATTCAAGACCGTTTTCATAGTCCCACTCTCTGAATTGTGCGAACTCGCTGCCCATAAAAAGCAGCTTCTTGCCGGGATGAGCAGTCATATACGCTAAAAATGCTCTCGCCTGTGCAAATTTCTGGTCGGTATCACCGAACATCTTATTTACAAGCGAACCCTTTCCGTGAACTACCTCGTCATGCGAGATAGGCAAAATAAAATTCTCCGAAAACGCATAGAAAAATGAAAACGTCAATGCATTGTGATGAAATGCTCTGTTGATAGGGTCCTGAGACATATACATAAGCATATCGTTCATCCAACCCATATTCCACTTGAAGTTAAAACCCAAGCCTCCGTCGCTCACAGGCTTTGAAACCATTGGCCAAGCCGTTGACTCCTCCGCTATCATCATTGCTTTTGGGAACTTCCTGAATACCTCAGTATTAAGCTCCTGCAAAAATTCAATAGCCTCAAGATTTTCATTTCCGCCGTTCTTATTAGGTATCCACTCGCCGTCACGTCTGTCATAGTCGAGATACAGCATAGACGCTACAGCGTCAACTCTCAGTCCGTCTATATGGTACTTTTCAAGCCAATATACCGCATTTGATATAAGAAAAGACTTTACCTCTGCTTTTCCGTAATCAAACACCTTTGTTCCCCATGAGTAATGCTCGCCCTTTCTCGGGTCCGAATACTCATAACAAGGATCGCCGTCCCATTCATACAAGCCGGCTTCGTCCTTTGGGAAATGTGCAGGAACCCAGTCGAGAATAACTCCTATATCTGCATTGTGGAACATATCTATCATCTTCATAAAATCTTCCGGAGTTCCAAAACGCGACGTAGGCGCATAATATCCTATGCACTGATAACCCCATGAGCCGTCAAATGGATATTCAGCAAGCGGCATAAACTCAATATGCGTATACCCCATATCGGTAATATAAGGAATTATTTCCTCGGCAAACTTTGTATAAGACAGGAAGTTACCGTCCTCATACTTCCGCCACGAACCCAAATTAACTTCATAGATATTAATGGGAGAATTTAATATATCCGCTTCATCGGTCTTTTTCTTCCAAACACTGTCCGTCCAATTAAAGCTGTCTATATCATAAATTTTTGTTGCCGTTGACGGAGCAGTTTCCATATGTTTTCCGAAAGGGTCAGATTTCATAATTTTATTTCCCGAACGTGTTGTAACGCAATACTTGTAGACGTCATATTTTTTCAGCCCTGTAATGAAAGTCTCCCAAACATCGGAATCGGCAATCTTCTCCATAGTATTTCTTGTATCGTCCCACGAATTGAAATCCCCAACGACCGATACGCTTTGGGCATGTGGAGCCCACACCCTGAAAAAATATCCGCTTTCTCCGTTCTTTTCACCCTTTACCGAGCCGAAAAACTTATATGCTTCATAATTTGTTCCCTCGTGAAAAAAATGCAAGGGCGCTTTATAGCTTTCAGGTATTATGTCCATATTATTAATATACCTTTGCAGAACAAAGGTCTCCTTTCAGTAGTTAGAGATTAGAAATTAGATATTAGGGATTAAAAATTTTAGGTAAAAGGTGTTAAACCACAGTTGATATAATCAAATAACCAAACTCATTTAGAGTTTCTGGAATGTTTCTATTACCGACTCACCTATCTTACTTCTTAATTCTAATTTCTATCTTTTATATTACACCCTTCTGGCTTTTTTTTCAATAGTTTTTGTATTAATTTTAGAATTCTTACAGAAAATATTATACTTTTTTGTGCAAAATTACTATAGTAATGTAATAAAAAATATGCTTTTGAAATTAAATTTCTAGTTCTTGCCTATTTTGCTGCAGATAACGGTAATATCATCAGACTTTAAAGCAGTACAATTCTCTGCTGAAAATTCGCCTATTCTCTTTGAAATTTCCTCAGAAGTCATCTTTGATACCTCTCTCCTGTTTTTAAAAACGCTCCTTACAGATTTTTCACTGACTCCGTCACTGCAAATAATTACTAAATCATTTTTAAACAGCTTATTTCTTATCTGATTAACGCTTGTTTCTGAGAGTATGCCTAAAGGAAATGCACTGCTCTCGATCTTTTGAAGCTGACCGTCTCTGTAAATATAGCTCGGTCCTGCACCTGCCTTTAGAATGTTCAAATATCCTCCGCATAAATCAAACTTTACCAGATCAAGCGTAGCAAAAGATTCCTCCCAGCACTTCACCTGCAATACAGAGTTTAACAGCTTAACGGCAGTTTCATCAGACACACCTGCTGTTAAAAGGCGTGCCGTAAGATTTACTGTAAACATTGAATCAAGCCTTGCTCTGTTACCTGTTCCCATACCGTCAGATAGAATTATATAGCTTTCTGTATTGTTTATGGTGAGCTTCTCATAGTAATCTCCCGAGTGCTGGTTCGGCTCTCCGGACGTTTGATAAAATCCCTGCGACAGTGAATAAATCGGACGTTCCGAATATTCAAGCCTTGTGGTGTCGCCTATAGTAACCTTTCTTGGCATTTCAAGCTCACAGCCTATTATGTCGCTAAGCTCTACTGTCAGCCTGACAGCGTCTATATTCGACTTTGAACTGTAGAATATCTCAGCCCTGAGCATTTTTCGCTCGTCAACATATATGCACGCACGTTGGTTTTCCCCTCCAAGGCATCTTACGAGTTCGCTCGCTCTCGACGAAAGCCCAACATCAACATTCACAAGCTTTGAAACATCCTGCGAAATATCATCCAGAACATTTCCCATTGTTTCAAGCTGTGTTGAGAGAAATTCACGCATTTCACGAAGTTTTCTTGACGAGCTCTGCTCAAACAGCATATTCGTATACATTAGATTATATGTATTTGCTAAAAACTCTTTTCTTATACATTCAGGAAGCTTTTTTGCTATATCCTCTTCACACAGTTTTTCCAAGCACGCAATCTTTCTCTGTAACTGCGTAAAAACGCTTTTAGTTTCGCTTTCTTTTCTCTTCCAACAAATAGCGTTCATAGGACATTCTCTGCACACGCTGTCCTTTACCAGTCTGCCAAGCTGAGTGGGTGTAACTTTTTTCTCCATTGCCTCTGTAACTGTTGAGATCTGATTTTTTACATCTGTCAAAGCGTTTGAAGCAAATGACAACTTAGATGAAACACTCCTGTTTGAAATTTCAGTCGCCTTATTCGTTCCGCTGACCAGCTTAATCGCACCTGCTATCTTTCCCTCGGGAATGGCAAGATATACAACAGCACCTGCAATCAAATCGGCAAACAGCTTAAACGTATCGGGGTTCATTCCTATAGTAACCAATGATACAAGCGACACTGCAATAAATACAATTATAATAGCTGCTATTCCAAATGACGCAAACGCTCCGCAGATAAGCCCGGATGTTGCAAGCAAAAGTGTGTTTTTTGCAAGCTCTGGAGCGCACAGTATAACTCCGCAGGTTGCAAGCGCACCGCAGACTGCTCCTCCGATATGCTTATACCTGTTCACAGCAAACAGCATTATTACTACACCGAAGGCACGTCCAAGATTTATCCCCAAAATCGATACAGAACTAAGAGTTGCTACAAGCATTACATATAGTATACTCAATCCCACTCCGTTTAATCCTTTTATGCTTATTGTTCCGGTTTTCTTATAATTTTCATAGCAATATTTTGAAAAATACACAAGAAAAAAGCAGAGCATTGATGCAAACGCTCTATACACTGTAACTTCAAATCTTGTTGGCATAACAAGGCTTATCATAGCCCCGTAAAACAGCGTTACCGCTCCTGCCATAACTGACAGCGAAAACGGTGAATTATTATAATTATGCGGAAAAACAAATGTTTTCAGCAAAACTATTGTTGCCATCGAGCATATATCGGGAATCCCCTCAATTATATTCCCGTTTATGACATACGACAGCACTGACGCTATAAATGCAGGAATTGAGCTGAAACCCGATATTGAAACAATTACAATATTAACCGGCGAGTTAAAGCCCAGTATGTTCCCCTTACTCGATATGTAGCCTAATACCATTGCAAGTCCCATCAGAGAGAAGCTTTTTATCTTCTCTTCATTCTTTTCTAAAACCTGAAAATTCAACATCCTATCACCATTTGCACTCCAAAATTTCTACACATTAAATAAAGTAGATATTTCAATATTACAATGCACAGGATAGAAAAAATGTCGCAAACAGCGTATTACAATAGGTTTTAATTTGTGACATGATATATAAAAAAATATTTATGCTGGTATTATAAAAGCGTTCGGATCACTTTATCTATCCGAACGCTTTATCTTACTTCTTAAATTTGTCTTTAATAATCGACAGTGGATGTTTGAGTTTATACACTATTCTTTCAATGCTCTTTTTCAATGCCTCGTTATTCTTTCTAAGTTCTTCATTTGCTCTTCTCAGCACGAAAATATCGTTCTTCAGGCTAAGTATCTGAGCATCCATAGACTTCACCTTATCACGAAGAACCCTTGACTTCTTGCTCTCATCTTTGACGACTTTCATCTCTTTTTTGTATTCGAGTATCTGCTCGCCTACACTGGAAATACCTTTTAAAATTTCCTTGGTATTGCCAAGCTCTGAATCATTGATATCATTTAGAAATACCTCAAAAGACTCTTCTTTGCTTTCCTTTTCCTGCTGAAGCTGTTCCTTTAAATCGTCAATTTCCTCTTTCTGGGCTACCGCAATCTGTCCGAAAAAGCGAATTATGTCCTCGTGCATAAAATCATTCTGAGGAGTCCATCTGGCTGCCGCTCTTGTTTTGTGCGAAAAAAGCTCCTCATCGCTTTCAAGCCCAAGATACTCCCTTGCAATAGCTGCATTACCCTCGGCGTACTTTTTCATAAAGCTATCGGACTCATCTTCTGTAAGCATCTCAAAAACATTATCAGGACTCTTTAACCTTTCACATTCCTCCGATATTTTTCTGAGAAATGAACGTGTAGAATCCTTGTCTGAAAGAATTGTATTGATTACTCTCCTTATTTCCTGAGTGTTTGCAGTCAAAGAAGGATTAGTCTCTTCTGTGACAATCTGAAATTCGTCAGTATATTCCAAACCGACTGCGTCAAGAAAATCTGAATATATAGTTCCGCCGTTTCCAAGAAAACGCTTTCTCTCGAAGATCCTGACTATAATATTTTCCTTGCCTATAATTTCTGCAATCTTCTCCAAAAGCCCGTAATAGTCAAGCGCTATACCTTTGGGACGATACATAAACGCATCCCATTTAACTCCTGCATAGGTGTTCCAGCCCTCTTTTATCTGCTGGCTCAGCCAAGAGTTTGCAAAGTCATCCTGTCTTCTTAAATAAACTATAACCTTGATTTGATAATTATTTTGCTCAGCGTCAGACTGCAGCTTCTCCCAGAAATCAAACTTGCTTCCCACAGATGAATGCCATATATTTTCATCTGACAGTATTACATTTCCGAACTTTTCTAAGTCATTATGGATCATAGATAAGCCCTTGTTCCAAAGAGCTTCTTCCCGTTCAAAATCCTCATGACCGTCAGCATCTAAAAGCTTGCCTACCAGAAAATGTCCATTGCGGCGTATTTCTACCTTCGGATACTTGTAATCTAAAATAGGATAGCTAAATCCCTTTTTGTTTAGTACTTCCTGATTTTCCATACAGAATTTCTGTATAGAGGTCGTTGCTGTCTTAGGAGTTCCTATATGCAGATACAATGTTGACATTTATTATTTACTCCTTACTTTTGTTTTAGAAGCAAGAAATAAAGTTAGGTGTAGACGATAGAAAATCTTACCTCTTGCTCCTTGCCTCTTATCACTTAGTGTTAAAAGAAAACATTGCATTTAAGTCTAAACCCAATGCTAGATTTTATCTTCAAGCTGCTCTAGAAGTATATCTATGCACGTTTCAACATCGTGCTCTGCTGTGTTGATAGTAATATCAGGGTTCTCAGGCGGCTCGTATGGAGATGAGATTCCTGTAAAGTTCTGAATTTCACCCATTCTAGCCTTTTTATACAGCCCCTTAACATCTCGTCTTTCGCATTCTTCCAGAGGTGTGTTTACATATATTTCAATGAAATTATCCCCGCCGATTATCTCCTTTGCATTGCGCCTGTCACGTCTATATGGAGATACAAAAGAATTAATAACGATTACTCCTGCGTCGTTCATTAGCTTTGATACCTCGGAAATACGTCTGATATTCTCAATTCTGTCCTGTTCTTTAAAGCCCAGATTCTTATTAAGCCCCATACGTACATTGTCACCGTCTAAGGTCATTGTGTGCTTTCCTATTGCGAACAGACGCTTCTCCAGAGCATTCGCCAAAGTTGACTTTCCAGAACCCGAAAGACCAGTAAACCAGATAGTTCTTGCCTTTTGACCTTTTTGGTTTTCTCTCTGCTCTCTGGTAATATCCATCTCGTGATACGTTAAATTGTCAGACCTGTTCAGCTTGTGCATTACAACTCCGCACGCCGAGGTCATATGAGTAATACGGTCTATCAGTATAAGTGCACCAAGCGTTGGGTTCTGTGCAAATTCGTCAAAAACGATTTTCTCAGATACCGAAATATCGCATTCGGCAATCTCGTTTTTATATATAGCGTCAGCAGAAACCTCACTGCCGGTGTTTACATCTATCTTGTGCTTGATATTCATTACAACCGCAGGTATTTTCTTTGTGCCCAGCTTTAACAGATAGTTTTTGCCTGCAACAAGCTCGCTGTCGTCCATCCAAAGAAGCTTTGCAGTAAACAGATTTCCAACAGTCGGTCTTGCTCCGCTTACCAGAACACAGCCCCTTGATACGTCGACCTCTTTATCAAGCTGTACGGTGACCGCCTGACCTTTATTTGCGCTTTCAACCTCATTGCCGGCGACTATGATGCTCTTTACATTAGCCTTTTCCTTAGAAGGCAAAGCAGTTATCTCATCGCCGACGCTCAGTTTACCCGTTTCAATTTGACCCGAAAATCCTCTGTAGGTATGATTAGGTCTGCAAACTCTCTGAACAGGCATTGAAAATCCCTTTTCAACATCGTCAGCGTGAACGTCTATTTCCTCCAGATAAGAAAGCAGAGTTCCGCCCCTATACCAAGTCATATGCTCTGATTCAGTTGTAATATTATCTCCCTCAGTTGCCGAAACAGGAATTATCTTTACCGATTCGTAATCAAACTCAGCAAGAAGTATTTTTATCTCTTTTTCAATCTTTTTAAATCTGTTGCGGTCAAAGTGGATAAGATCCATTTTATTAACGGCAAACACGAAGTGCTTTATACCCATAAGGGAGCAAATTCTTGCGTGCCTTCTTGTCTGAACCAAAACGCCCTGAGAAGCGTCTACCAATATTACTGCTAACTCTGCAAACGACGCTCCCACCGCCATATTTCTTGTATATTCCTCATGACCCGGAGTGTCAGCAACTATAAAAGATCTGCGCTCGGTTGTAAAATAGCGATAAGCAACATCTATTGTGATTCCCTGCTCACGCTCTGCCATAAGACCGTCTAAAAGCAGCGAATAATCTATATTGCCCTCTCTTGAACCTACCTTGCTGTCCAACTCTAAAGAACGCTCCTGATCTGCAAATAACAGCTTTGCATCATACAGCATATGACCTATAAGAGTTGATTTTCCGTCGTCAACGCTTCCGCAGGTAATGAATTTCAAAAGTCCGTTCATTTTAGAAATAGCCCTCCCTTTTTCTCTTTTCCATACTTGCAGCTCCGCCGTCGTTGTCAATAACACGGCTGGTTCTCTCGGAAGAAACTGCTCCTAAAGTCTCGTCAATAATCTCGTCTAGCGTCTCGGCATTGCTCTCCATACCGCCCGTAAGCGGATAACAGCCAAGCGTTCTGAAACGAATTTTTTTAGTCTGGACCTCCTCGCCCTCTTTAAGGCGCATACGGTCGTCATCTACCATAATTATATTGCCGTCTCTTACAACACACTTTCTCTCCGCCGCAAAATAAAGAGGAACTATATCTATATTCTCTCTCTTGATATACTGCCAGATGTCCTTCTCCGTCCAGTTTGAAATCGGAAATACACGAATTTCTTCGCCCTTATTTATCTCGGTGTTATAGAGCTTCCACATCTCAGGACGCTGATTTTTCGGGTCCCATGCGTGGTCGGAATTTCTAAACGAGAACAGTCTTTCCTTAGCTCTCGACTTCTCCTCATCACGTCTGCCCCCGCCGAAAGCCGCTGTAAAGCCATACTTATCAAGTGCCTGCTTTAATGCCTGAGTCTTCATTATATCAGTATACGACGAGCCGTGATCAAACGGGTTTATACCCTGCTTTACGCCCTCCTCGTTGATATATTCCAGCATTTCAATACCGTACTTTTTTGCCGTTTTGTCGCGAAATTCTATCATCTCTTTGAATTTCCAAGTGGTATTGACGTGCAAAAACGGAAACGGCGGCTTTTCAGGGTAAAAAGCCTTCAATGCAAGATGCAGCATAACCGAAGAATCCTTGCCTATCGAATATAGCATAACAGGCTTCTCACATTCTGCAGCAACCTCTCTCATAATATAAATCGCTTCCGCTTCAAGTTCATCTAAATGTAAAAATTCACTCATAATTAAATTTCCTTATCTTTTTACTTTATTCTGCCTGCTGTTATTTTACCTGCAATTTATACAGCCTGCTATTTCCTGTCACGGTCAAGACCGTATCTCCTGCGTACTGCGTTTTCCCAGTTTGTGAATATAACACGGTCGATTATAGTTCCTATAACTATAATTATAAGCATTATAAGCGTAACCTTATTAATGTCGCTCTCAATACTTCTTGCCGCATCGAGAATTTGTCCTAAGCCTATCATACTTATCATCATCTCAGCCGCCATAAGTGCTCTCCACGCAAACGACCAACCGCTTTTAAGTCCCGCTATTAGCATCGGCTGAGCCGCAGGAATAATAACCTTGAAATATAGCTGGCTTTGGCTGACTCCCATCGTCTTTGCAGCTCTAATATAAAGAGGGTCTACATTCTGTATCCCGTTATCAACAGCCATTGCTATACTAAACGCAGAGCCGACTATGATTACAAATATAACTGCACTCTGGTCAAGACCGAACCAAAGTATTGCAAACGGTACCCAACATACGCTCGGCAGCGTTTGAATTCCCAAAATGATCGGTTTAAGGTTCTCCTGAAGATACTTGAACTTTGAAATCAAAAATCCAAGCACCGCTCCTATTACAACTGATATTGCAAAACCGATAAATGCTCTTAATAGACTTGCTGCTACTGCGGCATAGATGCTCATTCCCGTATAATCAAACGAGAACATATCCACACATCTCTCCCATACCCCCTGAGGTGAGGGTATAGTGTATGACTTCCACAGTCCGAGAACTTCTACTCCCAGCAGATAGACAAGCTCCCAAAGAGCAATTATTATGATTATAAAGCCTATACGGCTCAATATCTTTTTAACTGTCGTGCTCTTCTTTTTCAATCTTGTCCACCTCTTCTTTTAAAGCCTCAAGCAGCTTTTTTCTTATGTTTATAAATTCAACCGACTCTATATGTCTCGGGCGGGGTATGTCTATCTTTATTATATCCTTAACCTTTCCCGGATGCGAGCCTATCATAACTATCCTGTTGCTGAAAAAGAGAGCCTCCTCAACGCTGTGAGTAACTAAGATAATGGTCTTTTTAGTTTGCTGCCATATGTTTATAAGCTCCTCACGCAGAACATTTATAGTTTGCTTGTCAAGAGCCGCAAAAGGCTCGTCCATAAGAAGTATCTTGCAGTCTAAGCAAAGTGCTCTTGCAAGCGCAACACGCTGTTTCATTCCTCCCGAAAGCTCATGGATATTATAATCTCTGAACTTATAAAGCTGAACCATCTTCAGGTATTTTTCAAGTCTCTTATCCTGCTCCTCTTTAGAAAGCCCTGCTATTTTCATTCCGAAACGAACATTCTTCTCAACCGTAAGCCACGGAAACAATGCGGACTCCTGAAACATCATTATCCTGTCAGAACCCGGCTTGGTGATTTCCTCACCGTCAAGAGTTATCTTTCCGCTGTCAGCATCAACAAGCCCCGCAATTATATTGAGAAGCGTTGACTTTCCACAGCCCGAAGGTCCTAAAAGACATATAAATTCGCCCGACTCTATGTCCAGATTTATGTCCTCAAGTATATTGGTATCGCTGTTTTTATCGAACTTCTTTGTTATTCCCTCAATATGCAAACTCATAATTCTGACTTTGCCCCTTAAGAGCAATCCTCCTTATAAATTTATGTCGGCTTATACTGCTTTACTTATTCCGAAACGGATTTCATAATACTGTCGTCTATGATATTATCATCAGGCAGCTTTGAGATAAATCCCTCGTCGAGATTAATTTTTGCATACTCGTCAACAGCTTCCTTAGAAACATCTGTTGTGAAAACGATTCTTGAAAATGCGCTTTCAAACTGCTTATCGTCATTTTTAGAGCCTGCAAGCTCCTCAATCTTTTCGTTTACTATCTTTGCGCTCTCTGAAATGTTCTGCTGAATATACAAGGTTGCGTCCTTGTGGGCCTTTAAAAACTTCTCAACTATCTCAGGGTGCTCCTTTTGGAACTCTTTTCTCACAACAACTACCGCAACAGGATAATCTCCCTGACGCCATATCTCGTCATAATTCAAAACTACAGAAGCTTTGATATTCTCACTGTTTTCCAAAACAGTTCCCCATGGCTCAGGAACAAGCGCTGCGTCTATCTCACCCTGGTCAAAGAGAGACTCGACCTCTGAATTCTTAACAGCTGTTACATTTACATTTCCGCCCTTGTCCTGTGCCTTTAGACCATTGTCCGAAAGAAGTTTCAACAAAGCCAGATGCTGGGTGTTTCCTGCCTGAGGAATCGCCACTGTCTTATTTGCAAGGTCTTTTACTCCTTTTATGTTGGCGTCCTCTCTTGCTATAAGAACCTGTCCGCCGTTGGTAGCACCCGCAATTATATTAACGTCTCCGTTCGTGCTTACATTTGCACTTATCGCAGGAACAGGTCCTATATATCCTATATCAATATCCTCTGATTTTAAAGCCTCTACTTCGGCAGGTCCTGCATTGAAAGACGTCCACTTAACGCTGTAGTCTTCGCCCAAAGCGTTCTCAAACGATTTCTGCGACTGCATCACCATAGCCTGAGCGTGAGTTATATTCGGGAAAAATGCAACATTGACCGTCTTGTCGTCTTTTGAACCCTTAGTACAGCCCGAAAAAACAGTGATTACGCAAGCAAAAGCCAGTGCTGCTGATAAAATTCTTTTTGTTTTCATAATATTGACCTCCTAAGATTTATAATTCTTTTACCTTTAAATTCATAATAAAAATATGTCTAATTATACACATTATAACAATTCTTCTGTGAAATCTTTGTGAAGTGCAAATCCCTCACAAGCTAAAATTTATTTAATCTAGATTAGCATACCATAAATTGTGTTGATTGTCAATATAAATAGCATAAATTGTGCTTTTATTTACAACATATCATAAACATTTATCAATTCCTCCAAATCCTATTAAATTACTAGTAATTACTATGACATTTATTTTATTACAAAAAATATTATTGTCAAGAAGCTGGTTAAAAAATCTGCTTTTTTACTATATTTCTTAACAAACTATAACATCTGTTAGTACACTTATTACAAATCGCTGATGTTTTTTAATATATTGGAAAAGTTTATTAGCTCCTCCATAGAAAGCTGTTCCGGTCTTACATTAACAGCTAAACCTGACTGCTCTAATGATCGCAAAACGATACTTTTTTCAATCGTCAAAGCCGAAGAAACCGAGTTCGCAAGGGTTTTTCTTCTCTGTGAGAACGCTCCCCTTACAACTTTAAAAAAGAATTTCTCGTCGTCAACGCCTTTCGGAGTATCTTCTTTTATATCAAACCTCACCACACAGCTGTCAACATTCGGAGACGGCATAAAGCTGCCTCTTGAAACGTCAAATAAAATCTTAGGTTCGGAGAAATAATTTACAGCGACCGTCACAGCACCCATATCTCTTGTTCCCATTTCGGCGCAAAGGCGTTTACCTGCCTCTTTCTGAACCATAACCGTAACCGACTTTATCCTCAGTCTTGACTCTAACAGCTTCATTATTACAGGCGACGTAATATAATAAGGTAAATTTGCACATACTGCAACGTCAAGACCTTTAAAATTTTCATCAATGATTTTTGATAAGTCTGTTTTTAATACGTCGGCGTTTATGATTTTTACATTTTCAAAATCCGAGAGAGTGTCTTCAAGTATAGGAATAAGCCTGTCATCTATCTCAATAGCTACAACCTTTTCAGCACGCTTGGCAAGCTCGGCTGTCAAAACGCCGATACCCGTACCAATTTCTATTATTCCAAAGCCCTGCCTAGCGTTTCCCTGCTCAGCAATTTTCGGGCAGACGCTCGGATTTACCAAAAAATTCTGTCCAAGGCTTTTTGAAAACTCAAAGCCGTGCTTTTTCATCAATGCTTTTATTACATTTATATCGGTTAATTTTTCCACTGTTTCAAATATTACCCCTTGACGGAGAAATCCTCCTATACGATATTAAAATGTAAATATTTAATTATAAAATTTACAACTGGTATTATAGCATATTAAAAGTATATTTTCAAATAATAATTGCGTAAGCATAATGTAGTTGAACGAAAGGAGAAAAAATATGAAAATGCAGGATATTCCTATAGGACTTACATTTGCGCTTGCCGAAAATCCGGAGGCTCTGAAATATTTTGTATCGCTTTCTGAAGAGCAAAAACAGCAAATATTAGAACAAAGCCATAAAATCCACTCAAAAAGCGAAATGCAGGCATTTGCAGGAAACTTCGCAAAGAATAATTCAGCCTCCAAAACGGGGTTTACAAATAATCGTTTCAGTTAAATATACGTTTACAGTATTTTGCTTTATAAAGAGTAATGTATACAAATTTAACAATAAATTAAAAATATCAGCGTAAAATTCTCGAAAAAAAGAGTTGCAATTTTTCAAAAATTAGAGTACAATACTATTTGTAGTAATTTTGGTTGAATTGAGGTCAAGTGTATGACATTTATTTCTGTATGCGGATACTGTAAATATTCATACAGCTTTTCAGGTAACCGTTCAAGTGCCGGAGAATGTTACCTAGCTTCATTGCACTCAAACAACAATATAATAGTATAATTATAACTGCAACAGAGATGTTGCAGTTTTTTACTGTCAATTTTTTGAACGGAGGTAAGATATGAAAAAGATTGCAGTTATTATGGGAAGCGACAGCGATTTTCCCATTGTTTCAAAAGCAATTAAAGAACTTGATAACTACGGCGTCCCGTATGAAGCGCACATTATGTCCGCTCACAGAACACCTGAGCTTGCAGCAACATTTGCAAAAAACGCAAAGAAAAACGGCTTCGGAGTTATTATAGCAGCGGCAGGTATGGCGGCTCATCTGGCAGGCGTTTTGGCAGGAAACACTACCCTGCCTGTTATCGGCATACCTATAAAATCAACATTCGACGGATTAGATTCACTATTAGCAACTGTTCAGATGCCAAGCGGAATACCTGTTGCGACCGTTGCGATAAACGGAGCTAAAAACGCAGCACTCCTGGCAATTCAGATGCTCTCTCTTTCTGACGACAGACTTTCGGACAAGCTGGAAGCCGCAAAAGTAGAAATGGTCGAAGGAGTAAAGGCTAAGGACGAAGCACTTCAGGAAGAAATTTCTAAGCTGTAATTTCTACTGACGGTTGAATTTTCACTAATTCTCTAAATATAAGTTATTGCGGCTGTCACGAAACGACTATAAAATAAGTCGTAGAAAGGATGGTGCCGCTATGAATAACATAATAGGCAAGAATATTTACGCTCTAAGAAAAAAACAAGGACTAACTCAGGAAAGGCTGGCAGAGCTTGTAAACGTATCGTTTCAGGCGGTTTCAAAATGGGAAAACGGGATTTCAGCTCCTGATGTTTCTGTTCTTCCACTGCTTGCAAATGCCCTGCGGTGCGATATTGATTCTCTTATGGGCTATGCTGCAGAGCAAAGAAAAATTACCGACTATGAGGAGCGTTACAAAAGTCGGGCCTACTACTGGGGAACTATGCCGTCTAATATGTGCTATGAGGTAATGAAACTTCTCCCTCCCCCGCTAAGACTGCTTGATATTGCCTGCGGCGAGGGAAAGAATGCGGTGTTCTTTGCACGAAACGGCTACAGCGTTACTGCATTTGACGCGGCGGAATCAGGACTTGAAAAAGCAAGGCGTCTTGCTGACGAAATGAACACTGAGGTCAATTTCTTCCGTGCGGATATGCTTGATTTTAGGCTTGAAAGCGAATTTGATATTATATTCTGTTCAGGTGCATTGCATTATATTCCGCCTAAGCTGAGAACTGAAATTCTTGAAAACTATAAACAGCACACATCAAACGGCGGACTTCACGCTATGAATGTTTTTGTAGAAAAACCGTTTATTGAGCGTCCTTCAGACAAGGAAACCTCTGCTACTAAATGGAGCTCAGGTGAGCTTTTTACACACTATACGGATTGGCGTATTGAGTTTTGCAGTGAAAGGATTTTTGACTGCAACAGCGGCGGTGTTCCGCATAAGCACTGTATGGATACACTTTTAGCTGTAAAACAAACAGATAAATTGCGTTGACGCTCTTAACATAAGGTAAAATATTATTTCAGAAAAACTGAAAATTTTATAATACAGGAGGAAACTGATATGGAAAACATTATTAAAGGCGAACAGCTTTATGAAGGAAAGGCAAAGAAGGTCTATGCCACAAATGATCCTGACCTGGTTATCGTTGACTATAAAGACGACGCTACCGCATTCAACGGTGAAAAGAAAGGTACTATTGCCGGCAAAGGCTCTATCAATAACAGAATGACAAATTTTATGTTCAAGCTGTTAGAAAAAGAAGGTATTCCCACTCACTTGGTTGAAGAGATAAACGACCGTGAAACTATAGTAAAAAAGGTTGAAATAGTGCCTCTCGAGGTTATTGTTAGAAATGTTGCGGCAGGAAGCTTTTCAAAGAAGTTAGGCATTGCAGAGGGTACTCCTCTTAAAACACCTACATTGGAGTTCAGCTATAAAAACGATGATCTGGGAGACCCCTTTATTAACAAATATTATGCTCTCGGTCTTGACCTTGCAACCGAAGAGGAAATTGAAACTATAACTAAGTATGCGTTTAAGGTAAACGATTTTATGCTTAAGTTCTTCAAAGAGCTTAATATCGACCTTATTGACTTTAAAATTGAATTCGGCAGATTTCACAACGAGATCATTCTCGCTGACGAGATTTCGCCTGACACCTGCCGTTTCTGGGATTCTAAAACCCACGAAAAGCTGGATAAAGACCGCTTCCGCAGAGATATGGGCGGCGTAGAAGATGCTTATCAGGAAATTATGAGACGACTAGAGGCTAGAGGTTAGAGATTAGAAGTAAAGAGTTAGAAGTTAGAGGTTAGAGGTTAGATAACAGTAAATGAAATAATAAGGTCTTGTATCTTGCTTCTTGCATATTGCATCTTGCTTCTTGCATCTAATAGGCGGAAGAACCACTGGCGGCTCGCCAATATCACATCTTGTTTCTTACATAAACGTGCTAGTCCGCCGTTACTCAATGTCATACATTAATAAGATTATAATAGGCGGAAGAACCACTGGCGGCTCGCCAATATTACATCTTGTTTCTTACATAAACGTGCTAGTCCGCCGTTACTCAATGTCATACATTAATAAAATTATAATAGGCGGAAGAACCACTGGCGGCTCGCCAATACTAAATCTTGTTTCTTACATAAAAGTGCTAGTCCGCCGTTACTCAATGTCATACATTAATAAAATTATAATAGGCGGAAGAACCACTGGCGGCTCGCCAGTTGAGGAAGGAATGATAATACTTGAAAAAAGGCTTGCACGAGGAGTGCGGTGTATTCGGTATATACTCAAACGAAACAACCGACGTAGCGTCATCTGTATATATAGGTCTTTATGCCCTTCAGCACAGAGGACAGGAAAGCTGCGGAATCGTTGTAAATGACGACGGACTTTTTCACTACCACAGAGACTTAGGTCTTGTTCACGAGGTTTTTAATCAGGAAAACCTTTCAAAACTGGGAAACGGTCAAATAGCTATAGGACACGTTAGATATTCAACTACCGGAAACTCAAACCGTTCAAATGCACAGCCGTTGGTTGTTCGTCATATTAAAGGTCCTATGTCAATCGCTCATAACGGAAATCTAGTCAACGCTTCTCAGCTTAGACAGGAATATGAATTAAAAGGTGCGATCTTTCACAACACAAATGATACAGAAGTTATCTCTTATGCGATAACCGAGCAGCGTCTTGTCTGCGGTTCTATTGAGAAATCTGTTGAAAAAGCAATGTATAAGATAAAGGGTGCATACTCCATTTTAGTTATGTCCCCTACCAAGCTTATTGCGGCTCGTGACCCTAACGGCTTTCGTCCGCTGTGTTTGGGAAAGACCTCAAACGGTTATGTGGTTTCTTCAGAATCCTGCGCTTTTGAAAGTATGGGTGCTAAATTTATTCGCGATATAAAACCAGGAGAGATAGTTGTAATTGATAAAAAGGGTATGAGAAGTATTGAGACACATTGCGGAAACAAAGGAACTATCTGCGTTTTTGAATACGTCTACTTTGCACGACCCGATTCAGTTATTGAGGGCTCAAGCGTTCACAAGGCAAGACTTCGTGCCGGAAAATTTCTCTGGCAGGAGCACCCCTGCGACGCCGATGTAGTTATAGGCGTTCCCGATTCGGGAATTGACGCAGCTCTTGGCTTTGCAAACGCAAGCGGTATTCCCTACGGCGTAGGTTTTATCAAAAACAGATATATAGGCAGAACCTTTATTCAGCCTACCCAGCTTGAGAGAACAAACTCTGTAAAGATAAAGCTGAACGTAATATCAAACACTGTAAAAGACAAGCGTGTTGTTATGATAGACGACAGCATCGTAAGAGGTACTACTATGCGCAGAATTGTAAACCTTCTAAGAGACGCAGGAGCAAAAGAAGTTCACGTCAGAGTTTCTTGTCCGCCGTTTATAGCACCCTGCTATTTCGGTACTGATATTGACAGCAAGGAAAATCTCATTGCTTGCCAGAAAAAATCAATTGACGAAATTTGTGAAAGCATTGGCGCTGACAGCTTGGGATATCTCAGTGTTGAAAACGTCAAGAGGCTTGCCGGGATTTCGCACTG
The DNA here is from genome assembly GCA_947628615.1 of uncultured Clostridia bacterium. Classification (GTDB taxonomy): domain Bacteria; phylum Bacillota; class Clostridia; order Oscillospirales; family Ruminococcaceae; genus UMGS1601. Next base: position 145,455 of record CANRAO010000003.1, read on the forward strand.
CGATTTTTGCGTGGGCTGCTTTAATGAAATGTATCCTATAGAAGTTCCTAAGGAAATGCCTAAAGATAAATTTGAGTCTAAGATCAATAACAATCAGCTTACGCTGAATATTGAATAAAACTAATGAGGTGCAATAAAATATGAAAAGTTATTCAAACAGTTATAAAGAAGCCGGCGTTGACGTAACAGCCGGTTACAAGGCTGTTGAGCTTATGAAACAGCACGTTGCAAAAACAATGACCTCTAACGTACTTTCCGGTCTTGGAGGATTCGGAGGTCTATATGAGCTTGACCTAACGGGTATAAATAAGCCTGTTCTTGTTTCTGGAACGGACGGCGTGGGAACAAAACTGAAAATCGCCTTTTTAATGGATAAGCACAACACAGTCGGCATTGACTGCGTTGCTATGTGTGTGAACGATATTATCTGCTGCGGAGCTAAGCCTCAGTTTTTTCTTGACTATATCGCAGTGGGCAAGAACATTCCCGAAAAGATTGCAGATATAGTTTCGGGAGTTTCAGAGGGATGTGTACAGTCGGGATGTGCTTTGATAGGCGGAGAAACCGCCGAAATGCCTGGTTTCTACTCTAAGGACGAATATGACCTTGCAGGATTCTCTGTTGGAATTGTAGACAAGGACAAAATTTTAAAGCCCGACACTCAGAAAGAGGGAGACATAATAATTGGTATTAAATCAAGCGGAGTTCACTCAAACGGATTTTCACTTGTTAGAAAGGTATTTTCAGTAAGTGAGTCAAACTTAGCAAGGCACGTAGGCGAACTTGGCGCAACTCTCGGCGATACTCTTTTAACGCCTACCAAAATCTACGTTAAAGCGATTATGAAAGCTATTTACGCCTGCACCATTAAGTCTATTTCACATATTACGGGCGGCGGTTTTTATGAGAATATCCCACGCTCGCTGCCAAACGGTATCTCTGCTAAAATTGAGAAGTCTGCAGTGCAGATACTTCCTATTTTTGAGGTCATCAAAGGTACAGGAAAAATACCTGAAAGAGATATGTTCAACACATTCAATATGGGTGTTGGAATGACTGTTGTCGTCGATAAAACCGATGCAGACAAAGCTATTGAAGCTATAAATTCTGTTGGAGAAGAGGCATATGTCTTAGGCGAGCTTGTTAAAAGCGAAGAAGGAGTTATTATTGCATAACAGCAAATTTACTTCTTGCATCTAGTTTCTTGCCTCTTGCTTCTGAAAGGACATGTGATAAAATATGAAGAACATCGCAGTATTAGTTTCCGGCGGAGGAACTAATCTTCAGGCACTTATTGACGCTCAAAACAGCGGAATTATCAAAAACGGAAAGATAACCTGTGTTATTTCCTCAAAGCCCGACGCTTATGCACTTGAAAGGGCTAAGCAAAATGATATTCCCACAAGGATTATTCCCAGAAAGGAATACAACAGCGTAAGCGATTATACAAAAGCTGTAACCGACGCTCTTATTGAGATAAAAGCAGATCTTGTAGTATATGCAGGTTTTATGACTATCTTAGACGAAAAGATAGTAAAGGCGTTTCCTAACAGAATGATGAATGTTCACCCATCGCTTATCCCCTCTTTCTGCGGAAAAGGTTATTACGGTCTTCATGTTCACGAGGAGGTATTGAAAAAAGGTGTTAAGCTGACAGGTGCAACAATTCATTTCGTTACAGAAGAATGCGACGGAGGTCCTATAATCCTGCAAAAGGCTGTTGAGGTAAAAAACAACGACACTCCTGAAACACTTCAGAAAAGAGTTATGGAAGAAGCTGAGTGGGTAATACTTCCTCAAGCTGTATCACTGTTCTGTGAGGATAAAATAGAAGTTAAAGACAATAAAGCGTATGTCTTTAATTGATCATTATATTAGGAGGTACAGATATGAAAACAATCGACATTTATGAAGAACTTAAAAGCAATCCTTATCCCGGCAGAGGAATTATAATCGGAAAATCAGCCGACGGAAAGAACGCTGTTACTGCTTACTTCATTATGGGGCGCAGCATAAACTCAAGAAACAGAGTTTTCACCCAAACATCTGACGGAATAAAAACAGAGGCCTTTGACCCCACTCTGCTGACAGATCCGCATCTTATCATATACTCCCCTGTCAGAGTTCTGGGGAACAAAACAATTGTAACAAACGGCGACCAGACAGATACTATTTATGAACTTATGGATAAGCAGCAGACATTTGAACAGGCTCTGCGTACCCGTGAATTCGAGGACGACGCCCCGAATTATACGCCTCGTATTTCAGGCATTATGCACATTGAGGAGGATACATACAACTATGCTATGTCTATTCTGAAATCGGCAAGCGGAAATCCTGATTCATGCGAAAGATTTACCTATTCATACACAAATCCTATTAACGGCGAAGGCAGATTTATCCACACTTATATGGGCGACGGCGATCCGCTTCCCAGCTTTGAGGGCGAACCAAAGAAAATCTCTGTACCGAATGATATAAACGAGTTTTCTAATGCTCTTTGGAACAGCTTAAATGAGGACAATAAGGTTTCTCTTTTTGTAAGGTATATTGACCTTAAAACAAAAAAGTATGAAACTGTAATTATAAATAAAAATAAGAAGCAGTAAATAAATATTTTAAATAAAAATTGAGAGGAGGAAATGCTCCCTAACATAAAGGAGCATAATTTAAAATGAGTATTGAGATGCAACTGAAATACGGCTGTAATCCAAATCAAAAGCCGTCAAAAGTCTATATGTCAAACGGAAGCGAACTTCCGATAACCGTTTTAAACGGAAAACCGGGTTATATCAATTTGCTTGACGCATTTAACGGCTGGCAGCTTGTCAAGGAGCTTAAAAAGGCAACAGGTATGTGTGCGGCAACATCATTCAAGCATGTCTCCCCTGCCGGAGCAGCCGTAGGCAAACCCCTTTCAGACACGCTTAAAAAAATTTACTGGGTCGATGATTTAGGTGAGCTTTCACCTATGGCGTGCGCTTATGCAAGAGCCAGAGGTGCAGACAGAATGTCTTCATACGGTGATTTTATCGCTCTATCAGATGAATGCGACGTATGTACTGCAAAAATGATTCAGCGAGAAGTATCCGACGGTATTATCGCTCCGTCATATTCAGACGAGGCTTTGGAAATTCTAAAAAGCAAGAGAAAAGGAACCTATAATATCATTCAGATCGATGAAGATTACACTCCTGACCCTATAGAAACAAAACAGGTTTACGGAGTTACATTCGAGCAGGGCAGAAACGAGCTTGAAATAAACACTGCTTTGCTTGAACAAAATATTCCTACAGAAAACAAGAACATCCCTGATGATAAGAAAATTGACCTGCTTATTTCTCTTATTACACTTAAATACACACAGTCAAACAGCGTATGCTATGTTAAAGACGGTCAGGCAATAGGAATCGGTGCAGGTCAGCAGTCAAGAATTCACTGCACAAGACTTGCTGGAAATAAGGCTGATGTTTGGTGGCTTCGTCAGGCACCTCAGGTACTCAATCTTGACTTCAAAGACGACATAAGACGACCGGACAGAGACAACGCCATAGACGTTTATATTTCTGACGAGTATGAAGATGTTTTAGCTGAGGGAGTTTGGCAGAACACCTTCAAGACAAAGCCCCCCGTATTCACAAATGAGGAGAAAAAGGCTTGGATAGCAAAAAATACCGATGTTTGTCTCGGATCTGACGCTTTCTTCCCGTTTGGTGATAATATCGAACGAGCAAGAAAAAGCGGTGTAGCTTATATTGCCGAGCCGGGAGGCTCTATCAGAGACGACAATGTTATTGAGACCTGCAACAAGTATAATATAGCAATGAGCTTTACAGGGATAAGATTGTTCCATCACTGATAATGGGTTAGCAGTAATATTTAAGTATAGATTTGTTTCACGAATTTTTTGGCAATTAAACGCAATGTTTTTGAAAACCATAAAATAAGGAGATTATGATGATGAAAAATTTAAGGAAATTATCAGCATTTGCTGTAATTTTAATTTTGATTTTCAGTTTTTCAGGCTGTGGATCTATAGATGATTCAAAAGTTTCTTCAAATTCAGCTACAGATGCGTCAAGCAAAACATACGGAAATTTTGAAAACGGCATCTTTTCAACTGATAAATATTCTATTGAGCTCGGATCCGGTTGGGTTCAGGACGATTCGACTTCGGATTTAGAAGTCGCTGTATTTACCAGAGATAGCAGTTCTAATTCATACAGCAGCATAAATATACGTGAAGAACATCGCGATGAAAATGCTGAACAAATAGATGTTGATGAATATATGGAAACTGCAATTGCTCAGTATAATTCGATGCAAGACTATGAAGTTAAAAATTCAAAGAATGTTAAAATTGATGGCAGAGACGCATTTGAACTCTATATCAACTTGAAAACCAGTTCACAAACAATGAAGATGATTCAATGCTATATTGTGAACGGCACAGACATTTATACTTACACGTTTTTAACTTCTTCTGATGAATATAAAGAAGAAAAATCTAATGCTGAAAAAATTATAAAAACCTTTAAATTCAAACAGTAGTTATAAATCTACATCAAATGCACATATTTTTTACAAAGGAGAAATTGCAATGAACATTTTAGTAGTAGGCGGAGGCGGAAGAGAGCACGCAATTATTATGAAGCTATCCAAATCTTCCAGAGTTGAAAAGCTGTACTGCACACCCGGCAACGGCGGTATATCAAAATATGCCGAATGTTTTGATGTCGGTGCCTGCGATATTGAAGGCGTTGTTGCACTTGCTAAAAAACTCGCAGTTGATATGGTTGTTGTTGCACCTGACGATCCTCTTGTTCTAGGTATGGTAGACGCACTTCAGGCAGAAGGATTTATGACCTTCGGGCCTAAAAAGGCAGCAGCGTTTATTGAAGGCTCTAAGGTATTCTCAAAACAGCTTATGAAAAAGTACAACATTCCAACTGCTGAATATGAAGTTTTTACTGACAGTCAATCGGCAATAGATTACATCAAAGAAAAAAATACCTACCCTACTGTTGTCAAGGCTGACGGTCTTGCTCTTGGAAAGGGAGTTATTATCGCAGAAAACGAAACTCAGGCTGTTGACGCTGTAAACTCAATTATGAACGATAAAATATTCGGCGAAAGCGGCTCTCAGCTTGTTGTTGAAGAATTTTTAACCGGTCCTGAGGTCTCAGTCTTGTCGTTCACCGACGGAAAAACTATTGTTCCTATGATCTCATCTATGGATCACAAACGTGCATTAGACGGAGACAAGGGTCTTAACACAGGCGGAATGGGAACTGTCGCACCTAACCCATACTACACAGAAGACGTTGCAAAGGAATGTATGGAGAAAATCTTTCTTCCTACAATAAATGCTATGAATGCAGAAGGCAGAACCTTTGAAGGCTGCTTATACTTCGGTCTTATGCTAACAAAAAACGGTCCTAAGGTTATTGAATACAACTGCCGTTTCGGCGATCCCGAAACACAAGTTGTTCTGCCTATGCTTGAGGGTGATTTATGCGAAATCTTTGAAGCTGTTTACAATCATGAGCTAGACAAGGTTTCTATCGACTGGAAACAGGGCTTTTGCACCTGCGTTGTTATGGCAAGCGGCGGCTATCCGAAATCTTACCCGAAGGGTCTTGAAATTTCAGGTCTTGACAGCAGCGGACAGGTTGAAAACGCTTTTGTTTACCATGCAGGCACAAAGCTCGACAACGGTGTTTTCAAAACAAACGGAGGTCGGGTTCTGGGCGTGACCTGCAATGCTTTAACACTTCAAGGCGCGCTTGACAAGTCTTACTCTGCTGTTTCAAAAATTAAGTGGGAAAATGTCCACGTTAGAACTGACATAGGAAAACGTGCTTTAGAGGCACTAGACAATGATCCTCTCGCCCTCCACTACAAGGACGATATGGAGGATTACATTGAAGAAAACGGAGTTTACCTCCGCCAATAGCAACGGTGACGTTGCATCCGGTGCTGCCTTTGGAGAGTTTGCAAAATGTTATGGTTTGAAAAACGGCAGGCTTTACTTTTTCTAATAGCAACAATACAACAGTTACTGCCGAGCCGGCGGTGGCTCTCTGCCTTTGGAAAGTTTGCAAAATGTTATAGTTTGATTAACGGCAGACTTTACTTTTTCTAATAGCAACAATACAACAGTTACTGCCGAGCCGGCGGTGGCTCTCTGCCTTTGGAAAGTTTGCA
>CANRAO010000004.1 GCA_947628615.1 uncultured Clostridia bacterium
TACTCAATATTAGTTACCGATGCAGGTATAACTATCTTCTTTAATGACGAACAGTTAGGAAATGATACAAGTCCTAATATTTTAATACCATCCTCAAAAGTAACAGATGATAACTTTTTACAGTTTTCAAATGCACAGTTTGTATTACCTTTATACGTTTTATACTCTGATTTGGTATTTACCCACTTTGTAATACTGGATGGGATAAAAATACTTTGTAATGCACTGTTACAGAACACATAACTTCCAACAATAGTTAATCCATCAGTAAGCGTTACATTCTTTAATGATGAACAATCACTGAAGGAATAAGCATCCCATTTTGTAAGTGATTTAGGGATTGTTACATTATCAAGAGAAGTACATCCACTGAAAGCATAACCGCCAATATGTTTGATACCCTCAGTTAGGGTAAGATTTTTAAGTAATGGACATTTAGCAAAGGAGTAACACATAACGTGATACGCTGCTTCACCTGGATGACCGCTCTCTACAGCTTGAAGCATAACAGTACTGCCTTTAAATTCGGCAATGGTTGAAGGCAAAGTAACCGTTTCAAGCTTTGGCATTTGATAAAATGCACAAAATCCTATTGATGTTACTCCCTCTTCAATTTTAACTTCTTTTATAGCATCTTTGTGTTCCTTATATGTGTATATATTCGGGAAATCACCAACTTGTGATTCAGGATTACCATCAGTAACTTTAGGCGAATCCATATCACCCTGTCCCGAAAATGTCAGCACTCCGTCTGAATCAAGCGTCCAGCTTAAGTCTCCGCATGTACCTGAATCAACAGTATCTGCTGATACTGTCATTGCACCTGTCAGTGCAGTTAATGCCATTGCCGCCGATGCGGCAAATGATAAAAGTTTTTTAAGTTTCATTTTCTTATCCTCCTAAACTCCGGTGAATTTTTCTGTGTTCACATAAGTTCAGGATATATTATCAGCCTAGAATAATCAAGAATTCTGACGTAAACTGCATTTTTTTGTCGTAAGATGCAAAGAGAAGTATATATTTCAAAAAATAAAAGCAGCACTGATTAAGTTGACAATTATATGTCAAATAAATATAATAATATCATAATATTTTTTAAGGGGCTTATATGACTTTACAGCAATTAAAATACATAATAACTATAGTAAAATGCGGTTCAATAACCGAGGCGGCAAGACGTCTTTTTATTTCTCAGCCCAGCCTTTCAAACTCGGTAAAGGATTTGGAAACTGAACTTGGTATTGAGATATTCAACCGTACTGCAAGGGGAATTTCTCTCTCTGCCGACGGCGAGGAGTTTCTTTCCTATGCAAGACAAGTTATTGAACAGACAGAGCTGCTTGAGCAAAGATACAAGAATAAAAAGCCTTCAAAACAGCTTTGTTCGGTATCTACTCAACACTACGCATTTGCAGTAAACGCATTTTCTAACCTTATAGACAGACTTAATTCGGACGAGTATGAATTCACTCTCCGTGAAACCCGTACATATGAAATTATTGACGATGTTCACAATTATCGCAGTGAAATAGGCATTTTGTATATCAATGCTTTTAATGAAAAGGTTATGCGAAAAATGTTTTCCGAAAACAGGCTTGATTTTCACCCTCTTTTTACGGCAAATCCGCACGTATTTGTAAGTTCCGAGCACCCGCTTGCAAAAAGCAAGTCGGTCTCGACTGACGATTTAAAGGAATTCCCTTTCCTTTCATTTGAGCAGGGTACTAATAATTCCTTTTACTATTCCGAGGAAATTCTGAGCACTGTACCCAGGAAAAAGATTATCCACGTCAGCGACCGTGCAACGCTGTTTAATCTGCTTATAGGTCTTAATGGTTACACTATATGCTCAGGAATTCTCAACAGTGATTTAAACGGCGACAATATAGTTTCCGTTCCGCTCAAAACTGACGAAAATATGACAATCGGTTATATAATAAATCCTAAAATGAACCTTAGCCGATTTGCAAAAGATTATATCGCAGAACTTAAAAGACTTATTTCAGACTGCGGTTATAAAATAATTGAATAAAACAAAAACTGCTGTACTGATTAATTGGTACAGCAGTTTTTTACTTGTTAATTCTTTTAATTAGGCATTCTTTCTTGATAACTTTGCAGCCCTTACTAAGTTTTCAAGACTAGGAACAGTTTCCTCGTTACCTCTTGTTTTCAGACCGCAGTCAGGGTTGATCCAGAGCTTTTCTATAGGTATCTTTTTAAGCATCTTTTCAACCGCAGAAACGATCTCTTCAACCGAAGGGATTCTTGGTGAGTGAATATCGTAAACTCCGGGGCCTACCTGTGTTCTGAAGTTGTTTTCCTTCAGCGAATCAAGGATAGTAAGATCAGAACGTGACGCCTCAAAGGTTATAACGTCTGCGTCCATATTGTCAATATCCTTAATTATGTCGGTAAACTCGCTGTAGCACATATGAGTGTGTATCTGAGTTTCTGCTTTAACACCGCTGTGAACAAGTCTGAATGCAGGAATTGCCCAGTCTAGGTAATCTGATTTCCAATCAGATTTTCTGAGCGGAAGCTTTTCTCTGAGAGCAGCTTCGTCAACCTGAATGATTCTTATTCCGTTGGCCTCAAGGTCAAGAACCTCTTCACGAATTGCAAGTGCAATCTGATAAGCACACTCCTTCAGCGAAATATCCTCTCTAGGGAACGACCAGTTGAGAATGGTTACAGGTCCTGTAAGCATACCCTTCATAGTCTTTTCTGTGAGGCTTTGAGCATATGCAGACCACTTTACTGTCATCGGCTTTGCTCTTGAAACGTCTCCCCAAACTATAGGCGGCTTTACACAACGTGTTCCGTATGACTGAACCCAAGCCTTTGAAGTGAATATAAATCCGTCTAAGCACTCTCCGAAATACTCTACCATATCGTTTCGCTCAAACTCCCCGTGAACAAGCACATCAAGTCCGATTTTCTCTTGCAATTCAACGCATTCCTTGATTTTCTGCTTATTGAAAGCCTCGTATTCCTCTTCTGAAATTTCTCCCCTGCGGAATTTAGCACGGTTTTGTCTGACTTCAGCCGTTTGTGGGAACGAGCCTATTGTAGTCGTTGGGAAAAGCGGAAGATTGAATACTGACTTCTGAATCTTCTCACGCTCTGCAAATTCAGGCAGCCTTACAAAATCCTTTTCGCTTAATTCAGCGGTCTTTTTCTGAACCTCTTTGTTTTCGCAATCTCTGTTTTCGCTGAATAACTCTGCGTTTGCTTTATACTCAGCAGTTTCAAAAGGATCATCGCTGCTAAAAATCTTTTTGAGTTCACTCAACTCACCCAACTTCTCCTCAGCAAATGCAAGGTGCTTTGTATACGACTCACTAAGTTTAGTTTCGCTTTTTAATGTATACGGGCTGTGCAGAAGCGAACATGATGTACCGAGAACTATTTCCCCAAAATGACCTTTCAGCTTGTTGATAACGCCTATAGTTTTTTCGTAGTGGTTTTTCCAGATGTTCTTTCCGTTTACAACTCCTGCAAACAGAACCTTATTGCCGTCAATTTTATCAGCAATTTCAAGGGACATTTTTCCCTCAACAAAATCAAGACCAACACCGTCAAAATCAAGAGAGCTGATTTCGTTACAGCAATCACGAACATCGCCGAAATATGTCTGAAGCAAAACTTTAACGCTGCCCTTTTGCGATAGAATTTTCTTATAAAGCGATACAAAAAGCGCCTTGTCAGAATCGTTTAAATCTCTTACCAATGAAGGCTCGTCAAACTGAACCCACTCTGCACCCAGACTGTTGAACTTTTCGAGAATTTCACAATAAGCCTGAGCAACGCTGTCTGCAATATCCTCTGCTGTTTTGCTTCCCGTAAAACGAGCCAGCTTTAAGAATGTAAAAGCGCCGATTATTTCAGGCTTTGTTTTTATTCCGTTATTATCAGCTTCACAATACTCGTCAAACGGCTTTGTTCCGCTTAATGAGATTTCAGCGCCGTCCTCAATTTCGGGCACCATATAGTGATAATTTGTATTAAACCACTTTTTCATTGCAAGTGCCTTAACATCTCCCTTTTCACCCTGATAGCCCTTTGCCATTGAAAAATATGTATCAAGCTCTGACAGCCCAAGCTCTTTGTAACGCTTAGGAATTGCATTCAAAAGCACCGCTGTGTCAAGAACATTATCATAAAAAGAGAAGTCGTTTGAAGAAATATAGTCTATTCCGTTTGACTTCTGAACCTCCCAATGTGATAATCTCAATGCCTTTGAAGTTTCCAAAAGCTCGTTTTCTGTAATTTCATCTCTGAAATATTTTTCCGAAGCAAATTTTAGTTCTCTGTCTTTACCTATTCTAGGATAGCCTATAACTGATGTTTTCATATAATTACACCTTTCCTTACTTATTTTTTCTATTATATCATTTATTTTATGTCATAGTGTAACACTTATTTTTTATGACTATATATAGTTTTAAACTATGACATCTTATACCACAATAAAAGCCCGAAGCAATGCTCCGAGCTTAAACTTAAGGTCAATAATATGATTACTTATTCAGCTGTGTAAGGGAGCAAAGCAACGTGGCGTGCTCTCTTAATAGCAGAAGTAAGCTCTCTTTGGTGGTATGCGCAAGTTCCTGTAACACGGCGAGGAAGGATCTTTGCTCTCTCGGTCATGCACTTTCTTAACTTGGCAACATCTTTATAATCAATTTTTTCTGCTCTGTCAACACAGAACATACAAACCTTTTTACGGCTTCTCTTAACCGGTTTACCGGTTCTCTCCATGGTAATTTCCTCCTTTAACCTGATTTAATTCATTTTAATAATTAATTGCTATGATTAGAACGGAACTCCATCGTCTGAAATAACAACTTCAAAATCGTCAATATCGCCGATAGCAATAGACTCATTCATTGAAGCGTTATTATCAACAGGGTTCTGAGTCTGTTCCGGTGTGCTGAAAGTAGAGCTTGTAGTATTACCGCTCTGCTGTTTAGGCTCGCCGGTAAATGATACGTTATCTACAACTACCTCAGTAACATAATGCTTTACACCATTTTTGTCATCATATGTTCTTGTCTGAAGATTTCCCTCAATGGCAATCATTCTGCCCTTTGCAAAATAATTGTTAATGAACTCAGCTCTTTGACGCCACGCAACACAACTGATAAAATCCGTCTGTCTTTCCTCGCCCTGTCTTACATAACCTCTGTCAACAGCAATGTTAAATGACAAAACGCTGACACCGCTTTGCGTCTGTTTAAGCTCTAAATCCTGGGTTATTCTTCCCATCAAAATAACTCTGTTCAACATAACGTATCTTCCTTTCTCTGATATTAGCTGACTGTAACTAAAAATCTCAGAACGCCGTCAGTAATTTTAAGTACACGCTCTAATTCTGCCGGAAAACTCGGCTTTGAAACAAAGTTCCAAAGAACATAATAGCCTTCGTTTTCAAAATTGATAGGATAAGCAAGCTTTCTCTTTCCCCATTCGTCAATTGAAACCTCTTCGGCATTTGCTGAAATCAGGTCACCGAACTTTAGCGTAAGATTCTGAATCTCCTCTTCGCTGAGCTTAGTGCTGAATACTACCATAGCCTCGTACTTTTCTGTAACCTTAGCCATAACTATTGCACCTCCTTTTAGATTTCGCCTGCGTTTATAACCGCAAGCAAGGATAACTTAAAAATTATAACACAAAAATATTTTATTGTCAACTATTGATTTTTTGTGCTAATTTTGTAATTAATTTTTCCAGATCGTCCTTGACCTCTGGGTGCTTAAGCCCTACCTCAAGAGCAGCCTCTAAAATCCCGATTTTACTGCCCATATCATACCTGCTTCCCAGAAAATCAATGCCTATCATTCCCTTTTCACGAGCTAAAACAGCCATAGCGTCTGTAAGCTGATATTCTCCTCCCTGACCTTTAGGTATGGATTCAAGAATATCAAAAATCTCAAACGGCAGAACACATCTGCCCAAAATGGAGAAATTAGAGAACTTGTCCTCAAGACTGGGTTTTTCCTTCATATCTGTTATCGAGTAAACATTATCTTTTATATTTTTGCACTTCATTGAAGAATACTTAACTATAAACTCGTCTGAGACCTCTTTAATAGCAACCGTACCTAGACCGTACTTTTCATATGCGTTGCAAACCTGTTTACAGCACGGAATATCTCCGATTATAACATCATCGCCGTACAAAACGGCAAATGATTCACCGTTTACAAAATCCTTTGCCAAATAGACCGCATGTCCCAAGCCCATAGCCTTTTCCTGTATGACATACGTAAAATTCGCCATTCGTGATATTTTCTGAACTTCCTCAAGCTTTTGTTCATACTTTTTCCCGCCGTTTTTCAGATGCCTTTCCAGTCTTTCATTAGTTGAAAAGTGTTTTTTTACAATGTCCTTGTCAGGACTTAAAATAATACATATATCTGTTATACCGCTTTTTACAGCCTCTTCAACATTATACTGAATGGCAGGCTTGTCTACGATCGGCAAAAGCTCTTTTGGCATAGCCTTTGTCGCAGGCAAATCACGGGTCCCCCACCCGCCTGCAGGAATTACAGCCTTTTTTACTTTCATACTTATGACCATATGCTCCTATCGAGCATCCTCCTATTAGAAATTTCAAAAAATCACCTTATGCTTTTTAGCAAAACTACAAATAACTTCTGTTATATCTACACGAAGTTAGAAGAATTAGTTTAGAAATAAAAAGTCTTGATTATTCTTTCCTTTTAAATCCAACACTAGTCTGCCGTTTTACAAAGCTAAAACATTGTACAAACTTTTCAAAGGCAGAAAACGTCCGGCGGCTCGCCAACCTTACTTTTTGCCCTTTTAATCTATATACTAGCCTGCCGTTGTACAAAGAAAAACATTGTACAAACTTCTCAAAGGCAGAAAGCGTCCGGCGGCTCGCCGGCCTTACTTCTTTCCTTTTACATCTAAATACTAGCCTGCCGTTGTACAAAGCAAAACATCATACAAACTTTTCAAAGGCAGAGAGCATCCGGCGTCACGCCGGTTAGCCTATAAGCATTGCTATTACCCTAATAATTAAATAATATGCCGCTATTGCCGCTATTGCAATTCCAAAGGATGTTCCTCCCCTTTTAACAATGGTGTCATGCCTCTGTATATCTGACTGAGCAATTTTATCTATATTTATAATATCATGCTTTGCTTTTTGAAAATACCAGAAGTTAGAAAATATTCCGCTGATTATATAAAGAATCAATGACAGCAGCCCAAGTCCTAAAAAGATTCCCGACCACAGCGGCGATGCAGATATTTTCTCAGCAATATCAGCCGTTGTCATTTCAGAAGTCATACCGAAATTCAAAAGCATACTCTGCATAAAAACAGTCATAACAATCCTGAATGTCATATAGAAAAAACCGTGTCCCAGCATCTTTCTGTAAAAATAGTAGTACTCTGGAAAAAGAAAAGCACAAAAGTTAAACGATCTTTTTATTTTCAGCTTGGTAAATCTCATAAACTGCGCTAGAAAATAAAACTTGTTACTTCCTACATAATCAGCTATATCTTTTGCCTTTACACCGTCAATATCAGTATCTTCTTCTATTGTTACAAAATTGCCCGAAAAAGGATCGAACGGCTGTCCTCCATGAAACGGTCCTTCCTGACCGCCAAATCCTTGCCCCATCGGTCCGAACTCAGAATACGGATTATGCCTGTCTCCGTCATTAAAATGCTGATAATCAGATCCATTAATTAACGGAAGTCCACAATGTGAACAGAAATTCTGATCACCGGCGTTTGAATACCCGCATCTCGGACAGATTTTGTTTTCAGGCTCTGACTCTTTTTCATTTTCCTCATCGCTTTTTTCCTGATTCCAAGACATACCATTCTCATGAAGCTCTGTGTTTATACACTTTCCCTCTTGATTATAGCAATCTCTGTGATAAGGCGTTCCGCAATCGGGACATACCACTATATCATCATTCTCTTCAAATTCCTTACCGCAGACAATACATTTTGAACCGTTGTAATTTGCCATACTTTATACTTGCCCTGTAAGAGCTTTCCTCCTTAAATTAGAATAATTACCTAATTAAAAGTATTATAACACATAAATTCTGAAAAATAAAGTTATTTATTAAAATTCTTTACTTTTTATCCAAAATTAAGTATAATAGTTTTAATTAATTTTTATTGGAGATAAGTATGATTATTTTAGATGAAATAAAACAAGAGCTTGCAGGTTATGCTCCAAAGCTATCAGAATTATATGATGTTCTGGAAATTGACGCCAATAAAGTCAAGCTGAAAGAACTTCAGGACAAAACTCTCGGCAGTGATTTCTGGAACGATTCTGACAACTCGCAAAAGGTGTTAAAAGAAATAAAGTCAATTGAAGACACTATAAAATCATACACAGATACAAAAGATAAGTATGATGAAATTTCTCTTATGCTTGAGCTTGCCGAAGAAGACGATGATGAAAGTCTTGCTGTTGAGGCTAAAACAGAACTCAAAAAATTTGCTGATAACCTCGACGCTTTAACTATTACAACTCTGCTAACGGGAGAATACGACCGCAACAATGCAATTGTATCTTTCCACCCCGGTGCAGGAGGTACAGAAGCTCAGGACTGGGCAGAAATGCTGCTTAGAATGTACACAAGATATGCTGAAAAGCACGATTTCAAAGTAATGATGCTCGACTATCTTGAAGGCGGAGAGGCAGGTATTAAAAGTGCCGCTATTTTAATTGAAGGCAGAAACGCTTACGGATTTCTAAAAAGCGAGGCAGGTATTCACCGTCTTGTGAGAATATCCCCTTTCGACAGCTCGGGAAGCCGTCATACTTCATTTGCAGCTGTTGATGTAATGCCTGAAATCGATGACAGTACACCTGTTGAAATTAAGCCTGATGACATTAAAATGGACACTTACCGTGCAAGCGGAGCAGGCGGTCAGCACATAAACAAAACCGACTCCGCAGTGAGAATTACTCACATACCAACAGGTATTGTTTGCTCCTGCCAAACTCAGCGTTCACAGCACCAGAACAGAGATTACGCAATGAAAATGCTTAAAGCCAAGCTAATAGAAATCAAAGAGCGTGAGCATTTGGAAAAAATCGAGGACATAAAGGGCGAACATAAAGAAATAGCTTGGGGAGCTCAAATTCGCTCATATGTTTTTATGCCATACACCCTTGTTAAGGATCACAGAACGAACTGCGAGGTCAAAAATGTCGAGTCGGTTATGAACGGCAATATCGACCCCTTTATCGACGCATATCTGAAAAAAGAAATTAAACAATAATAGATAAAACCGCTCGGATAATTCAAATTCCGAGCGGTTTTTTACTTATTTTGCTTTCTTCTTAACGACCTTACTCCACTTTCCGTAATTTATATCGCCGTTTGCCTTTTTATATGCTCTTACCTTTACAAAGTACCATTTCTTTGATTTTAGTCTAGTTATTGTTACCTTGTTTTTCTTTACTTTAACTGTCTTTTTGTTCTTTGTAAACTTATTGTTTGTCGCATATGTTACCTCATAGCCTGTTGCTCCGCTGACCTTTTTCCATTTTACATTTAGTTTCTTTTTCTTAGCGGTCAGCTTAACGGATTTTACTTTGGCTGGTTTTGGGACGGTAACTTTGTTTATGCTTGGGTTTGTCTTTTTGTTATTTGTTGGACTAACGGTTTGATTTGGTTTGGTTGAGTTGTTGTTTGGGGTTTGTGTATTTGAATTATTATCGGTGTTATGAGGTGGGTTGTTATCAACTATCAGTTCATACTTTATATTATTTTCTTTTGCATATTGCTCTGCATAGCTACCCTGATAACATTTTATTGTTAAATCATCACATCCACTAAACGCACTATCTCCAATACTTATTACGCTATCTGGTATTGTAAAACTTGTTAAACTGTTACAACCCCAAAACGCATATTCTTCAATACTTGTTACACTATTTGGTATCGATATTTTTGTTAAATTATTACAACTATGAAATGTACTGTATCCAATACTTGTTACACTGTTTGGAATTGTATAGGTTGCTAGTGTTTTACCTATTGGATACTGTAATAGTTTGGTTTTATTATAATTAAATAAAACTCCATCTTGAGATGAATAATTCTTATTATTAGAATCCACATTTATTTCACTTAAACTACTACAAGACGCAAATGCAATACTTTCAATGTTTGTTACACTATATGGTATTGTTATGCTTGTTAGTCCGCATCCAAAAAATGCACTTTGTCCAATATATATTACACTATTCGGTATTGTTATGTTCTTTAAACTACTGCAATTTTCAAATGCCAATTTTTCGATTCTTGTTAATCCATTTCCTATTTCTACATACGATAAGTTTGTACAATTTAAAAAGGTCTCTTCAGGAATACTTTTCAACTTGTTTCCTATTATTATACTTGTTAATTTTGTACAACCCTGAAATGCTCTGCCTCTTCCAAGTGTAGTTACACCATTGCCTATTGTTACATTGGTTAAGTTTTCACAAGATAAAAAAGCACCATATCCAATACTTGTTACATTATCCGGTATTTTAACGCTTTCTAAATTTCCGCAACAATAAAACCCATATTCCCCAATACTTGTTACAGATTTTCCATCAATTTCACTAGGGATTTCAAGTTCTGTTTCACTGCCAGTATAACCTGTTATCTCAACTGTATCGTCATCTAATACCGTATACTCGTAGTCACCAGACGTCTCTGCTCCAACCGTCACCGCAGGTAATACCCCTGCCAAACTAACTGACATAATCAATGTTGTAAAAATTGATAAAATCTTTTTTGTCATTTGATTTCCTCCATATTGAAAATATTATTTTTTTACTTTAGTGTACATCAATATTATACTACACGTTTATAGTTTTGTCAACACATTTTGTGTATAAATAAAAATCCCCGTTTTGTGTATATTACAATTAAAATGAGGTGATATATATGAAATTCGGTGAAATACTAAGAGAGTTGATTGAAGAAAACGACCTAACTCAGAAGCAGGTTGCAAAAGATCTGAACATTGCCCCATCTACCCTGGGAAACTACATTCACAACAGCAGAGAACCTGATTTTCACACAATAAAAATGATAGCAAGTTATTTCAAGGTTTCAATAGATTACTTAATGGATTACCGCTCAACTCTAGCCGAAAATAAAAAAGAGGACGAGCTTTTAAGAATTTACCGTTTACTTCCTATAACCTATCAAATTCTACTAATTGAGCAAGAAAAATTACTTTTACGATTAGGAAAAAATGAATAATAACATATAAAAACTGTCAGGGTAAAAGATAACTCATTTCCTAGACAGTTTTTATTTTACTCCGCTGTATAAAAATAACCGGTATTGGAAAACAAATGCGGAACGGAAACAATATCTCTAACATTTTATATAAAATCAACTCACTGTTGTACAAAAAATCCGCCCTTAGAAAATATTCCAAAGGCGGACTGGTGCAACGTCATATGAGGTCTATTAACTTAAATAAAATATAAAGCACGAGATACAAAAATTCACGTTGCGAAAAATGCGAAACGCGAATAGCCTGCGGTTCACCGCTGGAGCTGCTACCCGGATTCGAACCGGGGACCCCTTCCTTACCATGGAAGTGCTCTACCTACTGAGCCATAGCAGCATTACAGTTTAATATTATAACCGAATTCAGACAAGTTGTCAATAGTTTTTAATATTATTTTCAACCATCAGCTAGTAAATATGAATAATTTAAGAAATTTTGATAAAGTACTTGCAATTTAAAAAGAAATCTGTTAAACTGATATAGTTGCAATTAAAATAAGGATTAAAGGAGGTGCAGTCTTATGGCAAAATGCGATTTTTGCGGAAAAGGTGTAACTTTCGGAGCTGCAGTATCTCACTCACACAGAAGAACAAACAGAGCATGGAAGCCTAATGTTAAAAGAGTAAAGGCTATTGTAAACGGCACTCCTTGTCACGTTCACGCATGCACAAGATGCTTACGTTCCGGCAAGGTAACAAGAGCATAGAAAACAGCATAAGAAATATTCTTAAGACAGCCGATATTATTGTCAGCTGTTCTTTTTATTTAATTAAAATTGATCATGAATATAAAAACATCCGCAGACTTATTTGCCTGCGGATTTCTGTTTTATGATGCTCTTTTAGCTGTATTAGCTTTTGTGTTAGCAGAAGTTACATTTTCAGATTTACTATTTGAAGAAGTTTCCTGATTACTGCTTAATGCAGCAGCCTCCTGACTTTTTGCAATCATATCGTGGAAGATTATAGAGCTTGATATATTCATTCTGTTTTCAGCATACTCGCTTCTTTCCTGAATATAAGTCTCGTCTACAGAATCGTCATTATATCTTTCCTGAATCTTCTCAGATGTATAATTATCTCTGTCATTAGTCAAAAAGCCTGTGCTGTCTTTTAGCTTTGGCAGACCCTCAGTATAGTCGTAAACCTGATTGCACGGAATTGCGGTTACCACATTATTGTATTTCTTTAAGTCAAAGTATTCCTGCTTAGAATTTGAATAGTAAATGCTGTTAGTAATAAAGTTAGCATTGGGGAAAACCACAATATTATCATCTGCATATTCACTGAAAAGGTCATGTCCCAGAGCATACTGATTTTCAAATCCGAACATATTTCCCAAAGTCGGCAAAGCGTCATACATTCCTGCAACCTTTGTTATTTCTATCGGCTCATACTCCTTATGATCCTTTGTCCAAATAATAAACGGAACCCGTCTGTTTATATTGTAGCAATACTCATCAACAGGTACATATCCCTCGTCGCCCTCCTGCAAAACAGTATCTGTGTAAGGATCATAGTTAAGGTAATAGTTATACTCGCTTTCCTTGATTTTAGCGTCGTGATCTCCGTAAAGTACAATTACCGTATTTTCCAAAAGCCCCTTAGAATCAAGCTCATCAATAAGCTCGCCTATGGCCTCGTCCGCATAATGAACAGATTTAAAGTAACTTCCCAGCTTTCTTCCCTCTAAAAACGGTGCTGAAGCTTCCTCATACTTTCCTGTTTCTTCGTTATACCTCTGGTACTTGAAGTCTACTTCATAATCACTGTGATTTTCTATATCAATAAAGGGAGTGTGATTTGTTAGCATTATCATTGTTCCGTAAAACTTGTTATGCTGTTTTGAAATTTGTTCGATTATATCGCTCGACTGTCTGAAAAATGATTTATCTGATAACCCAAGCCCGATAGTCTCGTCAATATCATAGTCGGTAGTGTAATTATAAAACTTATCATACCCCAGCGATTCGTGCAGCTTTAATCTGTTCCAATACGACCCATTGTTTCCGTGCATTGAAAATGTGTAATATCCCTGCTCCTTTAACAGCTTTTCTATAGACACATAAGTCCTGTCGCAATAGTTTATGGCAACAGTTCCGCTTGATGCAGGCATAAGCGATGTGTTAAAAGTAAACTCCGAGTCAGAACTTGTACCTACGCTTTCCTGAGCGTAGAAATTAGAAAAATATATACCTTCCCTTGCAAGTTTGTTAAGATTTGGAGTAAGCTCTTTTCCGTTGATTTTTGTATCCATAGTAAACTGCTGAATACTTTCTGCGTGAATAGTTATAACATTCTTACCTTTAAAAATATCCGTATAATCATTGTCATCGCTTACCGGATCGGCTTCTTCTTTGTCATCAAAAAAGGCATGAAATGTTTCGGCACTTTCCTGCTCTCCGAACAGAACATTTAGCTGTGCATTTGTACTTGTTACAACATCACTAAATGTATATGTGTAAAGCCCGAACGCAGATAACACATACTCTCTGTTCCATGAATTTCTCAGTCTTGAAACATCAGTTCCCGTGAGAGTTGTAGCAAATATACCTGCAAATATCAAACCTGCAAATAAGGTGTTCAAAGCCGCCATCTTGGAATTTCTCTTGCTTATTTTCTCTAATCTTTCAAAATAATGAGTTTTCTTCTTTCTCAATATAATGTAAACCGCTATATAGATTACAATAGACAATAAAAAGACTAGATCCTTTGCCTCTAAAATGCTCTCTGTTACAGCGTCAAAAACTCCTCCAAGCTGCGACGCCGTTGACAATAGCGATACTGATATAAATGACTTGTAGTTGGTATAGTATATTGAGTCTGCCATGGTCAGTACTGAAAACAAACTTACCCAAATTATATAGTATACAAATCTTCTTTTCGGTCTTATAAAATAACCGAACAGACCTATTATCAATATAACTGCAATATCTGCAAGTACAGGCTTTATCGAAAAATAATTTTTAACCGTAAAAAAACGCAACACTGTTGAATTCAACAGCATCAAAATTACATATGCTAAAAACAAAATATTATCTTTGCAATATTTGATTATTCTTTTTCTTATCTTATTAAGAGTATTCTTTATATTATAAAATTTACTTTTATCCTTTGCAGACTGATCATCCAAACTATTTGAAATGTTCTTCTCCACTTCGGCTGACCTCCTGATATTTATCATTGATAAGCCAATAACACATTTTTCTGTAATTCTCTTTTTATACTAATTAAATATTATAACAAATCCCTCTTTTTTTGTCAACCGGCGAGCCGCCGGTGGCTCAGCTGCCTTTGGAAAGTTTTTAGAACGTGTTTACTTTGCACAACGGCAGACTAGTACCTATAAGCTGAAAACCTGTTTCAAGACCGGCAAACTTTCAGCAGCTCCGCCGCCAAAGAAAAATTAAGAATCAAGATAAGAGCGTTCAGGGGTTACCTGAACGCTCGTGTGATTAAAGATATTATAGTCGCCGTTAATCAAAATTCTTTTTTGAAAACTTATTAAAAGCGGCAATACCTATGTGGTGGCTCATTGCTCAATTGTCTTGGTCGTAAGTTTCCTGAAAAAATTTGGCATAATCAGTTCTTTTCTCTTTCATAAACGCAATAGCCGTTCTCGGATGACAGTTAAATCTTCCTGTCAGCAGATACGGAACATCGTATCCCCATACCAGACCGTCGTTGTGCAGCTTGACCATATGCTTTTCTATGAAGTCAAGAAGCGGAACTAAATTGTATTTGGGATTCTTTAAAAATCCTAGCAAGGTTTCCAAAGCGCAGTTACCTGCACCTCTGCCCAGCGACCTTACAGTACCGTCAAGATAACTTGTTCCCATTATCATTGACTCAATTGTATTAGCAAAAGCCAACTGCTGATTGTCGTGCGCGTGAATACCAATTTTCTTATTATATTTTTCACCGAACTCTAAGTATTTAGCCGTAAGTCTTCTAATATCCTCAGGATATAAAGCGCCATAGCTGTCAACAAGGTAGATTATATCAACACTGCTCTTGCAAAGAAGCTCAAGAGCCTGGTCAAGTTCACCGTCATTTGCAGTTGAAACAGCCATAATATTTGCCGAAGTCTCATACCCTTTCTTGTGAAAATCCTCTACCATCTCAATACAGGACGGAATCTGATATACATATGTAGCCGTACGCATAAGGTCAACAACGCTCTCGCTCTTAGGCAGAATGGTATCCATATCAGTTCTGCCAACATCAGCCATAACAGAAATCTTTAAATCGCTGTCGTTTTCACCGACAATTCCCCTTATAGACTCCTCGTCACAGAACTTCCACTTGCCGAAATCCTCCTCGGGAAAGATTTTCTTTGAAGCCTTGTAGCCAAACTCCATATAATCAACGCCTGCAGCGATATTTGTCTCATACAAATCCTTTACAAACTCGTCTGTAAAACGAAAATCGTTTACCAGTCCGCCGTCTCTTATTGTTGCATCAACAACTTTTAAATCGTCTCTTACTGAAATTAAATTGCCCCTTTTAGTTTCACTCATAATTATTTTGCTCCTAAATTGGAGCCTCCTCCTTTCACTGTTATGATAATTATATTACACTTTTGGCTTTTTATGGTTTAAAACTTTAACGCTTTAAAGCCAACTACTACATTATATACAAGTAATCCTTATTTGTCAAGCATTTTTTTAATTTATTTTTGATTGCCTCTCGTGTGAAGAAAAGAACAACATCTCAGATGAAAAATTTATTTACAATTTAGATTTATCAAAGCTAATAATGTTAGTGATCAAACATTAAATCTAAACAGAACAATATCTCCGTCCTGCATAACATAATCCTTGCCCTCAAGTCTCATAAGACCTTTTTCCTTAACATGAGCCATAGTGCCGCAAGCCATTAAATCGTCAAACGAGACCACCTCAGCACGAATAAAACCCTTTTCAAAATCGGTGTGAATTTTTCCTGCGGCCTGAGGAGCTTTTGTTCCCTTTTTTATCGTCCACGCACGAACCTCCGGTTCGCCTGCTGTAAGAAAAGATATAAGTCCGAGAAGCGAATATCCCTCTTTGATGATTCTTCCAAGACCTGAAATTTCAAGACCAAGCTCTGATAAAAACATCTGCTTATCCTCATCGTTCATATCTGCAATCTCTGCCTCGATCTGAGCGCAAATAGGCAAAACAGCACTTCCCTCTTCCTTTGCGTGCTGACAAACTATTTTATAGTTTTCATTGGTTTCTATATTGTTTGTGAAATCCTTCTCCGAGAGGTTAGCGGCATAGATAACAGGCTTGCCCGATAAAAGCGGAGTCTCCTTAATCCACTCTGTTTCATCATCGGTCATTTCAAAACTTCTTGCAGGCTTTCCGTCCTCTAAGTGTGCTTTAAGCCTTTCTAAGAAATCAACCACTCCTGCAAGAGACTTATCTCCCTTCATTGCCTTTTTGGTTCTGTCTAAACGACGTTCAATCATCTCAACGTCTGAGAAAATAAGCTCTAAATCAATAGTTTCAATATCACGGCTGGGATTTATACTTCCGTCAACGTGAATAATATTATCGTCCTCAAAACACCTCACAACGTGAACTATTGCGTCAACCTCACGAATGTTTGAAAGGAACTTGTTTCCCAATCCCTCGCCTTTGGAAGCACCCTTTACAAGTCCTGCAATATCTACAAACTCAAGCGTCGCAGGAGTGAATTTAACAGGGTTGTACATCTCCCTTAATTTATCAAGACGTTCGTCCGGAACAGACACTATTCCCACATTCGGCTCTATAGTGCAAAATGGATAATTAGCCGATTCTGCACCTGCATTTGTAAGTGCATTAAAAAGCGTACTTTTTCCCACATTAGGCAGTCCTACCATACCTAGCTTCATATAAATTAGCCTCCTGAATAATACTTACACTCTTTTTCTATCTTGCGTCAACAAAACCAACTTTGTGATATACCTTTGAAAGAATTCTGTTTGTTATTCTCATTGCAGACTCCGCTCCGCTTGTATAACACTCTTTCAAATAAGCCTTGTCGGCAATAAGTCTTGCAAAATCATCTCTTACAGGCTTTAAGTAATCAGATACCGACTCGCCTACAGCCAGTTTAAAATCTCCGTAACCCTTTGACGCAAATTCTCTCTCTATTTCGCCGTAGGTTTTACCCGTAACACAAGAATAAATAGACATAAGATTGTTTATACCGTTCTTGCCCTCACGGTAACAAATCTCTGTTTCACTGTCGGTAACTGCCCTCTTGAATTTTCTGATAATAGTATCTTTGTCGTCGAGAATATAAACGGTAGCATTCTGGTTTTCGTCCGACTTTGACATCTTCTTAGTAGGATCTGCAAGAGACTTCACACTTGCTCCCACAGGCGGTATATAGGGCTCGGGCAGTTTAAAGAACTCGCCGTACTTATTATTAAATCTGCCAGCAACATTTCTAGCAAGCTCTAAATGTTGTTTTTGGTCAGCGCCGATCGGAACTAAATCCGCATTATAAGCCAAAATATCCGCAGCCATTAAAACAGGATATGTAAATAATCCTGCGTTGACGTCGTCCGCGTGCTTTTTTGACTTATCCTTAAACTGAGTCATTCTCGAAAGCTCGCCGAACTGCGTTGAACAAGCTAAAACCCAATTCAGTTCAGCATGGCACTTGTTATGGCTCTGAAAGAAAGCTATCGACTTTTTAGGGTCAATACCACACGCCAAAAGCAAAGCATACGCCTGCAATGAGTTTTGTCTGAGTTTTGCTGGCTCTTGTTTAACAGTTATAGCGTGCAAATCGACTATCGAATATATGCAGTTATATTCGTCCTGAAGCGTTCCCCAGTTGCGGACCGCTCCTAAATAGTTACCTAGCGTAAACACTCCCGTTGGCTGTATTCCGCTGAAAATAATCTTTTTTTCTTTATCAAAATCAGGCATAGTTAATCTCCTTTAATGTTTTATTAATATTATTAAACGCATATCAAGCGTTAATTAGCCGCTCTTACTTTTTGTTTCTGGCTTCTCGTTTCTGGTGATTATCCATTGTCAATTATAATTAATAAACTTGCCATTACAGAAAGTAAATACACTTTGCAAACTTTCCAAAAGCAAAGTGCCTCCGGTGGCTCGCCGGTCTTACTTCTGGTAATTTATCCATTGTCAATTGTCAATTATCAATTAATAAACCTGCCGTTATACAAAATAAATACATTTTTCAAATTTTCCAAAGGCAGAATGCCTCCGGCGGCTCGCCGGTCTAGCTGAACATTTCTTTAGAAAGCTTTCCGATAAGTTCACAGCCCTTGATGATCTGCTCGTCCGTAGGCGTTGAGAAGTTAAGTCTAAACGACGTAGTTCTATCGGTTTCATTAATTGTAAACGCCGTGCCCGGAACAACAGCCACCTTGAACTCGGCAACAGCCCTTTTGCAAAAACCCATCATATCGCAGTCATCGGGCAGCGTACACCAGATGAACAATCCGCCCTCGGGCTTTGTGTATTTTACCTTGCTTGAAAAATTCTTTTCTATCTCACTAAGCATTAGCTCGCACTTGTGCTTATAAATCTTTCTTATGTCAGCAAAGTGTTTTTCCATATCGCAGGTTGAAAGAAATCTCTCTGCCAGAACCTGCGCCCAGATGTTCGTATGCACATCTGATACCTGCTTGCACACAATAATTTTAGATATAATTTCCTTTGGTGCTGAGCAGTATCCCACTCTGATTCCCGGTGCGAGAACCTTTGAAAATGTTCCTGAATAGATAACCCTGCCGCTTTTATCCATACTCTTTATAGACTGAATATCCTCTCCTGCAAAGCGAATATCGCCGTATGGATTATCCTCTAAAATGAAAATATCATACTTTTCTGCAAGTTCATAAACTCGCTTTCTCTTTTCAAGAGACATTGTAAGTCCTGTAGGATTCTGAAAATTCGGGATAAGATAAATAAGCCTTGTATTTTTATTTGCCTTAATTGCTTCCTCCAGTTTTTCTACGTTTATACCGTCGCTCTCAAGCTCAACACCTACAAGATTTACATTATAAGACTTAAATGCATTTAACGATCCGATAAACGACGGAGCTTCGCAGATTATAGTATCGCCCTCGTCGCAAAGGACCTTGGCAGCAAGTTCATTTGATTGCTGTGCACCCGAAGTTATTATTAACTCGTCAGTATCGGGATCAAAATTGCCCTGAGCTGTCATTCTCTCTTTTAGAACATTTCTTAATGGCGTATACCCTTCGGTCACTGAATACTGCAATGCAAGTATCGGGTTTTGCTCAAGAATATCCTTTGAAATTCTCTTTACGTCTTCTACAGGAAAAGCCTCAGGCGCTGGATTTCCCGCCGCAAATGAAATCACCTCAGGGTCTGACGTGAATTTAAGTATTTCACGTATAGCCGACGCTTGAAGATTCGATACTTTTTCAGAAAAATTATAATTCATATATAATCATACTCCTTATATTTATAATGAAGCTAATTGGTATAAGTATAACATATTTTACATATAAAAATCAAGACCGCCGAACCGGCGGAGGCTCTGCCGCCTTTGGGTAATTCAACAAGTGTTACAGATTGTACAACGGCGGACTTTACTCTTATGAAGTAACGGTAAATGTTGAATCGCCGAACCGGCGGAGGCTCTGCCGCCTTTGGGTAATTCGATAAGTGTTACAGATTGTACAACGGCGAACTTTACTCTTATGAAGTAACGGTAAATGTTGCATCGCCGAACCGGCGGAGGCTCTGCCGCCTTTGGGTAATTCGATAAGTGTTACAGATTGTACAACGGCGGACTTTACTCTTATGAAGTAACGGTAAATGTTGTATCGCCGAACCGGCGGAGGCTCTGCCGCCTTTGGGTAATTCGATAAGTGTTACAGATTGTACAAAGGTGGGTATATCAATAAATAATGAACAATTAAAAAGTACATTGGTTAGAAACAAAAGAAGCGTTCAGGGGTCGCCTAAACGCTCTTATCTTGCTTCTTGTATCTAACCTCTTGTCTCTGGCAGCGGAGTCTCCGACGGCTTGGAGGTCATCCCCTGTTGCTGCTGCTTTTTCTGTCTTATTTTCTTTCTTAGCTTTTTGGGCAAGTCTTGTATGTCATACTCTTCTTCTATCAGCTTTTCGTAATAGTCGCATACTTCATTTACCTCGCCCTTAGCAATGAGCCTGCCGTGCTCAAGCAAAATGGCTTTGTTGCAAATCTCTCTTATCTGGTCGGTGTTGTGAGAAACAAAAAGCACAGTAACATTGCTCTTCATCATAGATTTTATCTTATTAAGGCTCTTCTTTTTAAACTTTCTGTCACCTACGGACAAAACCTCATCAAGAATAAGTATCTCCGGATCGACAATCGTTGCAATTGAAAATCCGAGCCTTGCTCTCATTCCGGATGAATAATTCTTTATCGGTACGTCAATAAATTCCCCAAGACCTGAAAATTCGACAATTTCATCGTACTTTTCTTTTAGAAATTCTCTAGAATATCCCAAAACTGTACCGTAAAGAAATATATTTTCTCCGCCCGTATACTGTGCGTCAAATCCTGCGCCCAACTCAAGAAGCGGTACGATTTTTCCCTCTACCGTTACTTGTCCCTCAGTGGGCTTAAAAACTCCAGAAATTATTTTCAAAAGAGTCGATTTTCCCGCCCCGTTCAGACCGAGAATTCCCACCCTGTCGCCCTGCTCAACCTTGAATGAGACATCCTTCAACGCCCAAAACTCATTATAGTGAAGCTCTTTTTTCAAAAGCTTTATAACATACTCTTTTATGTTGTCCACTTTTTCCTTACTGAGATTAAATTTCATTCCTACATGAGAGACATTAAGTATTGTTTTACCCATAATTATATCTATGCCCTCCTTTGAGCATTCCTATTGTTTTTGAATCTTTATTTTGAAACTTTCAAATCAACAGGGTGTTAAATGTGTAAAATAAAATTATCCTGCTTTTTGTAGAAAATAAAGAATCCGAAAAGTACTGCCGCAAAACTGAACAGAGCGGCATAAAGCATTCCGTAAGGGTGCAGAGGCTGACCGGAAAATGCGTCTCTGAAGCCTTCTATGAGCCTATATAACGGATTGAATTTGAAAAGATTAAGCATCCAACCTTTAAATCTGGTTATCGTATAGAATATTGCACTCGTATACATAATAAGCATTGAAACTACTTCCCAGATATATTCAACATCTCTGAAAAACACATCAACTGTTGCAAGTATCATTCCGATACCAAATGTTAAAACGAAAATCAATATCAGAGGAATTATTGCCTCGAACATATACCATGATGGCTTTACCCCCATTACAATAGCTGCTCCAAACAAATCAATAAGCGAAATAAGAAAAATTATATAGGTGTAAAGCGTCGAAGACAGCGGATATAAATATTTAGGAACATAAACCTTTTTAATCATAGGCGCATTAGCTCGTATAGCACGCATTGCCGTTTTTGTTCCCGACGAAAAATAAGAATACATCAAACGTCCGATAAGAATATAAAGTGCAAACGGAATTTTCAAATCCTTTGCGTCTCTGCCTAAGAGCTTTGTAAATACGACCGTCAAAACAGCCATTGTAAGCAAAGGCTCTATTAGCGACCATAATATGCCTAAGTATGACCTTCTGTATTTTAGCTTAATTCCTTTTTTTACAAGCTCGATCATCAGATGTCTATAGCTTATAAATTTTTGAATATACACATTTCTCATTTAATTTTCTCCATAAATTAATTTTAAACAGATTTTCACTGCTTTTATCTCAGAAAGCCTGATTTTCAAACTTTCTAAATATATTAAGCGTATATCAATTATAGCACTTAACTTACCTAAATCATTAATAGTATATTAACTTTTAAAAAACTTAGAATTTAATTTTCAAATAGCAAATCAACCAGTCTCTCAGCGGAATGTCCGTCGCACTTATCAAGGTATTTTTCTGCTATCTTCTGCTGCTTTGTAAAGTCATACTGATCGATCTCTATAATCCTCTGAATAAGATCCATAGTGTCTGCAACAATAGGGCCTCCTATCAATTGCTTATAGTTCTTAACAAGACCTTTTTGCTCCATATGATTTTCAAAGTCATTTGCCGTTGCGTATATAGGAACATTTAACAGCGGAGTTTCAATGAAACTGCTGCGGTAGTCTCCTACGATCA
The DNA here is from genome assembly GCA_947628615.1 of uncultured Clostridia bacterium. Classification (GTDB taxonomy): domain Bacteria; phylum Bacillota; class Clostridia; order Oscillospirales; family Ruminococcaceae; genus UMGS1601. The sequence goes on from CANRAO010000004.1 coordinate 22,460, forward strand.
CATCGGCAATTGCAAGAAGAGGTCTAAGAGCAATGATTCCTTTAATATCAAATGCAAAATCCTTCTGCTGATTTGCAATATGATACTTATTATCATTTTTTACAGAACTGTGGAATACCAGCACATACTCTCCCCTTAAGTATTTATACATCAAAGGAACATCTAAAAATTCAAGTTTCTTGTATGGCTCTGTTCTGAACCTATGACTAGGAATATATGCAATAATTTTCTTACCCTTAGCCTGAGGGAATTTTTCATACAGTAACCGTCTTGTTTCTTCTTTATATTTTTCATCAAAGAAAACATCGGTGCAGGGATTTCCTATTGAAATAATATTTGTAGATTCCGCATTTCTAAGAGATTTTGCAAACAATTCAGAAATAGCATCAGACGCCGTTGGAATCATCGTATATTTGGCATCTTCCTTTACCTGAATCAGCTTTCTCTCATAAGGTCCCATGTTACTATAGTCCCTCATATAACCAAAGTTCGCCGAAGGAAAAGCATATGGCCAAAGCTGAACAACTTTTGTTTCAGGTCTTATGTCGAGCATACTTATTATATCGATCTGTTCTCTTATTACGATTATCTCACTGGTTGCAAAGAGTTTAAGATCGTTTTCAGTATAAGACTTTTTCTGATTCAGATAATTAATCTTTACTCCCTTTACCTTTGAAACCTCTCTTTGCACTGAATAAAGCTCCGGCTTTATATCACTGCCATTGATAAACGGGTCAAAAAACAATACGCTCTTTGGTTTAACAGAATACTTGCTACATAGCTTTTTATACTTTCTGTTATAAACACGTCTGTCCCAGATATATTTCTCATATTGCTTTTTAAATTCTATTTCCTTAACGTCAAACTTCTCTTTTTGCTTTTCTAAACGCTTTTCTTCCTTTTCTTCCTCGAATGACTGCATTATGCGCTCGTATTTTTCAATATCATCATCTGACGACCGATTCATGGTTATAGGAAGCGAGTATGTCATTCTTCCCATTGGAATTCCACTTGCGAAATCCTCAAGCATCTGTTTGGAAAACGGCGGAGCAAACTCTCTCTTGTCGCCGTATGTTCCTACAGAATCAACCAACGGACCTAAACATTCAGTAAATATCAGATCGTCCTCCTGATGCTCAGCGTAATAATTAAATGAAAAGTCAAACAACTCTCTTTCAAGAGTTTCCTCGTCATTATATTGGCTTTCGCTGTCATAGAAATCCACACAGAACTGCTTTAAAAACCTCTCAAGCGAATATTGCAGCTCTTCATCGCATTGTATCGGCTCTATTACAGGCACAACCTTTGTGCCTTCATACTTGTATTTTTCAATGCTCTTGTAAGGAATATTTGCAAATAAGGCTTCAACAAATATCAGCGACTGAACATGAGTTGTAAAGTTTTTCTTTATGCTTGCTCCCTCAGTAGAATATATGCTTCTCATATAGTAATACGGGACATCAATTTCTTTTCCTGCGGCAGTGTGCATAATTCTCACATGGCAGTCCTGAGTATATCCTCTTCCCCAATACTCAACAAACGCAAATTTTTCTGAAAAATCTATCTCCTGATTAAAATATTCATTAATAATTTTTCTTTCTTTCCTTGCATAATCGAGAATGTACTGTTTATATTTATCCGAGTTCGACAGGACAACCTTTATATCATCAAGCGTTTTCTGATCTATTCTCTCAACATCTTTTAAATATGCAAGCTCAGGGAACTCCCTTTGGAAGGTTTCCTCGTCAAGACAAGTTGCGTCGAGAAGGTGACTATAGCTTTGAACTTGGGCAAAGTTTCCGAAGGCAGTGAAAAACTCCTCATCTATCTCTGTTACAAACGAAGGTACTCTCCACGCTCTTCTGGAACCGTAAATATACTTGGTTTTCATATCAATTCCCTTAGCCCTGATAATAGCGTCGGCAATTCTCTTTAAATGATAACCGTCCCTTGATATGAAGTATAAGGTTTTAATTCCGTTTTTAAGAGCGTCTCTGACAGCGTAGCTTACATACGGAACCATATACATTGAAACATGTGCATAGACATAATAATCTTTAATATTTGTGTTAGCATCTCTGAACCTTGCCAGCTTTGCCGCAACAAGAAACGAATCATATGTGCCTATTTCTTCAACCATTGCAGTTTCATATTCATTAAACTCTGGTATTCCGTGTACCTTTGCGGTAATTCCAAGCTGTCTCGGACGTTTTCCATCGGCAAACTGACTGTCGCCGAAATGACGCCATTCTGCAAAATTATATTCTTCAAAGCTTTTGTAAACCTCAAGATATAACAGCTTGGTCGTCTTCTGAACACCGTAATCCGATGACAAGAACAAAGGAAGCTCCGCCAGAATAGGATTTGCCTTATAAAGCAACTTTCTTACAAACTCTTTAGGCAGATACATATCACTTACGAGAATAACCTTATCTCCCCGCTCCAGCAACTCCTCAACAAAGCCTATCTTCTCAGGAAGAGGAATTGAGTTTTCATACTCTGCCTCTAGCTCTAAATCTTTAAGCAACTGTTTTTGCTCGTCGGTAATGCCGTATACATACTGAATTCTGTCAAAGATTTCATCAAAACATATTTCTCTTCTGTCATCCTCACGCAGAGAGAGAGTCTTTATATAATAGTCACGAACGTTCTTCTCAGCCTCTTGCCTGATTTTCGGGTACTTCTTCACCAAAAATGCCGGAAAGCTCTCTCCTGATTTTTCAATTTTCTCCTTGACATAATAGAATATTCCGATTGGATTTAAAACCTTTCTTGAAATAAGCGTATCAAAAATATCGAACGAATAAAGAGTAGGCAGTTCTCTTTTTTCAGGCTTGAACTCCATTGTCTTCGAGATTATTTTTTCAAATGTATCGCTGCCCGAATACTCCCAGAACAGATCGTTTATACGTTCAGTATCCTTTTGATCCTGCTTTGTGTTTTCATATCCGAACGAATTTAACAGCTCGTCGAAATTATTGCATATCTTGCCCGATGTCATTTCAAGCAAGTCAAATACAAGATCCCGTATAGTGTTTTCCTGACCGTAATCGTAAATATATCTTACAAAGTTCTTAACTCCTGCTGCAAGCAAATCATAATAGATAGACGAATAATCGACAATTGCCAGATCTATCTTATCCATTATCTCATAGAAATCGTACGAATTATCCCAGAACAGAAAGTTAGGACAGTCCTTATAATACTCCTTAACCTGAACGTATACTGAGTCACGTTCCATAAGAGGATGCATTTTAAAAATCAGAAGCGTATTGTTTTCTTTCAGCTTTTCCAAAAGCGCATTCATATCAGGTATTGCCTTGCCAAAAAAATCAAAAGGTGAAGCGTCACGATATGTCGGAGCATATACTGCTATCCTTGCATCACTCGGCATACCCTTTTGCGCTAAAACATCATGGTCATATGTTTGAATTTTATCAAAATACTTTTGATATTCGCATCTCGGATAGCCGGCTCTTATCACCTTATCGTCGTCTATGCCGCACTGCTCCTTAAAATGCTTTTCCATAAGCGGAGAGGTTACCAAGAACAACTGATTGTTCTTGTATCTTGAATTGTGCTTGATGTATTTTTTCGCAATTTTTTCAAATAAGAATCCATAGTTCACCTTGCGCTCAATCGACTTACACCCAACACCATGGAAAAGGTTGAGTATTACCGCATCAGGATTTAATCGTGCAGGAAAGACCTCCTTAACATTTTCAACTACATAAACCTTTGCTTTAGGTTCATATGCGTAAGCCATTTCTGAGTGGTAGTTATGAGCCTCATATCCCAATTTGTTTATATATTCTACTGTTTCATCTTCATCGCAAAGCCAGACCGCTTTTATATCCTTTCTGTATTTGTTTATATACACAAACAGCCACTTAGGATTTCCGGCAAAAAGATTTCCGGCATTAAATAGCCATAGCGGTCTTAAGTCAGCAACAGGATCATAAAACGAAACAATTCTGTGCTTGACCTGAGACGCTATTTTTCTTACTACACTTCTGCTGTCCTTGTTCTGTGAATTTGAACCCATTCTTTTTCTCCTTTAAAATACGTCATTAAATATTATTTATTCCTAAATATATTTATTTCTTTCCCTTGAATTTTCTAACTATTTTACTCAACTTTAAAGCAAGCCGCACGCTTTTTAAATTAATTATTTTATCTTTATCGGCTATAATTTTTTCTTTATCTGATATTAACTTATTTTTATCAGCTATCCTTGCTTTAAGCAATGTTTTTGTCTCTGCTTGCTTATTAAGTCTCTCACTCAGCCTTTTCACAACTCCGTTTGAATACCTCACATACTCATTTGTACGCATTATTCTTTCATGTATTGAGCATGAATTATAAGTGGTCAAAGGCGGCTGTAATTCCGCCTTGGCAATTTTTCTGTCAAATGGTGTGTTAATAGGGCTACCATCATTTTCAAAAATATTTTCAAGACCGTTAATCTTAAGAAATTTACGGTAATTTTCAAAATTACTTTGATGACTTTTCATCGGAGCTTTAAAATCAGCCTTTTCAATTAAATCCCAAATGCTTGTATCGCTGTTTATTTCAGTGTAATTCACTCGGGTAAGATTATGATATTCGGAAATCTCCCTTGTACGAGCATCCTTTGGAATACTCAGACTGGGCGTTCCCGAAATAACAGAAGCTATACTCCCGTGAATTCTTGCGCCAAATGTGAAATCCGCTTTGGAAATAAATTTATTCCATTCTCTGAAATTTATAAAAAACCTGACTCTGTCTTGCTGATAAAGGTAATGCTCTATGCTATTCGGATAATTAATCTTATCATTAATATCAGAAAGAGGTATGCCAAAATAAGTTAGTTTAAGTTCATTTATTCTCTGCGGTATGAAATATCCGTTTGAAAACTCACCGCTGCTTCTTTCGATAAAATCCAGAACATTTTTCGGCGATATTATAGAATTATTTATGCAAACAAAGGAATCCTTTGTGATATTTGTATCTCTAATATTCAAGTCCCGTCCGAACATATACATTGACGGGCAACCAATAACCATATGGTGCAATCCCTCAATATAGCCTAATGATGACAGATAATCCGAAGTTATCTGTCCTCTTACGCCAACTATCGCAGACTTTTCTAAAACTGCGTCCATAAATTTTTTTACAGCGCCGTCAAAGGGAAAGCCATTGTATAAATCAGGTTCAAAAGGCGCTCTAAGTCCAACTCCGATAACAATAGCTGGGATCTTAAGACGTCTAATAAGCCTTGTATGCGCCTGCAATTTTTCCTCAAAGTCCTCTCTGAATCCGTCTGCAAGGGGCATAACAATCAGGTCATATTCTTCGTTTATCTTATCTATTTCACTATCGGTGTAGTCGAGACGGTAATATGTTGAATCAATTTCTGTACCCTCCGTCATAAGCGCACGGTAAATACTGTATGCAAATACTAAGTTTCCGCAATTTCCGCCGATCGAGTTTTTTAAAATAACTTTGCTCGGACTGAAATTATCAAATGGAGTCATTCCAGATCTCATCAGAATTTTTCTCATATTTCAACCTCTGCCCAAATTTCAGGGCATTCTCCTGTTAAAAAATTAATAACAAAGCTTTTACGCTTTTAACTTTTCAAACGCTTGTTAGCCTCTAGAGCATCTCCAAATACCATCTTTAATATACGTTCTGTAGCATGTCCGTCACAGGAGCGCATAAATTTATTTTTAAAATCTATTACCTGCTGCTTGTCGAACATCGTATCTATATTCTTAATATAGTTTATTATCTCTTCATTTGTCTGATAAACAGGACCGGGAGTGAGTTCATCATAATTATAGTAAAATCCTCGCCAATCATTATATTCGTCTATATCATAGGCAAAGAAAATCATCGGACGCTCAAACAGCGAATATTCAAAAACCAAAGACGAATAATCAGATATACATATATCAGAAACGCACAAAAGCTCGTCTATTGACATATCTCCTGTCATATCGCAGGCAAAATCCTTATATTCATCAGTCACCTCTGGACGGCTCTTTACAAACGGGTGGTGCTTGAACAACAGCACATAATCGTCTGAAAGCTCAGTGCAGAACGCTTCCAAATCAATTTTATCAGGCGTTTTTGCTTTTCTTACTCTCCCTCTGAAGGTCGGAGCGTATAAAATAACTTTTTTCCCTTTTGCCGACGGCATAATACTGTATAACTTTTCATAAGCTGAATCTATTGTATCTTCTCTGAAAAAGGCGTCGGTTCTCGAAACACCCAATGCGACTATCTCAGTATCCCTGTCTTTAAGCATCATAGCTTCCTCATAAGCCCATATAACCTCGGGGGAGCTGACCGTTACATAATTCAGATTTGCATAAAATGGATACTGTCTTAGTGACTCAGCGTCCGATCCGAAAATCAAATCAGCAGTTGAAAAACCGAATTTCTTGAATGCTCCGCAGGCGTGCCATAGCTGTGTGACTATTGTTTCTTTTCTCTTATTAATAGCGCTGAACGGTCTTGAAGCCTCGTCTAAAAACACATACTTAGCGGTTGAAACTTCCCTTACCATTTCCAAACATTTTTGCTCATACTCCTCTTTAGAAGCGGAAATCTCATTGAGCAAGCATATTTTTATGTCAAAGTCATATTCCTTTTCCAGCACTCTGTAAATCTCACCAAAATTATTTGATAAAACATTGTATCTGGGCTCTATGAATACAACCTTCCGCTCGTCAATTGGCTTATCCATACAGCTTTCATATACATCGGGAATTGTGTGATGCAGGAATTCCTCCATATGAAGCCTGTTATATGCTTTTTTTCTCTCTTTTTTCTTTTTATTCTCATAGGCAATTATCTGCTTAACCAACGGCAGCTTTTTAATCTTCCACCATAGACGGTTAAGCCATAAAACCCTTATTATACTCTTAAAAAAGCTCATTTATGATTTATCTCCTTTGTTGCTCTCCTAATGCTAAATCTATAATACGACTTGTTGCGTTTCCGTCACAGGCGCTCATAAATTTATCTCTGAAATCAATTATCTTTTGCCTGTCAAACCGCTCATTAATATTTTTTATATAATCTATGATCTCTTCATCTGTTGTAAAAACCGGACCGGGCGTAAGCTCGTCGTAATCATAGTAAAAACCCCGCCAGTCGTTATAAGATTCAATATCATAAGCAAAGAAAATCAGAGGTCTCTCAAACAGCGAATACTCAAACACCAGCGATGAATAATCTGATATGCAAATATCGGCAACGCAGAGCAAGTCCTCTATATCACAGGTCTTGGACAAATCTACCGCAAAGTCTGCATACGCTTCATCAATAATCGGCGGATTTTTAACATACGGATGGTGTTTTATAATAAGTACGTATTCATCCCCCAGATTTTGATAAAACTGATCTATGTCCACAATTCCCGTTTTTGCACTTCTTACCTTGCCCCTAAAGGTCGGAGCATAAAGTATAACCTTTTTATTCCGAGCGTTCGGGAAAGCTTCATAAACACGCTCTTTTGCGCTGTTTACAAAATCTTTATCGAAAAACAAATCTGTTCTTGAAACTCCCACAGGAACGACCTTGCTTTTGAATACACTGCTGTTCATAGCCTGCTCATAAGCCCAAACAATCTCAGGGCTGGAAACCGTAATATACGAAATATTCTTGTAGTACGGATATTTAAGCATTCTCTTTTCCGAATCGCCAAACTTCAAAAGTGCAGTTGAAAAGCCGAACTTTTTAAAGGCTCCGCAGGCATGCCATATTTGAATAAGTCTTGTTTCTTCTCTGAGATTCACACAGCTTGTTATCTGGCAAGCGTCTGTGACAAATGCCGCTTTTGCCGTTGCAAGCTCCTTTACACAGGCAAGACCTCTTTTAAGACAGCCGAATACTCCTACTATTGTTTCGCCCAGAAACTGATATGAAATATTCAAATCCCCCCGTGCCCTAAGCTCTCTGTCAAGCACTGCATAGCTGTCGGTAAGGCTAAGAGAACGAACCTCAATCAGCAGAACCTTTTTTTCATCAATCGGTTTTTTCTTATAACAATTATATACAAACGGATAAATAACTTTAAGTGTTGCAAATTTATATATTCTTGATGCCGCTTTATTATAATACTTTTTTACTATCCTTTTTATCTTCATTTAATTTTAACTGTCCTGTTCTGAAAATTCTGAAAAATCATCTCTATTTCCCTACTCATCCCAGACCATAACGGTTTTTCCGATGAGCTTGTGAATATCCGTTTCAAATGCATAAGCTATATCCTTAACATCACGGACTTTTATAACAGTTCCCACGATGTTCTCAAGATAAGCCACAACCTCGGGCTTTTCTTTGTAAAGCTCTATAAGTCCGACAAAGTCTTTTCTTCCGCTTCGTGAGCTTCCGAAAATGGTCAGACCCTTCTCAAGCACCATTCTTGTGTTTATCGGAGCTAAGTCCTCCGAAACGCCAAGAATTGAAATTGTTCCCTCGGGATTAATATAATCGATTATCTGATTTATCGCCCTATGTGCAGCCCCTCCGCCAACACACTCAAAAGCGTGGTCGAGCGTCAAATCATCGGGAATTCTGCTTATATGATATGCCCCGTCAACAAATGTGAAATCATTCATCTTAGACTCGTCTATTCCAAATACATACAAATTAATTTCAGGGTGCAGACTTTTCAAAAGCAGAGACGTGATATACCCTAGATTTCCGTCTCCCCACACGCCGATATTATTTCTTCTCTTATGTGAAAACCTGTAAAACCTGTCTATTGCGTGATAGCTAACGCTCACGATTTCCGTAAATGCGGCAACCGTCTTGTTTATCCCCTTTGGCAAAAGAACAAGCCTGTCCGCCGTTGTTTCAACATACTCCTGCAAAAATCCGTCAAAACCGCTGCCTCTGAATTTACTTGAACGCAGATAGTTTTCTGCAATTATCTCGTCCACCTGCTCAGGAACATTAGGTATCATAACTACCTCGTCGCCTGTGTTGAATGTTCCTGTCGGGTCGTATACTACCTTTCCTATCCCTTCGTGAATGAGCGCCATAGGCAGTTTCTTTGCAAGAACCTCTTCGCTTCTTGTTCCCTGATAATACCTCTGGTCTGCATTACAAATAGATAAATGTGTAGGTCTTACTATAACGTGCTTGTCGTCCAGTGTAATATCCTTAAATAATATATCAAGCTGCCGCGGTCTTTTTAGCTGATAAACTGTATTAAGCATATTACTTCTCGCCTCCTAACAGAGATTCGGCAACACGCAGATCATATGGATAGGTTATCTTTATATTGAATACTTCTCCGTCAACTAAATGTATCTCCTTGCCCTTTAAAACAAGAATCTTACAAGCGTCTGTAAGAACAGTTTTTTCGTCCTCAGTAAGTGAATTATAAAGCTCCCTTAGCATTTTTGCCTTAAATGTCTGAGGGGTCTGACCCTGATACATCTTTGAACGATCCGGAATATCGGTTATAAACTTATTATTTGTGCTCTCCACTATTGTATCTGTTGCAGGAATTACCGTGTCGCAAGCACCGTACTCCTTAGCGAACTTTACATTTTCCTCTAAAATCCTGTGAGTTACAAACGGTCTTACAGAATCGTGAGTAACTATGATAGTGTCATCATCAAGACAGCCCTGCTCGTCTATATATTTAATAGAGTTCATAATGGTCTCGTTTCGAGTTATTCCGCCCTCTAAGACTACTACATTCTCACAGTTGGGGATATACTTCTTAATTAGATCCTGCGTATGGTTTATCCACTGCTTAGGGGATAAAACCAAAACCTTGTCAAACTCCTGGCAGACAACAAACTTTTCAATAGTATGAATAATAATAGGCTTGCCGCCAATCTCCATAAACTGCTTGGGCTTTTCTACATTTCCCATTCTGGTGCCCTTTCCGCCGGCAAGAACTACTCCGTATACATTCTTCATTATATGTCCTCCTTATCTTTCATCTTTATTTCTTTCTTTAATATAATCTATTATTCTGTCTGTTGATTTTCCATCGCAAGCGGTCATATACCTATCAATAAAACATTGCATTTTACTTTCGTCAAACTGTGAGACAGCTTTTTCAACAGTCTCCAATGTAAGACTCTCCGCATCAATGATAACTTCACCGGGCAAACTGTTTATATCAATATAAAAACCCCGTTGAGATTTGTATTGTTCTAAATCCGGTGCAAATATTAATATCGGCTTTTTGAACAATGCGTATTCATATATCACCGATGAATAGTCTGTGATAAGCAAATCAGCAACAGCAAAAAGCATTTCAGTCGGAATATCCGTTTCAGTATTCTCAATAACAGACTTCTTAATGTGCGGATGTTGTTTTGTTATAAAGTACCAATCACCGCTTTTTGAAAGCTCATCTGCCAGTCTTGCAGCGGATTCACTGCCCTCTGTATAAGGGTTTGCTGGATTACCCCTGAAAGTAGGTGTCCATAATGCAACCTTTTTACCCTTTGCATTTGGATTCTCTTTATAAAATCTTTCTTTCGACCTTTCTATAAAATCTTCATTGAAATACATATCTGTACGGCTTACTCCGAGAGCTTTGAAAACGCTCTTGTCAAGCCTCATAGCACTTGAGAAGTGTTCAATGCACTCTTCTGACGAAACAGTTACTAAATCGTAATTCTTATAAACATTTCCTTTATAATATTTAGGAATATCCCCTGCCGTATCATATCCGAATTTCTTGAACGCTCCGCAGGCGTGCCATAACTGAATAACAGTAGTTCCCCTTCGCTTTACACAAGCGGATACCGGAAGAAAATTATCGCAGATGAAAACAAATTCCGCTTTTGCATATAGTATCATAAACTGAATTGAGTATCTCAAACTTCCTATGCTTCCGCATCGGCTGAAATCGTGATAAAATTCTAAAATTGTAAAATCATCATCGCTTTTAATTCTGTTTAAAATACATTCCATACTTACAGGACATTTATCGTGATGAGCGTCTGCGAAAATAACTAATCCCTTTGTAATGGGTCCCGACCTGTAAAAAAAATAAGCAAGCGGTAATATGATATTCTGTACAGCCATTTTTAAGCACTGCTTTAGAAAAAATTTAATATCATCACCTGCTTTTCTCAAAATTATGAAAATCTGGTTTTCTTTTCTAATGTATATACGATGTTATTATACAACAATTTATATTATAAGTCAACAAATTAGGATTATTTCCCTTGACCTGCCGTTATACATTGCAAACTGCAAATATTATTAACAGCTATTGTATAAAAATTTATTGAATACTTCGCTTTGTTATTATTTGAATTTTAATTTGATAAATACTTTAAAATAAGTAAAAACACGCAAATACATACTGAGTCAACTAATATTATGTTATAAATTCAAATATATTGACAAACGTAAAAAATCGGCATATAATAATTAATGTAAAAAGTAAATAATTTCGGTAGGTGAGGCTACCACAGGGATAAGGGACGCTGCCGCGAAATGGTGGAGACACTGTTAGCTGGTCAACAGGAGATGTCGATTCAAGGCATAACCTAACGCAGTTCCAACGCAAAGATCCTAACGCCCTGCGAAGCTGAAGCTTGAACGTCTGTGACAGATACTTATATTTTTTAGGGTATATGTTTCAGTTTATTATATCAAAATCTTCTGATTTGGTTCAAGCATTTTGCCTGAAACCTAATCATGGAGATTATTTTTATTTTAAATTAAAGGAGATGAGATTATGGACAGCGGAAGTAATAATAAGAATTCAAAGCCGCGAGGGAAACTTATGCTTTTATTATGGACCTTAGCTGTCCATAATTTGATATAAGTCATACTCCGGCTATCCTGATAACAATAAATTAAAGGAGGATATGCCGATGGATGAAAAAACACTTGAATCGACTGCGCTTGAACTTATTGAAAACAAGCAGTATACAAAGCTGAAGGCATTCTTAAAAGACCAAAATCCATATGACGTCGCATCTTTGATGGAAGAGATAAACGATATGGATCTGACCCTTGTTTTCAGAATTCTCCCTAAAGACAATGCGTCTGAAATTTTTTCAAATCTGCCAAGCGAGATTCAGGAAAAGTTGATAAACTCTTTTTCTGAAAACGAGCTTCGTAAAGTATTAGACGAACTGTTTCTTGACGATACTGTAGACCTTATTGAAGAAATGCCTGCAAATGTGGTATCAAGAATTTTAAAGAACACCGATTCTCAGACCAGAAAAAGAATAAACGAAGTCTTAAACTATCCTGACGACAGCGCAGGAAGTCTTATGACAATTGAGTACGTTTTCTTCGCAAAGGATATGACTGTTGCCGAAGCTATGAAAAAGATTAGGCAGGTCGGCGTTGTTAAGGAAACGATATACACCTGTTATGTAACAGAGTATAGAAAACTTATTGGAACGGTCGAGCTTCTTGATCTTATCACAGCAGACGAAGAAGCAAAAATTGAAGAGATTATGGATACCAACGTAATCTATGCGAACACTCATGACGACCAGGAAGAGGTTGCAAACACGATCCGTAAATACGATCTTATGGCAATTCCCGTTGTAGACAACGAAAACAGAATTGTCGGAATTATCACAGTAGACGACATTATCGACGTTATCCACGAGGAAACGACCGAGGATATTCAGAAGATGGCAGGTATTTCGCCTACAGATGAATCGTATTTCAATACCTCTGTTTTCTCGCACGCAAAGAGCAGAATACCTTGGCTTTTATTTCTAATGCTTTCAGCTACTCTTTCGGGAGCTGTTATAAACCACTATGAAAGCCTTTTAGTTTCAATACCAATACTCTTTTCATTTGTTCCTATGCTGACAGGTACAGGCGGAAACTGCGGTTCACAGTCATCAACTATAGTTATTAGAAGCCTTGCTATGAACGAAATTGAATTCAAAGACTTCTTTAAAGTAATGTTTAAGGAGTTCAGGATTGCTCTTTTGGTTAGCTTTGTTTTAGCGGCGGTAAACGGCATAAGAATCTGGTTAGTATACAGAAACGACGCTGATATAAATTCCGCCCTGCTGGGTTTTGTAATCGGACTTTCAATCATCGCCACAGTAGTACTTGCAAAAACGGTTGGCTGCGTGCTTCCAATGATTGCAAAGAAGCTGCACTTTGACCCTGCAATTATGGCGGCTCCGCTTATCTCAACAATCGTGGACGCCTGTTCGGTATTTTTATACTGCAACATCGCAATAAAAATTTTTGATATTCTGGGATAAAATATTTTATTAAATATTACTTATTAAAACCACTTCCAAAAGCGGTGGTTTTATATTTTAGGTAAAAAAATCTTAAATAAGTCTTGACAACTCGGAAAACTTAGGTTATAATACATATTTGTAAAGGCTGTTTGCTTTACAATAATGCTGCTCACATCAGTTTTCAGCGTTTTTTAATAATTCAGAGGAGTTAGATTTCAATGGCAAAAAATCTTGATATAACCATACTGATTGATATTTACGGTTATATGCTTACAAACAAGCAAAAAGACGTCCTTGAACTCTATTATTTTGATGATTTGTCGCTTGCTGAAATCGCTGAAAATCTAGGAATAACTAGACAAGGTGTTCGTGACAGCATTAAGCGAGGCGAGGAAACTCTTATTGACCTTGAAGAAAAGCTCGGATATCTAAAAAAGATCAGAAAATATGACGACTTTATAAAAAATTTAAAGGAACAGACCAAACAAATCATTGAAGATTGCAAGACAATCAGTTTTACAAGAGGAATTGTTTCAAGGAGCGAGGCAATTATCGCTTATATTGACCAAAACAGCAATCTTTTTGAGATTGAGGAAAACACTGACGCTCCAAAAGAGAGCGGATTTAAGATCATACGATGAGCCTCAATGACTCTGCCACTGGAAGTTAGTAAGATGTTAGCCTTTGCTCAAAGTCAGGCTTTATAAAGTGCGAACTTTACAATATACAATAAATCTTTATCCATTTTCAATTATCAACTGTTAATTACTAAAGGAGATTACTTATGGCGTTTGAAGGTCTTTCGGAAAAATTAAACGGCGTTTTCAAGCGTTTAAAAAATAAAGGTAAGTTGAACGAGACGGACGTTAAAACAGCAATGCGAGAAGTCAAAATGGCGTTGCTTGAAGCCGACGTAAGCTACAAGGTAGTTAAAAACTTTGTATCAAAGGTTTCAGAACGTGCTGTCGGCGAGGAGGTTTTAAACAGCCTTACTCCGGCTCAGCAGGTTATAAAAATCGTAAACGATGAGCTTATCGCTTTAATGGGAGAGTCGAACGCAAAAATCAACTTTCCTAACAAGCCTCCGTGTATCGTTATGATGTGCGGACTTCAAGGAAGCGGTAAAACTACCCACTCTGCAAAGCTTGCAAAATACTTTAAGGAAAAACAAAGTAAACGTCCGCTGCTTGTTGCCTGTGACGTTTACCGTCCTGCCGCTATCGACCAGTTAAAAATCGTCGGTGAAAAAGCAGGAGTTCCAGTTTTTGAAATGGGACAAATTGACCCACGAAAAATCGTAAAGGAAGCCTTAAAGCACGCAAACGATCACGGAAACGACTTGGTTATACTCGATACCGCAGGACGGCTTCATATTGACGAAGAGCTTATGAAAGAGCTTTCTGATATAAAGAAAATCGCAGAACCTGATGAGATCATACTTGTTGTAGACGCAATGACAGGACAGGACGCAGTTAATGTTGCAGAGAGCTTTGATAAAGCGCTAGGTATAGACAGCGTAATTTTAACAAAACTTGATTCCGATACAAGAGGCGGTGCGGCACTTTCAGTTCTGGCTGTTACGGGCAAGCCCATAAAGTTTGTCGGGATCGGCGAAAAACTGGACGAGTTTGAGGTGTTCCACCCTGAGCGTATGGCTTCAAGAATTCTCGGAATGGGAGATATGCTCACGCTGATTGAAAAAGCATCGGAAACTGTTGATGAAGAGGACGCTAAGCGCCTTGCAAAGAAAGTTAAGAACCGAGGAAGCTTTGACCTCACAGACCTTTTAGAACAACTTAAGCAGATTCAAAAAATGGGTTCAATAAAATCTCTGATTGGAATGATTCCCGGATTGGGAAATCAGATAAAGGATGCAGACATAGACGAAAAGCAGTTTACAAGGCTTGAAGCGATAATACAGTCTATGACGCAAAAAGAGAGAGAAAAACCGAACATTATAAATCCTAGCCGAAAACGCAGAATAGCTTCGGGAAGCGGAACTAAAGTCGAAGACGTAAACCGTCTGCTGAAGCAGTACGAGCAAATGAACAAAATGATGAAGCAGATGTCGGGTATGGCAAAAGGAAAAATGGGCAGAAAAAAAATGCGGAATCTGCTCGGCGGAATGGGCGGAGGTATGCCGGGAATGCCCGGAAACAACGGTTATCACGGAAGCGGAATGCCGTTTTAGTATTTAAGTTAATTATTGCAATAGCATAATTTATATATTTTGATTTGGAGGTGAAATTAAAATGGCAGTTAAAATCAGGCTTAGAAGAATGGGTGCTAAGAAAGCTCCTTTCTACCGTATTGTTGTTGCTGATTCAAGATACCCAAGAGACGGAAGGTTTATCGAGGAAATCGGATATTATGATCCAACTAAAGAGCCTTCTGTTGTAAGTGTTGACGGTGAAAAAGCTAAATCATGGATTGCAAACGGCGCTCAGCCAACAGATACGGTTAAAACATTATTAAAGAAAAATGGTATACTTTAAAATCTGAACAAAAGCAGGAGTTTTACACAAACCCCACATAACAACACCTATTACTTATCCTGCTTTTTAAGCCTGCCGCAAAAATCTGCGGAGGCTTCCTCTCGGTGGGGTGTTAAGGAGAAGATATTATGAAAGAGCTGCTAAAAACAATAGTTGCTGAGCTGGTTGAAGATAAAAGCTCAGTAGAAGTTATTGAAGACGAACCTAATGATGAAGGCATTATAACTTATCACCTTCATGTTGCGCCTGACGATATGGGCAGAGTTATTGGAAAGCAAGGCAGAATTGCTAAAGCTATCCGTATAGTAATGCGTGCAAAGGCATCAAAAGAAGGCAAGAAAATCATGGTCGAAATTGAAGACAAAGACTGATTTTTGGTAAACTGAAATTGAAAATTTAGCATCAACTCTGTTTGTATAAATGGTTTTGATGCTTTTTTATTGAAAGTACAACGCAGAAAATACTGCTATTTAGGAGATCATATGAATAGACAGGCTTTTTTAGACGCTTGCGACAGGATTGTCGGGAACAAGCGTGACAGGAAAGGTATAGGCACTTTAAGTGAAAAAACTATGCACGCCGTTTTAAAAGAATATTACCAGCCCTTTTCCGACAGTCAGGAGGTAAAGATAGGAAACTTTGTAGCCGACATAGTGAGTGAAGCAGGAATTATAGAAATCCAGACTCGTTCTTTTTACAAGCTTATTAAAAAGCTAGACTGCTTTTTAGAATTCTGTGATGTAACTGTTGTTACTGCCCTTCCCGCTGTTAAATATCTTTCGTGGCTCGACCCTGAAACAGGAGAATTCACAAACCGTAGAAAATCCCCTCATAAGGCAACAATTTACGACGCAATTCACGAGCTTTACTCTATAAAGTATGTACTTGACAATCCCAGAATGCACCTTAGACTTTTACTTTTAGAGGTTGAGGATATAAGATACTTAAACGGTTGGTCAAAAAACAGAAAGCGTGGCTCATCGAGATGTGACAGAATACCTATTGACATTATCGACGAGGTAGAGTTCAACTGCGTTGACGACTACAGACAGTTCATTCCAGATAATCTGCCAAATGGGTTTACTTCAAAAGACTTCGCCGCCTGTGCAGGTATTCACCTTAATATGGCTCAGACAACTCTCAATATTCTTTCCTATCTTGAGCTTGTTGAAAAAGTAGGAAAATCAGGTAATACATTTATTTATGCAGTCAGAGAAAACAATTTTTAACCTGAATAATTAATATACCATTATTTGTCAGTTAAACACATTTGCCAATTTAATTAAATTTTAAAAAAGCCCTTTTCAAAAGTCGTATTATTTGTTATAATGTATTAGTCTAATATTGATATGTTTAACGTATAATGTTTTTAGTATTTTAATTGTTGAGGGATACATAATGAATAAATTTTATAAATATAAAAAAACTCATAAAGCACTTAATAAAATAGTCTTATTGGCAACAACTATAACCATCGGAATTTCAACGGCATCATACTCATTTGCATTGTCGGGGTCAGCTTATGATTTCACTCCTGACGCTGAGGGCGTAAGACTGACATCAGAAGCCGTTTATATGGAAAATCTCGATACGGAAGACGTTATTTTAAACAAAAGTGCAGACGTACAATATGCTCCTGCATCGCTAACTAAAATAATGACCTGCGTTCTTGTACTTGACGAGTTTAAGGACGATGTTGAAAGTCTTAAAAAGACAAAGGTTTCTGCAGGAAGTGAAGCTTTTAAAGAACTTGAAAATACTTTTGCCTCAACTGCCGGAATTAAAAAGAACGAAAAGCTGAGCTATTATGACCTTCTCTGTGCACTGATGATTCCGTCCGCTTGCGAAGCGGCAAATATAATTGCAGTAAATATCGGCGGTTCACTTGACGGTTTTGTTGAAATGATGAACGCCAAAGCGGGTTCGCTTGGAATGAAAAATACAGTCTATTACAACGCTCACGGTCTTGATCTTAATGGAAATGTAAATATGACAACCTGCCGTGATCAAGCTATACTATGTAAATATGCAATCAACAACTACCCTATTTTTACTGAGATAACTTCAAAGTACAGCTACACGCTGTCAAACGGTACAACTGTTGTAAACACAAACGCCCTGCTTGATGAAACGTCTGATTTCTATTACGGTTATGTAAACGGAATCAAAACAGGATTTTACGACGAAGCAGGAAGATGTTTAGCGTCAGTTGCAACGAAAAACGGTTATACATATCTTATAGTTTCAATGAAAGCCCCTGCAAAAGACAAAAACGGCAACGATGTAATGTATAACTGTCAGGACCACAAAAAGCTCTATATGTGGGCTTATGAAAATCTTGATTACAGCGTCTTTGTTGAAGAAAACGAAGAAATAACCGAGGCGAAAGTACTGTATGGTAAAGGTGCGGATTTTGTTACGCTGAAGCCTGCTAATGAAGTTTCAAAAATCTGGCTTAATTCAATCGATATGAACGAGGTCGAGAGAAAAATAACTGTGGACGAAAATATTGTAGCACCTGTCTATAAAAACGACACTTTGGGAACTCTTGAACTTATTTACAAGGGTGAAACAATAGGCTCGGTAAAACTGGTTGCAACTACTGATATTCCTCGTGCTGCTGTTAAAGCGGAAGCCGCTGTTGCAAGCAAGTTTTTCTCCTCAAAGCAATTCAGAATTGCTCTTGTAATAATAATTTTTGCAGTTATAATTTATACCATTATATTTAAAGCAATAACAAATAAAAACAAACGTAAAGAGCAATAATATATTGATAATAAATAAATTATAAGAAAAACAGCATTCCGAAAGGAGTGCTGTTTTTTCCTAGTCATTGAATAATTTATCCCCTATTCGTCTTTAGATGCATACTCTTCATTTGGGTTTTTAACCCTCCAGTCAAGAACAGGATGCTTTTTCATATAAACTGCATGAGCGATAACATATGCTATAAGGCACAGTATAAGTGTTATGCCAATGCTGATAAGCGCAGAAACCTCATAGGTAAGAGAGAACCTCTCGCTTATCCATTTGCACGGAAAATAAAATCCCTTAAAACCTGTTTCTGTATTTCCGGAAGTTTTGTTCATAAACAAAATCGGAACATAGTAAACCGCAAACATGAGTATAAGAACTATTGAAGTCGATGTGCTGTCATAGCTTTCATATGCAGAATGTTTTACCCCGTCGTCAATAAATAAGATTACCAGAATAATCAATACTAGAATCCACGCAACAAAAGAATAGACCCCACCCTCAAAGAAAGCCTCCTTGATTTTGATTTTACCTCCGCTGCCTGTTACAAACAGGTTAGACACCCAAGAAACTAAGGTTATCGAAAGCACAGAGCAAATGACGTTTGCCATAAGCAAAATTCCGATTCTCGAAATTGTATAAAGTATTTTTTCTTTCATATTAATCACCGTATCTTTTTAGTGTGAACACTATTGTTAATAATATTATAACATATTAGTATATCTATCGCAACTCAATTTCCCAAATTAGACATCATTCACATTTTGTGTTATACTTACAATAATGAAATGGAGATAAATTATGATTAAAGCAGTTATTTTTGATATGGACGGTCTTATGATTGACACCGAAAAGTTGCTTATGCGGTTCTGGATAGAATCTGCTGAGAGCTTTGGTTTTGATATGACAAAAGATGATGTTCTTTCTATAAGAAGTCTTGCAGGTAAGCTGACAGAGGCAAAGCTGAAAAAACGCTTCGGCGATGGATTTGACTATCAAAAGGTTCGTACTAAACGTATTGAGCTTATGAACAACTACATACTAAAAAACGGAATTGAAAAGAAAAAGGGTCTTGACGAGCTTTTAGAATATCTGAAAAATAACGGATATAAAACAGCAGTTGCGACTGCAACAGATTTAAAACGTGCGTCAATGTATCTTGAAATCATAAACGTGACAAAATATTTTGATAAGATAGTCTGTGCTACTATGGTACAAAACGGAAAACCTCACCCTGACATTTATTTAAAAGCCTGCGAGGAGCTTAGCGTACTCCCCTGCGAAGCTATCGCTTTAGAAGATTCCCCTAACGGAATTATTTCTGCGCACAGTGCAGGCTGTAAAGCTGTTATGGTTCCCGACCTGTCAGAACCGGACGATGAACTGAGAAAAATTTTGTTCAGGCGAATCGACAGTCTTGACTTGCTTATTGATGTATTAGAAAATTCAAAAAAGCAGATTATTTGACTTTTTTGTGTAAAAACTATATAATGACGTTACTATCAGAAGCAAGAAGCAATGGACAAGAAGTCTAAAGCATAAAAATATATTCTTGTATCTTGCCTCTGACATCTTTCATCTATAAAAAGACTTACTTCCTAATAAAAGCAAAAGGAGGAAATGCTCGTTAAAGAGCGTAATCATATTATGAGATACAACGAAAACGATTCCGTAAATAACGACGGAACATATCACATTAAAGGCGATAAAAACAAAGAAAACTTTACAGATTATTATGACAAAGCCTTTAACGAAGAGCCCCATGATGAGGAAGAACTCGGCGCTGAATTTGCAAAAGGATTTCACGAAGAGATTAATATAGATGTAGATCCCTATAGGGATACCAGAAAAGAAAACCCCTTCCAAAATCCCAATTACAGACGTGTAAATAACGACAGATACTATGATGAGCAAAACGCTTATAATGATTACGAACAGAATTCGTATGACGATTACTACAGAGAAGACATACAAAACCCATATTATGGGCAAAATCAAAACAAAAGAAACGGACAAGCCAATATGAATAATAATGATTTCAGTTATGAAGACCGGTATACAAGACGCAGTCAGAATCAAGGCAGAGGCAATCAGAACAGAAACTATCCAAACAGGAACCAAAATCCTCCGCCAAGACAGAGCGGCAATTACAGAAATAATCAGAGTTACCAGAACAGAAGACGCCCTCAGTCTAATAATAGACAGCAAAGAAGTTATAACAACAGAGATTATGACAGAGGTATTGATAGAGATTACAGACAGCGTGAAAGATATGACGATTTTGACAGTCATGAAAAGAGAAATAAAAAGGGCAAAAAGAAAAGAAAATTCACATTCAAGAAGTTTTTGTTTATCCTGATTTTATTGATTCTCGTTATATTTGGACTGCTGTCCGCACTTATTCTGCATTATATCGGGCTTATGAATCTTGTAGATACAGGCGATAGAGTTGCAAACTCAGCAAGCGTTATTTCATCTGATAATGTTGAAAATATACTTATTATCGGCAGTGATTCAAGAACCGAAGACGAAAGAGCACGTTCTGATTCTATGATTCTTTTGTCAATAAATAAGGAAAGCAAACAGCTTGTGCAGACATCATTTATGAGAGATATGTATGTGGAAATTCCGGGATTCGGAGAAAATAAAATCAACGCCGCCTATAACAACGGAGGTCCCGAGCTTGTTATGGATACCATTGAGCAAAACTTCAATATTCAAATTGACCACTATATACAGATTGATTTCTTCTCATTTATTGATATTATCGACGCTCTTGGAGGATTGGATATAGAAATAACAGACGCAGAAGCACAGGCTATGACCGATCCATTAGGTGAGCAGAATAAATATCTTAAAAACGACAGAGGTACCGACTATCTCAAAGAAGGCGGAAAAATCCATATGAACGGCAATCAAGCTCTTGCATATGCAAGAATAAGGCATATTTCAGGAACTACCGGAACAGATTTTGGCAGAACAGACCGTCAAAGAAAAGTGTTAAATATGATTATTGACAAAATCAAGGGAGCAGGAATTTCAAATATAAACAAAATGCTTGAGAATGTTCTTCCTCAAATCACTACTAATCTGACAAAGAACCAATTATACTTCCTTTCGCTTAGAGCACCGTTTATTCTAAGTTATGAGCGCATTGAGATGAGAATTCCTTACGGAGATGAGGACAGCGCATCAGATAAAAGATACTGGGAATACGGAACAGGCACAGGAGGCTCATCAATACTGATTGTAGACTTTGAAAAGAATTCAGCATTGCTGAGAAAAACTATCTACGGTTATTAAACAAAATGTAAGTTCAAAAAAATCAAAGTGGGTGTACCTTCTGGCACACCCACATTTATTTTACAGTAAAGATAAAAACTTCACGCTGAAAGCTCCCCTATGGACATAAATGAACATAAATCCGCAATATTTCTCTTATGCCACTCCCTGCGCATAAGAAGTTTTTAAATTCACTGATAAAATATAATATTCCAAAAACTGATGTAATGTGACAAATTAAGACTCATAAAAGCATAATAAGACCGATACATTACTAATGTATCGGTCTTAGATATATATTCAATTTGTAATCTGAATCGCATTTAATTCTATTCAAATAATCGGTTTCACTCTTCCGAATATCCACATAGCCTTAAATCATTCAGTCTTAACACTTCATCCGCTAAGCTCCAACTTAATTTTGAATGTCTTTTCTTAATTATTTTTTTGATCTTGATAACTAACACCAATGTTGCTTGAAAATCAGTGACATTTACTTTAAATAAAATTTAAATCTTTATCAGTAGATTTATTCTGAACTTAGATTTCGTTAATACAGTACAACTAATCTACAAGCGTCTCATTGATGAATCCTCTATTGCCATTGGACTCACCTCTTTAATTCTAAATTTTAATCATTCGGCCTTGATAGGATTTAATTCTTTTTAACATTCCTATCACACCCTTTCGTTTTTTATTCTAATCAACAGGATTTCTCAGTCAAAAACTTAATAAACATAAATTTTAAGTTTTTCAAATATTAACTGTTCATTGGAACTTTCTCCTTTTTAAATTTGACCTGTTTTGTATTTTTCAATACCTTTAATTAGCACATCGGACTATCTTCCTTTCAATTAATGCTTAGGTTTGAAAAGGATCTTAACAGTTCATCGGACCTTTCTCCTTAATTAGAATTTGTGAATCAAGGCTTGAAATAAATAACTTAGCTCCCGCTGTTTTTATCTCTTCCTTTCTTCAACTATAATATAACACAACTTATAGAGAATGTCAATAGTTTTTTTCAACTTTTTTATAATTTTTTTATTTAATTTTACTTTTACAAAATCTGCTTGACAATTGAAATTATATATATTATAATATAAATGTTGTGGTGATAATATTGTTTATTAAAACACCATAACTTTTTTATTAACCTGAGAATTCACATATAATACATCTTAGGAGGTTTATTTATGAACGAAGAAATGGATATGCAGCCTGATCTGTATACGCTTGTTGACGAAGAGGGTCAAGAGCAAATGTTTGAGCTTTTGGATTCACTCGAGTATGAGGGGGAAACATATTACGCTCTAACACCTTATTTAGAAGATGCTGAAGCAATTCTTGCTGATGACGGCGAAGTAGTTATTTTGAAGTCAACATACGAGGGCGATGAAGAGGTTCTTGTTTCTGTTGACGACGATGATCTTTTCGACAAGCTGGGCGATTTGTTTATGGATCGCTTTGCTGAACTGTTTGAAGACGATGATGACGAAGATTCTATTGAAATCGAAGGCAGCGACAGGGTTGATCTTGAAAACGGCGAGGTTGATTTGACTAATCTGGACGATTAATTATTATGCTCTTTATTGCATTTTAATTTGTCGAAAATTACCGCTTGTATACTCATTTTGCAAGTGGTATAATACTAACAGAAAGAAACTTATTTGAAACTAAAGCTTTCTGCCTTGCGCGAACAAGCACAGTTTTTATAATCCAACACATAGAATAAGGGAACTAAGCTCTGACTGAGGATTGCAGACCTCCCGGCTTTTGCCGGACGAAGGGAGCGCGAGGCTTTCAGGCCGTTACCCACCTGCACAAGTGCGGGTTTTATTCACTGTGCGACGGCAAGGCGGATATATTAGAATTTAAAACTGCTCATTTGCTTTTGGCAAGTGGGCAGTTTGTTTTTAATATCAAGAAACCAAATGTGTTCAAATATCTTAAAAAGTTAAAAATAACTCAGCATTGTTTTTTTAAAACAACTACCAGAGCAGTTGTCACGACACCTATAACAGTTCCTGTCACAATCGCAGATAAAAGCAAAACGGGCGCATAAATAGAAATCCAAGGTGTTCCTGTTGCTATAACCGCAACCGCAAGCTGACCTGCGTTGTGAAATATCGCTCCCATAACCGAAGTTATCCATATTTTCTTTTCACCAAAAACATCTATCGTCAGAGCCATAATAGTATAAGCCAGTATTCCTCCAACTATGCTGAATGAAAAACTCAATACGCTTCCTGCAAAAATGCTCGCAAGAATAATTCTCATACTAAGAATTATAAAAGCCTCACGCTTTCCTAGAATGACCATTGCTATAAGCGTTACAATATTTGAAAAACCGATTTTAACGCCCTGAATCGGTATCGGAGGCAGTGCCGCCTCTACCGTGAAAAGTATCAGTGAGACAGCTGTAAGTATTGCCATCGCAGCATATTTTTTAAGATTTATAGGCTTTCTGATTTTAGGAGATTTTAATGATCTATCATTTTTCATACTATTCACTGTACCCTTCATAGGTTTGCGTTTGATTCGCATAAAGTATTTACTGTTATAGATTTATATTTCTGCGTCAATATTAATTTTCTTATCACCGTTGTCAACTCTTATAACCAGACCGTTCGGTACACATACTATTGGCAGCAGACTGTTATCAATCTCCCCCTGTTTGACGCAAATCTGATTTTTGCAGTTAGCTTCAATAACCGATATTTTACCGTTTCTTATGCGTATAATATTGTAATTATCACCGTTTTCGACAGTAAATTCATCGTCTGTATCCAGACTTACAGTACGTATCAGATTATTATCTGAATATATTTCAGCAGTTTTCCCGGTCAATTTTCCAGAACGCATAATAAAAATTACAAGTATGGATATAACAGCTAATAATAAAAACAGAGTAATCCATAATATATTAGAAGTTAAAATCTTTTTAGTATTTTTCATATTAATCTCCAACCTGAATTATGCATAATTTTTTGACCTGAAAATATAATACACTTTTCTTTTAACGTGGTCAATATAATTCTTAAAAAAATCTAATATTTTATACAAATATTTTTCAAATATACTTGATTTTCTCATTAATATATGCTAAAATATTGTAGACACTATTAATAGTAACTACCATATATTGAGAAATACCTTTGTGTAGTTTTTATATATAATATAAAATATATTTCTTAAAATTAACTAAAAAACTGATTGTTTTTACTAACATTTTTGACACATAGTAGAAATTACAATATATCCATTGATTTTTATTTATTTTACTGATATAATTGATAAGATGTGTTATGGCAAAGAATAGATAGAAAGAGACTCTTTGCAAATAGAACTTAAGGAGCGAAAAAGTTTGGATAAGTATGTTATAAAGGGAGGCACCCCGCTTAACGGCGAAGTCGTTGTAAGCGGTGCAAAGAATGCCGCCGTTGCACTTGTTGCCGCAACAATTCTTTGCGATGAACCCTGTGTACTGGAAAACGTCCCTGAAATAAGTGATATATCGATCTGCATCAAAATTTTAAAAGAAATGGGTGCAGATGTTAAAATATTAGGAAAAAATACCGTTAAATTTGATACTACACATATGACCAGTCCTGTTGTTCCGTACGAACTGGCACGTTCAATGAGAGCGTCGAGTTATTTTCTCGGAACACTGCTCGGAAGATTTCACGAAGCATATGTTCCGCTTCCGGGCGGATGTGATCTGGGCGACAGACCTATCGATCAGCATTTGAAAGCATTTGCCTGTTTGGGAGCTAATTATGCTATTGAAAGCGGTACAGTTCATCTAAAAACCGATACGCTTATCGGAAGTCAAATTTATTTTGATTTTATAACAGTCGGAGCAACTATTAACGCAATTTTTGCCGCTGTTAAAACAAAAGGTCTTACAATCATTGAAAATGCGGCAAAAGAACCTCATATTGTTGACCTTGCAAACTTCCTTAACTCAATGGGCGCTGATATAAGAGGTGCCGGCACTGATGTAATTAAAATACGCGGCGTTGATTATTTAAAGGGAATTTCTTATGCTATTATCCCCGACCAGATCGAAGCGGGAACATATATGGTCGCAGCAGCCGCAACAAAGGGTAATGTTCTTATCAAAAATGTTATCCCTAAGCATTTGGAATCAATAACTGCTAAACTCCGCAAGGTAGGAGTTACCGTTGAAGAGTTTGATGAAAGCGTTCGTGTATCGGTCGACGGACCGATTATGAAAACCAGCTTAAAGACAATGCCTCATCCGGGATTTCCTACAGATATGCAGCCTCAGTTTTCGACGCTGCTTACTCTTGCATACGGAACAAGCATTGTAACGGATGATATTTTTGATAATCGCTTCAGATATGTTGCCGAGCTCAGAAGAATGGGCGCTGATATTTCGGTTGACGGAACTGTCGCAGTCATTCAGGGAGTAGGAAAGCTGACTGGCGCTCCTGTTAAGGCAACAGACCTCAGAGCAGGTGCCGCGCTTGTTATTGCCGGACTTGCCGCTGAGGGCGTTACAGAGATTGACGATATTTATCATATTGAAAGAGGATATGAGGCAATAGACGAAAAGTTAAGAGCGTTAGGTGCTGATATTAAGCGTATTTATTATCCAGAGCCTATCGTAATGACCAGTTGATTTATGAAAATTCAGGGGGCGACAGTAAAGTCGCCTTTTTATTTATGGGTATACAAAGCGAAAGGAGCTTATAAATGGCAAGAATTTACCCCTTGTTTTCTTCCAGCAAGGGTAATGCAACCTTTATCGGCAACGAAAAGAGCGGAATACTGATTGATTCAGGAGTGAGCTGCAAGATGCTGACTCAGGCGCTTCTTGATAACGGGCTTAGTCCGGAAGCAGTGCAGGGAATTTTTATAACCCACGAGCACACCGACCACATAAAGGGGTTAAAAATCTT
Organism: uncultured Clostridia bacterium; assembly: GCA_947628615.1. Classification (GTDB taxonomy): domain Bacteria; phylum Bacillota; class Clostridia; order Oscillospirales; family Ruminococcaceae; genus UMGS1601. Next base: position 49,118 of record CANRAO010000004.1, read on the forward strand.
TACTAAAAACTTTCACACTCCTGTTTTTGCAGGAGATAAAAATCTTGAATTTTTATTGTCTGCAGATTATATTTCTCCCAACTCAAGAGCAGAAAAAATTGATGTTGACGGCAAGCCTGCGGAATGCGGCGGATATAAGATATATGCATTTTCAACTCCTCACGATACAAGACAAAGCAACGGATACAGAATTATTACTCCCGACCTTAAAACCATAACGATCTGCACCGATCTTGGAGAAGTTACTGAGAATGTACATAAAAACCTCTGCGGCTCCGATTTGGTGCTTTTCGAGGCAAACTATGACGAACTAATGCTTAAAAACGGAAGTTATCCGTATATGCTCAAAAAGAGAATTGCTTCAAAACATGGACATTTGTCAAACGACGCAAGCGCATCTGAAATTGAAAATCTGCTGAACACGGGAACAACACGAGTGATTTTAGGTCATCTCAGTCAGCAGAATAACACCCCTGTAAAAGCCAGAGAAACCATAGTGAACCATCTTTCAGGGTTTAAGTGCGGAGTAGACTACATACTTAAAGTTGCACCTGTTTTCAACGAAGGCGAGGTCGTCACTCTATGATGAGTATTAATATAATAACAGTAGGAAAGCTGAAGGAACGCTATCTGCGTGATGCGGCTTCGGAATACTCCAAAAGACTTTCAGGATTTTGCAAACTGAACGTCATAGAATTGCCTGAAAGCAGACTATCTGAAAATCCCGGTGAAAAGGAAATAAAAAACGCACTCAACAGCGAAGCAAAGATTATAAATAATTATATTAACAAAGGACCTGTATATAATGTTGCTATGTGCATTGAAGGCATACAGCTTTCAAGCAATGAACTGTCGGCAAAAATAAATGAAACAGTTATAAGCGGTAAAAGCACCATAAATTTTATTATCGGCTCTAGCTTTGGAATATCACCTATAATAAAAGACAAAGCAGATTTTAGGCTTTCAATATCTAAAATGACCTTTCCCCACCAGCTTGCACGAATACTTCTGCTTGAGCAGATTTACAGAGCTTTTCAGATTTCAAGCGGCGGAAAATACCACAAATAAAGTACAAAAAAAGACTATCTGAATTTTTTCAGATAGTCTTTTATTTTTATAACCGAAATTATACGTTACTATTGTTGTTTTCTGCAATAAAATCGTTGTAAATTTCCTCTATCTTTGAAGGAGTGTACTTTTCAAATGCCTTTTCATTCTTTTTAATCTTAAAGTCTTTCTCCCAATCTTTTATAAGTCCCTCATATTCTTCATACTTCATTTCAGTTAAAATATTTTCGTAGTTATCACCGTTAATCATATAATCGGTTCTCTTTGTAGGATCATACTTAACTATTACATAGTAATTATTATCGTCCTTATATAAAACAGGTTGCTCGAACTTTTTAATGCTTTCTCTAATATGTTTTGATAAATCACTGGCAGTTTCTTCGTCAGCCAGGCTTACCATATTTTCATTTGTAGAGAATTTAGCATAAACAGATGTGTCTGAGGAAATTGCCTGATCAAAGTCAAATACACTGGTAAAGTTAGCATCTGAGTACCAATTGTCAAATGTATAGAATTCTCTTTCAGGATCAGCAGGTTTTTCTGCCTTTTCACCGCTGTTTATTGTCTGTGCCTTTTGAGGTGTATCCTCTCCGTATTCCTCGTTGTTTTGATCGTAGAAATGAACGTGAATTTCCTTTGGCTCTTCTGCAGCGCTAGTTGTTGTTTCCTGTGTCTCAGTTGAAACAGTATTGCCTTGTGCGTCAGTTGCCGCTTCGGTGGTTGATGTTGCTACAGTGGTAGTAGTAGCAGCGGTTGTAGGCTTCTGAGTTTCTGCATTATACTGCGAAATTACCTGGTCGAAATCATTATTTTCTTTTGCAATTTTTAAGTATTTGTTCGCAATTGACTTAGCTTCTTTGTCTGCCTTCTTTGAAGCTTTAGTCTGCTCCTCTGCCGACTGAGTTGTAGTAGTTTCACCTGAAACAGAAGTGCTTGCGGCTGTTGTAGCCTCAGTTGTTCTCGGAACTGATATCATCTTATATCTTATATAATTATTGTTAAGATAATCTCTGATAGCATCGTCCGTAATAGCTTTTTCGCCGTCTGCTCCGTAATAATAATGGAATAAAAGCTCTTTTTGCTTTTCAGCAGTAAAGAACTTATTAACAGAATCTTTTGAAATTCCCTGCTTAGTTAAATATTCTTCAGACATACCCTCCATATAGTTTTTAACAGCAGCATTTACTTCCTCTGCATCCTCGTCTGAAAACTTTAGCTTTAGCTTATCAAACTGCTTGTTTACAGCAACCAGATCAAGCGTTTGCTCATAAGCATAATCAGGTAAATAATCACCTAGCTTGACCTTTTCTCCTTCATGATTTTCAATTTCCTGATTCAGATAATTTGAAGCTGTAGATCCTGAATTTCCAAGCGAATATGTCTGCTCGGTATATTCAGAAAGCATATAGTTGATATAAACTCCTGCGTTGACATCAACACCGTCAATAGTCATAATTTTGCTCATATCTGAACATCCGGCCATCGAAACAGCCATTATAGACGCAACCGAAAAAGCTGCGATTTTACTTAATTTAGACATTATGTTGCCTCCTGTTAAAAAATTAATATGTACAAATGTACTTAATTACCGTTCAATAAAGAGCCTGTCCGATACTAGAATACCGAAACTACTCTCCATTTTGATTGAATGGAACTGCTTATAAAAAAGCATTAAAATAACAACGATAGTATTATAAACGATTTTTCAAATAAAGTCAAGTGTTTGCATTTACATATTATGTAGATAGTAAGTATATCACCTTACAATATGCTTTATAAAAACTCAATCATTTTACCTCAGATGTACTTTGAGTTGTTTTTTCCTGCTGCTGTTCTGTCCCAACGCTCTTATCTATAGGTCCTTCAGCATTTGATTTTATTTCACCCCAAGTTGTAAGATAAACCCTTGTGAATTTTATATCGTCAAGCGGCTGATAATCGTCATCATCAATATCCTTTACCTCAGCACTTAGTATTTTATTATACGCTTCCCAACCGTCGCAGACTTGACCGAAAATCGTATACTGCTGTGAAGCCTCAGGAACTCCGCCGTAATTACACAGCTTCTCCGAAAGCTCATTATATACGCTCTCCATTGAAGAATCAACATTCTCACTGTTCTTAACTTCCTGCTTTTTCTTTTCACTCGTCACAGAATTGCCAAAGAACATCACACTGCTGCCTGCAACATTTTTCTTCCAGAAAAGCATTCCGTCAGTTCCCACAAAAGAACCAAGCGCACCTTTAAACGTCCACATATTCGGACTTATTTCCGCATTAATAGTTTCAGTGTTCGTATTATCAGTTGTTTCGCCGTCAGCAGTTTTAGCTCCTCCTGTAAAATACAGATGATCTCCCTTGTTTTCATCTTCATTTCCTGTAACGACCCCGAAAACATAAGTATTATTATAGTACCCTTTTTCAACAAGCTTTTTATAATACTTAACATAATTCGGAGCCTCGTCCTCAAACAGCACAGCCTTGAACGTTCCTAGAGTTGTTTCATAAACTACAACGTCCATATCGTCCGCATATTCATCATATTGAACAAACTTCACATCTTCAAACTTATTATCATCGCTTTTATTAAATGTGAGAAATATAAGCAGTGCCGCCAGAAAAATTATGGCTATAAGAGAAAATTTAAAATATTTAACAAATGCCGGACTGTGCATAGGATTTACTTTTTTACCGCCTTGATTAGCCATTTTATCACCGTTCCTTTTGATTTTTGCGAAAGGGCATTAAATAATTGTCTCATCTTCGTATTCTATTAAAACTACCATTACTTAGGAAAAGTCCTCTCTCGCAGGGCTTCCTTTCTTAAAAAACAATCCACTGGATTGTTTTTTATTCACCCTTTTCAGAACACACTACATAAAGAGTTTCTCTGACACAGGTCAGCGACAGGTCTCCGCCCTTGAGCGAAAACTTTTAGTTTTATTACTTTTTCTTTATAGTTGTTCCCTGTCTGGTTTCTTCAATAATATATCCAAGCTCGGAAATCTTATCTCTCAAAGCGTCTGCCTTGACAAAATCCTTTTCCTTTCTTGCCTCTTGCCTTTCCTCAGCGAGCCTTTGAATTTCCTCTGGTATGGCACTCTCACTGTCATTGTTATAACAAATGCCCAAAACACCGGTCAGCTCGTCAAAGACTTCAGCACAGGCTTTAAGCTCGCCCTTTACGGCGTTTCCGCCTGACACTAATGTGTTGATCTCCCGAACAAGCTCAAAAATTGCAGAAAGTGCGTCGGCAGTATTCAAATCATCTGAAAGGGCGTCAATGAACTGAGTCTTTCTGTTGTCTAAAAACGCCTTGACCTCATCGCTCAGAGCGCCTTCAGGTGCAGATCCAATTGCCCTGTCAATGCTGTTTCTGCAATTATACAGCCTCTCCAATGACGCCTTGCAGGCATCTAAGAGTTCTATAGAATAGTTGATAGGAGAACGATAATGCGCCTGAATCATCAGGTATCTTATAGCCTCATATCCGTACTTTTCAGCAACATCTCTGGTTGTGAAAAAGTTACCGGCTGATTTTGACATTTTTTTATTATCAATATTGATATGACCGTTGTGCATCCAGTAATGTGCTAAAGGCTCGCCGGTTGCCGCCTCCGACTGTGCAATTTCATTCTCATGGTGAGGGAAAATAAGGTCAACTCCTCCGCCGTGAATATCAATAGTATCTCCAATATAGTGCTTGCTCATTGCAGAACACTCAATATGCCAGCCAGGTCTTCCCTTTCCCCAAGGAGATTCCCAGAAAGGTTCACCCTCCTTTGCCGCTTTCCACAAAGCGAAGTCAAGAGGATCTTCCTTAATATCATTTACATCTATCCTCGCACCCGACATAAGATCGTCTATCGACTGGTTTATCAGCTTTCCGTAACCCTTGAATTTTCGGGTTCTGAAATAAACATCTCCCCCAGCCTGATAAGCATATCCCTTGCCAACAAGAATTTTTATAAGATCTATTATAATATCCATACTCTCAGTGACCTTTGGAGATATATCAGCCTCAAGAGCATTAAGTCCCCGAAGATCTGTGAGATATTCCTTTATATATTTTTCAGATATTTCACTTGCCTCAACACCTTCTTCATTTGCCCTTTTGATTATCTTATCATCTACATCGGTAAAATTCTGAACAAATTTAACTTCATAACCGATATATTTTAAAAACCGTCTTAAAACATCAAAAACACAGATTGGACGAGCGTTTCCTATATGAATATAATTATACACCGTCGGGCCGCAGACATAAATGCCTGCCTTGCCCTTATTTATCGGCTTAAACTCTTCCTTTTGTCTTGTTAAAGTATTGTATATTTTCATAAATAATTACCTCTTGATATTTATGCTTATTTTTTATTTTCCTTGCTGAGCTTTTTCTTCTCAGCCTTCAGCATTTCAATTTCATTTCTTAGTTCCTCTATCTTAACAAGCTGTTTACAAAGCTCCTGAGATACCGGATCAGGTATATGAACCTGATCTAAATCCTGATTATTGTTTACCCTTTGACCTTCTATCCTTACAATTCTCGCAGGAACACCCACTGCAGTTGCATTTTCCGGAACCTCCTCTAAAACAACTGCGTTAGCGGCTATTTTAGCATTATCTCCTACCTTGAACGGTCCTAAAACTCTCGCACCTGAACCTACCATAACATTGTTACCCAGAGTCGGATGACGCTTTCCGCTTTCTTTTCCTGTTCCGCCAAGTGTAACGCCCTGATATATCAAACAGTTGTCTCCGATTTCGGCAGTTTCTCCAATAACAACTCCGCTTCCGTGGTCGATGAGAAGTCCCTTTCCTATTTTTGCTCCCGGATGAATTTCTATTCCGGTCATAAATCTTGAAAACTGTGATATCAATCTTGCTATCAGATAAAATTTTCTTAAATAAAACCAATGCGCAATTCTGTGAAAAATAACCGCATGAAGCCCGGAATATGCCAGCAAAATCTCAAGACTTGTTCTAGCAGCCGGGTCTTTTTCTTTTACCATTCTTATATCCTCTTTGATCTTCTCAAACATAATATACACCTTTCATTCTTTTTCTGATTTAATTCTTATATCTAAAAAAAATAATTTAAATCAATAGTTTTTCTAATTTAATTCTTATATCTAAAAAAATAAAGCCTCCTAAGCAAATAATTGCTAAGGAGGCAGTTTAATCAAACTACGGTTCCACTCCGATTTATAACTCAAGCCTTTAACGCAGGATACGCAGACAGATACTCATAAAGCTAATTTGCTTTAATTTCCCCGCCCAAGCTGGCAGCCGCACTTCACTGTAAACCGCTTATGTGCCTTTCACCTTATACACACTCTCTGAAAAACTTTATTACAGTTACTCTGACTGTTACGCCTTTTAAGTTATTATATTCCAAACTTTTTGATTTGTCAACCACAAAAGTTCAAAATCAGGAAATATAATGCGAAACACTGTTATTTGCTTGAATCAATATACTTCCAATAAGCTGAAAGATATTGAATTCCCGATACAACAGTAAGGAGAACCGCTATCCATATAAGAATTTCATTTACCCATATATTATGAACTCCAATTCCTTCTAACAGCATAATAACCACAATTGCAATCATAGTGAAAGCAGTTTTCAGCTTTCCCCATATACATGCCGCAACTACAACGCCTTCATTAGCAGTAACAAGTCTGACTCCTGATACCATAAACTCTCGTGCAAGAATAAGAATTACCGCAACTGCGTCAATCCACATAGGGCTTCTTGCCAGAAAACAAATGAGAGCCGTAACTACCAATACCTTATCGGCTAACGGGTCTAAAAACTTACCGAATGTTGTGACAAGACCGCGTTTTCTTGCGATCTTACCGTCAAACCAATCGGTGACCGATGCAGCTGCAAAAATGACAAGTCCTATAATAATGAATATATCAACACTACCCGCATAAACTTTTCCCGAAAGCAGCATAGCCGCAACAAAAAACGGTATCAACGCCACTCTTAAAACGGTCAATTTGTTTGGAAGATTCATAGTGTATAAATTCCTTTCTCAAATATTCCCTAGGAAATATCCTGTCTCTTGTTATGTACTAAACTATTCTGAAGCTCTTTTTAACCGAAGCTCTGTAAAGACCTATGCCCTTGATTATAATAGTTGCCGTACCTCGGCTTGTGTTATTCTTATAGCTTATTTTATAATCTGTTCCTGCAACGAGTTTTTTCTTTCCAATCTTTACAACAACAGACTTCTGCGTTCTTGGTTTTCCGTTGTATTTTAGCTTTTTAATTTTACTTACCTTGCATTTACTGATACTCTTTTTATGCTTAAGACCGATAATAGTACTGTTATCCGAATAAATCTTTTTACCGTCAACTACTTTGTAAGAGCGGATATAGAAGTAGTATTTCTTTCCGGCTGTCAACTTCTTAGTCAGTGACGTAACATCTACACTCTTGACGTTTTTAAAAGTTTTAAATTGTTTTTTATTATTTACCGAATATAAAATCTGATACCCGTCAGCGTGACTTATTTTTTGCCATTGCAGCATAACTTTTCCTTTAGTCAGCGACTTCTTTAAAGTAATGCTTGTTCCCTTAGGCTTTATAGTAAAATAAACCTTTTTAGAACCGGAATAATTACCTTTTCCCTTAACAGTTACAATTCCCTGACCAATATTAGTGGTTTTTGTATACGAAACCGTATAATCTTTATCTTTTTTGAGCGTTGTGCTTCCGTCTTTAACCACAACGCTGGGAGATAGCTTTGAGCCCGTATATACCTTATCACTTACATGGAAATATGTAGCCTTTGATATTGACTTTTGAGTAATCTTAAAGTTCTTTGTTTTAGATCCGTAATAACTTCCTTTTCCTATAAAGGTCACCGATGCAGTTCCGACATTTACATTGTCTTTGTATGAACAAATATAATCAATGCCCTCTTTGAGTGCTATTCCGCCTATTTTAATTGTGACATTAGGAATAATCTTACCGCCGGTATATGTATATTCGTCTTTATCAAATGTTATCGCACCTGAGGGGAGATGAATATCCGCCTTCGGAGTTTTATTCATTGAAAAGCTATTGCCGGTCGATGTAGAAACGATTGTACCAAGTAAATCCGTTCTGTAAATATCAGCCCCTGCTTCGTGAAGTCTTGTAAGTATTGCCTCTGCAGGAAGTCCAGAAGAGTTTACTGACGTATCCGCAGTTATTACCGCCGCCTTTGGCATTACCGCATTTAAAAAAGCCTGTGAAGTACTTGTTTTTGCACCGTGATGTCCTACCTTTAAGACATCGCACTTCAAATTCTCTCCGCTTGCTAAAAGCTGCTGTTCTTCCTCTTCCTCCGCATCAGCCATAAATAAATATGAAACGTTTCCGTATTCCAGCCTCAAAACCATAGAGTTGTTATTGAGATTGCTATTATCCAACCTAAATGGAGCAATGCACTTTACTATCAGCTTTTTATCTCCAACCGTTGTATTAATTAATTCCGTTCCAGCTGTAACTTGCACCGGTTCAACTCTTATGGTATCTAACAGCTCTGTAAACTCAGTAAATTTAGGAACGCCGTCTGCAGAACTGGTCATATACATATAGATATTTCCCACTGTGAAGGTGTCTTTTTCAACAACTTCTTCCATAACCTTTACAAGTCCGCCTACATGATCATTATGAGGATGTGTGTTTACCATATAATCTATATTTGTTATTCCCTGCTGTTTTAAATAATTTACAACAGTTTCACCATCTGCGTAAGTTCCGCCGTCTATCAGCATAACCTCATTATTCGGCAGGTCAACCAGAATAGAATCCGCCTGTCCTACGTCAATATAGTGAACCTTTAATTCTCCGTTAACAGCATAGACGCTGTTGTGGGAAAAAACTATTGCCAATAATGCGAAAAATAGAATAAAAAATACTGAAATTCCAATTTTTTTGTTTCTTAATATACTCATATGTATTCGTCCTTTCTTTATATCTGTTCTCCGAGTAAATCGTAATCTAATATATCATTAACTTTCACTTTAACATATTCACCAAGTGAAAGCCTATTTCCGCTTGTGAAGAAAACCTTTCCGTCAATATCAGGAGCGTCCATGTAGCTTCTGCCGAAAAAGCACTCTGCATATCTGTCAAAGCCCTCTACAACTACCTCAAGCTCGTCTCCCAATAAGCTCTGATTGAACTCGTCTGAAATCCTCATCTGCATATCATAAATAATCTCGCATCTGCGTTCCTTTATATCCTCGTCGATCTGGTCTGGAAACTCTGCCGCCGCAGTACCCTCTTCCTGAGAATAGGCAAAGCAGCCAAGCCTTTCAAACCGAACATCTCTGACAAACTCGCAAAGCTCCTCAAACTGTTCATCAGTTTCCCCCGGAAAACCGGTGAGAAGTGTGGTTCTTATCACAACACCGGGAATCCTGCTTCTGATTTTTATAACCAAATCAATTAGACTTTGCTTGTTCCCTTTTCTGTTCATTCGTTTTAAAACTTCACTATTGCAGTGCTGAACAGGAATATCAAGATATTTCACCAGCTTTTCCTGATTGGCGATCGTGTCGATAAGTTCATCAGTAATTCGTTCGGGATACATATAAAGCGTTCTTATCCATTTAGGACCGTCTACCTCGCACAGTCTGTTAAGCAACTCCGCCAGCTTTGGCTCTCCGTAAATATCTTCACCGTAACGTGTAGTATCCTGTGCAACTACAACAAGCTCGGTAAAGCCCTGAGCAGCAATTTTCTCTGCTTCTTTTACTATTTCATCAATTTCTCTGCTTCTGAATCTTCCCCTTATAGAGGGAATAGCACAATATGTACAGCAATTGTCGCAGCCTTCTGCAATTTTAATAAATGCAAAGCTGCCGGGCGTCGAAATAATTCTCTTATCATCAAAACAAAGACTTTCCTTACCGCCGTATGACGTTACTTGCTCACCCTTGCAGACATCTTTGATAATCTCGCATATCCTTTCATTTGAGCCTATGCCGACCACAGCGTCGACCTCCGGGATCTCCTTTAAAACCTCGTCTTTGTATCTCTCAGCCAAACAGCCTGTAATTATAACAGCCTTTATTCTGCCTTCCTGCTTGAGTGTACAGAACTCCAATATAGTTTCTATTGCCTCTTTCTTTGCAGACTCTATAAATCCGCAAGTGTTTATAATAACAACGTCCGAAAGCGCAGCGTCTGAAACAAGCTCGTATTCGTCTTTTCTCAAAAGGTAAAGCATTCTCTCAGCGTCAACCTGATTTTTAGGGCAGCCGAGAGATACCATTCCCACTCTAACCATAATAATCATTCCTTATTGAAATTAATCTGCTTTCATAAACAAAATCAGTCGTCCGTCTCATTTATTACCTCCTCTAAGACAGCGTTAATGTCGTCATAGGAATACCCGTACCTGACCAATGCGTTCTTTACCTTCTTGACTCCCTTTTCATCATCAAGATAACGGTAATACTTTTTATTTATAAGCTCAAAAAGCCTTTCATAAACCGTATCCTCATATTCAGACAAGGTTTCTTCTATAATTTCCTTTGGTATTCCCTTATTTCTCATTTCAGCAGAGGCTCTATAATAACCGAACATCTTAACTTCACTATAATGCATAGCTAAACGCTCTGCATATCTCCTGTCGTCGATCGTTCCCAGCTCTACCATTCGCTCCATAACCTTATAGCAAACGTCCTCGCTGTAGTTTTTCTCCAGCTTTTCAAAAAGCTCGGTATACGAATAGTCTCTGTAATCAAGCAGATATAAAGCACGTTCCTTTGCCTTTCTGAATTCATTTGAGAAAACAATATCCTCAACAGCACTTTGAGGAATTTCCATACCCTCTTTAAGATGATACTCGCATATAATATCAAAATGCCAGAAGTATGTATCATTGTTGTCAAAGTCAACCTGATAAGTTTTCCCTTTATATTTTTCAAGGCTTGTAATCTTCATAGATATGTACCCTTCACTAAAGCATTAATTGACGTCAACTGGTGCAAACTCCTCGAAATCATCGTCAGGATCAACGACAATGCTGTTGTCTGTTGCCTTTGCCTTTTCAACGGCTTCAGCCGCCTTTTCAGCGGCTTCCTTAACCTTAGCCGACTTCTTGTTCTTTTTGGAAACCATAACAACGGCGTCCTCATTTTCTTTGATTTTACTCTCAATTTCATTCATAATGTCGGGGTTAGAGAGCAAGAAATCCTTTGAATTATCTCTGCCCTGACCCAGCTTAACGTCGTTATAACTGAACCATGCGCCGCCTTTCTTGACAATTCCAAGTTCAACGGCAAGGTCTAAAATTTCGCCGACGCGGGAAATTCCCTGACCGTACATAATATCAAATTCGCACTCTTTAAACGGAGGAGCGACCTTATTCTTAACGACCTTGCACTTTGTTCTGTTTCCGATAACCTCTGCGCCGTTTTTGATCTGTTCTGCACGGCGAACCTCAATTCTCACAGATGAATAGAATTTAAGCGCTCTTCCGCCCGGAGTAGTTTCAGGGTTTCCGTAAATAACGCCTATCTTTTCACGGACCTGATTTATAAAAATAGCAACACAGTTTGATTTTGCAATAACAGACGTCAGCTTTCTCATTGCCTGAGACATCAGACGGGCGAGCTGTCCAACGTGAGTATCACCCATCTCGCCGTCGATTTCAGCCTTTGTGACCATAGCGGCAACCGAGTCGAGCACTATGCATTCTATAGCCCCCGAACGCACAAGAGCCTCGGCAATTTCCAAAGCCTGCTCGCCGCTGTCCGGCTGTGAAACAAGCATATTATCAATATCAACGCCCAGCTTTTCAGCATATATAGGGTCAAGAGCATGCTCAACGTCAATGAACGCAACGTCTCCGCCTAGCTTCTGAGCCTCAGCTGCAATATGAAGCGCAACGGTCGTTTTACCTGAACTTTCTGGACCGTAGATCTCAACGATTCTTCCTCTCGGCACTCCGCCTATGCCGAGCGCCATATCAAGTGTCATCGAGCCTGTCGGAATTGCTTCAACATTCAGTGTTGAATGTTGTCCCAATTTCATAACTGCTCCCGCACCATACTGCTTTTCTATCTGCGCAATAGCCGTTTCCAGCGCCTTCTTTTTTTCTTCGCTGTTTTTCGGAACTGTTACACTCTTTTTTACATCATTCTTTTTACTTGCCATTGAAAAGCCTCCTAAAAATATATTTGATACGCTTTTATTTTAACATTTCATCTGTCCGATATTCTGGACTCTATGTAACTCCATAAGGAGTAGCAGTAACATAAATTATCAGCGCTATATATAACACGGTTGCCAAAGGAACTATAATAAAAAACATAGGCTTTCTGATTTTATGACGAAACAGCATCATTCCTAGCAATCCCCCGAACGCTCCGCCTATAGCTGTCAAAGACAGCAAAACAGCTTCGGGCACTCTCCATTTTCGAGTTATGGCTTTATACTTATCAATACCGAAAAACACAAGCGTTACAATGCTCAGCATAATAATGTACAGTATAAATCTATTATAGTTCACTGATAAAAACTCTCTGACTAATTCAAGATCAATCATAAACTTCACCTGTTACAACCCTGTCTGCTCCGCAAAGATCCTTTATGATACTTACATTCTTGTATCCGGCATTAATTAAAATCTGTGAGACCTCATTTCCTTGATTTATCCCAATCTCAAACATCAGTCGTCCGCCCGAATTTAATTTGCTTATATAAAGACCTGCCATTTCACGATAAAAATCAAGACCGTCCTCACCGCCGAAAAGAGCGTCTTTTGGCTCGAACTCAACCTCTCTTTGCAGATTTTCCATATCACTTGAACTCAGATACGGAGGGTTTGATACTATTAAATCAGCCTGAGGAAGCCTGTCAATAACAGCATTATCAAGCACACTGCCCTTGACAACCTCTGCCTTTGAATTATTTAACTTTACATTCTTTTTCAAGAATTCAATTGCTGCCTTAGAATTTTCAATCAAAACTATTTCTTTTAAATCTAAATTTTTCTCAAGTGCAAGACCTATACAACCGCTCCCTGAACAAAGGTCAAGTACGGTTATTCCGCTAATGTCCTTATATAATTCAATTGCCGTATCAACAAGTGTTTCGGTGTCCTGACGAGGAATTAAAACACCCTCTCCTACCCTTATCGGCAGAGAATAAAATTCCCACTCGCCTAAAATATATTGAAGCGGTTCGCCGCTCACTCTGCGTTTTATAAGCGTTTCAAAAGCCTTATACTTTTCTTTATCAGCGTGAGCGTTCATATCAAAGTACACAGGCTCTTTGCCGAATGCCTTGCAAAAAAGTTCCTTTGTCTCAAAGTATGTGTTTTCTATTCCAATTTCAGAAAGACTTGCTTTTGCACTCTGAAAAAGCTCATTCAGCGTTACCATCTGTCGTCTTCTGAATCCTTAGGAATACACGGTTTTAAAGCGGCAATCGCAACCTCAATAACGTCAAGGTCGGGCTCTCTTGTGGTAAGCCTTTGCAGCCAAAGACCGGGTGCTGATATTATCCTTGTAAAAGTATTGTTGTATTTTCCCGCAAGCCTGATTATCTCATAACCTATTCCCACAATTACGGGAAGCAGCGGCAGTTTGCATAAAAGTCTTAAGAAAATATTGCTCCACGGAAGTCTGAAAACAGAAAATACAATAATGCTTATAAACAAAACTATAAAGATAAAGCTAGTTCCGCATCTCGGGTGAAAACGTGTGTATTTCTTAACGCTTTCAGGAGTTAGTTCGTCTCCTGCTTCATAGCAGGCTATACTTTTATGTTCTGCACCGTGATACTCATAAGTACGTCTAATATCTTTCATAAGACCTGTAAGAGCCATATATCCTACAAAAACCATAATCTTAATAACACCCTCGATAAGTGTTTTCACAAAAGAATTCATAGGGATCAATTTACCTATGCCGTTTACGATCAAAGACGGAACCCACATAAATAACAGCAGTGCAATTATGACACCTAAAGCAGTACCTATAGTAGTTACAATAGGCACCAGTTTATCACCTATTTTTTCCTCAAGCCAGATTTCAAATTTCGATTGAGGTTCTTCGTCCTCAAACTCCATAGCTCTGTCAGCAGACTTTGAAAGACATTTATATCCTTCGCTAAGACTGCTGACCATATTGAATATTCCTCTTATAAATGGAGTCTTTTTATACCACGGTGCATTTTTACCGTTGTTTGCGTCCCATTCTTCAACCTCTATTTCACCGGTAGGAAGTCTAAGCGCCATTGCGGATTTGTCAATACCCCTCATCATAATTCCCTCAATAAGCGCCTGACCGCCGATTTTTGATTTGAATTTCTCCGACTTCACCTCACCCTGTGAGGAAGGTGTATTAAGATTGTTTTTCTGTTCAAAATCCTTTTGCAGATTTTCATTGCTGTTAAATTGATTTGTCATTTTGTATTTCGTTCCTTTCATCCTCTGATGAGAAAATATTTACGTTAACACTTGTATCCTTTGCTTCCTTAGAAGACGACTGCGAAGCAACCGGAAGTACAATTACAACTGTCGTGCCTACGCCCTCTTCACTGTTGATGTCAAGGCTTCCGCCGTGCAGCGATATAATTTCGTTTGCAACAGCCAGTCCGATTCCTGAACCACGTCTTGTATGATTAGATTTAAAGAATTTTGTTTTGACCTTTGGCAGATCCTCTTTGCTTATTCCTATTCCCGTATCGGAAATTGATATAACAACTCCCCTCTCGTCCTCAAAAGCCTCAACCGAAACAGTATCTCCTTCGTCGGAATACTTTATAGCGTTATCTACTATATTTATAAACACCTGTCTTAATCTGTTTTTGTCTCCGTAAATAAACGGAAGCATCTCAGGCTCGTAATAATTAAGAGTAATGTTGAGCGCTCTTGCCCTTTCCTTATATATCAAAACCGTTTCGCCCAGTTCTGCAAGAATATCAATTATATCCTTGCTTAACTGAAGTCTTCCGTCCTGAATCCTTGAGAAATCCAGAAGCTCTTCAACCATCTGGGAAAGCCTTTCGGTTTCGCTTGTTATTACTCTCATTCCCTTTATAAAGGTTTCCCGATCGTCAATGGTTTCCATAGTCTCGCTCCAGCCCTTTATGGCGGTAAGAGGAGTTCTCAGCTCGTGGGAAACCTGAGAAATAAACTCGTTTTTTATCTTCTCTGCGTTTGATAGTTCATCAGCCATGTAATTGACACTTCTGCACAATTCAGCCAGCTCGCCGTCGCCTTTAAATTTTATTCTCTTTGTAAAGTCGCCTGTTGCAAACTGCTTTGCAGTTTCTGTAATTTCGCTTATCGGAGAAACTATACTCCTAACAAACGAAATCCCGGATAGAAAAATAAGAATTACTATTCCTATTATCACAAAAGTGATCACCGCAAAGATAAAATACATCTGAATGTTTACGTTGCTCAAAGAAGTTACCATTCTCATAGCGGAATACTCACTTCCGCTTTTTCCTATCATAACAGTATACGACATAACCTTTTCGCCTGTTGATTCAAGTCTGAAGGTTTTATAAAGAGAATCTGCATTTGAACTTTTAGCCTCTTCATAATCAGAAAGATCCACATCTGATTCGGAAGAAAACCCCGAAGAACTTACGATAACGCGTCCTGCGTTGTTCACTGCCATAAGCTCAATTCTGTCCTTGTCGTCGAAGGTCTCAACAAGATTTCTTACCTCCGAGTTGTAGTTTATGTCATTGTTTTCAGAGTACCTCGTAACAGCAGAAGTGATAATATTCATTTTGCTTGCAAGATACTGCCTGATAGATGAGTGATAATAGTTTCTGACAAAAAGCAGCGCTCCGACTTCGACAATCAAAAGGATAATAACCATCAAGCCGAAACTGTTAATGAGCCAGCGTTTTGTTATGCCCTTTTTAAATCTCATCTTCAACTATTATCGCTCCCTTCTTTTTAAAATTAGTATTCTAATTTTCTAAAAATCAATTTGAGACCCATTTGTACCCGAAACCCCAGATAGTCTGAATATACTTAGGGTTTGACGGTTCTTCTTCGATTTTCATTCTAATTCTTCTGATATTCACGTCGACTATCTTATCATCTCCGTAATAACTATCTCCCCAAATGTGATTGAGAATACTTGTTCTGTCAAGAGCAGTATTCTGGTTGTTGAAAAAATACTCCATTATCTGATATTCAACCTGAGTCAGATCCACAGGATTTCCGTTTTTGTAAACTGTCCTGCTTTTCGGGTTTATGGTAAATGGTCCCGACTTAATTGTAGTCGAGCTGTCTGTTTTCATCTGACTGTTATCTACCCTTCTGCAAACAGCGTCAACCCTTGCTATCAGCTCAGAAATAGAAAACGGCTTTGTAATATAATCATCAGCACCCATCATAAGCGAAGATACCTTGTCCATCTCCTGACTCTTAGCAGAAAGCATTATAATTCCCATCGTGCTCGACCTTGCTCTCAGCTTTTTGCAAACCTCAAAGCCATCGATTCCGGGCAGCATAATATCCAAAAGAGCAACGTCAAAGAACCCTCCGTTTTCATCAAACGCCTTTAAAGCGTCCTCGCCGCTGGCAACGTCGGTAACATCATATCCTACCCTTGCCAGATTCAAAACTATAACTTCACGGATAGAGTCCTCATCCTCACAAACAAGAATTTTTCTCATATTGATCCTCCATTCCTGTACAATAACTGTACAGCTTCTCTTTTTTTGGATAACTTATTTTATCAATCCGTTAAATACAGATTATTTTTTACAATATCAAAATCGATTCCGAGTTCATCATCAGAGTTGCTGATTTTAGCAATGTAAGCAATCTGATCACTGACGCTCACAGCTTTATAGCCCTTATTGATATATTCGCTTATTTCGCTGCTGTCAACAACATTAAGTCTTAAAAGCTCAGTTTTGCTTTTAATAAGACTATTACCGTATTTATAAAATACAGCCTCTCCTGATGCCTCATCAATTTTAACTGTAACCTTATTTTTCCAATTTGTTGGAAAAATAAAAGCATATCCGTCAGAAATCTTATAATATCCTGTATATTTATCTTCAAGCGAATAGCTGTCTTTGTATACCTTCCATGTAGTCAGATACTGCTTGTTGTTATCCGAATCGTTATACTCCTCATAGCCGGGAGCGGCTTGTGTTTCAGGAATTTCAACAACAGAATCGCCGTCAATATCAGAACTCAGATACTGAGATGGTCTTGAAGTTTGCTTCATAAGTTTATTTGAAAATGTAACCATAGGATTCTGAAGTTTATCGTAGCTATAAGAAACAACCTCTGTCTGAATTACTCCCGTAGACTTTGTTGCATCCACAAACAAAGCCGAGCTTCCGTCTGCAGTTTTACCTATAGCTGAAGAAACATATGCACTCGTACCGCTCGTCATTGCAATACTGTCAACAGAAACTATTTTTCCGCTTTCCGAACGCAGTAATGAAGCAGTTGATTTTCCTGTTTCAGTGTCAGTTGACACTGTTATTATATCGTTGTGACCATCCCCGCCTAAATCTATAATGTGCATTATAGAATATTCATCTGTATATATACTGCTCATCTGACCTTCGTTATAGCTGTATATCTGAAACTGCTTTTCCTCAAGATTCAACGTAGAATATCCAATTATGATGCTCGGCTTGTCATCATACCCGAGATTTTTTATGTTTATCTGATCAACAACAGGTCCTGCTCCCGGAAACTCATATACAGCTTTCCAATCGCCGTTTGAGTTCTGATCCAAAATCTCTACCATTACAGTACCTGTATCTTTTTCAGGATCATTGTACTGAAAAAATACTATTGCTTCCTCAGTGGGCTCATTATCGATATTTTCAACAACAAACGCCGAACGATTACCTCCGTTTTTCGGATACTTGAGCGAAATATCATTTCCAACATGCTGAATAAGCGCCTGATGGATTTCAGACTGCTCCTCGGTAAGCTTCGGCGCAGAAAGCAGACCGTCAATTCCGCTCTGCCCTATTGAACATCCGCACAATCCGGAAATCATAAGAAAAGATATTATCATAACAGAAAGTCTTTTCATTCGGTCATACCTCCTTACCAAAATTTACGTCATACATTTTTATAATCACTGACTGTCACATATAAAACCGCATATGTATACAGTATGAATTATTTTGCCGTCTTGCCAATATTTCTTTCGCTAATAGGTATGTACTCTTTTGATTTCAGCACAGATTTATAAGCAGGTCTTATAATACGTCTGCCAGTAACAAGCTCTTCAAACCTGTGTGCACACCAGCCTGCCATTCTTGAAACCGCAAACAGCGGAGTGAACAAATCTTGAGGAATACCCAGCATCTGATATACCAATCCAGAATACATATCTACATTTGCACAAATATCCTTGCTGCGTCCGGTCTCACGCAGAATTTCAGGGGCAAGCCGTTCAACCGTTTCCAGAAGCTTAAACTTTTTTTCAAATTCCGTACCCTGAGCGAGCCTTTTTGCATTCGCTTTAAGAATTACAGCTCTCGGGTCGCTTTTTGTATAAACAGCATGACCCATGCCGTATATAAGACCGGAATTATCATTAGCTTCTTTTCTTACGATTTTTCTCAGAAAATCTGCAACTTCTCCTTCGTCTTCCCAGTTAGAGACGTTTTCCTCAATACACTTCTGCATTTCCAGTACCTTAGCATTAGCACCGCCGTGCTTGGGACCTTTCAAAGAGCCAATAGCCGCAGCATATGCCGAATAAGGGTCAGTTCCTGAAGATGTCAAGACCCTGCAGCTAAAGGTTGAGTTATTACCTCCGCCATGCTCTGCGTGGATCATAAGCATAAGATCTAAAAGCATAGCTTCCTCGTGGGTATATTTTCTGTCTGGACGCAGCGTTGAAAGAATAGTCTCAGACGTTGAAAGTCCGTGGATTAACGGGTGCATTATCATTGTTTTTCCGAAAAAGCTCCTCTGCTGAACCTGATACGCAGATACCATTATGCTGGGCAGCTTCGAAATTATTGAAATCGCTGTTGAAAGCTCATGGTTAGGCGACATATCCTCCGGATCATCATCATATGAATACAGTGCAAGAATTGACCTAGCCATTTTATTCATAATATTTTTGGACGGAGCCTTTAAAATCATATCTTCAAAGAACGCATTGGGAAGTTCTTTATTAGCATCAAGCAATTTCAAAAATGCTTTTAATTCATTGTTTGTAGGAAGCGAACCGAACAAAAGTAAAAATACTACTTCTTCATATCCAAATCTGTTCTCTTTTACCGCGTTTTCTACTATATCATTAATGCTGTAGCCTCTGAAAAACAGCTTTCCGTCTACCGGCTCTTTTTCACCCTCATTGACTACATAACCGTGTACATTACATATATTTGTTACTCCTGCCATTACTCCTGTTCCGTCAGGATTTCTAAGACCTCTTTTTACTCCGTACTGATCATAATACTTAGGATCAATTGCATTATTTTTTATAAACTGTTCTTTTAATGCTTCTTTAGGTGATTTTACATTTCTTTCTGACACTGTACTCACTCCTTTTTACCCCTAATTTTTCTCTTATGTATTTTAATATATTGGATTTTATTATACTATATTTTCAAGAATTAGTCAAGTCTGTGAGCGTTTGACTATGCGGATATAAAAATAATATGTACATATTAAAAATCTCCGAAGTCTTATCCTTACTTTATCTAACCTATGACAATAACTGGTTGTAATATTTCTATTAAGAATTTGAGTATATATACAAAATAAAAATCATATGTTTATAATCACAAGCATAGAATATAAAAACGGACAAGACATTTTTATAAATTCAAGGAGAAAAACAATGAACAAAACTTTTCAAACGCTATTAATTTTCGCAATGTGCTTAATGCTTATTCCATCGTTCATATTGCTCGACGAAGGAGTAACGAAGCTATTTGAAAACAGCGAAAAGGAAACTCTTCTTTCAAATGACTGCAAAGAGGTTACAATACTTAATAATGAAACGAAGGATATTGCAGTTATGGATATTAAGGACTATCTCATATGGAATGTTATAGCTCAGATGCCAGGAACCTTTGAAAAAGAAGCATTAAAGGCACAGGCAGTTCTGTCACACACATTTATAATGAATCGTTACATAAGCGAAAAGGAAAATCCAACAGAATCGCTTCTCGGAGCAATTATAAGTACCGACGACACCACCTATCCAAAGAGCTTCACAACCGATGAGGCAAAAGAATATTACGGTGACAAATATGAACCTGCTCTGAAAAATGTCACTGCTGCAGTCGAAGAAATTTTAAACGAAATATGTGTTTACGATAACAAACCAATAGTCGTTGCCTATCACACGATTTCCTGCGGAAAAACCGAAAGCTCAAAGGATATATGGAATGAGGATCTACCATATCTTGTATCTGTAGACAGCAAATCTGATGAAAAGGCACAGGGATTTTCAAAAACTACAACGGTTTCCGCAAAAGATTTCAAAGAGAATGCCGAGAAAACATTTTCAATAACGCTTTCAGACAACAGCGAAGAGTGGATAAAGGTTTTGAGCAAAACAGAAAACGGAACTCCTCTTACAATTTCACTCGGAGGGAAAGAAATTCAGGCAAGTGAGCTTTGCACAGCGTTAGACCTTCCCTCTCAGCATTTTGAAATAGAGATCAAAGACGGGAACATCAATTTTATAACCAAAGGGCTTGGTCATCTGGTGGGAATGAGTCAATTCGGTGCAAATTCTATGGCAAAAAGCGGAAAAAGCTATAAAGAAATTCTTAAATACTATTTTCCAAAAACAGAAATTTTAACTCTTAAATAAAAAAGCTGAATCGCTCAAAACATGAACGATTCAGCGTATAACTTTTAAACTTTGTCTGTTTATCGACAAAAAGATTTACAGAAATCCCTTTTTAAACAAATCAGTTTGCAATAAAAATTACATCATATTAACTGTAACCTTTGAAGATACTGCAGCGTTAACCAGCTTTCTTACAGGATCATTCATTACATTTACAACTGCACCTGATTTAATGTTCTTAAAGGCATTATCTTTTATTTCATTCAAAACAGTTGAAGTTATATTAATAGTATTCAATTTTTTACAATCTCTGAATGCTCCTTTACGGATAAGTGTAACATTTAATTTCATTCTTACCTTTGTAAGGTTTTTGCAATTCTTGAATGATTGTGCACCTACTTCAGTAATATTTTTTGAACAAATAACTTTCTTAATTGAGTTCTCACCTGTAAATGATCCTGTTCCGATTTTAACTACCTTATAGGTAACTCCATTATAAGCAATCGTATTCTTTACGGTAACCGTTGATAAAGAAACATTTTTAGCAAAACCCTTCAGTATTACAGTATCAGGTCCTTTAACCATATACGTATAATTACCTACAGTAAATTTAGTTCCTACAGGGAGAGAGTTAGTAGGATTCTGAGGAGTAGGTGTAGTTGTTGTTGCACTTGTTGGTTGTGTTGTAGGCTGTGAAGAACTGTTTGATGAGTTATCTGATGACGATTCTGATGATGAATTTGATGACGATTCTGATGAATTTGATGACTCGTTCGATGATGACTCTGATGAGTTATCTGATGATTCATCCGATGTTGACGTTGAAGACGATTCCGATGATTCATCTGACGAGCTATCGCCCTCAGCTACAGATGACGAAGAGGTGCTTGAATTCGTGTCTGAAGCGTCTTCATCACCATCTACTGCAAATACTGCAGTAGAAATTGCAGTTGCAAAAAACACTGCTGATAAAACAATTGCTAAAATCTTATTCGTTAATTTTCTTTCTTTTGTTTTTCTCATAGTAATCCTCCATTCTGCGATTATATGTACATATTATGTGTTTTTTTATAATATATACAATTAATTTGGTTTTAATAATATTTTCTTGTAAAACCATATTTTATTATAAAAGCTAATAGTGTACAAAATGTGAAAACAATGTGAAAATAAGTGACATACTATTACTTTATAAAATCAATCAATATCTTCATTGACACTTGCCTTTAAAAGATATATGTCGATCGGCGAATATGTTCCCTTAAAATAATCGGTATTAGGCACATTGACCTCATTCACGTCAATATCATCGGCACACGGAAGCATTAGCGTAAAGCTGGTGCCGCTTGTATCTGTTTGAAAAGTAATCGCACCGCCGAACTTATCAACAAATTTTTTTACAATAGAAAGCCCCAAAGACTCACGCTGACCTGACTTATTTACATTTGAAAAAGGTTCAAAAATTTTGTACGCTCTTTCATTCGGAATTCCTATACCGTTATCCGTTACAGTAAAACAAGCGTTATTATCAACTCTCTTAAACTCAACAAATATCATTTTCTTATCTGAAAGATTATATTTTATTCCGTTTGAAATTAGATTCATAGCAGCTACCATAAATCTTGAATAATCAAGTTTAAGATAAATGTCATCCTGAATTTCATAAGTAACCTTAACACTCATTTTCCTTGCAGAATGTTCAACAAAATGCATAAGGTCGGTTACAAACTCTGAAGCGTTTGCCAAAATAATATTGAAATCATTTGCTCCGTAAATAAATATCTCTTCAAAATTCGCACAGCTTGAAAGTGCATTGTTAAGTATATAATTAATATTAGCATTTTTATCTATCAAATCGTATTCCTCTAAATCCTCTAACCGCTGATCTATAAGACCCGTGTTGAAAACAACCTCGCTTGCGGTGTTTCTGAGCATTCTTAGAAACTTCTTGAGCACTATCGTAAAAGGCGAATTTATATGCTTTTCTATTTCCTCAAAAAGTCTGTGAAATG
Organism: uncultured Clostridia bacterium; assembly: GCA_947628615.1. GTDB lineage: Bacteria > Bacillota > Clostridia > Oscillospirales > Ruminococcaceae > UMGS1601. The sequence goes on from CANRAO010000004.1 coordinate 71,980, forward strand.
TCATCACATAGCCTTCTATATTTTCGCTGTTCTCATCGTCAAAAACAGGCAGCACATTAACAGACGATACAAATTGTTCTGTATCGTATTTCAAGACCCTTTCAGTCTTTATCGGAAATTCGGCAATTAATTCATAATCCTGATCTGTGTAACCAAAATGCTTCTCATTTGATGCATTTAAGAAATCCGTTCTTTTGAACATTTCAGGCATAGTTGAATCATTTGTCCACAGAACATTCAATTTCCCGTCGACAATTGCAACCTTCTCAGATGATGCCGAAAATAAGTTTATTAAAATTTTCAGTTTTCTAATCTCCATAATATACCCTAACACTCATTATCCAAAATTATATTCCTACTAAAATTATCCAATTTATAGCTATTTTGTCAAAATATAATATATTATATCATATATACTCGAAAAATGCTATAGAAAAAAGAAAAAAGTGAAATTATATTGTCCACTATATTTTTGCGTCTCTTTTTTATTATACTGCAACAAAAAAAGAACCTATACATTTCTGTACAGGTTCTCCTTTTTATATAGTTGGTATTGATTATTTTACTTTGACTTTTACAGTTTTACTCCATTTACCGTAACTTGTATTACCATTTACGGTCTTATATGCTCTGACCTTTACAAAATACTTTTTCTTAGACTTTAACCTTTTCAGAGTTACCTTGTTTTTCTTTACCTTAACCGTTTTCTTACCTTTGAATTTATTATTTTTAGCATACATAACCTCATACCCTGTTGCTCCGCTAACCTTTTTCCATTTTACATTCAGTTTCTTTTTCTTAGCGGTCAGCTTAACTGCTTTTACTTTGGCAGGTTTGGGGACGGTAACTTTGTTTGTGCTTGGGGTTGTATTTGTGTTATTTATTGGACTGGCGGTTTGATTTGGTTTGGTTGAGTTGTTATTAAGGTTTTGAGATGGGCTGTTGCTGTGGTTTTGAGTTGGAGGTTGCTTAGGAGGCTTTACATCTGAACCTGATAATAGCTCATATTCAAAATCGTTCTCTATTGCATATTGTTCACCTGCTGTGCCTGCATAACAATATATTTTAAAATTACTTAACTTATAAAATCCAGCAAAAAAATCAAAATCATATCCAAACGCATGTTCACCTATAAGTATTACTCTTTCTGGTATAGTTACACTTATTAAAGAACCACAACAAAATGCATTATAACCAATACTTGTTCCACTGTTAGGTAATGTTATATTTGTTATACTATCACAATACATAAATGCACAATTTCCAATATCTCTTACATTATTTCCTATTGTTACATTTGATAAATTAGTACAAGATTCAAACGCATATTCTCCAATACTTGTTACACTGTTAGGTATTGTTATGCTTGTTAAACTATAACAATATTCAAACGCCCCATCTCCAATCCTTGTCACGCTGTTTCCTATTGTTACGCTTGTTAAACTACTACAACTTTCAAATGCACTATCCCAAATGCTTGTAACACTGTTTGGTATTGTATAAGATGTTTGTGTTTTTCCTCTTGGATATTGTATCAGTTCTGTTTGTTCATAATTAAACAAAACACCATCTTGAGATGAATAATACTCATTATTTGAATCAACATTTATTTCTAATAAACTATCACATCGAATAAACACATAAACTCCAATACTTGTAACGCTATTTCCTATTTTAACACTTATTAAACTTTTACAATCACTAAACGCACCATCTCCAACACTTGTTACGCTGTCTGGAATTATTATACTTGTTAAATTATAACAATACTGAAATGCATTAACTCCAATATTCGCTACATTATTTCCTATAGTTACGCTCGTTAAATTCACACAATTCCAAAATGCACTGTCCTCAATCCTTATTACGCTATCTGGTATTATATAATCTGTTTGTGTTTTACCTGATGGATATTTAATAAGCTCTGTTTTATCAATATTAAATAAAACTCCGTCTTGAGATAAATAATACTTATTACTTGAATCAACCATTATTTCTAATAATTTATCACAAGCATAAAACGCCGCATATCCTATACTTATTACACTGTTTGATATTGTTACACTTGTTAAACCGCCACAATTAGTAAACGCATTATCTCCAATGCTTTTTACACCATTTGGTATTGTTACGCTTGTTAAGCTATTACAATAATCAAATGCATTATTTCCGATGTTTATTATACTATCTGGTATTGTTACGCTCGTTAAATAGTTACAATCATCAAAAGCATAATCTCCAATGCTTGTTACTCCACTTTGAATTTCAACTTTTGTAATATATTCATGATAATTATACCAATAGGAATAAACATAATCATCAAAGTTATCCATATCACCTGTTCCCGAAATCGTGAGTATACCTGTGTTTGTATCAAGCGACCAATTGACATTGTCTCCGCATTTTCCGCTGTATGTCTCCGCTGATGCCGTTACCGCAGGCAACACGCCTGCCAAACTAACCGCCATAATCAATGTTGTAAAAATTGATAGAATCTTTTTTGTCATATCTTTTCCTCCTGATGTGTATTATTTTGTCTTTTTCTTAGCAACCTTGCTCCACTTACCGTAATATGTATTGCCGTTTACAGTTTTATATGCTCTGACCTTTACAAAATACTTTTTCTTAGACTTCAACCTCTTTAATGTTACCTTGTTTTTCTTTACCTTAACTGTTTTCTTGCCCTTTGTGAATTTATTATTTTTAGCGTACATAACCTCATACCCTGTTGCTCCACTGACCTTTTTCCACTTTACATTCAGCTTCTTTTTCTTAGCGGTCAACTTAACTGCTTTTACTTTGGCGGGTTTTGCAACGGACACTTTTGTTGTACTTGGGGTTGTCTTTATGTTATTTATTGAATTGGTGATTGGAGAGGTTGTTGTATTTTGACTGAAACTGTTTGGATTATTGGTTGTACTTTGAGATGAATTATTTGAACTATTAGTTGGATTTTGAGAGGGGTTATCACTTGGATTTTGTGAGGGGTTTTCGCTAGGGTTTGCATCTAAAAGTTCATAGTCAATTTCATTTTCTATTGCATATTTTTCGCCTGCTGTTCCTGCGTAACAATATATTTTAAAGTTATCATCTTTAAGAAAATCATCCCAAGAATAAGAATAATAGAAGCCAAACGCTTCATAACCTATTTCTGTTACCGTTTTGGGTATTATTATGCTTGTTAAGCTTGTACAATTATAAAACGCCATTTCTCCTATGCTTGTCACATTGTCTGGCATTGTTATACTTGTTAAACTTTCACAATCCTCAAACGCACTATCTCCAATGCTTGTTACACTATTTGGTATTGTTACATCTCCACTACAAGTTCTACCATCTATCAGTATTCCATTAATAATAACTAAAGGATTTTCTTTTCGTTTGTTTTCTAGCCAAGGCGTATACGTAAATGCCCCACCTCCAATGCCTGTCACACTATTTGGTATTGTTATGCTTGTTAAACTGGTACACGCCCAAAACGCCCCATCTCCAATACCTTTTACGCTATCTGGTATTGTTATACTCATTAAACTTTTACAATCATCAAACATGCTATCGCCAATAATTGTTACACCGTTCTCAATTATTACACTTGATAAACTTTCACAACCAGCAAATGCACCATAATCAATACTTGTTACGCTGTTCCCTATTGTTACGCTTGTTAAACTGGTACACGCCCAAAACGCCCCATACCCAATGCTTGTTACACTATTTGGTATTGTTATACTTATTAAATCAAAACAATGACAAAACGCATTTTGTCCAATGCTCGTTACACCATTTCCTATTGTTATATTTGTTAAATCATAACAACTATAAAATGCTTCATCCCCAATACTTGTTACACTATTCGGTATTGATATGCTTGTTAAACTGTCACAAAAATAAAATGCACTGCTTCCAATACTCGTGACAGCTTTTTCGTCAATTTCACTAGGTATTTCAAGTTCTGTGTCAATGCCTGTATAACCTGTTATCTCAACTGTGCCATCGTCCAATATTTCATACTCATAACCCTCATAGGTTTCCGCTCCTGCCGTCACCGCAGGCAACACCCCAACCAAACTAATTGCCATTACCAATACTGTCAATAAATTTAAAACTTTTTTTGTCATAATTGACCTCCTTTTAATATTTTCAACATTATACCACACCGCATTTAAAATTGCAAGTAAATATTAAATATTATTTATAATATATTATTGCAATTAAATAAATAATATATTAATAACTTTGAATAAAAGATATAATTATTGTGTAAATTTGAATTGTTAGTGCATTTGAATTTAACACTATGAAAAGGAGGATTTGTTCCCCATCGGAGCATAAGATAATTATGTTTGAAATAAGAAAAGTGCAGTCCTATAACAAAACGATAAGGATGCCCGAAGACCTTATTGCAAGACTGGAAAATCTCGCAAGCAAAAACGACATCAGTTTTAATCAGCTTGTTGTACAATGCTGCGAGTATGCTTTGGAAAACCTAGGCGATAATAATAAAAAATAAGGAAACAAATAAATATTATCAAACATAACGCAATAAAACTTCAAAAAATGTTCAGGTAAAATTTAATTTAAAACCGAGTAATTTTTTTCTAAAACCCTTGCAATATCAATTATAATGGTGTAAGATATATATATGAATTTTTTTAGGAGGTACATTAATTATGGCAGTAAAAGTTGCAATTAATGGTTTTGGCCGAATAGGCCGTTTGGCATTCAGACAGATGTTTGGTGCAGAAGGATATGAAGTCGTTGCAATCAACGATTTGACAAAACCTTCAATGCTCGCTAATTTATTAAAGTATGATACCGCACAGGGCGGATATTGCGGAACAATCGGCGAGGGACTTCACACAGTTGAGGCTGATGATGAGGCAAATACAATTACTGTTGACGGTAAAACACTTACAATTTATAAAGAGGCAAACGCTGCTGATCTTCCATGGGGAGAGTTAGGCGTTGACGTTGTTCTTGAGTGTACAGGTTTCTACTGCTCAAAAGATAAGAGCCAGGCACACCTTGACGCTGGTGCTAAGAAGGTTGTTATTTCTGCTCCCGCAGGAAACGACCTCAAAACAATCGTTTTCTCAGTAAACGAAGGCACTCTTACTAAGGACGACAAAATTATTTCTGCTGCATCTTGCACAACTAACTGTTTAGCTCCTATGGCTGACACTCTTAACAAGTATGCAGAGATTCAGAGCGGTATTATGTCAACTATCCACGCTTACACGGGCGACCAGATGATTCTCGACGGTCCACACAGAAAGGGCGATTTGAGAAGAGCAAGAGCAGGTGCTGCAAACATTGTTCCAAACTCAACAGGTGCTGCAAAGGCTATCGGTCTTGTAATTCCTGAACTAAACGGCAAGCTGATCGGTTCTGCACAGAGAGTTCCTGTTCCAACAGGTTCAACAACGATCCTTACAGCTGTTGTTAAGGGCGATAACGTTACTAAGGAAGGAATCAACGCTGCTATGAAAGCCGCAGCAAGCGAGTCATTCGGTTATAACGAAGACCCGATCGTATCTTCAGACGTTATCGGAATGAGATACGGCTCACTCTTTGACGCAACACAGACTATGGTTGCACCTATCGGCGACGGTCTGTATGAGGTTCAGGTTGTTTCATGGTATGACAATGAGAACTCTTACACAAGTCAGATGGTAAGAACAATCAAGTATTTCGCAGAGCTTGACTAAAATTTGATTTATGTAATAATAAAAAGGAGCTTACTCGTAAAGAGTAGGCTCTTTTTTTATAGAGGCAAGAAACCAGAGGCAAGAAGCAAGAGAAAAGCGTTCAGTGTCCTGAACGCTTTTGCTGTCTATTATCTTAATATATTCACATTTCTGTGCCAATCATAAAAACTACCCATTAATATTTTGATATACAACCTTTTTACCAATCAAGATTTTTGCCTTTTTGATTCCACTGCCTTTTAACTTTTTCTTTAAATCTTTTGCTACTTTTTTATTTTGTACATAAAACTGTATATTATTTGCATAATCAAAAGCATTGTCATGAATTTTGGGCGCTTTCTTTTTATTTTTTAATATTATTTTAAGGTTTTTGTATGAACTGAAAGAAAGTCTTTTTAACTTTGTTACATTTTTACCCAAGGTTAGCTTTTTTATATATTTATTAAAAGAATCAGAAACTACTTTTACAGTTTTATAAACGGTAACCTTACTTTTATTACCCACTAAATCAATTAAATTTTTTCCGTCCTTTGAAAGTATTTGGTTACCTTTTACCTTTAGATATTTATTATCTTTTGCTATTTTTACTTTCAGATTTGGCGTATCACTTCCTATTTTACAATATTTAAGCGTTTTAGGCAATGTTAATTTTTTCAATTTTGGACAGGACCAAATATATATTCTTTTTAATACGGAATCAGAAGCAAAATTTATACTTTCTAAATTGGGACAATAGTTATTTAAGTCGATCCATTTAAGCTTTGATCCAGTTGGAACGTTTATGATTTTTAAAGCAAAACTGTATTGTAAATCAAGGTTAAACCATATTTTTTCAGTGTTTTTCCCTGCATTTAATATCTCTATATCTTTAGCGTAACCGCTAGAACCCATTCCTTCGTAATCATCTAAAAAGTCTACACCAGCAACAGGATATGTTACATCATTATGTGTAACTGTATCAGGAATGTTTAAAACTTTACTTTTTGAAACCATATAACTAATAAATGCTTTTCCATTAGATACATAGTAAGAGAAATCACCCTCTTCAAACCACCAAATATCAGCCGCAAATGTGCAGATATTTGACGTGCAAAATACAGTTAATATTATCAGCACCATTAATAGGCTAAATAATCTTTTTAGGTTTTTCATAATGTTTTCTCCTTAATACTATCCTTCATTGCGATAATTACGATAATTAATTAACGTAACATTTGCATATGGTATATTATCTAAGATAGCAATATTAAACCCTTTACTGAACGTACGCATAAAATATTCTGCCATAGTTTCAGCGGATAATAATCTGTTGGGCACTACCTTTGGGTTATCTTCATATCTTCTTCTTATTTGGTGATAAATAGAATTCTTATCTTTCTGTGCTGCATCAGATTGTCTATCTGGTCTTAGTTTCCGTTTTATTGCAGAAAAACATAATGTACCATTGTTAACTCCATCCACTATCTTTTGCCATTCATCATAATGAAATTTAGTCATATCAAATCTATTTTCACTACTTGCATATTTGGGGTCAGTTGCTCTGGCAACCAAAAATTTTGGTACAACCGTTCTATGAGCATTTATATCACCAATAAGGTGTAAAATCATGCCCCAAATTAAATATTTTCTCTCTTTTGGTGTTTTAGTCTTTCCATAACAGTTTATTACTGCTTCTGCCCTGACAGCTAAATTAACCAGCTCATTATAATCTGTTTTGTCTGACTTCCTCTTAATAACTTTACTATCAAATAACGCAAGTGATACCTTTCTAGCATTTGCACTTAATTGACTATATGTACCGCTTATATTTTTATTACCAATAACCTGAGCATATTTCCATAAAAGTTTTAATGATGCAGCATAATTGTTACTTCCGTGCAAACATCTTGTTTTAGATATTTTACTTGGATCATCGCACCATTTGCATATTTTTACAACTAAATCTACATATTTTTTAGGTATATAACCAAAATTGTTATTAGTAATAATTTCTTCGTGTGTTCCCAAATTCCACATAGGTGTTATTTCAGAACTATCATTATTTTGATTAATAGGAGATGCTATAAAATCATCATTATTTATATCTTCGGATTCACATGTCATTTTTTCTAAAATAAAACTTCCAAAGCTCTGACTTTCCTCAGTCTCCTGAATGTCCTCTGCAAAAATTGAAACTGATGAACTTAATGTTGCAGTAAATGCAATGGTTGTTGCGAGTGTTAAACATAAAAATTTTTTAAATTTCATAATGTCACATCCTTGTTGTTAAATTTATTAAGTTTTATAGAATTCTATATTTATATTATATTATGTAAGTTATAGAAAGTAAAGTAAAATTTATGTAAAATTATTAATTCTGTAGATTTATACAAAAACGGTAGCCTTTCTTTGTACACTATAACATAAGTTCATCAAAAGATATTTATTAATTGCAAGAAGCTTTATATTAAACAACTTTCCAAAGACAGCAGAGCAATCAACGTCACGCTGGTGCATTGGTATCTTATCTCTAAGTACTAGTCCGCCTTATAGCAAACTATAACTTTTATCAACTAAACTATAGGCGGCAATGCGTGCAGGGGTTATCCACTGCCGAAAGGGTAGAACAAAAATTATGTAACTACTAATGCGAGTTTAAAAAAATCCACGTACTATTTCAGTACGCGGACTTGATGCAATATCATTTTTGCCGTTGGAAATGCTGATAATCCTTTTCTTTTTCCCAATCTCCACCCCATTCAAAGCCAAAGCTCCTGAATAACTTATAGCAGTAGTCCTTCTTGTCAATCTTATGACTAAAACTGCGGCTTCTATCAGCATACGGTTCTCCTGCGGCAGGCATAATTCTGCCGTTCGCAATGTACGGATTATATAAAGGATTTATGTCAATTGCCAATCCGTATGAGTGATTTGACATAATATCAGTATGCGCAATATTTCTATAGCAAAAGCAAGAAGAATTATTGTCAGTCATTGATTTTTCATCGTCAGCACCGTAGTTGTCAATAAGTCTTATCTTTTCAATCATATATCTGCGGTCATAAAGTCTCTTGAATATTCTGCAAAGGTCTTTTGCAATTTTCCTGCTGCAAACTATCTCCCCTACTTTAGTTTCGTTATCAAAGCCGAAATACAATACATTAAGGTAGAAAAGTTCATCTCTCGAAATTTTACAGCCCTTGCTCTTAACAGTCTCACTGTCAGGATAAGACTTGCCCTGCATATTATTCCATATCTTATCAGGTATAGGCTCATAGGTGAATCCGTGCGAAACGGTAATCTTTTCGTTTATTCTTTGAAGTCTTGTATTGCGGATTTTATTGTAAATTCTCTCAAAAGCAAATGAAATAATCAGTGCAAGCAAAATCCCCTCGACTGCTCCTGCAATTACATCGCTGGGGTAGTGTACGCAAAAATAAATTCTTGAAAAGGCTATAAGTATTGCCGCCGCTAAACCATACAAACCGTTTTTTCTAAAATATTTAAGCAATACCACTGCCGCCGCAAATGATGAAGATGCGTGTCCAGACGGGAATGAGGTTCCCGAAGGCTTTGATATAATAGTTTTGATAGCTTCGTTTGAAATAAATGGTCTTGCTCTGTCAACAATTGTTTTTATTACAAAATTGTTTATCAGTGCAGTTATTCCAATCGTTATCAAAAGAATAACTCCTGCCTTTCTTGTTCTCCTGAAAAACAATAGTATAAGTGCTGTAACAATCCAAATGAGCCCTCCGCTGCCTATATGACTGAAAAAAGCAAAGAAATCGTTTAAAAATTCTGTTCTGACAGAAATCATAAAGTCTAACACACTTCTGTCAATGTTAAGTATCGCTTCCATACTGCATTCTCCATTTACATTTATATGTTTTAGTATATTATCAAAGTTACAATAAATAAAACTATACTGATAATCAGTATATCATATAATGGCTGTTTTCTCAAGTATTGATTGAAATGAGAAATAGTGGTATAATAATTTTATAAGGCTTTTAAAAAAGCATTGAATGTATATTTACTGCGAAAGCAATACAAAATCACGGAGAATTTTATGTTCAGATTAGCGAGATTTTTAAAAAATTATAAAATTCAAAGCATTCTCGGACCTATTTTCAAAATGACTGAAGCCTCCTTTGAACTGCTTGTTCCAATAGTTATGGCAAAAATAATCGACGTTGGAATATACAATTTAGACAAGGCTTATATTTTCAAAATGGGCGCTGTTTTGATTCTGCTTGGAGTTCTTGGGCTTGTAAGCTCTCTCACTGCACAGTATTTTGCCGCAAGAGCGTCAATGGGCTTCGGCACTGCACTTAGAACAAGTCTTTTTTCTCATGTAAACGCATTTTCACACAAAGAACTGGACGAGGTCGGAATTGGGGCTTTAATTACAAGACTTACCTCTGATATAAACCAAGTGCAGACAGGAGTCAATATGATTCTCAGGTTGTTTCTGCGTTCACCGTTTATAGTTTTGGGAGCAATTGTTATGGCTTTTACTATAAATGTAAAGCTGACTTTGATTTTTTTGCTGTTCACGCCTATCATTTCTTTAGTAATATACATTATTATGTCAAAGACCATACCTATATACAAAACTGTTCAGAAAAATCAGGATGAAATTTCAACAATAACCCGTGAAAATCTGTCGGGCATTAGGGTTATAAGAGCATTCTCAAAAGAAAAGCATGAGCAAAAACGCTTTGCCGAAACAAGCGAAAGCCTTTTAAAAGAACAGCTTTTAGCAGGTCGGATCTCTGCGCTTTTAAATCCTGCCACATATGTTTTAGTCAATATTGCAACTATTCTTATTATATGGTTCGGCGGAGTTTTCACCTTTAAAGGAGCGATAACTCAAGGCGAAGTGATAGCATTGGTTAGTTATATGTCGCAGATACTTCTAGCTTTGGTAGCGCTTGCAAATCTCATTGTAATCATCACTAAGGCACAGGCGTCAGCTGTTAGAATAAACGATATTTTTGAAATCCAGCCGAGTATTACAGATGATGGCGCATCAATTGATAATATAACTGACTTTGATAACAGTATACCTGTAATTGAATACAAAAATGTCAGCTATTCGTACTATGAGACCGCTGAGAAATGTGCCTTAAAAAATATAAGCTTTAAGGTGTCTAGCGGTGAAACAGTGGGCATTATTGGCGGTACGGGAGCAGGAAAATCAACGCTTATCAACCTTATGCCCAGATTTTTTGACGTGACAGAAGGTGAAATACTCCTCTATGGAAATAATATAAAGAAATATACATTTGAGGCTTTGAGAAAAAACATCAGTATAGTCGCACAAAAATCAATTCTTTTTAAAGGTACTATCCGCGATAATATAAAATGGGGTAAAAAAGATGCGTCAGATGATGAAATAAAAAAAGCTCTTGAAGACGCACAAGCCCTTGAATTTGTTAATGAAAAGGGACTTGACTTTGAGATTTCACAAGACGGCAAAAACCTTTCAGGCGGGCAAAAGCAGAGACTTTCTATTGCTCGAGCGTTAATTGCACAGCCAAAGATATTAATACTTGACGACAGTTCCAGTGCCCTGGATTTTGCTACTGATGCAAAACTGAGAAAGGCATTAAAGAAAAATAATAACGAACGAACTACTTTTATTGTATCGCAAAGAGCGGCGGCAATTAAGGATACAGATTTTATAATTGTTCTTGACAACGGAGAAATCGCAGGTATAGGCAAGCACAAGGAGCTTTTAAAATCCTGTGAAGCATACAAAGAAATATGCCATTCTCAACTGTCGGAAGAAGAGATTGGTGAAGTTTAATTTTCATAATAAATGGTGAAAAATATGATAAATAAAGCAAATAATTCTCAAAATACCGGTGAGATAATAAAAAAGCTGTTTAAATATATCAGCCCTTACAGGCATTATCTGATTTTTGCACTTTTTTTATCGGTCATAACGGTAGCGTTTACTCTGTTAGCGCCCATACTTATGGGAAACGGTATTGATCTTATAGTATCAAAAGGAAACGTAGATTTTCCTGCTTTAAAAAAAATCATCGTAAAGATAATTGCTGTAATATCAATAACGGCAATTGCACAGTGGCTTATGAATTTATGTACTAACAAGCTAACATACAATACCGTTCGTGACATAAGACTTAACGCTTTTGCTAAACTTGAAAAAGTTCCGATAAGCTATGTTGACAATTCTCCCCAAGGCGATCTGATAAGCAGAATAGTTACAGATATTGACCTTATTTCTGACGGACTGCTTATGGGATTTACACAGCTTTTTTCAGGAGTTATTACAATACTCGCCACTATAGGCTTTATGATTTCGATTAACTTTAAAATTGCGCTTATCGTTATCCTGATTACTCCCCTTTCATTCTTTGTTGCGTCGTTTGTTGCCAAAAGAACATTCAATATGTTTCAGGCACAGTCAATTAAAAGGGGTGAAATGACAAGTCATATAAACGAAATGATTACAGGTCAAAAAATCGTAAAGGCATACTGCCACGAAAATGAATCAAAGGAAAAGTTCGAGAAAATAAATAAAGAACTTGAAACAGTCGGAGTAAAAGCACTATTTTTCTCTGCCATAACAAATCCTGCTACACGCTTTGTAAACGGACTTGTTTATTCGGGCGTAGGAATTTTCGGTGCAATTTCTGCAATAAGCGGTTATATAAGCGTCGGACAGCTTTCGGCTTTTCTTACCTATGCAAATCAATATACCAAACCGTTTAATGAGATCTCAAGCGTAATAACCGAACTGCAGTCTGCGTTTGCTTCTGCCAAGAGAGTTTTTGAGATAATTGAAGCAGATGAAGAGCAAAGCGACAATGAGCTCTATACTCTTGAAAATGCTGACGGAACACTAAGCCTTAATAATGTTTCATTCAGCTACACACCCGACAAGCCGCTTATTCAAAACTTAAATCTTAAAGTCAGCAAGGGAGAGCGGATTGCAATTGTCGGACCTACCGGCTGCGGAAAAACAACACTTATCAATCTCCTGATGAGATTTTATGACGTCACTGACGGAAATATAAAAATAAGCGGAAAAAATATAAAGAAAATCACTCGGCACAGTCTTCGCAGAAGTTTTGGTATGGTACTTCAGGAGACATGGCTTTCAAAAGGTACAATAAAAGAGAATATTGCTTTCGGCAGACCAGACGCCAGCGATGAAGAAATAGTCGAAGCCGCTAAAAATGCACACGCTCACAGCTTTATACAAAGGCTTCCGCAGGGATATGACACAGTAGTTTCAGACGATAGTGAGAATATTTCAAGCGGTCAGAAACAGCTTCTTTGTATAGCAAGAGTTATGCTCACCCTGCCCCCTATGCTCATTCTCGACGAGGCTACCTCAAATATTGATACAAGAACAGAAAAGAAAATTCAGTCTGCTTTTGAAAAAATGCTCAAAGGCAGAACCAGCTTTATCGTTGCACACAGGCTTTCAACTATAAGGAATTCCGACTGTATCTTAGTTATGAAAAAAGGCCATATCATTGAACAAGGCAGTCATAATGAGCTTTTATCTAAAAACGGATTTTATTCAAAACTCTATTACAGTCAGTTTGAGACAAGCTAAATTAAGTATAAATTAAACAAAAAACGCATTGTTAAAATAAAAAGACCGTTTTGAAATTTACACTATATAAAAATCAAACGGTCTTATTTTTTATTCACTTATTAATTGCTGAATAGTTACGCTGTTTAAGGTATTTGTAAACCTGATATTATCGTAGCTGTATGAAAAGTTTTTCTTTCCTAAAACGCAAAACTTCTCGCATATGTAATCGTTACGTTCAGCACCCAGTCCGTGATACTTCTGCGAAACTGAAGCCTTGCGTACCTTTGCCTTTGATGACATCTCCATACCATTTGAGATCTTCAAATTCGGGGCTACTTTGGATTTACCCTTATTATTTTTACTTATCACTCGATTCCAAGCGGCAAGAGCCGTCAGATTTCCTTTTGCCTTAACATTTCCGCCCGATATTTCAAACGTCTTTTTTGCTACGCAGCCTATTCCGTAACTGTCATCAGCCTTGTTATTTGAATATCCTCTGAGTTTTCCTCCGCTTACATAAATATTTCCGTCACTCCATACACCGTAAGAGGTCTTTCCCTCAGCCTTTCCCTTTATACGTCCTCCGTATATGTAAATTTCCTTTCCTGCAAAAACTTCAATAGCATTATCAGCTTTTGACTCAGACACCAGCGTTCCCTTATAAATCCTGATAACCTTTGCAACCTCTATTCCGCTGTTGCTCTTGTGATTAGAAATATACATTGAGCCTCCGTTGACTCTAAGAGACTTATCTATAACCACTGGCGCTGAATACTTGGATTTTGTAGAAACGTAAATATTTCCTCCTTTTAGACGTAAACTCTTGTCAGTAGTAAGTGCTGTATCCTTCTTACTCTTAATATTTAATGTTCCGCTTCCCTCTATTACCATTGTTCCTCTGCACCACAGTGCAACACGCTCGGAGGAAATCGTGTTATCTCCGCTGATCACAACTCTTGTTCCGTCAGGAACAACACAGCCGTATAATTCCTTTGTCTTTATTTTGCAGTTGTTAAGACTAAGCGTTAAAGTCTCTGCGTCCCAACTCCAGCTGCCGTTTGAAGATGCAGCGTCAATCTCAGCTGACAGTGTTCCGATAGACTTTTTGTCTGCCCCTTTAGCAGCAGCCGTAAACGGCAACATAACAGCAGAAATCATTACTGCTGCAGTAATAATTTGAATAAATTTTCTTAACGTATTGTTAATTTTAATCATCTTCCTTCCAGTCATAATAAGTAACTATTATAACTTTACTCCAAAATTTACACTTTAATTCTAATCTAAATTTTTAAAATCGGTAACCAGCCAATTTTTAGACTAAAAATTATTCTTTATAAAATTCCAGCCGTCGGCTGTCATTTCATCAAGAGAGTGTTTAGCCTCCCAGCCGAAAAGCCTTTTTGCCTTGTCAGTGTTCGCATAACAGGTTGCAATATCCCCTGCACGTCTCGGCTTTATCTCATAAGGCAGCTCTTTTCCGCAAGCTTTTTCAAAGCTGTGAAGAACATCAAGTACGCTTGAGCCTTTTCCTGTACCTAAGTTTACAGCCTCAACGCCCTTATTCTCAAGAACATACTTTAATGCACATAAATGACCCGAAGCCAAATCGCAGACGTGAATATAATCACGCACGCCCGTACCGTCAGGGGTATCATAATCGTCTCCGAAAACATTAAGCTGTGGCAACTGACCTACCGCTACTTTTCCAATATAAGGCAGTAAATTGTTAGGTATACCGTTCGGATCTTCGCCGATAAGACCGCTCTTGTGAGCACCTATCGGATTAAAATATCTAAGCAGAGAAACGCTCCACTCATTGTCTGAAACATAAACATCACGCAGGATCTGTTCTATCATAACCTTTGTGTATCCGTATGGGTTTG
Organism: uncultured Clostridia bacterium; assembly: GCA_947628615.1. Lineage (GTDB taxonomy): Bacteria > Bacillota > Clostridia > Oscillospirales > Ruminococcaceae > UMGS1601. The sequence continues at coordinate 87,132 of CANRAO010000004.1, forward strand.
TAGCAGAAGTAGGCATATCCTCAACAAAAGGTACAGGGTTATTAACTCCGTATACTGTAGCCGACGACGAAAATACTATCTTTTTGCAGCCGTGCTTTTTCATAGCCTTGATAAGCATAAGACTTCCCGTTATATTATTGTGATAATACTCAACAGGCTTCTCGACCGACTCGCCTACCGCTTTCAGCCCTGCAAAATGAATTACAGCGTCTATTTTGTTTTCATCAAATATCTTTGATATGCCGTCTAAGTTGAGCAAATCCTCTTCATAGAATTTAAAATCCTTGCCTGTTATCTGCCTTATCTTGTCCAGAACCTCAGGCTTTGAATTGCTGAAATTATCAACTATAACAACGCTGTATCCGCTATCCAAAAGTTCAACAGCGGTATGGCTTCCGATAAAGCCTGCTCCGCCTGTTACCAATATTGTTTCTTTCATAAAAAATACCCGTCCTTTTCCTGATTGACAAAAATGCGGTATTTTGTCTTTTGTTATTCTACCATAATACACATTATTTTGCAATAAGTTTTTTGTCTCTTGATTATGATACTATGCAGAAAGATGTCTTTATACCAAAATGCCGGAGCAGTTAATCTGCTCCGGTTCTTATCTATTGATTATATCCCTATTCTATTTCTATGTCGTCTTCCAGCCAGAGTCATCTTCCCGCCAGACACTATACGGATATAAATATATATCGTCAACAATGCACTGATTCTTTATCTTTTCAAAATTGTGCTTATCAGTTTCTACATCACGTACACTTGATAAATAGTAACACTCAAAACCATAATTCCCATCAAAAATATTATTTATACCATAATATGTAAAATTATAATTGTTATCTAAAAAGCACAAATATTTATCACCCAGTTTATATATAACATGGTTTATATCATTTTTAGCCCCTATATTTGTATTTAATTTTTCTGTATCTAAATTGAATGAGTATAATTTTGAATTATCATATTTAACCAAGACGTTATTGTCTGTTAGGCTTATATAACTTATCTCTATATTACTATTGGAAATAATAGTTTTTGGTTTCTGATTAATTCTTGCAAGAAAAACATTGTTATATGCGCTCTTACAAATAAGAATATCATTATATACAGCATATATACAGCTATAATTAGAATTACCAAAGTTATATTTCAAAATACTGCGTTCTTTAGTATCATTATTTATTCTATAAACTCTGGATTTAACAATTTCACCATCATCATTATAGCTATAATAGTTTAAATACAGATAAGTAAAATCGCTGTCACATTTTACTGCTGCAAGTTCAACATTATTTCCATTAAGAATACTTTGAAAAATACCTGTTTTTAAATCTATTTTATATATTTCATTAACTTCAGAATCAAAAGATGAATCGTAATTGTAATATCCAACATTAAATATCAAAGTATTATTCTGAACATATACATTTTTGATTGCAAAATCTACCATTTCCCAATGACTGCCATTAACATTAGATTTAATTGTTGATATTTTTGTAATATCATCACCAACTAAATCAGTTCTGTAAAGCTCAAGGTTGAAATTTGTTTTTTCTTTATCATATGACTGCTTTAAGAAATATATCATATTCTTATATTCAAATGCAAAATCTATAAACGTTTGGAAATCATAATTTTCAAACATTTCACTTTTTAAACCTTTAAAATAAATCGTATTGCTTTTATTCTTGCCATACTCCCAGAAATCTACCAGTTCTATATGATCTTCAAATCTTACCGAGCCCTTTTCAGAAAATGCCATACCAGTATCAATATCTATTTTAACACTTTCCTCATCGTATTCATCAATATTATACGAGCTGTTTGCACTTAGAGATTTTGCGTCATTTGTATTTGCCGTTGAAACACAGCCCGATATGCTGAAAAGAATTGTACAAATGCACAATACAGCTATTAGTCTTTTAAAAATCCTTTTCATTATACTGCCTCCTTATTCCAGATTAAGCTTTGACTTTATTATCTTGTTTGTTACAAAGAAACAAACCAAACCGATAACAACTATTACCGCTAAAATAATCGCCAGCGTTATATTTATAACATTCACCATTAATACATTATCCCAAGTCAGCCAATCAACAAATACTGCAACGCCTGCACTTATAAAAGACAGCACATTGACAATACCTATGTAAATTATGATAGAAAGCAGAACCTTTTTTCTGTTTGCCATATTACCTATTGCAAATGCAACATAAAACATAAGAATATTGAAAAATAAAGAAGCTATGATTAATACTGCAACAAGTGTAATAGTAAGCCTTAAATTAATAATACTGCTGAGTACAAAATCTAACAAACTTATCTGAGTATTCTCAATACCAAACGTGATCCTTAAACCGTTCAATGCGTTTGTAAGCAAATGTCCTGCTACCATTATAAATCCAGAAACCATCAGAACTAAATAGCTGAACACTGTATACAATACGCCAACCAACAGCTTTGAAATTATTATCGAGCTTGATTTCACAGGCAGGGTGTTTGTAAGATAGCCTTCATCTGTAAACACGCTCTTATAAAACCGATAAATTGAAATAAACTGTCCCGAAACGCACACGCTTATTATAATAAGCACAAAAATCACGGTGATAACTCCGAACAATATATTAAGCACAAGAGATTCATTTGATACACTTGTCTCAAGCTCTAACATAATACGCTCAACTACCGCAAAGAATATAACTCCTATAAACAAAGGAAGATAAAGCCTTCCCGACGCTTTAAATTCTGTTTTAAATAACTTTCCTAACATCTGAATACCTCCCTGAACAGCTCGTCAACTGATTTTCCGCTTTCCTCACGAATCTCGTCAACTGTCTTATGAATTTTTAAATTACCGTTCTGAATCATAATAACATCGTCCAGAACCGTTTCAATATCCTGAATCAGGTGGGTAGAAATTATTACAGCCGCCTCAGGATTGTAGTTTGTTATTATAGTGCGGAGAATGTAGTCTCTTGCCGCAGGATCAACGCCTGCTATAGGCTCGTCAAGCAGATAAAGCTGAGCCTCCCTGCTCATAACAAGAATAAGCTGTAGCTTTTCCTTAGTACCCTTTGACATTGCCTTTATTCTCTGATTAAACTTGATCCCCAGATTGTCAAGCATAGTTTTTACCTTTTCAAGATTGAAGTCCTCATAAAAGTTCTCAAACATCCTTATTATGTCGACAACTCTCATCCAATCGGGAATATATGTACGCTCCGGCAGATAGGATACTATCTTTTTTGTGTTTATTCCTATCTTCTCTCCGTTCACCGTAAGCTCTCCCGAATTTTGCTTGAGCAGACCTGCTATCAGCTTTATAAGAGTTGTCTTACCGCTTCCGTTAGGTCCGAGCAGACCTATTATCTGCCCCTTATTTACAGACAAATCAAGATTGTTAAGTGCAACAAGACTGCCGTATTTTTTAGTCAATCCTGTACATTTTAAAATTTCACTCATTTTAGAAGTCCTCCTTATTGATTAATTCTATTGTTTCTTTTTTGGTTATCCCCAGCTTTTTTATCTTTCCGCAGAACTCTCCTACTTCATTGGACGCAAGCTCCGTTCTTAAATCTCTAATCAGCTTTTCGTCATCTGTTATATAGTTCCCCGACGTTCGCCTGGAATATATAAGCCCTTTTTTCTCAAGCTCGCTTAAAGCCTTTTGCATTGTGTTTGGATTGACCTGTGCCTCGCCTGCCAGATCCCTTACGGACAACAGCTTTGTTCCCACTGTATATGTCCCGTTGAGAATCCGAATCTCAAGCTCTTCCACAAGCTGAATGTAAACCGGCCTGTCGTTTTTGATTTCCCAAGCCATAATTAAACCTTCCTCTCTTATTAATGAAGTCTGTCTTTTGCTAAATACTATTCATATACAGTTCTATATCAAGCATCTCGTAACTGTATTATTGATATAATACAATAATACACTAATATTTTACCATTGTCAACCCCTTTTGCAAAAAATAATTGAAATTTTTTATTGTAAATTATGCAAAATTTATATTAGATTGAAATAAAAACTTTTTAGGTGAAGCCCTATCTTGCAGGGCTTCCCCTCTTTCGGAGCGTACTCCGTAAAAGGATTTCGCCGATGGCTTGTCGGCGACAGGGCTCCGCCCTTGACCCGCCCAACGACGACGTTGGATCCAGTTCGTGTTTTAACTTTGTTAAATGTAAACACACTGTATCTCACGTTTGTTTTTTTGCAAATAATTTGAACTGCCGTTACTCAATATTGAACATTGTGAATACTACCCAAAGGCAGCAGAGCCACCGACGGCTCGTCGGCTTGACCAAAACTTTTGGTCAATAACTTATAATAAGAAAAATATGCAAAATTCAACATTATCTATCTTACTAATTAAATAAAATTGCAATTTTTTATTTTTCACTTGCAAAAAGGAAAATTTTATGATAGAATAACTATATCGTGCTAAAGCGTCAAAAACCCGGTGTAATTACGGGCATTTGAGCAATCGGCATAAAATTAATAAATGGGAGGGCTTAAACAATGGAGTTTAAGAATGCGTACCTTAAAAAGGTATACGAAAAGGTAGAGGCAAGAAATCCCGGTGAAAAGGAATTTCTTCAAGCAGTAAAAGAGGTTCTTGAGAGTTTAGAGCCTGTTGTCGAGAAGGACAAATCTTACGAGACAAACGGTATTATCGACCGTATCGTTGAGCCTGAAAGATTAATTCAGTTTAGAGTATCTTGGGTTGACGACAACGGAAACGTACAGGTAAACAGAGGTTTCAGATGTCAGTTTAATTCAGCTATCGGACCATACAAGGGCGGTTTAAGACTTCACCCTACAGTATGTGCATCGGTTATTAAATTCTTAGGCTTTGAGCAGATATTCAAAAACAGCCTGACAGGTCTTCCGATCGGAGGCGGCAAGGGCGGTTCTGACTTCGACCCTAAGGGCAAATCTGACGGAGAGGTTATGAGATTCTGCCAGAGCTTTATGACAGAGCTTTCAAAACACATCGGCGCAGACACCGACGTACCTGCCGGCGACATCGGAACAGGTGCAAGAGAAATTGGTTATATGTTCGGTCAGTATAAGAGACTCAGAAACGAGTTTACAGGCGTTCTGACAGGTAAGGGACTAAGCTACGGCGGTTCTCTTGCAAGAACAGAGGCTACTGGATACGGCTGCTGCTATTTCACAGACGAAATGTTAAAGTGTATGAAGAACGAAAGCTTTAAGGGCAAGACAGTTGTTATCTCAGGTTCAGGAAACGTTGCTATCTACGCTACAGAAAAGGCTACACAGCTCGGCGGAAAGGTAGTTGCACTGTCTGACTCAAACGGATACATCTATGACGCTAACGGAATCAACCTTGACGTTGTTAAGCAAATCAAAGAGGTTGAAAGAGGAAGAATCAAAGAATACTGCAACAGAGTTGAGGGTGCAGAGTACCACGAGGGCTGCTCGGGAATCTGGAACATTCCTTGCGATATTGCACTTCCTTGTGCTACACAGAACGAGCTTGACGGAGCTGCTGCTGACACACTTATCAAGAACGGCGTGATAGCTGTTGCTGAGGGTGCTAATATGCCTTGTACTCCTGACGCTGCTGAAAAGTTTGTTGAGGCAGGCGTTCTGTTTGGACCTGCTAAGGCTGCAAACGCAGGCGGTGTTGCAACATCAGCTTTGGAAATGAGTCAGAACTCAGAGAGACTTTCTTGGACATTCGAAGAAGTTGACGCTAAGCTCAAGGATATTATGGTAAACATTTTCCACAACTCATACAATGCTTCTAAAGAGTACGGTCACGAGGGTAACCTTATCTTCGGTGCAAACATTGCAGGCTTCTTAAAGGTTGCAGACGCTATGAAGTGGCAAGGCGTTGCTTATTAGTCGGTCAGCTTTATTAATATTTGAAAATATTTGACACAGTGGATTTTACAGTCCTCTGTGTCTTTTTATTTTAAAATACATCTATATCATACTTTTTAACTTATCAAGAATTTGATTGAGAAATTCTATTTCATTTTTTCTAAAACTAACTTCACCCTTAAGCTTTTTATCTTCTATACCAAGAAGATAATCAGTACTTGTATGAAAAATGTATGATAATCTTATTAATACGTCAGGTGAAGGGTAACGCTCTTGATGTTCATAATAAGATATTACAGATGTTGTAACTCGTAATTTTTGTGCTAATTGTTTTTGTGTCATTCCGGATTGTAAACGTAATTCTTTTAATCTAATTCCAAAATTAACCATAATATTTACCTCTAATCATTTAAGTGTACAATAACAAAATAGTAAACCTAAAACAGGTGTACTTATAACATTATAACATAAAAATATTGTAAAATATATATAAAATATTAATTTTTTGAGGTGTTATTATGAGAAATAAGGAAAACAAGCATATAAGTTTGGAATTAAATCCTGAATTGCATTATAAAATTCGTTATATAGCAGATTATAATGCACGTTCAATTAACAAACAAATGATATATTTAGCACAACAATGTGTAAAAGAATTTGAGGCTTCCGAAGGTAAGATTGAAGTTAAAATTGAGGACAAAGAAATCACATAAAATTAGGACCGAGTTTTCACTCGGTCCTTTTTATTTATTGAATTTAGGATTGTCTGTTCTTTCAAGAAGATAATCTATTGAGACTTCAAAATAATCAGCTAACTTTATCAGCTCCTCATAGCCTGCCTCACGCTGTCCGTTTTCGTATCTGGATATAGTATTTTGACACATATCCAAATCCATTGCCAACTTGAGCTGAGTAACTTTATATTTTTTACGCAATTCTTTTAATCTCATAAAAAATTACCTCTTGACAAAAGTATACCACACTGGTATAATTGAAATATCCCGATTTGGTATATTTTATGTAAAAGGAGAAAATACTTATGAATAAAACAAAAAGAACAATTGAATGTGTTAATATCAAAGCTTTATTAGCATTGCTTGGAGAGATACTCTTATTTACTTGCCCACTTATAAAACTAAATTCCATTGAAAAAAGCTATACACAATATATTGAGGATTGTTTAGTATTTAATGATTACTTATTGTTTTTTGTAAGTATATGTTTATTTATTGTCCCACTGTTTTATTTGCTTTATCCCCTATTATTTATGAAGTCATCAGAAAAACTTATTAATTACCTAAATAATAAAAATAAAATAATATCATTTATAGCAAAAAAGGCATCAATAATATATATAATCATTCCTATTATATTTTTTGTTTTTTGCAGTTTAGATAGAGAAGGAGAAATAAACTTACATATGATTGAAATTATGGGGTCAGGATTTTATCTTTATATGCTGTGTATGATTATTCTGGTGATTCTAATATTGAAACCTTAAAATTCATCATTAAAAAATAATGAAAATCAAAATCCAAAAGATAAAACCGATACAGATAACAACTAATTGAGTAGTTTGGATAACTATAATTAGAGCGTACCCTCAAGGTACGCTCTTATTTTTACAAACTTCTCCTTGACTTTTTACTCAAATTATGGTATATTTGTAGTTACTCAAAAAACAAATGTGCTCAGGAGGTGGACTTGTTGGATTATAATAATGACGGGAAGTTGGTCGTTGTTAATTCAACGGTTTTGCCTGAGATAATATTAAAGGTGCTTGAAGCAAAGCGGATAAAAGCCAGAGGCGAGGTTAAGTCCTCCGCTGACGCTTGCAGAAAAATCGGAATTTCGAGAAGTGCATATTATAAATATAAGGACTCTGTTTTCGCCTATGAGGAAAAGCTGACTAATAAGATCGTTTCGCTTTATCTCGTTCTAAAAGACGAAAAAGGAGCATTGTCGTCAATTCTGACAAGTCTTTACGAAATGGGTGCAAATATACTTACCGTCAATCAGAACATTCCCATTGATTCTGTTGCGACGGTAACGGTTTCTGTAAAACTCGAAAGCGATACGCTTAATGCAGTAAATATAAAAAACAAACTCTCAAAACTGAGCAGTGTTGTTGATATTAAAATTATAAGCGGCGAGTAACGAAATTTGATTTATAATAATCGGTAAAAATCACCGTAATAACTAAATCGCAAATTTGAAAGGAAAATCAAAATGAGTAAAATAGCAGTAATTGGATATGGTGTTGTTGGTTCGGGAACGGTCGAGCTGTTTG
>CANRAO010000005.1 GCA_947628615.1 uncultured Clostridia bacterium
CTTTACTTTTTCTAATAGCAACAATACAACAGTTACTGCCGAGCCGGCGGTGGCTCTCTGCCTTTGGAAAGTTTGCAAAATGTTATAGTTTGATTAACGGCAGACTTTACTTTTTCTAAAAGCGACAATACAACAGTTACTGCCGAGCCGGCTGTTCTCTACCGTTATTAAAGGCTTTTTATAAATTTAAAAGATAAAACGGAAGTAAGAATTATTCTTACCTCCGTTTTTTATTACATTAATCATTTATTTTGCTTAAAGCACAATTGGTTCAAATCTTAATCTAATTTTAGGCAGCTTTCTAATTGTTGTGTAAGAATTCATAAGACCGTCCTCTATTGACAAATCATTTTCACCGCTTGCAGGCGGAGCAAAAATTTTAAGCGTCATATCGCAGGGACCGTCTAAAGGCTTTTCAAAGAAAGCGCTCATCATATCAATAGTCTTAGCCTCAGGAGATTTATAGAACCATTTTCCGTTAATCTCAAACATCAAATTGGAATTATCATCGTCATCAAATACAAGCTCGCAGAAATGCGGGTTCTTTTCAAAGTGTAGAGGTATTGCAATGCCCTCTGCGTCCTCAGCACCTCCCCAGCGGAGAGTGCATGGAAGCGAAAGCTCGCTGCCCTGAGTCATTTCAGGATAGAAATAGTCGTCGTGTATGATTTCCTTATATGTTTTCATTACAGGCTGTTCTATTCCAACATCAGGATTGTTCGGGTCCTCTATCTCAAGTCCTAAACGTCCTCTGTCTCTGAATTGATAGAACGTAAATCCTGTATACCATGTTGCCTCTTCCCTCTTAACTCTGTCGCAGTATGCCTTTACCATATCTGCCTGATCATAAGGACCTGTAACGTCGCCGTCAGCATTAAACTCGCTCATAACCATCGGCTTTGCTGCTCCTCTGTTAAGTTCCTTGAATCTATCATATGCTGCCTTTGTATAATCAAAAACATCATCAACTTTTGATCTGCTGAAGGTATTTCCTCCTTTTTCGGCAACATCAAAAGGCCAGCCCCAGTGAAGCGCCATATACTTGTCTATGCTCCATATATCAGTATCAAGAATTGCTTGCTTGAATTCCTCTTCCTTTTCGATTTTTTCAGTATTCGGGTCCACTCCTCCAATACACAAAACCGTCTGAACATTAGGAGCATATTCTTTTATTATCTTGTGAAAACGGCAGTAAAAATCTCCCAATTCAGCATATGTTGCTCTCTTTGTAAATGAAAACCAGTCACCGGTAGCCTCGTGATTGATTCTCAGCATCATTCTGCCGAACGGTCTTAAATCCTTAGCTATTGCAATAATATGTTCATCAGTTACGTTTGGGTCAACCGTAAGAGTAAGAATAACGTCCTGTCCATGACGGCGGACGTCTCTCATATAGTTGAACGGTTCGTCGTCAGTATTGCCGTTAAGCCCGCCTTTGTATGTAAAATAATCATCGTAAGGGTAATCCCACTGGAATGAAATATCAGCGTCTTTCATAACCTCTGAAATTCTACCCGGCCATTCCTTATCAAGAGGATAGTAACAGTACATAAGACTGATAGCCCTATGAGGTCTGCCCATTTTATTAAGTATGTAATCCTGATTTACATATTCCCCTCTTTCAGAGCCGTCGCCTAAATCGACAGCACATTTTGCCTTACCCATATGAATTGAATAAATTTTAGTTTCTTCCATTTGATAACCTCCGTATTAATTTATATATATTACATTATTGATCCTGTCAATAATGTTTGATATTTCTTTAAAAACCTTGTCGCTTTGATCTGTTTCCGGATACTGATTTGTAAATATGCAAAGTACAAACGGCGAATCAGCATAAACTATAGCACAGTCGTGATACTGCCTTTCGGAATAATCAGAGCCGTATTTCTGTGATACCTTATATTTGCTGCCAAGAGTCTTTCCTATCTGCCTGTTTACATCAGTGTTAGTTAAAAGCCCGGTAAGCCATCTGCCTCTGTCAGTCTGCTCGCCGTATTTATAGATTTCTTTATAGCACTTGAGCATATCCGCACTTGTACAGTATGTAAAAATCCACGAATCGCCCAGTGAAAAATTTGCGCCAATTGAATATAAATCGCTATTGAACTGCTTGTATCCGAAATGCTTTACAAGATTATAATAAGCGGTATTGTCGCTCCGCTGAATAGTATATTTTATAAGTTTTCTTGCTGTAAATTCAGTACCCGTTTTCGCCTGTGCGGCAAGCCCATTGTCGCCTGACCAGTTGACGGTTTTAGTTACTTTTTCAGAAAGGTCAATTCCCGATTTTAACAAAGATGCCACAAACGGCGTTTTAATTGTACTGCAGGTTGCAAATCGTCTTGTATCATTATAGCTTATTGCAGAACCGGTTTCCATATTCTCATAGCTGAAAGACATATTAAAATCAGAATTTGCAATAACATTCTGCAGTTCATCTAAATAATCGTAGAAATCCTGAATACTCGTGACCTTTTCAAATCCCTGCATTGTAAAACTGTAACCGCTCAGATTGTTTAAATTAACATCAGTAGGATTATATTCTCTTGTTCCTGTCGTTGTTGTAGTGGTAGTTGTCGTAGTTTTTTTTGATGTGACACTTTTCTTACTTCCCGTATTGGATTGAGCCTCTGTTTCAGATGAAACAGAAGTATCACTTGATGTTTTTTCAGACTTATTCTTGTTATTTTTATTACATCCGAATAATACGGTACTCATTAAAATAACAAGAAATAAACACAGTAATCGGCATCTCATCTAATCCTATCCTCACTTCAATATAAATATATCCCTTATAATTTCATTTTATCGTATTACAACCGACGAGCATATCCCTGCCCCGAAATTCCTGCTCTTTATAATTACAGTTATCTCCTTTTCACCGCTGAAGTCTTTTAACTCAGCGTCAAGACCGCAGGGCCACTCATAATCGCACTCTGCCAGCTTAATACCGTCAATATAAATCTCGCATATTCCCCAGATACTGTTAAAATGCAGTACAGGCTTTTTTCCGTTTATATCGTTTGGAATATTGACTCTTGTTCTGTAAAGAGCATACTTTCCCTCACTGTCTGAAAACTTCTCCTGAGCTCCGTTTACAACGCTAACTGGCTCAAGCGAGTTCATATCTGAAACCGAATATACAGCCTCAGGATCGGGTTTTTCATCTAATAGCTCGACAGACATTTTCCAGTCGCTTAGATAAAGTTCCTCGATATTTTCTAAATAAGGAACACCTTCACGTTCCAGAACAATAATGTCATCACAATCAAAGTTCATTATATCAGTTGAGGCTTTTAATGTCAAGGATCTTGCACCCTCATTCAGTCTTACGATCGCCTGACAGCATCCGTTGAACAGCGATCGCTTATGTGATGTAAATTCCTCGTGACAGTTGGGGTTTCCGTTTGCCATTCCGAGTATGGTTCCGCCCTCTGCCGAAAGCTCAATTTCAAAATCAGCGTCGGGAACAAACTCTCCGTTTTTATCAACGGCATATATATTGACAGGGATAGCGTCACTGCCGTCGTTATACATATAAGTGCGATACGGCTTTATAAGTAAACCACTAGCCTCTTCTGATGTATTCTTTATATCAACAGCAACTACATTTGCGCCGTTATATCCCACCAACTTCAGTTCTCCGCTCTCAAACGGGACATTCCAAACAGCCTGTTTCAATTTGTCAACAGACTTCTTGCCTTTTGACTTTCCGTTTACAAAAAGCTCTGCCTCCTCACAGTTTGTCATTGACATAACCTTTATAATAGTTCCCTCTTTGCCTTTCCAGTTCCAATGCGGAGCAACATAACATACAGGCTTATCTGAAAATATAGCCTTTGAAAGATAATATGCGTCTTTTGGAAATCCGCAGGTGTCCATCATACCGAAAAAGCTCGAAACCGAAGGCCATTCATACGGCGTTGGTTCTCCTAAATAATCAAAGCCCGTCCACATAAACGCACCGCTGACAAAATCACGGTCTAATACATACTCCCACGTTTCTCTAATGGTATTTCCCCAATCGGACGCGTCCTCATCATAGCTTGCGATCATATGAGCCTCATCATCATTTTTATAGCAGCCCCTCACAGAAAATGCAGACGTCGTTTCGCTTGCCACGATCGGAATCGTCGGATACTTTTCGTGAAATGCGTCATAGCTTTTCGGCTGATAGTTTACTCCGCATACATCAAAAGCACTTCCTGCACCGTTATTTTCAAGAATACCTCCGTGCATAGCACCCGTGACATATCGTGTATCGTCTAGCTTTCTTATCTCAGTTTTCATACGCTCTGTCATTTTTCTGCCCTCAAGCGCCGACTGCAAAAATTCCTCATTGCAAATTGAATACATTATTACCGACGGGTGGTTTCTGTCTCGACGTACCATTGTTCTTAAATTTTCAAGGTTCTCGTCGCTGGTTTCAAAAATCCTGTTCTCGTCCATAACAAGCATACCCAGCCTATCACAAATATCTAATAACTCACTTGACGGCATTCCGTGTGCGCATCTGTATGAATTAGAACCCATTTCTTTAAGTCTCTTGATTCTATACTCGTTTATGCTGTCGGGAACAGCAACTCCTATTCCGCCATGATCCTGATGATTGCAGGTACCCAACAGCTTTAATGGCTTGCCGTTGAGAAAGAAACCCTTATCCGCATCAAACTTTATCGTCCTGAAACCGAACACTGTTTCACATTCGTCAACTTGCTCCCCGTTTATGTATACTATTGAAACAGCCTTGTACAAATTAGGCGAATCAATATCCCAAAGTCTTGGCTTTTTAACAGAAATGTTCTGCAAAAATTCCCTCTTTGAATACTCATAAACATTCATTTCGGTATTTCCTGTTGCAACAGCGCCGCCGACTGTTCTAAGCTCTCTGTCAAGCTCGTAAATCTTAGTCTCAAGTGAAACGACTTCATTTTTATAATAACCGTTATTAATAGACGTTTCTATTTCTATATTCCAGTTTTCATCAGACAGCTTCTTTGGATTTACAAATACGCCGTATTTATCAATATTGACCTTGTTTTTCACATTCAACCAGGCATGACGGTAAATTCCTGCGCCTTCATACCACCAGCCCTCCCACTCATCTGCGTCTACAAAAACAGCAAGAGTGTTCGGCTCTCCGCCTAAAATCGCCCTGTCGGTAATATCTACACTGAACGGAACATATCCCGTAAAGCTCCGCTTTAATATAGAACCGTTGAAATATACTACAGCATTCTTTTCAATGCCGTCAAAATCAATTGTTATCTGCTTTCCCTCGTAATCAGAATCAAGTGCAAAAGATTTTCTGTACCAGGCTTTGCCTTTTGGCTTATATCCCAACGACGGCGAACCCGACTTGTCAAACTTACGCTTTATTGACCAGTCGTGAGGAAGATCGACAATCTCCCAACTTCTGGCGTCAAAATCACTTTGAGGAACGCCCTTAGCTGAGCCTGCCTTAGAAGTGTTATAAATACTTCCGTGGTCAACCCCGATTTTGGGTTTTACGTCCCCTAAATGAAAAGACCAGCCCTTGTCAAGCGATTTAACAATTCTCTTTTTAACCATATTCCCGACCTCAATTTCACATTAAATATATACTATATTTATATAAACATAATACGCCGGTAAAGTCAAGTAAATAAAAATTAATAATTATTGCAAGAGACAAGAAAAGCGTCCAAGTCTTTTTATTGACCTGAACGCTTTTTCTATCTATCGTACTTTCTTCTTAACAACCTTGCTCCACTTACCGTAGCTTACATTGCCCTTTACTTTCTTATATGCTCTTACCTTTACAAAGTACTTTTTCTTTGATTTCAGTTTATTTATTGTTACCTTGTTTTTCTTTACTTTAACTGTCTTTTTGTTCTTTGTAAACTTATTGTTTGTCGCATATGTTACCTCATAGCCTGTTGCTCCGCTGACCTTTTTCCATTTTACATTAAGTTTCTTTTTCTTAGCGGTCAGCTTAACTGATTTTACTTTGGCGGGTTTTGGGACGGTCACCTTAGTTGTTGATGTGTTTCCTTTATTTTTTGAGCCAACAGTTTGATTTGATTTGTTTGTATTGTTGTTTGGATTTTGAGGCGGATTTTCTTTATCAGATAATATCTCATATTCAAATCCGTTATCTTTAGCATATTGCTCCCCTGCTGTACCTGCATAACAATATATTTTAAAGTTGGTTATTTTTTCCAAAACAAGATCATCTACATATTCTGTATTACGAAAATATCCAAATGCCTTTTCTCCTATCTTTAATACAGTTTTTGGTATAGTTATACTTTCATTCTCCGGAGAATTAAAAAAACTCCATTTAACCCATGCCTTATCTCCAATGCTTGTTACACTATCAGGTATTTTTAATTCACCGCCGCAATTATTAAAAGCATCACTACCGATTCTTGTTACACCGTTTTCTATCTTAACCTGTTTGATGTCACAATTTTTCCACGGTGCAGTATATTTGACAGAAGTACCTGTAGATTTCGACTCGTAATCATTCATATCACCTGTTCCAGAAATCGTAAGTATTCCTGTGCTTGTGTCAAACGACCATGTGACATTTTCTCCGCATGAACCGCTTGTTTGCGTTGGCTCGGTCGATGTGGTGTTGTTAGTTGACGGTGTTTCAGTTCCGAACTCAAGGTCATAATCACGCATCTCAGGAAATTTTTCAGCAATAGACCAGTAAAGGTCTTCGCTTACTCCACCAAATGCAAAATAACCGACTTTTTCTAAACTATCAGGTATGTTTATATCCGTCAAATTTTCACAATCGCTAAATGCATCACGACTTATCGTTGTTAATGTATCAGGTAATACAACTTGCTTGAGTCGTTTAGTGTTTCTAAAAATACCTATACCAATGGTAGTAATACCATTGTCAACAACTATTTTGTTGATAAAGCATTTGACTGCATTTCTCCAAGGAATTTCGCTAATACCGCTAGTGACATTTACAAAATCTTTAGTGGCACCTGTGCCTTCAACTAACAATGTTCCCTCACTGAAAATATCATCAGGGTCATCAGGAATAAATCTAGCTGTTACATCGGTCGGATTGTCTTTTCCAATATTCCATGTGGTATTTCTAAGATAATCCATTAAACACTTTTCTTCACAAAGACCGTTAGCTTCTATATATTCACGCGTTATTCCATCAGGTAAATCACACGAGTCAACGTAAAAATCGCAACCATTACTGTTGTAATATTCGTTTTTAGAAGCCCGGCAATATTCACATGCTTTGACCGATATGGTACCTGCGATAATACCTGCAATCATAAGGACTGCTGTAAATATACTTAAAAATTTTTTTGTTATAGTCATAATAGACCTCCTAAAAATTTATTACTGTATAATCGTACAGTAATAACATTATAATACACAATTCTAGTTTTGTCAACACATTTTGTGTATAAATAAAAATCCCCTTTTTGTGTATATTACAATTAAAATGAGGTGATATATATGAAATTCGGAGAAATACTAAGAGAGTTGATTGAAGAAAACGACCTAACTCAGAAGCAGGTTGCAAAAGATCTGAACATTGCCCCGTCTACACTTGGAAACTACATTCACAACAGCAGAGAACCTGATTTTAATACAATAAAAATGATAGCAAGCTATTTCAAAGTTTCAATAGATTACTTAATGGATTACCGCTCTACTCTAGCCGAAAATAAAAAAGAGGACGAGCTTTTAAGAATTTACCGTTTACTTCCTATAACCTATCAAATTCTACTAATTGAGCAAGGAAAATTACTTTTACGATTAGGAAAAAATGAATAATAACATATAAAAACTGTCAGGGCAAAAGCTAATTCATTACCCAGACAGTTTAAGTTTAAATTAAATTTCTAATAATCAGCAGAGCAGCCAGCGTCATGTCGGTATTGATTTTATCATTTATATATGATAAAGTATTAATACAAAATACAGAAAGGAATAAATTACATGGTTGTATTTGAACTTGAAAACGGCAAGAAAATAAAAGCGGAGCTTTATCCTGAGGTAGCTCCGATAACGGTTGCAAATTTTGAAAAACTGATAAAAGAGGGTTTCTACGACGGACTAATATTTCACAGAGTTATCCCCGGCTTTATGATCCAGGGCGGCTGCCCCGAAGGTACAGGCATGGGCGGTCCTAAGGAAAGAATCAAGGGTGAATTTTTAGCAAACGGCGTTGTGAACAATTTAAAGCACACACGAGGCGTGCTTTCTATGGCAAGAACTGCTGACCCCAATTCGGCAGGCTCGCAGTTTTTCATAATGCACGCAGACGCTCCGCATCTTGACGGACAATATGCGGCGTTCGGAAAGGTTATAGAAGGTATGGACGCTGTAGACGAAATAGCCGAAACACCTACAGATTACAGCGACAGACCTCTGAAAGAGCAAAAAATCAAAAAGGTTACGATTGAATAAATTGATACTTATGATTAAGACGCAGTAAATTACTGCGTCTTATTTTTATATTTGTTTTATTAAACCCGAACATAACATCAAAGTTGAAAATTCATAATCACAAGGGCAATAATAATGATAATTGCCAGCAGAACCGCACCGAGAATAGAGCCGACTATTACCTTCACCATCGTAGATTCACTCATTTCACCGTTGTTATTCTGCACTTTTCTTCTTGACTGCTTTTGAGTTTTTCTGTATTCATTGTTTCTGTAATTATTCACATAAGTATTCTGTCTATGTGAGGCTTTTTGATTATTGTTCTGCGATTTATAAAACTGACCGTTTACCGTCCTGGTTTGAGCAGACGAGCCGTACAGATCCTTATTTGCAAAGCCCTGACTTTGTGATGCGTTTTTTATTCTGCTTGTGCTTCTTCCCTTTGGAATTTCTGATTGATAATTTTGTCTGTTTGAACTCATTATATAAATCACCATACCTTTATGTTGAATTCAATCCGATTCCGGTAACGGAATTGCCTCACTTATACTTGCGGCAAAAGCTTGAAAACGTGCGTGAAAAAATATTGTTTACACTGCTTGCTCCTTGAATAAACTACTCAGCTTTCGGAAAAACTATATATAAAATAATTGCAAATAAAATCTTCAAGCCGTTTTAGAAACTTAACCTAATCGGCATCAATCTAAAGAAAGGAAGTAGATTATAAAATGTCTCAAAAGCTGAGTAAATGTACTTATATATTAAATAATTGCCCGAATGTAAAAACTTATGCCTGCGTAGGCGGAAAAAAAGAGGGCGAAGGTCCTATGGGCGAATATTTCGACAAGATAAACAATGATCCTTACTTCACAACCGACACTTTTGAAAAAGCCGAAAGCGAAATGCAAAAGCAAGCAATTCTTATAGCTCTCAGAAAAGGCGAACTAAAACCTGCTGATATTGACTTTATGTTCGGAGGCGATCTGCTTAATCAATGCGTGGGTACAACATACGGCATAAGGGATATGAATATTCCTTTCTTGGGAATTTACGGTGCCTGCTCAACAATGGCAGAGGGGCTTCTGCTGTCATCTGTTATGGTAGATAATAATGTAGGAGGTAATGTTCTTGCAGTTACATCTTCACACTTCTGCACCGCAGAAAGACAATACCGCTTTCCTGTTGAATACGGAGGTCAGAGAACTCCGACGTCGCAATGGACTGCTACCGCAAGCGGAGCGGTTGTGGTTTCCGGCGAGGACGCCGCACCGTATGTACGAGGCGTCACGATCGGAACAGTTCAGGATATGGGAGTAACTGATGCAAACAATATGGGTGCGGCAATGGCACCTGCTGCATATGAAACAATAAAACAATTTTTAACCGACACAGGTAAAAAGGCGTCTGATTTCGACAAGATCATCACAGGCGATTTGGGAAAGGTCGGAACAAGATTACTGCTTAAACTGCTTAATGACGACGGCATTGATATTTCAAAACAGCACAACGATTGCGGTCTTATGATATTTGACTGCGATGACCAGGACGTTCACGCAGGAGGAAGCGGCTGTGGCTGTGCAGCAAGTATGCTCTGCGGATATTTTCTGCCTCAGCTTAAATCAGGCGAAATAAGAAATATACTGTTCCTCGCAACAGGTGCGCTTATGTCCCCCACACTAAGCCAGCAGGGAGAAAGTATTCCCAGTATTGCTCATGCCGTATGGCTTTCTCACGATAAACAATAATTTTAAAGGAGATTTTTTATGGATTATTTAATAGCTTTTTTAGTAGGCGGCTTATTCTGTGCAATAGGTCAGGTTCTTATTGATTACACCAAACTCACACCGGCAAGAATACTTGTCGCATACGTTGTGGCTGGAGTAGTTCTCGGCGGAATTAATGTGTATAAGCGTCTTATAGATTTTGCAGGCGGCGGAGCTACCGTTCCGTTGACAGGTTTCGGATACCTGCTAAGCAAGGGAGTTCGTGAGGACATTGACGAAAACGGAATATTTGGTATATTCACAGGCGGCCTGACCGCCGCTGCCGCAGGAATCAGTGCAGCATTGCTGTTTGGATTTATAACTGCGCTCATTTTCAAAAGTGCACAGAAAAACGCAAGTTAAACCTCTATATATTTCTTTTTACGAAATCCAAAAACGAATTTACCGAATCGCTTCTTGAATTGAGTTTTGGATATGCAAGTCCAATAGTACGCTTGTTCATAGGGGTTTCAAGCTTGAGCTCAGTTATACTGCCGTTTTTCAAATCGTCTTCTACAAACTGCTTTATAACACAGGAAATACCCATCCCTATTTTGGCAAAATCTATGAGCAGATCCATACTTGTAACTTCAATAATTCCCTTTGCCTCGATTTTATGTTCCCGTAAATACTTGTCTACAAAAACTCTGGACAGATTTTCCTCATCTAAAAGCATAAGGTTGCCGGATTTCAGAATCTCATTTGTTGAAAGCTCACGTTTTTCCCTGAGTTTTAGATTTTCAAGATATGTCTTATTGGCAATGAAAATATCCTCAAATTCGCCGAGAGGTAAAAAATCAGATTTTATTTTGTTTTCCTGATTTACAACAAGTGCAATATCAAGCCTGCCGTTTTCCAAAAGCTGCAGGCTTTTTGCTGACGACTGACATTCTATTACTATCTTTATATGAGGATTTCCCTCAATATATTTCTTTAAAAACGGTATTAAAATAAACTTGCACAAACTTGACGATGTACCTATCTTTATCTTTCCCAAACCGAGATTTTTGATATTCTTTATCTTCTGCTCGCCTGCGTCAATAGCGCTGAAAGCAGTTTCAAGCTGTTCAAAGAGTATTTTTCCCTCATAAGTAAGCGATACTCCCCTAGCCGAGCGCTTTAGTAATGTAACATCAAGGCTTTCCTCAAGCTTCGCAACTGCCATGCTTATAGCAGGCTGAGAAATAAATAGTTTTCTTGCCGCAGCAGAAATATTACCCTCGGTGGCAACCGTGTAAAATATTTTTAATTGATTAAGATTATTATTCATTTTACAAACCTTCACTACTAGACGCCAGAGACAAAAGACAAGAAGAATTGTCCATTATCCATTATCCATTGTTATTTGTATTTTACTCTATTTTTTACAATATTACAAGCTAAAAACGAAAATACTCGAAAAATACATAATAAGCACTATTTAATCTGTACCAAATTTTTGTCACAAATTTAACTTCAAAATATTAACTTTTTACGAATAATTGAACATTTGTTGAAAAGTCTTGAAAGGTATAAAAAATATGGTATAATGGTTTTTAAGCGTTTAAGCGCAGAGCCATATTATTTATGAGGTGATTTTGTGACGATTAAAGAATTATATACATTATGGAGCGAAAAAGCTGTCGGCGATCCCGATTTGATTCCTGAGCTAAAAAGCATTGAGGGAAACGAATCGGAAATTGAAGACAGATTTGCTGTTTCTCTGAAATTCGGCACAGCAGGTCTTAGAGGTGTGATTGGCGCAGGTACAAACAGAATGAATATCTATACTGTCCGTCAGGCAACTCAGGGCTTAGCTGATTATGTTAACCAAGAGTTTGAAAACGGTTCGGTAGCTATTGCATATGATTCCAGAATCAAATCTGATGTTTTTGCTAAGGAAGCAGCTAGCGTTCTAGCAGCAAACGGAATAAAAGTATACATTTATCCTGAACTTATGCCTACCCCTATGCTTTCATTCGCCGTAAGAGAGTTAAAATGCGATTCGGGTATTGTTATTACCGCATCTCACAATCCTGCTAAGTACAACGGCTATAAGGTTTACGGTTCAGACGGCTGCCAGATGACTCCGCAGGCTGCCGATATAGTATTAGAAAAAATTTCACACGTTGATGTTCTCACCGGAGCCAAAATTGTTGATTTTGAAGAAGGACTTAAAAGCGGTAAAATAGAATATATTTCACAGCAGGTTATTGACAGGTATCTCGAAAAGGTAAAAGAACAGAGCATACACCCTGAAATTGTTTCGGAAAGCGGATTAAAGGTCGTATTTACTCCCCTTAACGGTACAGGAAATAAGCCCATAAGACAGATTCTGAAAAACATAGGTGTTAAGGATATAACAGTTGTTCCCGAGCAGGAAAACCCCGACGGTAACTTCCCTACCTGCCCTTTCCCGAACCCGGAAATAAAAGAAGCACTTCAAAAGGGTCTTGAACTGTCAAAACAGGTTAAGCCTGATTTGCTTTTGGCTTCTGACCCTGATGCAGACAGAATGGGAATAGCCGTTCCCGACGAAAACGGCGAATTTGTTTTATTTACCGGAAATGAAGTAGGCGCACTGCTTCTTGAATACATCTGCCATGAAAGAACGGCTCTCGGCACAATGCCGGAGAATCCTATCACAATTAAAACAATTGTTTCAACCGATATTATTGCAAAGATAGCAAAGGCTTACAATGTTCAAATGATCGAGGTGCTGACAGGATTTAAGTTTATAGGCGAGCAAATAGGTCTTTTAGAGGAAAAGGGTGAAGAAAACAGGTACATCTTCGGATTTGAAGAAAGCTACGGTTACCTTGCAGGATCGTATGTAAGAGACAAGGACGCAGTTGTCGCATCAATGCTTGTCTGTGAAATGACGGCATTTTACCGTACAAAGGGTATATCTCTCATTAAAGCAAGGGAAAATCTCTATGCTAAGTACGGCAATTTTGTACACACTCAAAAGAGCTTTATCTGCGAAGGTCTTTCGGGAATGGAAAGAATGTCAGAAATTATGACAGAGCTTAGAGAAGCTCCTCCTTGCGAAATTGGCGGATTGAAGGTTCTGGCTATTGCAGACTATAAGTCAGGCATACAAAAGAATCTGACAAGCGGTTCAACAGAAGTTATAAAACTTCCGAAATCGGATGTAATATCGTTTGTTCTTGAAAAAAATGCAAAAGTTATTATACGTCCGTCGGGAACTGAACCTAAAATAAAAGCATATTATACTACAACCGACAGTGATAGAAAAAATGCGGTAATGCTTGAGAAAGTAATCTCTGAGGACTTCAAAAAAATAATAGGTTTTTAATAATGTATTAATAAATTGATAAGTATATTAAGAAAGACAGTTTAATTATTGTTTTGTGAATCTAAATACGTCAAATTGAATAAAAATTTGCCTTACATTTTGGCTAAATAACCTATTTTTTTTGTTGTACTAATTTGTTATAATTAATGTGTATTATATACTTAGGAATATTTATGTATGGATTATAGATTAGTCTATTAATTAGTACATATTTATATTTATAAAAAACAAGAAATGAGGTAAAAAAATGAAAGCAAAAAGAATACTTTCAGGGCTTTTAAGTGCAGTTGTGGCAATATCAGCTACAGTAAGCATGGTTTCCTTTACAGCCAGTGCTGACGAAACTTTTGATGACCTGAATCAGGAACAAATCACTGCTGCTATGGGAGCAGGTTGGAACTTGGGTAACCAGCTCGAAGCCGCTAATGCTGGAGTTCCTGAAGAAACAACTTGGGGCAACCCTATAATTAGAAAAGAACTTCTGCAGGCAGTTAAAAAAGCAGGATTCAAATCAGTAAGAATCCCTATTTCCTATTTAAGCAAAATAGGTCAGCAGCCAACCTATAAAATTGACGAAGCATGGCTTAATCGTATTAAAGAAGTTGTAGACTATGCAATTGACGAAGATCTCTATGTTATCATCAATATGCACGGTGACGGTTATAACACTGTAGACGGCGGTTGGTTACTATGTAATGCTGCTGATGGTGCACAAACCGAAATCAAGAAAAAATATGCAGCTTGTTGGACTCAAATCGCAGAGAAATTTGCAGATTATGACGAGCATCTTATCTTTGAGTCAATGAACGAAGAGTTTGACGGTTCATATACAACGCCTAACCGTAAATTTTATGAAAACATAAATGCGTACAACCAGATTTTCATTGACTCTGTTCGTCAGACGGGTGGAAACAACGCTAAAAGATGGCTTCTTACCTGCGGATGGAATACTGATATTGATAATACTGTAGGTGATTATGGTTATGAATTCCCTACCGATGAAAACAGAGACCCATCTATCACTGAAAACAGAATTATGATGTCAGTACACTATTATGCTCCTTGGGACTATTGCGGAGACGACACAAGCGGATCATATTCGCAATGGGGAGATGACGGTAACCCAGGCAAAAAGGTTACATGGAACAGTGATGAAGACTATATGGAAGGTCAGCTCAAAAAGGTATACGACAAATTCGTATCAGCAGGCTATCCTGTAATTATCGGAGAGTACGGCTGTATAAACAAAACAGCATCTGACGCTGTTAACACTATTTACAGAGCTCACTATGTAGGAACAATGTGCAAACTTGCAAAGGAATACGGCTGTGTACCTGTATATTGGGATAACGGAGCAGTTGGAAACAGCTTCGGGCTTATCAACAGAAATACATATAAGATCGAACAGCCGGAAATCATAGACGCTATGATGGAAGTTTATCTGAGTCCAAAGGAAAATCTCAGCAGATATATAACATTCATTTCTGAATTAAAGAGCGATAACTACACAACAGAGACATGGAGTGCAGTAAATACAGCTCTTGAAACAGCTCAGGGTCTTGTAGCAGCTGAAGGCACATCAGATGAAGACTTAACAAAGGCTTATACAGACCTTAAGACAGCTTACTACAAGCTGATGGAAGATGAAAATGCAACTGCTGAATATGTTTCAGTAAGAGAGGGAGAAAAAGGCAACTCAATAGAATTGATTGAGGAAGCAATTGCACTTGGACAGACTCCTGAAGGATATATCGTATCACTTGAAGAAAGTATGCTGGCTGTTAAGACAATTAAAGAACTAACTTTTAAATTCAAGATCACATCAGAGAAAAAGCCTGCAGCCGATGATAATGTATTCAATATAAAACCATATGACACCAATGTATGGTCAGGCTGGAATGATAACTTTGTAAAACTATCAGACTGCACATATGATGAATCAGCAGATGAATACACATATACGGTAGACGCAAAGAAGATACTTGATTCATATAAAGGCGGAAATGCAAGCGGAGCTAATGCAATAAACCTTTACTATGGTAATATTGTTGTTGATGAAAATGGAAATGCAGGAAATGCCTTTGTAAAAGACGATAATGGAAAAGACAAAGCAATTTTTGATAAAGATGGAGTAGCAATACAGTTGACATACTACTCAGCAACATATCCGATTACACATACACGTCACCATTATGAAGAAGGTTCATACACATTTACAGAGCCGACATGTACAGAGCAGGGATACAGAGAGTACAAATGTACAGCCTGCGGAGAAGTATATCAAGATATGTATAAGGCTAAAGGACACACATGGAGTGCCTGGGAAACAGTAAAGGAAGCAACCTGCGGAGAAGCAGGAATGCGTAAGCACACATGTTCAATTGATAATGTAACAGAAGAGCAGGAAATACCGGCAACCGGAAAACATAACTTCGTAAACGGCGTATGTACAGTATGCGGAGCAAATGATCCTACATATACACCGGAGAATCCTGGCACAAACAAACCTAGCAACAACAATAACAACAATAGTGGAAACACAGTTAAGCCAGTAACACCTTCAAACAATGTAACAACAACTGTTGCTCCAAAGACAACAAGTAAAAAACAGGCTAAACAGGCAATGAATAAGGCTAAGATTAAGAAGGTTACACTTAAGAGCAAATCTAAGAAGATTACAGTTAAGTGGAAGAAGGTTAGCAAGGCTAACGGTTACCAAGTACAGATATCTTCAAGCAAAAAGTTCAATAAAAAGAATATACTTATAAACAAGAAGTCAGTTAAGAAGACTAAGGTTTCAATTAAGAGTAAGAAGCTCAAGAAGGGCAAGACTTACTGGGTAAGAGTAAGAGCATATGCTAATTACGGTAAGTCAGGAAAAGTAAACAGTGCTTGGAAGAAGCTTGGTAAAGTTAAATGTAAATAAGCAACGGTGACGTTGCATTCAGTCCGCCTCTGGCAAGTATGTCAGGGGCGGATTTTTTGCTCAACGGCGGGTTAAACTTTGATAAAACTTATAGTGTGACACACATAATATTTCATTCAGCAAAATGCAAATCGCAAAGAGCCAGAGGCAGCTCGCCGTTTTACTGGTTGACTATTACTGATATTAATGATATAATTATTTAAATAATTTATCTGAAACAAGCAAATATTATTTCACAGGAACGGAGATTATAATGAAAAATATAAAACAGATCTTCCCTATTGTATTTGTTTTGATTCTGGCAGTCGGACTGTTTTTTATAGTAAGAGCAAACGACAGACAAACCGAAATGCTGACTGAAAGCTCAAGTCTGACTTCAGAGCAAGCAAAAACTACTATTAATACTGAGGACACTACTCTTGTTACGTCTAAAAACAGCAGTTCAAACGAGAAATCTAAAGGTATAGATGTAAAATATACAAAAAAGATTTTCAATATCTCACAAAAGTCAAATAAAGTTAAATATCCTGTCACTGCCGTAATTACTGCGAAAAGAGTAGTAAAGTATTTTTTCGATGATTTGAAAAAGAATTTCAAAATTGACGATAAGCTGAAAAGCTATTATAAGCAAATCAATAACAACAAGACTTTTAAAAATAACACGATATTTCTGACAATTGTCGAATTTGAAAACAGTAATTCTAAATACTCGATAAGCTCTGTTAAGTACAGCGGAACTGAAATTTTTATAGATGTCGTTGAAACTAAAGCTAAAAAGCCGAATAAAGAAAAATATCGGAAAGTATTTGCGGTAAAGGTAGCGGATAAGGAATGTAATGCAAAGGCAATGCAGAAAATTAACGTAAATGTAATAAAAAAATAGAAAAAACACTTGCAATTTCGTTATCATTGTGATATACTGTTAAGTGCTGATGATTATTTCATAGAACTACTGTCTAAACTGAAATGATGGGCTTCTATGTGAGTCATAGATTTGATGTTTTGAGAGGAGGATTTGTAATGAGAGATGGTATTCATCCTGAGTATGAAGAAACTACAATTACATGTGCATGCGGTAATGTAATCAATACTCGTTCTACAAAAAAGGATATCAAGGTTGAAATTTGTTCAAAATGTCACCCTTTCTACACAGGTAAGCAGAAGCTCACAGATACAGGCGGACGTGTTGACAGATTCAAAAAGCGTTTCAATCTTGATTAGTAATCAAAGAAACTTAGGGTGGATTTTAAAATCCACTCTTTTTGTTTATTACTATTTTAGCTAAGACTTTTTTACTTATAATAATTTTAAGGAAGGCTCGCTTATGAACTACACGACAATAAAGGGCTTTGCAAAGGACAGCTTTATTGAAAAGAAGTCAGAATTTATCGGATATGTCTCCCCTGTTAAAACAAATGAAGAGGCTGTAGACTTCATAAACCGTATAAAATCCGAAAATCGAAAAGCCAGACATAATGTCTATGCCTATATATTAAGAGATAACAATATAACCCGATACAGCGACGACGGAGAACCTCAGGGTACTGCCGGTATGCCAGTTCTTGGTGTGCTTTTGAAAGAAGGCTTAACTGACGTCTGCGTTGTTGTTACAAGATACTTCGGAGGAATTCTGCTTGGCGGAGGCGGTCTAGTAAGAGCATATTCTCACGCTTGCAAGCTGGCTGTTGACGCTGCCGTAAAGATGGAAATGTACGAATGCTTTGAAATTATTCTTAAATTTGATTATTCACTTTATGGGAAAATAGAATATTCCCTTCCCGAATTTGAAATAAAAATGCTATCCAATGAATTTTCTGACAGTGTTACTCTTAAACTGCTCGTCAAGGCAGATAAGTACAGCAAGCTTGAAGAAAACCTCAATTATATTACAAACGGTAAGATCTCAATTTCAAAATCAGAGTTGAAATATGGAGATTTTGCTTGATAATTCAATTATTCTGACTATTATGAAAGATAGATTGTAAAAGAATTGTAAACAAATTCAAAGTTAAAAGGTTTTTGCTGTTTTTTTCAGTATATAATATAAACATATTTTCAGGTGGTGGTATTATTCTACCGAGAGAACAAACAGAATTGATCGAAGAACAGACTCTTTGTGAACAGGCTTGTCTTTCAAAGAACACTAAAGGAAGGCTAAAGGATATTAAAAAATGTGATTTAAGAACCGACTTTCAAAGAGACAGAGACAGAATACTGCACTCAAACTCATTCAGACGTCTTAAACATAAGGCGCAGGTTTTTCTGTTCCCTACTGGCGACCATTACAGAACAAGACTTACACACACCCTTGAGGTTTCTCAGATAGCAAGAACAATTGGCAGAGCATTAAGGCTTAATGAGGATCTTATTGAAGCCATAGCGCTCGGTCATGATTTGGGTCATACACCTTTCGGTCACGAGGGCGAACGGGTTTTGAATGAGCTTTCACCAGCAGGTTTTAAGCACTATGAGCAAAGTCTGCGGGTTGTTGATCATATAGACAAGCTCAATCTTACATATGAGGTCAGAAACGGTATTTTAACGCATACAAACCAAATAGCCGATACAAAAGAAGGGTATGTAGTAAGACTTGCTGATGTTATTGCCTATATAAACCACGATATTGACGATTCAATCAGAGCGGATGTTTTATCTGAGACTGACATTCCGTCTGACATTTCAAATGTTCTTGGTCACTCAAAGTCCGAGAGAATTACAACTCTTGTAAAATCAATCGTTAAAAACGGTGCTGAAAACATTCGTATGGACGATGATATAAAAGATGCCCACGACAAACTGCACAAATTTATGTTCCAGAGCGTATACACAAACCCTAAATGCAAATCGGAGGAGGTCAAGGTAAAAGACCTTTTAGGAACATTATTTAATTACTTCTATGATAATTTCGACAGAATGCCCGACCAATATAAAGAGCTTGCTTATGATTTCTCAAAGGAAACTGCGGTTTGCGATTATGTTGCCGGAATGACGGACAGCTATGCAATAAACACCTTTGAAGAATTGTTTATCCCAAAGGGCTGGAACGGATAAAGTCTATTAATTACTTTTTTTGATTGGAGTGAGATATAATGCCATTTCCTGCTGACTTCTTAGAAAGGCTCAAGGACGCTAACAGAATAGACGATATAATGTCTGACTATGTTCAGATAAAGAGAGCCGGTTCGGTATCAAAATGCCTATGTCCGTTTCACTCTGAAAAAACCGCCTCCTGCACTATTTACACGGATACACAGAGCTTTTACTGCTTTGGCTGCGGAGCAGGAGGAGACGTAATAACCTTTATTATGAAAATAGAAAACCTAGACTACTATGAGGCAATTAAACTGCTTGCAGAAAGAAGCGGTATCCCCCTTCCCGAGGATTCCTCACGGGGAGACGATACAGTAAGAAAAAAGCAGCGGCTGTATGAAATGAACCGTGAGGCAGCGAGATTTTTCTTTAACAATTTACGCTCGCCGCAGGGAAAGATCGGTCTTAAATATCTTATAGACAGAGGTTTGAAACCCGAAACTATTCAGAAATACGGTCTGGGTTTCGCTGAAAATAAGTGGACAAGCCTTAAAGATCATATGCTTATAAAAGGTTATTATGAAAATGAGCTTGTTGAAGCAAGTTTGCTGGGTCGTTCTCAGAGCGGAAGAACATACGATTTTTTCAAAAACAGAGTTATGTTCCCTTTCTTTGATTTAAGGGGTAACGTTATTGCATTCGGCGGCAGAACGCTTGACCCTGAGGACACCAGAAAATATCTTAACTCAAGAGAAACTATTGTTTTTAAAAAGAACAGAACGTTGTTTTCCCTTAACTTTGCAAAGGAATCAGCTTCAAAGAAAAGACAACTTCTCCTTTGCGAGGGAAATATGGACGTAATATCAATGAATCAGGCAGGCTTTGAAAACACAGTTGCTACCTGCGGTACTGCTATAACCTCCGAGCACGCCAGACTTATGTCGCAATACTGCAAGGAAGTCGTTATCTGCTACGATTCAGACGAAGCTGGACAGAAGGCATCAAAAAAAGCTATTGATCTTCTATCCGAGGTAGGACTTAACACACGGATAATTAAAATGGAGGGTGCTAAAGACCCGGACGAGTATATAAAGAAATTCGGTGCAACACGTTTTAAGCTGCTTATTGATAAGTCTGACAATGCCGTGGAGTTTGAGCTTAATAAGGCAAAAATCGGTCTTGATATTGAAAACAGCGACGTTGACCGCATTGAATATATAAAAAAAAGCTATGATATTTTGTCCCAGGTAGAAAATGATATTGACCGTGAGGTTTACATCAAGAGCTTTGTGAAAAGAATGAATATTTCCGAGGAAACTGCCTTTCGGGAAGTAGATACAATAATAAAGAAGCGTAAATACTCAGGCAGAAGAAAGCAATGGCGTCAGCTTTATCAGAACACAGTCTCTCCTGCAAAAGTAGAAACAACTCCTGCAGCATCTGCGTTCAATAAAGAAGTCAAATGCGAAGAAGGTATATTATATTATCTCTATCAAAATCCCGATCAAGCAGACTTTATAAGCGGAGTTTTACCTGCCGAAAACTTTGTTACAGACGTAAACAGGCGCATTTATTTAAGCCTTCTTTTTAAGATAAAAAACGACTTGGATTTTTCTCTTTCGTCATTCAACAGTGAATTTTCTGCCGATGAGATGGGAAATGTTGCAAATATTATCGGCAGACGTCGAGAAATTCCTGTTGACAAACAAGTATTAACCGATTATATAAACGTGCTAAATTCGCATAATAATATTAATCAGCAATCTGCTGGTGAAATGTCAGATGACCAATTACTCAGATTCACCGAGAAAATGCGTAATGAAAAAACATAGTTAAAAATCAGTCAAGGTGAATTTCTATTTTTAATAAGCGGCAGAAAGTAAGTTCATATGTTTTAAAAATACAATAAAAAAATCATATACCCGTTATGAACGGACTAAGCCGAAAAATAAATATCTTTATGATTGGAGATTTGATTATGACATATGATAAAAAATTAATTTTAGAAAACCTTATGGAAAAAGGAAAAACTACCGGAAGGCTTTCTACTAAAGACATTACCGACGCTTTGGAAAAACTCGACTATGACGTTGAGCAAATGGACGCTTTTTACGATAACTGCGCAGCGCTCAATATAGAAATTATAGATGATATTTCCCCTGACGAAACGCTCGACATTACATCAAGCGACGATGAAAGCTCTGAAGATTCTGTTGATATATCGATATCTACAGAAGGAATTTCCATTGACGATCCCGTTAAAATCTATCTCAAGGAAATAGGCAGAGTTCCACTGCTGACAGCCGAGGACGAAATTCAGCTTGCCGAGCAAATGGGAAGCTCTGATGAGGAAAAAGCGTCAGAGGCAAGGAAGAAGCTCGCTGAGGCCAATCTGCGCCTTGTTGTGTCTATTGCAAAAAGATATGTAGGTCGTGGTATGAGCTTTTTAGATCTTATTCAGGAAGGAAATTTAGGTCTTATCAAGGCTGTTGAAAAATTCGACTACACAAAGGGATTTAAATTCTCAACCTATGCAACATGGTGGATCAGACAGGCTATTACAAGAGCTATTGCCGATCAGGCAAGAACTATAAGGATCCCAGTCCATATGGTTGAAACAATAACAAAGGTAAAAAAGGTGTCATCTCAGCTTCTTCATAAAAACGGTCATGATCCAAGCTCTGAGGAAATTGCTCAGGAGCTTAATATGCCTGTTGAAAGAGTAAGAGATATTATGAGAATAGCTCAGGATCCTGTTTCTCTTGAAACACCTATCGGTGAGGAGGAAGACTCACATCTGGGGGATTTCATTCCTGACGACGAAGCTCCGGCACCTGCTGAGGCAGCTTCAAGAACTCTCTTGAAAGAACAGCTTAATCAGGTTCTTTCAACACTGACCGACCGTGAAGAAAAGGTTTTAAGACTTCGTTTCGGTCTTGAGGACGGTCGTTCAAGAACTTTAGAAGAAGTAGGCCAGAGATTTAACGTAACTCGTGAACGTATCAGACAAATAGAGGCAAAAGCTCTTAGAAAGCTGCGCCACCCGAACAGAAGCAACAAGGTTAAGGATTATTTGGATTAAATCAGCTTACGGGCGTTTTATCTACATAACCCTTACGCATCATTAATAAAAGAAAGGCTCAGATTTATGGAACGCACCCGTAATAACTCTAACAATTCATATGATGATAATTACGAGCCTGATTATTATAACAGCTATGATGATGGCAATATCAGGTCAGATAAGAAAAGGCGCAGAAGAAATAAACGTCGAAGAGTTGTACTCTGGCTCATAACGCTTGGCATTTTAGCTATACTTATCGACCTTATTGTACTTCTATATACGGGTAGGATTTGGTTTAACTCCCCTGCCCGAAAGGAATACCCTGTTCAGGGCATAACAGTATCGTCTCTTCAGGGATCTATAAACTTTAACGCTCTTGAGATAGAAAATGTATCATTTGCATATATTAAGTCTAGCGAGGGCAGAAACCTTAAAGATACACAATTTGATGCTTCCTGGAACAATTCCAAAGACAGCACAGTAAAAACAGGCGCATACCACAAGTTTTCATTTACCGATGACGGACAATCTCAGGCTGAAAACTTTATTCAGTCAGTCGGTAAAATTTCAAAAAATGGATACAGACTTATCCCAGCAGTTGAAGTTACTAAAAGCGGTTTGTCGCTTGCATATTCCCCGAAGAAGGATACGGTCGTAAGCGAGTTAAAAGAGTACTGCAAAGCCATCAAAGATGAGTACGGAGTAAATCCAATCATAATAACGGGAGATAAGTTTTACAATGACTATCTAAAGGACGACTTTTCAAGCTATAAGTTCTGGATAATAGATTTATTTTCAAAGCCTGATTATGTTAGTTGGAGCCTCTGGAACTACAGTCCCCGAGGAAAATTGAGCGGTACATCTAATTCAAAAAACTATCTCAATTTAAGTGTCTTTAACGGATCTAAACAGGACTTTGAAGAAATGCAGTATTAAAATATTTCAGCAAAACAATCAAATGCTTTATATAAAGTCTTTTAAAAGGCTGACGAATATTAAACCCCTCAAAATATTTTGAGGGGTTTAATAATGCGTAGAAGATCATTTATATGTTCTAAAACACAGATATAAGTAATAAAATAAAAAGAGACAGCTTGTAAGCTGTCCCCTTTTGAATATTATGTCAGTACTATTTTGTCAATTCCTTGACGCAGTCGGCACAAACAAATTTGCCCTTGAATTCTGTAACTCCATCCTTGTTACCGCAGAAAGTACATGAACGTTGGAATTTCTTAAGGATGATCTTGTCACCATCAACATAAATCTCAAGTGCATCCTTAGGACCAATGTCATATGTCCTTCTCAGTTCAATTGGAATTACAATTCTTCCAAGTTCATCAAGTGGTCTTACAATTCCTGTTGATTTCATTTGTTCTTCCCTCCTAAACTCATAAAATAATAACATCCAAACTAACATCAATAAAGGGAGTAATCTCCCTGATGATGACTTAAATAAAATCCACCGTCCTCTATGACGGAAAAGAATTTGTGGTTATATATTTTATTCAATCTTATAATTAATTTTACCATAATACAATTTTTTGTCAAGCGAGATTACAAAAATGATTATAACTATTAACGAGGGGTACATTTTATGTCTACAATTGTGGCAATCATTACTATTATATCCTTAATGCTAGGATTTTATAATAATAATTTATATTATATAACAAATTCTGTTATGGATAATACTGATAAATCAATACAGTTTGTTCTAACAATTGCAGGTACAATGGCTCTTTGGGGAGGATTAATGAACATTGTAAAGGAATCAAAATTAGATGAAAAAATTTCATCACTTCTAAAACCACTAATGAGATTGATATTTTCAAAAATGAACCTCAGCGGTGAAGCTTACAAAGCAATAACAATGAATGTTACAGCAAACCTGCTCGGTCTTGGAAATGCCGCCACTCCTCTTGGAATAGACGCTATGAAAAAAATCAAAAAGGAAGAAAATATAGAGAGTCGCCCTTCAAAAAATATGGCGCTGTTCACACTTCTTAATACAGCATCAATACAGCTTATCCCATCTACAGTAGCTGCAATACGCTTTTCACACGGCTCTAAAAACCCTATGGATATACTTCCTGCTGTTTTGATTTCATCGTTTATTTCACTTTTCTGCGCTGTAGTACTTATTAAAGTAACCTGGAAAAATTAAAAGAGTTAAGGGTCAAATTTGTTACACATTTTCACAATACTTTACCTCATGATAAGACACCAATCTACATACTAAATCGGCTAATAATATCAAAAGAAAAGACCAATACTTTTAAAGGCATAGTGATTAATATGAGTGAATTTATGTCTAATTACAAATTTTCAGATTTGATACTTCCGCTGATTATATCATTCATAATCGTTTACGGATATATTAAAAAGGTAAACATAATAGATTCATTCATAAAAGGTGCAATCAGTAATCTTAAAACAGCGGTGGAAATTTTCCCATCTATTCTACTGCTGATGGTGTCTATAGGAATGTTCAGTGCATCGGGGGGAATTGAACTCATAACCAAGCTATTATCACCTATTACCTCATTTCTCGGCTTTCCTGAAGAATGTGTTCCGCTTGCAATACTGCGTCCGCTGTCGGGCAGCGGAGCGCTGAGTATGTTTGATTCAATTCTTTCAGAAAACTCACCAGACGGCTTTGCAGGACGTGTGGCAAGTGTTCTGATGGGGTCTACAGAAACCACTTTCTATACACTGTCAGTATACTACGCTGCCTGCAAGATCAAACCGACTAAAAGAATTATACTCTACTGCTTATTTGCAGACTTTGTAGGGTTTATAATGAGCTCTCTCACTGTTAATATTATATACCATTAATTTATAAAATACAAGTTTATTACTGATTTCTGTTAAATTAAACACATATGCAATATATTAAAGGAGAATTCATTTGAAAAAACAAGGCTTTTTAATGGGTTCATTTATTCTCGGAATAACTATGCTGATAACAAAGGCTTTGGGAATGATATATAGAATCCCTCTCACCAATATCTTAGGCGGAACAGGTATGGGATATTACTCGTCTGCCTATACGGTTTTTATGCCCCTGTATGCAATTGCCGCAAGCGGAATACCGTCAGCAATGTCTATGGTGGTGGCGGAAAACTATGCCTTTGAACGGTTCAAAAACATTAAGCGAATAAAGCACGCTTCCCTGATAGGATTTTCCTTTATATCTCTTCTTGCCTCAATGCTTATGATTTTACTCTCCTACCCTATTTCAAAATACATATCAGGTGAGAGCAAGTCGTATCTGTGCGTTATTGCCATTGCACCAAGCATTTTAGTAGGAAGTATTATGTCTGTATACAGAGGCTATTACGAGGGCTTGAGAAATATGCTTCCCACTGCTATTTCTGAGATCATAGAATCCATTCTTAGAGTAATATTTGGTCTGGGAGGCGCATATCTTGCAATTTATATTGCAAACTCAGGTTTTGAAAAAAACGGTACTGTTTTCGGTCAGGCAATCAGTAATCCCGATGATGTTATAAACGCCGCAACACCATATATCTCCGCATTTTCTCTCTTTGGAGTTACGTTCTCAACACTTATTGCAACAATTTACTGTGCACTTCACTCCAAGCTTTCAGGCGACGGAATTACAAAGCAAATGATCGAAAGCGATATTGTAACTGACAGAATGAGAACAATATTCAAATCAGTATTATCGCTTGCATTTCCCATTGCTGTAAGCTCTGTTATAACCACCGTAATCTCAATGATAGATCTTGCAACCATTCCTACGCTTATTAAAATGCTTTTTGAGAGAAACAGCAGCATTGAGCTGTTTAGAACTATAGGCGATCATATTGACGCAGACGATATTCCGAACTTCGTATACGGCTCATTTGTGGGTCTTGCCCTGACTATATTCGGTCTTGTTCCGTCTCTGACCAGCATTTTTGGCAAAAGCTCTTTTGCAAACGTAGCTACCTGTTATTCAAAAAAGAATATGCCCGCTCTTGCAAAAAGCGCAAATGCAGCTCTTTTTTCAACCAACTTTATTGCTATACCCTGCTCTCTCGGAATGATGATTTTAAGCGAGCCAGTTTTATCATTATTTTTCAGTACAAGACCTCTGGAGGTTGCTATTTCCGTCAAGCCTCTTATACATCTATGTACAGGTATGATTTTCATATCAATAACCGTTACGACTTTTTCGCTTCTTCAGGCTGTGGGAAACGTAAAAGCACCGCTTAAAATTCTGGCAGTGGGCTTGATAATAAAACTGATACTTAATGTCGCACTGATGAGTATAGCACCGCTTAATATAAACGGTGCCGCCATATCGACAAGTATTTGCTATATGTATATAGGAATACGTGCTGTTCACACTTTTATTAAATACACAGGTGTAAAAATCGATTTAATTACAACTACATTAAAACCTCTGTTTGCCGGAATTCTTTCCACCATTGTAATTTTATTCAGCTATATTATAGTAAATGAACGCCAAAATCAGGTTATATCACTACTTTTTTCCATAATTGTAGGTAGCATTATGTACATTTTATTTATGTGTTTATTGTCTGTTTTCAACAAAAATACTATAAAAAGCCTTTTTTCTAATACAAATATTTAAAAAGCCCTTGAAATTCGATTTAAATTAGGGTATTATATTAAAGGTTATTAATTGTGCAAATAACTTTACAAACCAGCATTTCTCGGACTGGTCGGCTAACAATCAGCCTTACTTTTCGGGTTCTTTTATATTCTGCACATCAGCCTATGTGATAAGTATTTTGCATGATTATTAAAACATCAAATCCTTTTGGAGTTATTTTATTTATGGTCGATTTCAATTTTAAAGAAAAATATACAATTGATGATTTAATTGAAATCGTAAGGATTTTGAGAAGTGAAAATGGATGTCCCTGGGATAAGGAACAGACTCATAAATCTATTCGTATGGATTTTCTTGAGGAGGTTTATGAGGTTATTGAAGCCATTGATTTTGAAAGCGAGGAAATGCTTAGAGAAGAGCTTGGCGATGTTCTTTTACAGGTTGTGTTTCATTCTCAGATAGAAACAGAAAAAGATTCATTTAACTTTTCAGATGTTACAGATGATATTTGTAAAAAGTTAATTATTCGTCATCCGCACGTCTTCGGAGAGGTTTCTGTCAGCAGTTCGGAAGAGGTTTTGAAAAACTGGGACAGAATTAAGAAAGATACAAAGGGACAGGAAACCTTTACCGACACTTTAAAAAGCGTTCCCCGTGTGTTCCCTTCTCTTTTAAGGGCAAGCAAGTTGGGTAAGAGAGCTTCAAGAGCTAATCTTGATTTTAAGAACGCAGACGATGCTCTCAAATCGCTGAGGGACGAGGTAGACGAATTAACAGCTGCTATGAAAACTGATGATACTGCACTGATTTCAGAAGAAATCGGAGATGTTATTTTTTCAGCAGTAAATGTCGCGAGGAAATCAGGGCTTAACGCAGAAGAACTTCTTACTCAAGCTAACGAGAAGTTTATAGCACGCTTTGAAAAGGTTGAGCAAATGACTATTGAAAATAACGAGAATATGCAGGATTTATCAGCAGACAAGCTGGACAAATACTGGAACAAGGCAAAGGAAGACAAATGAATCAGGCTAAAAGAAATTTTGTAGAAAATTTCTTTTAATTGGCTTAACCGAAAAAATTCGGTAAGCAAATAAATTATTATGGCTTTTAGCCAACAATTTGGGAGGAAATTAAAATGACAAAGACTGAGCTTGTAAACCTTATCGCCGATAAGGGAGACTACTCAAAAAAGGATGCTGAGAAAGCATTGGCAACAGTTATTGACGCAATTACAACATCACTAAAGAAAGGCGAAAAGATTTCTATTGTAGGATTCGGTACTTTTGAAGTTCGTGACAGAGCTGCTAAGACCGCTATCAATCCTATGACTAAGGAAAAGATTCAAGTTCCTGCTAAGAAAGTTCCTGCTTTCAAGGCTGGAAAGGCTCTTAAAGACGCAGTTGCTAAGTAAATTACTATAATGCTTGCCTGTCAGAAGACTGACAGGCTTTTAATTTATAACATTATTAATAAAACAATAATAGTATTTAAGGCGGTGATTAATATGAGATTGGACAAATATCTTAAAACAACCAGAATAATAAAAAGGCGTACAGTTGCCAACGAAGCCTGCGATGCAGGAAAGGTCATAGTGAATAATAAGCCTGCACGTGCGTCTTACGACGTTAAGATTGGCGACATAATAGAAATAAATATGGGGCAAAAGCCGTTAAAAGTTAAAGTGTTAAACATAAGCGACTATGTAAAAAAAGAGAACGCTGTTGACTATTATCAAGTAATTGAATAACACTAAGCGACTTAAAAAGCCTGACAGAGATTAAATTCTGCCAGGCTTTTGTTATACAATATTCAATTATAATTCAATATCGTCTGCGTCCATTTCAAGGTCTTCTATATTAATCTGTGACATAAACGCCTCGTATTCCTCTTCTCCCAAGTCCTCTTTCAGCTTATCGTAGTTGAAGGTCCCGTCGTCATTGTAGTAATTCTCTAGCATAATTGCGCCTTCATCATCTTCTTCGGAAGCCTCTGCATCATCAGCACCGCCTATTTTACTAGTTAAAAGGCTTTCACTTAATTTTGAAAGTGCTGCTGTTAAATCCTTTCCAAGAACCGTTTTAAAGTTAGAAAGCAGTTTATCTGTCTTCATCGACGACTGATATTTTTCTATCTGATCTAACGTGTATACTGTTCCTTTAGGGATTGTTATGTCTGACGCATTTGTTATTTCATTTGTAATGGCAATTGCAGCATATTCAACATCATTAATCGAAACATCCATTTCTGTATTCAATTTACTTTTTTCAGCTTTATCAGTTCCAACAATTTTTATTTTCTTGTCTCCAAATACTGCCTCAACTTCTGTGCTTCCGTTGGATAATCCGTTTTCCTTATCTATGACCTCATAATCATTAATTTTCTCAGTTAATGAAAAATCTTTAACTTTTTCATCTGATGAATTAACAGTCACTTCACAGTCAAGGTCAAGCTTTTCGCCGTCCTTTACTGCAGTAAGCGAATAGTTAATCCCTTCGCCCTCTATGCTCAAAGCATAAGCATCGTTTCTGTCAACACTTATAAACACAATATCTTCATACTTTATTCCAACTATATCATCACCGTCATAAATCAAACCTATCTCAGCATTACCGGTTTTTGAATCAAGCTCTTTAAGCAGCGAATCCTTTGCCTTGTCAATTTTAGATGCGTAATTATCCTCGGTCAATTCATACGCCGAGCCTAAAACACCTACTGCCAGTTCCTTGATCTTGTCATCGTTTTTTAACTTATCAAATAAATTTTCAACTAGCTTTTTACCGTTATCTGCGGTCAAAGTATAAGTTTTAATATTATACTTATACTCAACAGACTCAATTGCTCCTTCAAATTTCTCCTCTTTTGACGCTTTAGGAAGCTTATCGGCAGCCGCTTTAATATAATCGTTCAGAATATCTTCATAGTCTACAGCCTTTAGTTCTGTTAACTTTTTTAAATCAGAAATTTTAAAATTTTCTATTCCGCTAACAGCCGTACCGCTTGATACAATGCTTTCCTTAAGAACATCTAAATCCTTTGAAGAGGCACTCAAATATGCGTCAGAAAGCTCAGGAACCTTTATGTAGACAGTTTTTGCTTCATTATCATACACGCCGTTTAATGATACAAGGTTCTTACCGTCGTATGAAACAGCAATGTCTGTACCCGCCTTGTTCCCCTTCAGCTTTGTGTCAAAATTCATCGACAGCGGCTTGACTTCTGTTCCCAATGCGTCTGTAACGCCTTTTTTGAACTCTATTACCGCATTTGATTTTGACGCAGTATTCGCCTCTCCTGAAAAAACTCCGAACAACGAATTTGAATTAAATGACTTATCAAATACATTCATAAGCATTTCTTTGGCAGATAAAGAAGCGGATTTTTTATCCTCATTTTCACCGCACGCTGTGAAAACAGTCATTGACATTACACCTGCCAATAAGACAGAAAATGCTCTCGTTATAATTTTTTTAATTCTCATTTAATGACCTCCGCACAAATTAATTTGTTTTAAATTTACAATTAATTATATCAGTTCACCGATACCTTGTCAATGGAAATTCCAAGTAATCAAAAGACTAAATATACTATTAACCGACATAGGCTATGACTTTGATTTTACCTTCTACGAATTACCGGTTGTATTAATAATTTAATTATGATATAATAAAGTAAATAATTCTCTTATTCATTTAAAGTTTTAATAATACATAAGTATAAGTGAATTATTTATAATTCTTGAAGGGAGATCTTTGCTTAGCAAAGACATTGTGATTAATATGGAAATATATCTGTATATGTGGCTTGCCGCATTTGTTCTTTTTGCAGTTGTTGAATTTGTCACATCTATGGCACTAATTTCTATCTGGTTTGCCGTTGGATCTCTTTTTGCTTTGATTTTATCTGCATTTGAGGTTCCCTTGTGGATACAGCTTTTAGTATTCATTCTGGTATCGGCTATACTTCTTATTTGCACAAGACCTATTGCTAAAAAACTAAATAAAAATAATATTGATACTAATCTTGAAATAAATATCGGAAAAACGGCAAAAGTAATTGAGGATATAGATAACTCAAAAGCAACAGGTCGTGTAAAACTAAAAGGCGTTGACTGGTCAGCAGTTTCCGACACTGGCGAGTTCATTGAAAAAAACTCGCATGTAACGGTCACTAAAATCGAGGGTTCTAAACTTTATGTGAAAAAATAAAGTATCTTACCTTTGACTGTTATCTCTTAATCGGCTGATTTATATTGACTCAAAATATTTATATATGGAGGTATTTTTATGGAAGGCTATATTCCAATTCTAATCGTTATTGCAGTGATATTAATTATAATTATTGCTTGCATTAAAATTGTTCCGCAGGCACAGGTTTATGTTATCGAGAGATTCGGAGCATACCGTGTATCATGGCAGACAGGTCTGCACTTTTTGATTCCCTTTGTTGACAGAGTGGCAAAGAAAGTTTCAATCAAAGAGCAGGTTGTAGACTTCAAACCTCAAGCGGTTATCACTAAGGATAACGTAACTATGCAAATAGATACGGTTGTGTTCTTTCAGGTGACTGACGCTAAGCAATACACATACGGCGTTGAGCGTCCGCTTTCTGCAATTGAAAATCTTACTGCAACAACCTTGCGTAATATCATAGGCGAGCTTGAACTTGACGCAACTCTGACCTCCCGTGATACTATAAACACCAAGATCACGGTCATACTTGACGAAGCAACTGACCGCTGGGGAATTAAAGTAAATCGGGTTGAACTTAAAAATATACTTCCTCCCCGTGAAATTCAGGACGCTATGGAAAAACAAATGAAAGCCGAGCGTGAACGCCGTGAAAAAATACTACAGGCTGAGGGTGAAAAGAAGTCGGCTATCTTAGTTGCAGAGGGCGAAAAAGAGTCAAAAATTCTTGCCGCTGAGGCAGAAAAACAAGCTGAAATTCTTAGAGCTGACGCTGTTAAACAAAAGAAAATACTTGAAGCAGAGGGTGAGGCAAAAGCAATTGAAACCGTACAGCTCGCTCTTGCAGACAGCATTAAGAAGCTGAACGAGGCTAATCCAAACGAGCAAGTAATTCAGTTAAAGAGCCTTGAGGCATTCCAAAAAGCTGCAGACGGAAAGGCAACAAAAATAATTATCCCATCAGAAATTCAAGGGCTTGCAGGTCTTGCTGCCGGACTTAAAGGAATTATTTCAGATAATGATAACGTCAAGTAAAGTTTAATAATATATAAAAAATCCTGAGAAAAAATTTCTCAGGATTTTTTAGTTCATCTACAATATTTTTCTTGATTTAGTATCTACTTCTTGCCTCTTACAGCTGAGCACCGTTACATTCGGTTAGTTTTGAACAGCCTTATTGCTTATTTTGATAATATTAAGTTCTTCAGCTGATTTGACTACAGATTCGGCTATTGATTTTGCATAAGCATCAAGGTTTTTGTCAAAGAGTATGTTATCCTCATCATCTGTGATAAAACCAAGCTCCACCAGACAGCTCGGCATATTTGATTTTTCGTTGACTACATAATTGACCTTTGCAGCAGGGTCATAACCCTGATAACCGTACTGCACTCCCCTGTTTTGGCTTATCCCCACCTTGTCAAGACCTTTTAAAATGTTCTTAGCAAGCAGTGTGTCGTCATCCGGAGCGTCATAATTTACCCAGACCTCAACCCCCTGACCTGTTTCAGCACTATTTCTGTGTAACGACACAAAAATATCTGCGTCAGCATCGTTTGCCATTTCAGGTCTTTGATAGAGATCAACGTATTTGTCCTCAGTTCTGGTCATAAGAACATCTGCACCCAGCTCTTTAAGGTGTTTTTCAACGGCATGAGCCATATTCAAATCATCGTCGCTCTCAAATCTTGACTCATCATTCGACAGTGCTCCGCAGTCGCCTTCGCCACCATGACCTGCATCAACGCAGACAAGAAGCTTTTGACCTTCTCCTATTATAGCAGTATCAGTATTTGCAGCCTGAACCGCATCATTTTTCTTATCATCGGTAAAAGCACCTATAATCGCCTTTATTCCCATAACTATAAAAATAATAATCAGAACAAAAATGCACAGGGCAATAATTACCCTGTCCCAGTAAATGAACGTATGCCTATTATGTTTCTCCATTCCCTATACCTACACATTCTAAATATGATGCTTTGTTTTGTTCCTTATATTTTTATAATATTCGTGCCTTATCTGTTTCTATGGCAAATGTGTAAATTTACAGAAGAGTACGTTCGTTGCAGAATTCACATTCAAGATTATCTCCAAGCCCCTTAAATGATTTAG
The DNA here is from genome assembly GCA_947628615.1 of uncultured Clostridia bacterium. Taxonomy (GTDB): domain Bacteria; phylum Bacillota; class Clostridia; order Oscillospirales; family Ruminococcaceae; genus UMGS1601. Next base: position 33,387 of record CANRAO010000005.1, read on the forward strand.
GAAGGTATTGCTCGCAATTGGTTATACACTTTTCATTAGAGCATTGCAGATTATTGTATTCTTTACCCTCAATAAGCTTAGGTTTGCAGCAATCTTTATCAAGCAGTGTGAGAATAAGCGCCATTCGCACATAAACTCCGTACTTTGCCTGCCTGAAATAGCAAGCTCTGCTGTCTCTGTCAACATCAACAGTTATCTCATCGACTCTAGGCAGCGGATGCAAAACTGCTAAATCAGATTTTGAAAGCATTAGTTTGTGTCTGTCTAAAACATATACATCTCTCTGAGCCAAATACTCCTCCTCCGAGGAAAATCTTTCTCTTTGAATTCTCGTCATATACAAAACATCCAGTTTGTCTATTCCCTTTTCCAGAGCGTCGGTTTCCTCATATTCAATCCCGCCTGCGTCTAAAATATCTCTTATGTATGGAGGGATCTTAAGCTCAGGAGTTGAAAAAAACACAAATTTATTACCCTTAAAGCAGGACATAGCCTTAACAAGCGAATGTACCGTCCTCCCGAATTTTAAATCGCCGCAAAGACCAATAGTTAAATTATCAAGCCTTCCTTTTTCCAACTTTAATGTTAGCATATCGGTAAGGGTCTGCGTTGGATGAAGATGCCCGCCATCGCCTGCATTGATTATAGGGCAGTCAGATGTAAGAGCCGCCGCCTTTGCAGCTCCTGCCAACGGATGCCTGATAACTAAAACATCAGCATAGCTGCTTACTACTTTTGTAGTATCCTTGAGATTCTCCCCCTTTGCTACCGATGATGTAGACGGATTGTCAAAACCTATCAGTGTTCCGCCCAACCTCAGCATAGCAGTCTGAAATGACATCTGAGTTCTTGTTGAAGGCTCATAAAACAACGTAGCCATTATTTTACCGTCCAGTTTGTGAGCATAACTCTCAGGGTTTTCATATATCTCTTTTCCCAGATTTACTACCTGCTCCCACCATTCAACAGAATAATCATTTAGATCAATTAAATGAGAATATTCGGTTTTTACATCCTTCATTCTAATCATCATACCTTTCTTGCGTGAAAATCCACGCTATCCCAAAATTTATTTAGAAAACTTATTTAAAAACTCATTTCTGGTCATAACTTTATTAAGCAGTTCAAGCAAGGAGGAAGTTGAAATATGGCTCGGCAAGTCCATAGACTTTAAAAGCTCCTGTCTTTTTATTTTACTGTTCTTCATTCCTATAAAGCCTAAATCAAAAAGATCAAGATTAGTTATACAGTCATCTTTCTGTTCAAACGCTGATTCACTGTTTTGCAGAACTCCCGCTTTCTTAAATGCTTCAATAATTATATCTTTATCAATTCCCTCAACGCCTATTGTACCCTCCTTTGAAGGCTTGTCCTTGCGCTTTTCTTTGCCAAAAATCTCGGGTATATAAACATTTGTTATCTTATCATTTGAAACAAGACCCTTTATGTGGTTTCTTATCCTAAATCCTGCCGAATCAGAATCGGTAAGAATAATAATGCCTCCGTTTTCAGCGTAGAATCTTATAAGAGCCGAGATCTCATTGTTTTTATAAATACCGAATCCGTCGGTAACTATGATCGGTGCGTCAAATATCGAGGACAGCTTTATCTTATCGTATTTTCCCTCTACAATTATTGCTTTGTCAATATGTATCATTTTATCATCTCATAAGCATTTTGGTAATTGTCTTTTCAAGAATAATTCTTGAATCTGTCTTTGATGACTTTAAATCTAAATCTGCTTCGCTTAAATACTGTATACATTTTCTAAGTCTATCGGTTTTATATCCAGAGCAATCTCTGTAAGCATTCTGTATTTTAAATTCCAGATTTTTAGGATATGAAAAATCATCTGCGGCATTTTTATAGGTTCTCTTTGAATCCCTTGCAAGCCTAGCTCTGTATAAATCAACAAACGAAGATGATATACCCCCGACTATTGTAACTGTATCAAGCTGATCTGAATAAAGTCTGTCAAGAATGCTGAAACTCCTCTTAGCATCACCTTTTGCAATAGCGTCAGCAAGTCTGAAAGAATCTGTTTCAACCTGTGTTGAACAAAGCAAATCTATATCATCATTTGTAATTTCACGTCCGTTTGCATAAGCACACAGCTTTGCGACCTCATTATTGATTATAAGCATATCGCAAAGAGTTTTCTGTGCAAGATATACAGCGCTTGACTTTGAAATCGACGAGCCCTGCTTTTCGACCTTGACCATTATAATTTTAGCCAGATCACTCTGAGACTTGAATTTAAACTCGCAAGCAACGCCGTTTTTTGCACAAAATGCGGCAAATCTCCCGGTCTTATCAAGAAGCCTTGTTTTAGACTTATATACGTTTATTCCTGTAGAGTAAATTATAACTGCAGTAGTATCCGGAAGGTCAGACAAAATATCCTTTAAATAGGTCATATCGTCTTTTTTTAAGCCTTCTATATCCAAATCATTTATAGTTATGCAGGTTCTTTCCGAAAACATAGGAAGTCCCTCGCAGACATCGCTCAGTTCGCCTAAATCAAGGCTTTTACCCTCAAAGATATGTAAATTCATATCCTGAACCTCATTAGGCACGACCTTAGTAATAAGTCTTTTTGTATACGCCTCTACCGACGCAACATCATGTCCGTAGAAAAAATAGAGATTATCAATAGTGCCTGTGCGGATACGTCTGGCAACTTCAATATCGCTTAACTGCGGCATTATTTCAACCTCCTGACTGAAAAATCTGAACCATTCTTTATTGCTATATGAAATGCATCTCCGTTATCGTTTGTCAAAGAAATATCTGTATTTTCATAAAGCAGTCTTTTATCATCATATAATATTTTCACGTTTGTGTCAAACAGCGAACTTTTCAATGTCTTTGCACATTCAACAGTTGTTCCGCCATATGAAATCAAATATCCGCCGTCTTTTAAAACCTTAATTTCAAATCCGTTAGTTTTCAAAACAGTATTCTGTGATACATAGGTTATCTCGTCATCCGACAAGCCCTCGCTTGTCCTAAATGAATTATCAATTTCAACGTATATTGCTTCTCTGTAATTTGAATTTACATTATTTGCATTATCATTGTTGATAAACAATGCCTTTACCGATTTGATACCGAACTTCTCTATATAATTTTCACAAACAGACGACATCTTTCCTCTGCCATACAAATCTATTATAACAGCTTGCTCTCCCTTATACAATAGCAAAGCTTTAGAAACATTGTCAGATAAGAGAAAAAGATGAAGTGTGTCTCTATCCATAACAATTGACGCAGTTGTTCCGGCAACTACCAAAACAGCACTCATTATAACCGGCAAAAATGCAGTTTTAATACTGTTTCTGTATCTTATCAAAGCAGCCGCTGATATGATCACAGCCAGAACAACAAAACACTTTAAATAGATATTTCCCGTTGAAACATAGCTGAATGGAATTTTATTAAACAGACCGGCTAAATATAAAACTACTTTTATACCTAAACCTGCGGTAATCAGCAAAGGATTCGCAACGAAGGATATTCCGCCAAAAAAGGCAACAACAACTGCAAGTGCCAATGCTATAGAGCATATTGGTATTAAGAGCATATTTGCAAGCGGTGAAATCAATGACACCTCATTAAAGCAGAATATACTTAGAGGCAGCATACAAAGCGACAAAGTCAAAAGTGAAACTATGTTTTCTTTTAGAGATTTAAACCTGCCCTTGAAATTACACTCACGAACAACTAAAGGTGCGGCAACTCCTATTGAAAACGCTCCGCTCATAGAAAGAACGAATGATAAGTTTTTTATTAAAAAGGGATCAAACGCCGTCAAAAGCACTGCACAAAATCCAAGAGTGTTCAAAGTATCAGATTTTCTGTTAAACAAGTCTGACGCAAACACTACAGTCAGCATTATTCCTGCTCTTATAACCGAGCTTGACGCTCCTGAAAACACTACAAACACTGCAATAAAGGCTTCCAGAATGATAAATCTTATAATTCTTCCCAGCCTTAAAGCGTTTAGCAAAAACAAAATAATAGCCGTTATAATTACAAGATGCGTTCCCGAAACAGCAAAGATATGTCCTATTCCTGTTCTGTAAAGCGACAGCTTGACTGACTGTGACATCTCCGACTTATCACCGCAGAGCATTGCACCTATAAATGCACCTTCTTCACCGGGAAGTATGCTGTTTATTTTTTGAAACATAAAATCTCTGTAATGCATTATATACCGCTTGAGAGAGAACGGAACATCCGTTACCCTAACATTTTTTGCATCAAAGCAATTAAGATAAATTTCCTTTGGCTTATAATAATCCTCTGATGTAAAGCTCACAGAATTCTCAATTTTCTGCATTGTTCCTGTAAACGCAATTTTATCATCGTAATCCATATCAGCCATATCGGTAAACACAACGATTTCAGCGCCTGTTTTTCCGTCTATCTTTCCCTTTAGCGTCAAAAGAACCTTATCAGACGGTTGCTCGTTTATATCAACTATTTTGCCTGAAAAGCCAACGCTTTTGTCATTATATGAGATTATTTTATTATAGACAAGCTCTGTATATGTAATATTTGAGCATACCGCAAGTAATACAGGAATCGAAACAATCAGTATCAAAGGTCTCTTATTCTTTACAGCAAGAAATAACAGTACTGCAATCAAAAAAGCCGAAACTGCTATTATAACATTTTGTCTAACATTAAAAAATGAAGCGAGAAACAGACCGAAAAGATAAGAAAAACCTATCCACGCCATTTTTCGCTTCATATAAATCACCTGCCTTTGCTTAGCAAAGACCACCTTTCCTCGTAATTTGAGCCGGTTCCGGCTCTGCCGGAATTGCCCCATACTTTTGCGGCTAAGGCTCAAAAACGTGCGTGAAAAAATCTTTCACGCTTAACACTATTCCTTTTTTGGAATACTTACGTTTATCACTTTAAATAACAAACTTTAAGTTTTTAACCTGCAGGCCACTCCAGCTTTCTTCCTGCAAGAAGATGAAAATGTATATGAAACACCGTTTGACCCGCTGTTTCACCGCAGTTATTTACAACTCTGAAACCGTCGTCAAGACCCTCATCTTCTGCAATTTTTGCAATGACCTCATAAATATGAGCAATAACCGCCGAGTTCTCAGAAGTTATTTTTGCCGCACTTTCTATATGCTCCTTTGGTATCACAAGATAATGAATTGGAGCCATTGGTTTAATATCCTTGAATGCGTAAACTAAATCATCTTCGTAAATCTTTGTGCTTGGAACTTCTCCGCTGATTATTTTGCAAAATAAACAATCGTTCATATTAATCTTCCTTTCCTCCCAGCATTTCTGTAACAAAGTCGCTTACCTTTGACAATGCTTCGTCAATTTTGAATTTATCGCCTATTCCTGCCATAGCCATATCAGGACGTCCTCCGCCCTTGCCGCCTGTTATTGCCGCAACCCTTTGAATGAGCTTTCCTGCATGAGCACCCATCTCCAATGCCTTCTTAGAGCATACCGCCAAAAACTGTCCTTTTTCGCTTCCCGTTCCTGCAAATACCGCTATTATTGGTTCGTCAAATGACTTTACCCTATCACCAAAACCTCTTAGGGTATCAGCAGTTGCGTTAGTAAACATTGTCGCCATGAGCTTAACTCCGCAAACCGATTTCCAGTTTTCAAGCATTTTTTCCATTTCTGATTCAATTATTCTTGATTTTAGTCTTGATATTTCCTTTTCGTAATCCTTGACCTTATTGTTCAAAGATTGCGACCTCTCAACAAGTTCAGACGGAGTTTTAATTTTCAAAGCCGCCGCTGCCTCGGTTAAGAGAGTATTCATATTACTTATATGTTTATACAGACCCTTACCTGTTACACCTTCTATTCTTCTTACTCCTGCCGCAACCGAATTTTCTGAAAGTATCTTAAACATTCCTATTTGCGATGTGTTAGACAGGTGTGTTCCTCCGCAGAACTCAACTGAAAAATCACCCATACTTACTACCCTTACAACATCGCCGTACTTCTCACCGAACAGTGCCATAGCGCCCAGCTTTTTAGCTTCTTCTATTGGCATTTCCTCTGTCTTTATATCAATTGCCTCAAAAATCTTTTCATTTACCAAACGCTCGACCTCATTAAGCTCATCAAAGGTCATTGCTTCAAAATGTGAGAAATCAAATCTGACCCTGTCAGCGTCAACAAGCTGTCCTGACTGATGAACATGATCTCCCAGAACCTGTCTTAGCGCCGCCTGAAGCAAATGTGCGCATGAGTGGTTTCTCATCACAGACATTCTGTTTGAAGCATCAATCTTGAACTCAGCTTCCTGACCTGTTGACAGCGCCCCCTCAACTACTTTTATCTTATGGGCAAACTTACCTCCCACTACCTTTTGCGTATCAAGGACTTCTGCCTTGCCTGTTTTGGTTGTGATAGTTCCTATATCGCCTGCCTGACCGCCGCTCTCGGCATAAAAAGGAGTTTTAGCACAGATAACATAAGCCTCATCGCCGCAGCCGGCATTTTCTATAAGCTCGTCATCAGTTGCCAGATAATCTATTACTGAGGTAAGCTCGTTTAATTCATAGCCGACAAATTCAGTATGATAGGTTTTATCAATTGTCTGGAAAATAGTATCCTCAGCACCCATATATTTAGAGCCGCCTCTAGCCTTTCTTGCTCTTTCCTTCTGCTCGTTCATACACTCTGCAAAACCGCTCTCATCACAGGTGAAGCCTTTTTCCTCTAAAATTTCCTTTGTCAGATCAATCGGAAATCCATAAGTATCAGAAAGAGTAAAGCAGGATTTACCGTCAAGCTCGGTATTGCCGTTTTGAGTCATATCCTTTATATACTCGTCTAATATAGACATTCCCCTGTCGATGGTTTCATTGAAATTCTTCTCCTCGTTCTCAAGAAGTTTTGTAATATAATCGTATTTCTCCTCCAGCTCCTCATACTCGCACTTAGAAGAATCCACAACAGTTTTAATAATATCTTTGATAAATCTTCCGTTAATGCCAAGCAGCTTCCCGTGACGAACGGCACGTCTTAACAGCCGCCGCATTACATATCCTCTTCCCTCGTTAGAAGGTAGTACGCCGTCAGACGCCATAAACACAACAGAACGTATATGGTCGGTAATAACACGAATTGAAATATCCTTCTTGCTGTCTTTACCATACTCGCAGTCTGCTATTTCGCAAACCTTATCTCTTACAGCCTTTACCGTGTCAACGTCGAATATAGAATCAACATTCTGCATCATAGCGGCAAGACGTTCAAGTCCCATTCCCGTATCAATATTCTTCTGCTTGAGAGGTGTATATGTTCCGTCCTCGTGCCTTTCAAACTGCGTAAACACCAGATTCCAAAATTCCATATATCTGTCGCAATCACAGCCAACTGTACAGTCAGGCTTTCCGCAGCCGTACTCCTCACCCCTGTCATAATATATCTCCGAACATGGTCCGCAAGGTCCGTCAATTCCTGCCTCCCAGAAATTATCCTCCTTACCCATCTTGAAAATCTTATCAAGAGGAAGACCTATCTTCTTATTCCAGATTTCCAAAGCCTCATCGTCATCTTCATAAACCGATACATAAAGACGCTCAACCGGTATCTCCAGAACCTGTGTACAGTATTCCCAAGCCCACTCAATAGCCTCTTCTTTGAAATACTCGCCAAACGACCAGTTACCCAGCATTTCAAAAAAAGTTCCATGCCTAGCCGTTTTTCCGACATTCTCAATATCACCTGTTCTTATGCACTTCTGACAGTCGGTCATTCTCACGCAGGGAGGTTCGTCCTGCCCTGTGAAATACGGTTTCAGCGGTGCCATACCTGCATTGATTAAAAGCAGACTGTTGTCATTCTGAGGTACAAGAGGAAAACTCTTTACTCTAAGATGTCCTTTGCTTTCAAAAAATTTTAAATAAGATTCTCTAAGCTCATTAAGTCCTGTCCATTTCATATTAATTCTTCCTTTACGCTGTTTTAAATACGGCTTATAGCTTTTTACAATTAAAAAAACTTCACCCCAAAAATGGGACGAAGTTTAAATCCGTGGTACCACCCAAATTGCTGAAATTAAAATACTTCCAGCCGCTCTATGCCCTTAACGCAGACATACGTTGCGGTTTGCCGCAAAGCTCAGGGCAGCCACCGTATAGATTTTTGAAAACTTTCAGCTTGCGTTTCCTCTCTGAGAAAAATCTGATTACGGATAATTCCTTCAACGCCGTAAATATTTATAATGATTTATTAGCATTATTATACCAAATTACTAAAAGTACGTCAAGCCCCTGTGCCGATTTTTCTGACAAAAAGCGGTATTGCTTCATCGTGAAATATTTTGTTTCTTATAAAATTGTCAAGTGCAAAGCCTAACCACGATATAAGTATCCACAAAAGTGAAAAAGGTAAACATATCTGTCCTTTGAAGTTCATCGGCATATTTGAATAATCCCATACCTCAAGTCTCAGCCATATGTTCAGTATCTCTCCTGTTGCTAATTCCATAACCGTTATAAATATTGCCGAAATAAAACAAGCAGGTATCAAGCCTAAACCAAACGCCCTTTTATCATTGAGAATGTTTATAAATATCATACAAATCCCGCCCAGAAGCCCCATTGATATATGCGTGAAACCTCTGGACATAAGCTCAGTCATTCCGTATGCAAAGCAGCCAAATAAGAATACCGTCCATATTTTCAGCGATTCTCTTGCCACTCTTTCACCTCCGAATTGTTAGTCATAAAAATAGTTTACCCTTATCATCAACTTTTAAAAGGTGTAAATTGTGGCTGTTTTGCTGACAATTTTATAACCAAAAAATGAGCCCTTTCGGACCCATTTTTATTTGTCTATTCTACGCTACTATGTTTCCGTCGCTTATTTCGATAATCCTGTCGCATTGCTCGGCTACCTTCGGATCGTGCGTTACGATTATTACCGTTCTGCCCTGCTCGTTAAGCGACTTGAATAGCTCGATTATCTCTGCCGATGTCTTTGTGTCAAGTGCACCCGTCGGCTCGTCGGCTAGAATCATACTCGGCTCGTTTACTATTGCCCGAGCTATCGCTACCCTCTGCTTCTGTCCTCCCGACAGCTTGTTGCACGGCTTTTTTGCCAGCTCCTCAATCCCTACTGCTTTGAGTGCCTCAAGTGCCTTGCCCTTTTTGTTCTTGATCTTTTTCTTCGAGAACGACAACGGTATCATTACGTTTTCTATCGCCGAGAAATCTTCTACCAACGCAAAATCCTGCATTACCATTCCTATCTTTTCGTTGCGGATTTTTGCATACTGACGCTCAGACAGCTTCTTTACAAGTGTGTCGTCAATTGTGTATTCACCGTCCTGATAGTTGTCAATACACGCTAAAATGTGCAGAAGCGTTGACTTCCCCGCTCCCGACTTTCCAATAACAGCTACCATCTCGCCGTCGTTGATCTCGCACGATACGCCGTGCAGTGCCTCGAACTCGTTCGCCTTCTTTGGATTGTAAACCTTTACAATGTCGTTGAGTTTTACCATGATGTTTTCCTCCTATTTTAATTTATATTATTTATTATTCTTCCTCTTTAAGCATCTCTTTTGCCTGTGCTCTGCCTATGATTATTGCAGGCATTACCGCTGACGCTATTATCGCTATGACTATTATTGCTCCGCAAGCCAACAGCTCGTTTCTGCCTATGCTTACAATTGACGCACTTATAATACCGCCCACAGTCATAAGCTTGAATACTACATACGCCAGCACCACCGACAGCACACAGCTGTAAAACACATTCCACATCTGTATGAAAATACACCTTTTTCGTGTCGCTCCCGATACGGTGTATATACCGTAGTTTTTAAGCTGTTTGTTTGAGCTTATCGCACTCATACTGAAAATACTTACTATAATAAGTATAACTATTCCAACTATAAGTGGCATCATCATCATTTTTTGCTCATTTATTGATTTAACGCTTGCCTCTCTTATGTATTCGGTTTTCATATTCCACATTAAATCTATATCATCTTCAAACTTATTGCCCAAATCAGCATAAATTTTCTCTAAATCATCTTGACTGTAGCCATCTTTAAATTTTACAAATGACATTCCTGGATAACCCAAATTTAAAACATTTTCTTTTGTAATAAAAAACAAATCATAATTTTTATTAAAAGAATTAAAATGTTCATTCATATAATAGTTTTGATACAAAGACTCTGCGTCTGTAACTTCATCAGTGCTTTCATAGAAATTTAAAATCTTTGCACCGTCACTTAACATTCCTACTATTCTAAATTTTAATTTTTGTGTATAACTAGGGTCCTCAGGACCAAAAATAACCTCACATACATCTCCGACATCATATTCTTCACTATAACCAATTACCACATTTACACAGCCGTCTGATTCAGCTTCATATTTATCTAGCCATTCTCCCTTTTCAAGCAAGGGCTTATAATTATTTATAAACTTATCATCATAGCTGTTTGCATATATATCAGCACTTTTATTATTATAAAATTCATTATTATTGTTAGTAAAACCTTGACAGCTATTAAAAGAGTAAATACTATCAACATAATCAAGAGCTTCAACCTCATTAGATATTCCATAATTTGTTATCTTTGTGCAAAGTCCGTTCCCCTCTAAATATTCTTTTATAGGATTATAGAATTTTGAAATATATGCCGTTGAGGAAATGCTATAGACCATCAGAATAAGCACAGCGGTTATCTGTATAATAATAAATAAATTAAAAAATATATTTCTTTCAAATTCTTTAAAGCCGTATTTTGGTGCTGTGATTTTCATATATCTTACCTCCTGACCTTTAACATTTTAACAGGTGAGCGTGAAATGCTTGATATTATCATAATGTTCTGAATTATATATGTTACTGCAAGATATATCAGTATAAGCAAGCCATATCCCTTTAAAGTATACGCAAGCGATATATACGGGAACATATCAGCAATTTTCGGCAGAATTACAAAATGGAAGATACTTATGCAAACAACCGAATTAACTATACTATAAAATAACATTTCCAATATCAACATTCTCCGCAGTTTATTTTTAGTACAGCCGTTTATTCTGAATATAGACATCTGCTTGCGTCTTATTTCAATAACAAACTTAAATAATGCCGCTATATTTATAGAGGATATTATCGCAATTATTATACTTATTGTCATTTTAGTCTTAAAAGTCTTTAAAACTTCTGCATCATATACAGGCATATCCGAATTATCATCTGAGACTAAATGTTCCCCAAAATATTTTTTTATTATATTTACCGCCTTATTATACTCATTCTTATAAAGTATCTGCTTCATTTCAATTTCTGGAAAGTTTGTTACTTTTGCATCTAAAGGCATAACAGTATAAGGTATATAATACTCAAAATTAGACATTTTAGTAAAGCCTACAACTTCAAAGGTACCCTCCGGCAAATCTATGTACTTCTTTCCGTTCCTATCATATGCCTGATATTCAAAATCCTTTGGGCTTACCTCATCATTATAATCATAGTTAAGCTCATCCTCAATTTCCTTATAGCACTCAATAGGAGCAACACATACCTTTGCAGCATTGTCATAATCTTTTTTGTTTAAATATCTTCCGTTATACCATTCCCCATATATCTCAAGGTTATGTCCAATATCATACATCTGCCAGCCGTTATCATAAGACAGAGACATATAATAGCCGTTGCAATTAAAACTAACATCACCAATCTTATTTCCAAGAGCCTCACCAAACTCAGTAATAAAGGAAAAAACTAATTCATTAGAAATAGAATTATCTTCATCAATATCTGATGCAAAATCAAATCTTAACCATTCCTGTTCTTCATTAATAGGCTTATTTGATGCAATATCTTTAACCTGCTGAGAATAATTTTGATAAATACCATATGAAAATATTATAAGCATTAGACTTGTGATTTCACATATAACAAACACAGCAAAGATAACTTTGCTACGTTTTATAAACTGACCAATATTCTTAAACAAGTACCTCATAAATCTATGTCTCCCTGATATAATTCACTTATTAATTATAACATTTTTCTAATGAAATAGCAATAATATTTCTAGATTTTTTAGAAATTTGCATAAATAGATTGTGGAGATTTAGTATAACATTCTATTAACGTGCTTTTATAATCTCACGAGGTGTAGATTTTCCTATTATCAGTACAGGCATAATAAGTGCAACGATCAATGTTATAACCGCTATACATAAACAGCCTATTAACTGCCATTTTCCAAAAGTAACAACTGTATTGCTAAGCAAACCTGCAATTTTAGCACCTCTCAATGCCACATATGCCAAAATTGCCGCGACAGCCTCAGATATAAAAATACTCAACGCATTTATCATTGCACACTGCCGCCATTTGCAGCCGCACATATAGTAAATACCGTAATTTCTCAGCTGTTTATTTGTATTAACCGCTGACATACTCAAAACGCTTACTATAACAAGCAAAATTATTCCGCCTATTATCGGTGCGAGAACAGTCATCTGATTTTTGATTTCCTTCAGGCTGTTTTCACGGATTTCTTTAAATTCAACTGACGTGCCAAGCGAGTATGTGGAATTCACAGCGTTTATATATTCCTCATCACTCAATCCGTCTTTGAACTTCATCATCATTCCGCCCATAACCGATTGAAGGCAATTTATTTTATCAAGCTCCTCTGCTGAGAATAACACAAGAGGTACTCCCTCCTGATTGACGTCATAGCTTTTAAACATCTCTTTTGCGTCCAAAGTAATATCCGATCTGTAACGGGTTATCATTCCAAAGCTTCTTGTACCGCTTTTCATAACGCCGATTATCTTTATCTTAACATTTTTAAAACCTCTGTCGACTATTGGCAGCGACTGAGTATAAACATCTCCAACCTTAAGACCATAATCATTTTCAGTTATTACAGCGTGCAAAACATCATCTTCACCGCTGTATTTATCGACCTCAGAAAGCCAATCTCCGCCAACCATAATGGGCGTGTATAAATCTGCAACATTCTTATAATACGCATAAGCATTTGCGTCATAAGGGTTTTTATCAGCTCCGACAAAATCTCCCGACTGTGTCTTGGCAAGCTCTTCATCTGTCAACTCTTTTTCCAATAATACCTGTCCTGTAAAAAGAGCATCATCAAAATACTCGCTGGAATTAACCAGAGCGTTTTTGTCTTTTGATGTATCAACGGTCTTTGAAACAAAAATATATGCTCCGTCTTTACTTAAATAATCGCTCAATGGTATATAGTATCTCAAATTCTGTAAAACACTTGAAACTGCAAATACTATCATTGCGAACACAAAAGCAAGCTGTATGATAATAAATATATTGAACTTAATATTTCTGACAAATTCTTTTAGTGCATATCTACGCATAATGATACCTCCTTTAATTGCTGTTCCTGAGAATCAGAACAGGCGTCTTTCTTAGATGTAATATTATCATAATATTCATTATGATATATGATACTGCTACATACATTCCTGCCATTATTCCGTAAATCTTTAGACTGTATACCTGATTTATGTACGGAAACAGCCCATCAATCCACGGAAGTATATATCTATTAAACACCAGTGTGCATATCAGCAATAACGGTATCATAATTATCATTATCTCACTTAGATACATTCTTCTTGCCTTGTTTGCAGTACAGCCGTTAAGCCTAAGCACAGCCAGTGTGAATTTTCTCTTATCAAATATGTAATTAAACAAAAGTGCAAAGTTTATTGCCGATATTATTGCTATAAACAACGATATTGCCATATTCGTTTTATAGTAATACACCTGCTCGGGGTCGTATATTTCCAGTTCAGGGGCAGGAGCTCCCATTCTGTCTGGAAAATATTTTTCATATATCGCTATCAGGCTGTCATATTCCCTTTGGGTCAACTGCCTGTTAAAGTAAAAATAAGGTGTATCTTCTATAGGGAAATTATCAGGCAAAACTCCCCAAGGAACAATAATTACACCAGGACTACTCATTACGCCAATTACTTTAAATTTTTCTCCACTTAAAGTTACATAATAATCGTTACCTATTTTTTTAGCTAGCGGCGTTCTTTTATAATTAAAATCCTCATCTCTTTCCGTATAATCTTCTTTCATAGGCTCTTCTATAACACAAACCTTTTCATGATTTTTTATTTGCTCATCAGTGAACCATTCTCCTTCTAACCATTCTCCGTACGATACTGTGTTTTTATAATATTCTTCAGTCGGCTTATATACACCGTTTATATAATCAAGTGTCATTATTACATCATTATCACATTCTATATATAAATTTGCCACCTTATCTTTAAGCAGGTTGCCGACTTCTTCACATAAATCATGTATTGTTTTATAATCAACAGGATGCTTTTTGTTTATTCCAAGATCGTATCCAAATTCAGGCCAATCATCTTCATTTGTTATAATATCATTATTCAAATTTATCTGATTTGTCTCAGCCTTATAGTTTTGAAATACGCCGTATGAAAATAAAGAAAGCAAAATACTACTAACCTGGCATATAATAATTATTACAAAAATAGTGGTTTCTTTAGTAATTAAACTTTTAATATTTTTAAATACATATTTAAGCATATCGGCAACCTCCAAAAAGATAATAAATGTTTAACCTACTTCTTTATAAACTACGGACACTACATAACTGGTTGAAGTATTTCCAAAAACATCAACTTCATGACAATAGTAAACATTTGTGTTTTTACTTCTCCAGTCTGAAGTACCTACACCAGATTTAGCTCCAGAGTTAATTAATCTGGTATCAATTGTTTCGCATTTTGTATTTTTAGTAGATTTTCCTTTAGTTTGAGCAGATAAAATTGCTTTAATTTGAGTATTAGTCAAATTATTTGCATATGTGTTTACAACATGAACAGATGTATTATGCAGATATTCCATTTTTACATAACCTTTACTGTCCTTTGCGCTATAACTATAGCCCTTCTTAAATGGCTTGTCATAACCCATAACTGTTACCACGCAAGTCGATGCAAGTAATAATACCGCTAACAAAATAGATATAAGTTTTTTTGTTCTCAACTTGAACACTTCCTTTCAAATATTACCACTATTACTTATGTATATATACCAGTGTATTTATTATACAATAAATTATAATATTTGTCAAACAAATCTATATAATGTAAAATTAAAAGTTTATTTACCTGTTTTTAATTCAGTAATCGAACGCCTTGAAATATACGCGCTTATCATAATAAGCAGAATTACAAAGCTCGATACTGCATAAATGCCGAAAATTGCAAGATACAAAAGCGGACTATACGCATAGCCTATATATTCAAAAATATTTGAAAGCAATGGCAAAACAAGCTTGTCAAAAGCAATCAGCGTAAGTGCAAATATCGGCAAGCCAATTATAATACATTCTAAGAGATATGTAAAAATCATTCTCAGCTTTGTACAGCCGCAGATACGGAAGATGGTCAGCATTTTAATACGCTTTTCAAGAACAAATCTGTAAAGCACAGCAAAATTCAGTGCGGCAAGAATTGAAATAAGCACCGAGATCATAAGTATAGTGCGGTAATAGAAAAACTCGCTTGCAGGTGTAATATCCAGCTCCGGAACTTCTGCGTTATTTCCCATATTCATTGCGACAGCATTTTTTATTTCATCATACTGCGAACGTGAAATATCGGTTTTGAAACTAATTGACAACCCCTCTACAAGCGGCGTATCATTATTGAATGCAGTTATAGGAGAAGCCATCATACTGCAATATGTGTCAATAATTTTAAACTCTTCGCCGTTTATATCTATACTTTTCACATCGCCTATGTATTTTGATATATAAGTATCATTGCCCATTCCGGAAATCAATTTAGTATTCTTTTTTCTGAATGCAGAACTTATAGATACAATCTTATCATAGGAGTTATATTCTTCATCTGTAAACAAATCGTCATGGAATTTACCGTTATTATAGGAAAACTTAAAATCAAATAAATTCTTTTCTATTGCAGAGGTAGGAAGATAAGCTTCACATGAAAAATATTCAATATTGCCGAGCGTTTCGTCTGACAGACTTTTTACAGTATCAATAACCATTTTAGTTGTTATGGAACTTTTATAATCATCGCTCTCTTTTGTCGGTGATATTTCCAATTCATGCTCTGCACTTTCACCCTCGACGATTACAGTATTGTAATTCTGATAAATACCATAAGAGAAGCAGATCACAAATGCTGAAATAATTATGTTAAGCACTATAAGTATTGAAATCATTCTGTACGATTTAAAATCGTGAAATATAAGTTTAAATATATTCATAATCTGCATCCTCTCATACTTTAATAATTTTTTTATGTTTTTTATTCTTCTTTATTAAGTATCTCTTTAGGCTGTGTTTTACCAATTATAACAAGCGGCATAACCGCCGATAAAATCAGATAAATAATTACTGCCACAAGCATTATCATAATTTCAAAAACACTCAGCTTGATTACCGTAAGTGAGTTTTGCATAATGATAAATATAGCCGCAAGACTTAACACGCCTGAAATTATACACACTATCAGCGAATACAGGAAAGATATAAACGCACAATCCCGCCATTTTGCACCGCATATGTAGAATGTAGCATATGTTTTAAGTTCTTTATTGATAGAAATGCTTATTACTGAAACTGTTGTTATAAGAGTCAGCAGGAAAATACACAACGCTATAGGAAGAAGTATATAGAGCTGTTCGTATATATAAGCATAGCTGTTTTCTCTTATTTCCTCAAGAGGCATTATATAAGAAGAATCATTACCCACAAGAAAATTTTTTACCTCTTTCAACTCTTTTTCATTCATACCGTTGCATAGTATAAATCCCATTCCATCTACTGCAAAATTGCCGTCATAGAGCCGGCTTTTCTCTATTTCAGATTTAGGAACGCATAGTCCCCAACGTGTTTCAACTTCGGAATTATAGGTGTAGTACATATCAAAAAAGTTCTCACGGTTAGCAATATCTGTCTGAGAGAATGAAGAAAACCCAACGAAATACTGCTTATTCTCCATAACTCCGATGACCTTTGCTTTTTCTTCAATATCTTTTTCAGAATCATAGTCATAGCCGTGAAGAGTAATTATATCTCCTGTTTTAAGCCCCAACTTGTTGTCCTGAGTTACAACAACGTGAATATATCCGTCGTCCGGCAGTTTATTCAGCCAGCTTCCGCTTTGCATTCGCGGAGTGTAAACATCTATCCATTTGTCTGAAAGAATATCTGCATATGGAACATATTTATTTTCATTTTCCATAGTTACATCATCGCTGTTAATGTTTATAGGATATTGATTCATATATGTAAATTCACATTTTGTACCTTTTAGTTTTTTTAGTAATTGCTTTTCACCCATAATTTCACCCTCATCAAATTCACATAAATAACCTTGTGAATTTATCTCTTCTGCAAACGGTTTATAGTAAACCATTCTTGATTCAACCATACTTACAAGTACGCATAGTATCGTCATAACCGCAGTAAGCTGAATTACAATTAATGTGTTCATAAATTTGTTCCTTTTAAGTTGTCTTAACGCTGATTTTAAAATCATTACTTATCACCTGACCTTAATTCAATAATTGAACGCCTTGAAATATACACGCTTATCATAATAAACAGAATTACAAGGCTCGATACTGCATAGATACCGAAAATTGCAAGATACAAAATTGGACTATACGCATAGCCTATATATTCAAAAATATTTGAAAGCAAAGGCAATGCAAACTTGTCAAAAGCAAGCTGTGTAAGTGCAAATATCGGCAAGCCAATTATAATACATTCTAAGAGATATGTAAAAATCATTCTAAGCTTTGTACAGCCGCAGATACGGAAAATCGTCAGCATTTTAATACGCTTTTCAAGAATAAATCTGTATAGCACAGCAAAATTCAGTGCTGCAAGAATTGAAATCATTACCGAGATCATCAGTATAGTGCGATAATAGAAAAGCTCGCTTACAGGTGTAATATCCATTTCGGGAACCTCTGCATTATCACCCATATTTTCTGCTACGGCATTTACAATCTCATCATACTGCGAACGAGAAATATCAGTTTTAAAATTAATTTCAACACTTTGGTTTCTTCCACGTAACGGTGTATCATTATAAAATGAAGTTATAGGTGCTATCATAAGTCCGTCTAATTCAGAAAGATTCTCATTTACTATTTTAAATTTCTCACCGTTTACATCAATAGTATCTGTATCTCCTATACAAACAGCATTCCAATCACCTATGTCTATTACCGCTATACCATGGTCCACTGCATCTTTAGTTCTTAAAACAGGGGTTATCGCAATAATTTTATCATATGAATTATATTGCTCATCTGTAAAAATTTCATTATGAAATTTTCCGTTATCATATGAAAAGCTAAAATCAAAACAATTCATTTCAATTGCAGATGTGGGAATAACTGCTGAACAATAAAAATAATCAATATTATTGAGCGTTTTGTCAGAAAGACTTTTTACTGTGTCAATAACCATCTTTGTAGTAACAGAAGTTTTAGCTATACCGTTGCTTGATGTATGTATAATACTTAACTGCCGCTGTGAGCTTTCACCCTCGTCTATCTGAACATTGTAATTCTGATAAATACCATAAGAAAAACAAATTACAAACGCAGAAATTATTATGTTAAGCACTATAAGTAATGAAATCATTCTGTACGATTTAAAATCGTGAAATATAAGTTTAAATATATTCATAATCTACATTC
The DNA here is from genome assembly GCA_947628615.1 of uncultured Clostridia bacterium. Classification (GTDB taxonomy): domain Bacteria; phylum Bacillota; class Clostridia; order Oscillospirales; family Ruminococcaceae; genus UMGS1601. The sequence continues at coordinate 52,155 of CANRAO010000005.1, forward strand.
ACACCCAAAAATCATAATTCCACAACAATTTGATTACATAAAAGATTACTATTATTCTTCCTCTTTAAGCATATCCTTTGCCTGTGCCCTGCCTATGATTATAGCAGGCATTACCGCCGACGCTATTATCGCTATTACTATTATTGCTCCGCAAGCCAACAGCTCGTTTCTGCCTATGCTGACAATTGACGCACTTATAATACCGCCCACAGTCATAAGCTTGAATACCACATACGCCAGCACTACCGACAGCACACAACTGTAAAACACATTCCACATCTGTATGAAAATACACCTTTTTCGCGTCGCTCCCGATACTGTGTATATACCGTAGTTTTTTAGCTGTTTATTCGAACTTATCGCACTCATACTGAAAACACTTACTATAATAAGTATAACTATTCCAACTATGAGTGGCATCATCATCATTTTTTGCTCGTTAATTGTTTTATAGCTTTTTTCTCTAATACGTTCGGTTTTTAAGTTCCAGGCTAAATTAACATCGTCTTCAAACTTATCACCCAAATCTGCATAAATCTTATCAAGTTCATCCTTGCCGTAGCCGTCTTTGAATTTCACAAATGACATTCCAGGATATCCGCCTACAATATCAGTTGCATCCTTTGTTATAAAAAGCAGATCATATGTATGATTATACTGATTATAATGATCCTCCATATAATAATTTCTGTAAAGAGACTGTACGTCAGTAACTTTACTGGTAAGTTCATAAGGAGTTAATACTTTTGCACCGTCGCATAACATTCCAACTATTCTGAATTTCAACTCTACTTTATTTTCCGGATTATCTGGGTCGAAAACTAATGTACAAGTATCACCTATATCATATGTAGGATTATACGACACCACTGTATTTATATAACCGTCAGTTTGTGTTTCATATTTATCTAGCCACTCTCCCCTTTCAAGAAACGGCTTATAATCATTTATAAATTTATTATCATAGCAATTTACATTTACATTTGTATACTTTTCATTATAGTATTCATTATTATCGTTGACATTACCGCCACAAACATTAAAAGAATAAACACTGTCAACATAATCAAGAGCTTTTACCTGCTTTTCAACATTATAATTGGTTAACTCCGTACAAATTCCGTTTCCTTGAATATAATCTTTTATTGGATCATAAAACTTATAAACATAAGATACAGAAGATATACTATAAATCATCAGAATAAATACAGCTGTAAGCTGTGCAATTATAAAAAGATTAAAAAGTATATTTCTTTTAAACTCTTTAAAGCCGTATTTTGGCGCTGTAATTTTCATCTCTTTACCTCCTGACCTTTAACATTTTAACCGGCGAATGTGATACACTGAGTATTATCATAATATTTTGAATTATATATGTTATTGCTAAATATATAGCAATAAGCAAAGCATATCCTTTTGGCGTGTATGCAAGTGAAATATACGGGAAAATCTTTGCTAACTTAGGCAAAATAAACGAATGGAAAACAGTTACGCATATCGCCCCATTAACAATACTGTAAAACATCATTTCAAATATCATCATTCTTCGCAATTTGTTTTTAGTACAGCCGTTTATTCTGAATATCGACATCTGTCTGCGTCTTAACTCAATTACAAACTTAAATAATGCTGCTATATTGATAGAAGATATTATCGCAATTATTATGCTGATCGTCATTTTAGTTTTAAATGTTTTGAGAACCTCCTCGTCATATACCGGCATATCTGACTCGTCATCTGATGTAATATGATCCCCAAAGTATTTTTCATATAAGTTGACAACTTCGTTATATTCATCCTGAAAAAGAATCTGTTTTATTTCAAGACTGGGCAAGCTTATTATTTTAGCATCAAGCGGCAGCGTGGAATACGGAATGTAATTCAAACCGGAAAAGCTTTTATAGAAACCTACTACCTCAAATGTACCAATAGGCAAATCTATGTACTTCTTTCCATCTTTATCATAAGCCTGATATTTAAAATCCTTTGGTGACATTTCATCATCATAGCCTACTTCGTCATCAACTTCCTTATAACACTCAATTGGCGCAACGCATACCTTTGCGGCATTATCATAATCTTTTCTGTTTAAGTATCTGCCGCTGTACCATTCACCGTTCACCTTGAGATTATGACCTATATCTGTCATTTCCCACCCCTTATTGTAGGACAACGACATATCATAGTCTTTGCTCTTAAAATAAACATTGCCTATTTTATCACCGATGGTGTCAGAAAGCTCATTCATAAAAGCAAATACTGTTTCATTAGTTATAGGATTATCCTCATTAATATCGGAAGTAAAATTAAATCTTAACCATTCCATTTCTTCTTCAATTGGTTCGTTTGACGCTATCTCCTTTACCTGCTGAGAATAGTTTTGATAAATGCCGTATGAGAAAATCATAAGCATAAGACTTGTAATTTCACATATAACAAACACAGCAAAGATAACTTTGCTATGTTTTATAAACTGACCGATATTTTTAAATATGTACCTCATAAAAGCCATATCCTCCTAATGTTAAATTGCTTATATAAATTATAACATTTTTCTAGAATAATCTCAATAGAAATTAACTTTTTTGTTAAATAAGTACAAACTAATATATATAGATTTAGTTACTTTTTATAATCAGGTTTTTCTAGTAAAATAATTTTCAGTATTATATCTGCATTAAAAAATTGAAATTTAAAATATATCGTAGTATAATATAAATAAAATAATGAAGCGGAGGAAGTTTTTATGCCATTTATAAACGTCAAAACGAACGCTGCTGTTCCCTCAGATAAGGAAACAGCTATTAAAACTGCACTTGGTCAGGCGATAAGCGCTATACCCGGAAAATCCGAAAGCTGGCTTATGGTAGGTATCGAGCCAGAGCACATACTATATTTCAAAGGTGACAACGCTCCTGCAGCAATGGTAGAGGTAAGCATCTACGGAAGCACAGATTCATCATCTATGAACACCCTAACAAGCAAAATAACAGCTATTCTGAACGAATATTTATCTATAGAGCCGTCTAGGATTTATGTAAAGTACAGCCAGACTCCCGATTGGGGCTGGAACGGTTCAAATTTCTGATTGATATTTTAAGGCGCAGCGTGAAAACAGCACACTGCGCCTTAAAATTAATAACTTTCGATTGACTAAACTAAGTAGATTATGATATATTATAAATACCTAAATTTCGTCAGTATCAGACGAATTAATAGTATCGCATCAAATTAAAATGATTGGAGGTTAGAAATATGGAATTTGAAAGCATTGACGAATTTCATGAAAAAATTAAACGCATAATTATTTCCGAAGAGGAGATAAAGGCGGCAGTAAAAAAAGCGGGAGAAATGATAAACTCGTCATACGACGGAAGGCCGATACTGCTTGTAAGTATACTGAAAGGCTCATTCATATTTCTATCAGACTTGTGCAGAGAGATAAACGTACCGTGCGAGATAGGTTTTATGGCAGCAAAGAGCTATTATGAAGGAACGCAGTCATCGGGAATCGTCAAGATAACAATGGATCTGCAGCAGGACGTAAGCAAATACCATGTAATTATTGTCGAAGACATTGTTGACACCGGAAGAACGCTGAAAGACGTAGCTAAGCTTATCAACTCAAGAAATCCGATTTCTCTTAATGTAATCACTCTGTTGGACAAGCCGGACAGAAGAATCGTAGATTTTAAGGTTGACTATTCTCTGTTTACAATCCCCGACCTGTTTGTAATTGGTTACGGTTTAGATTGCGGAGAATATTTTAGAAATCTTCCATACATAGCTGAATTTTCAGAAAAATGAGGTGTAAAAAGTGTTAGAAAAGATATTTAAGCTAAAGCAAAACAACACAAACGTCAAGACAGAGATTGCCGCAGGTATTACGACATTTATGACAATGGCGTATATTCTGGCAGTAAACCCGAGTGTTTTATCCGATGCAGGAATGGACAGTACAGCAGTACTTATTGCAACGTGCTTGGCATCATTTATCGGTACAACCTGTATGGCACTTATGGCAAACCTGCCGTTTGCCCTATCGGCAGGTATGGGATTGAACGCATTCCTAACCTATACAGTTGTAAAGGGATTCGGTTACTCATGGCAGGTCGCACTTTTTGCGGTATTTATTGAGGGTATAATTTTTATTATTCTCTCACTGACAAAGGTAAGAGAAGCTATATTTGATTCTATTCCCCTTCCGCTAAAGAAAGCTGTCTCTGTTGGAATAGGCTTATATATTGCTTTTATAGGTCTTCAGAACGCTGGACTCTCTGTCGGAAATTCATCTACACTTGTATCTATTGTCAGCTTTACAGACAACTTCAAAACTTCAGGCATTTGTGCCTTACTCGCCGTAGTCGGAGTTTTTATCACCGCAATTCTCTACATAAAAAACGTCAAGGGTTCAATTCTCATAGGAATTATCGCAACTTGGATCTTGGGTATGATTTGCCAGGCAGTCGGAATTTATGTTCCCAACGCCGCCACAGAACACTACTCACTGTTCCCTTCATTTCATATGACCGATTTTTCTAAGCTCGGTGAAACATTCGGACAGTGCTTTAATGTTGATATGAGCAAAGTGGGAATTTTCAATTTCATAGTAATTATATTCTCATTCCTGTTTGTAGACCTTTTTGATACTCTTGGAACTCTTATCGGAGTAAGTACTAAGGCTGGTATGCTTGATAAAGACGGCAAGTTACCTAAAATCAAACCCGCACTTCTGGCTGACTCCGTTGCAACCACAGCAGGTGCTATTCTGGGAACTTCAACTACAACTACATTTGTTGAATCTTCAGCAGGTGTTGCAGTCGGCGGAAGAACAGGTCTTACATCTCTTACAACCGCAATACTATTTTTAATCTCAATACTGTTTGCACCTATATTTACAGCTATTCCTTCATTTGCAACTGCTCCGGCACTGATTATTGTAGGATTTCTGATGTTCAGTACAATTACCGAAATTAAATTTACAAGTGATAATTATACAACAGCAATTCCAGCTTATCTATGCGTTCTTGCAATGCCTTTGTTCTACAGCATTTCGGAAGGCATATCAATCGGCGTAATTTCATATGTTCTTATCAATCTTATCTGCGGAAAGAGAAAAGAAATTAATCCGCTTATGTATGTTCTTGCAGTACTCTTTATTCTAAAGTACATATTTCTTTAAATTTAATCAATGAACCCCCGGTAAAAACGGGGGTTTTCTTTTGACAACAAAAAGCCCCTCTATTCTTACAGATCTGACAGAGGGGCATATTATTCAGGTCTAATTTCCTAAATAATTCTATTAATTACTGAAATACATTTCGTCCAAATTCTTTGCGGCAAGCTCTACCAATTCAACACAGGGTCTTTTTTTATAATAACCTTCTGTTCTCATCTCGGGAATTGGACTGTCTGCACCCTTTTTGGAAAGTCCTAAAAGCTCTCTGCATATTATCGAACCATTTTGCTGTCTAAACTTTTCTGCTAAATCCTGAATGTTTTTGTAATGCTCCGCTTTTGCTTTATTATCTCTCGCATCATAACCGCCCTCTAATATTCCGACGACCATAAAAGCGCCTGTCAATGCACCGCAGACTTCTCTCATTCTTCCCATTCCGCCGCCAAACGACGACGAGATCTTAAGTGCAGTATCCAAATCGAGTCCAAGCTCTTCAGCATATGCGCCAAAAACTGCCTGAGAACAATTATATCCGCTTTTGAAAAGCTCGACAGCCTTTTTTGAGTGATCCATAAAGTACCCCCTTGAATTGCAATGTTGCTGATTTTTTATACATTTATAATACATTATATACCGCAGCATTTAATTTGTAAACGAAAATTTTTTATATATTTCAGTTATACAATAATAATTGTTTAAAATTCTTGTAAATTAACGCAATTCGGGTTATAATATTTATAATCTATCTTGAAAGAAGGATCATTTATGAAAAGTGCACTTGTAACCGGCGCAAGTTCGGGAATAGGATATGAGATGTCACGGGTATTGAGCCACTTGGGTTATGAGCTTATCTTGGTCGCTCGCCGTGAGGACAGGCTCTTGGAACTTCAAAAGATTCTCGAAACACGTTCTGAAATAATTCCCTGTGATTTATCTAAGGAGGAAGAATGTAAAGAGCTTTATAAAAAAGTTAAGGAGAAAGATATTTCTGTACTCATTAATAATGCAGGGTTCGGTCTTTGCGGAAATTTCATCGAAACTGATTTGGATAAAGAGCTTTCTATGATAAACGTTAATATCAAAGCAGTTCATATACTGACAAAGCTGTTTTTAAAGGATTTCGTCAAGAAAGATGACGGTTATATTCTGAATGTTGCGTCGTCGGCTGGTCTAATGGCAGGCGGACCTCTAATGGCAACATACTACGCAACTAAAGCATATGTGGTCAATTTAACCCGTGCTGTAAACACTGAGCTTGCGGATATGGGAAGCAATGTTTATGTAGGAGCATTATGTCCAGGTCCAGTGAATACTGAATTTAGCGAAGTTGCCGATGTTAAATTTGAAATGAAAGGTATAAGTAAAAAATACTGCGCTAAATATGCTCTTTACAATATGTTTGAAAATCGAAAAATGATAATAGTTCCGTCGGCAGAAATGAAACTCTCCGTATGCGCTTCACGGTTTATGCCAACTCGACCGCTTTTGGAAATTACAAAGCTTATTCAAAAAAAGAAGCAATAATATATATGTTTTATTTCCGCTTAAAAATTGTGAAAAATATATAATATTCTATTACTTTTTTTGGCTATTTAGTACATTGAATAACTTGCTCAATTGTAGTAAAATTTATAGTGTAAAATAATATGTAAAGGAGTTTTAGAATATGAAACTTAAAAGAATTATTGCAGGGGTTGCTGCAATGGCATTAGTTGCATCAACTTGTGCAAGTTTTTCAGCATCGGCTGCTGAAAGCTATGATGCTTTCTTGATGTTTGCAGACCATAACTGGTTGTGGTCAAGTATGTCTGCTTATCCAGGTGGTCAGGGATACGGTGTTGACGCTCAAATCAATAAAGACGGTGAGTATACTGTTTCTATCACCAGCGATTCTGTTGACAAAAATGAAAATGGTGATAACTCACAGGGAAAAGGCGGTACTGACTATGCAAGCGGTGCAGTTGTTTTCTGCGTAGATATTACAGGTATCTTAAACTGTAAAACTTTCAACGCTGCTAATGAAAAGAAAAACGGCGTTACAAAGAACGGTACTTATGACGAAAAAGACATCAAATGTAAATTAAAGAGCATTAAGCAGGACGGAAAAGAACTTAAGTTTGACGCTAGCAAGATTCTTTATGGTAACATTGAGGATCAGAATACTAACTACAGAATTGAAATCTATAACACATATGGTAAGACAAAGGATAATCCTCCAATTGAACAGGCAGAGGTAATGTGGTCAAAGAGCTTAGATGTTACTTTTGAGATCTCAGGTCTCAAGGGCAGTGAAAAGAAAACAACAAAAGCTGCAGCTTCTACTAACGATACACAGCCTACTACAACCGCTGCAGTAGGCGGCGGAGCTGACACAGCTGCTGCTAATACTACTTCAAATACAAATACCGGTGCAGAGACAGGTCTTGCTCTTATCGGTCTTGCTCTTGCAGGCGGTGCAATCGTTCTTACAAAGAAGAGAAAGTAAATTTATAATACTTAATAAATGAAAAGGATCTCGTATGAGGTCCTTTTTTATTAGAAAAAAGCCAAATGTAAGCGACAAGACCACCGAGCCGGTGGTGGCTCTCTGTCTTTAAGCAGTTTGTAAAATGTTTTCACTTTGTGCAGCGGCAGACTAGTACCTAAAAACAAGAGCTTAGAAATTAGAAATTAGAAGTTAGAAACAAGAAGCCAGATAACGATTAATATATTTCTGAAAATCTTCTTCTATTCTATGTTTTTTACATCTAGCAATTGTCCATTGTCAATTTTCAATTATCAATTTTTATGAAATAAATCTTGTTTGACAATGTAGAAAAAATATGCTATACTTCCCTTGCGAGTAAGCTATGCGGTAGCTGGACGGTGTTACGTTCAGAGGAAAGTCCGAGCATCATAGAGCAAGATAGCTGCTAACGGCAGCCGAGGGTGACCTTAGGGCTAGTGCAACAGAAATATACCGCCTTTTATGAGGTAAGGTTGGAATGGTGAGGTAAGAGCTCACCGGAATGCGGGAGACCGCATTGCCATGTAAACCCTATCCGATGTAACTCCAATGGTAAGTGCAAAGCCAATGGCTGCTCGTCAGGCTTTGGCTTATAGGGGGCTTGAACCTTATGGCGACATAAGGTCTAGATAGATTACCGCACACGACAAAACTCGGCTTATCGGCTTGGTCGCATAATAGCATAAAAAGACCTGACTGTTATTAGTCAGGTCTTTTGTAATATATAAAATTAATTCTAAAAAGTCCTTGACAAATGCTTTTTGGTTGTATATAATGTGAATTAGTGTAAAAGCTATGACGAGGACGAATAGGTTTTAGCCTTTTCAGAAAGCTGACGGCTGATGTGAGTCAGTAAGACTTGACCAGTATTTTATCACCTCTGAGCTGACGGCTGAAATTTCCAGTAAGCTGGTTCGGGAACTCCCGTTATCGAGTAAAGCATTGTCTGATGCTTGTGAGGGTAATGGATATATATAAAACCATTGCCGAATAAGAGTGGTAACACGAACGATTTTCGCTTCGTCTCTTAAAGTATATGCTTTACGAGTGAGGCGTTTTTTATTGCAGATTATAAAATAAGTGGTCAAAAACAAGCGTAAGTAATACGCAGGAATGGGGATTAATATGAAATTAAATGGTTCTGATATCATAATCGAATGTCTTTTAGAGCAAGGAGTAGACACTGTATTCGGGTACCCTGGAGGTGCCGTCTTAAACATCTACGACGCTCTTTACAAGTATAAGAAAAAAATCAGACACGTTATCACTGCTCATGAGCAGGGCGCTTGCCATGCCGCAGACGGATATTCAAGAACAACAGGCAAAACAGGTGTTGTAATAGCCACATCAGGTCCCGGTGCAACTAATCTTGTAACAGGAATTGCAACAGCACATATGGATTCAATACCACTTGTTGCGATAACAGGTAATGTCGGCACTTCCCTGCTCGGACTTGACTCATTTCAGGAAGTCGACATATGCGGAATAACTATGCCCATAACAAAACACAACTACATAGTAAAGGATATTAACAAACTCGCCGATACCATAAGAGAAGCATTTTATATTGCAAACGAAGGCAGGAAAGGCCCTGTACTTATTGACATTCCAAAAGATATAACCGCCGCTGTTTGCGAATACAAAAAGGAAGCTCCTGTCAAGCCTGTTTTTCACAACCCGGATAATATTAATGAGCAGTGTGAAAAGGTTGCTGAACTCATAAAAGAAAGTAAAAAACCTTTCATTTATGCAGGCGGCGGAGTTGTCTCAGCTGACGCTAAGGACGATTTTGAAATGCTTGTTGAAAAAATCAACGCTCCTGTTTCTCTTTCTCTTATGGGACAGTGCGCATTTGATAACACTAATAAACTTTACACGGGTATGCTAGGTATGCACGGAACAAAAACAAGTGCACTGGCACTTCAAAACTGCGACTTGTTCATTGTGTTCGGCTCAAGATTTTCAGACAGAGTTTTGTGCAATGCAAATACCTTTGCTAAAGGAAAAAAGATTATTCACATAGACATTGACCCGGCAGAGATAGGAAAGAATGTCAACGCTTATTTATCTGTAAACGGCGACGTTAAATACATAATAAATAAGCTAATCAGCCTAATTCCACAACAAGACCACAGCTCATGGATCAATGAAATTACAGAGTGGAAAAAGGAATTTCCTCTGCATATGAAGCCGTTTAAAAAAGACAGCGAAGTTCTTCCAAGCGATGTTATAACTACCCTTGATGAATTAACAAACGGAAAAGCAATTATAACTACCGAAGTAGGTCAGCATCAGATGTGGGCAGCACAGTTTTATAACTTCAAAACTGCCAGACAGTTTGCCTCAAGCGGAGGACTCGGCACTATGGGATACGGACTCGGTGCGTCAATAGGCTCAAAAATCGGAAACCCTGACTCGCCTGTTATAAATATTGCAGGCGACGGCAGCTTCTTTATGAACTTAAACGAGCTGTCAACTCTGAAAAAACACAATATACCTGTGATAGAACTGGTATTCAACAACAATGTGCTTGGAATGGTTCGCCAATGGCAAAGACTTTTCTATGAAAAACATTTTTCTGAAACCGATATTAACAGAAATACCGATTATATGAAGCTCGCCGACGCTTTCGGTATAAACGGTTATGTTATAGAAAAGGAATCCGATATTAAGACCGTTCTTGAAAAAGCGCTTAAATCGGGTAAGCCTTGTCTTATAGATTGCAGGATCAACAAGGACATAAACGTTCTTCCGATGGTTCCTGCAGGGGCTGACATCAACGATCAGATTATGGAAATTGAGATAGACGACTGATAAACGATTGCTAAGAATGGAGAGATAAATATGAGAGTTTCAATGTACGATTCTACTCTGCGTGACGGCGCTCAGGGTGAAAATATGAACTTCTCGGTTCAGGATAAAATTGCAATTACAAAAGCTCTTGACGAAATCGGCATAGATTTTATTGAAGCGGGAAACCCATTTTCTAACCCAAAGGACAAAGAGTTCTTTGAAGCAAGCAAGAGCTTAGAGCTTTCACATTCAAAAATCGTAGCTTTCGGCTCTACAAGGCGAGCAAACACTGATATTAAAGAGGACAAATCAGTAAACGTAATGGCAGAGGTACCTTGCGATTATGTTGCAATATTCGGAAAAAGCTGGGATCTTCACGCAACAAAAATTTTAAACACAACGCTTGAAGAAAACCTCAATATGATTTACGACACTGTAAAATATCTTACCGACAAAGGAAAATATGTTTTCTTTGACGCAGAACATTTCTTTGACGGGTATAAAAACAATCCTGAGTATGCAATTGAAACTCTTAAAACTGCCGAAAAAGCAGGTGCTAAATCTATCGCTCTTTGCGATACAAACGGAGGTTGCTTTCCTCATGAGATTGAAAATATAGTTAAAGAAGTTTGCAAAATTATTTCCTGTGAAGTCGGGATTCACTGCCATAACGATTCGGGCTGTGCTGTTGCAAATACCGTCTCTGCCGTTATCGGCGGAGCAACAAGCGTTCAGGGAACTTTTATAGGCATAGGCGAGCGATGCGGAAACACTTGCCTTTCAACAGTTATTCCTAACCTACAGCTAAAACTAGGCTATGAAGTTGTACCTGAATCTTCTATGAAAAAGCTGACCTCTTATGCACGATACATAGCAGAGCTTTCTAACATTACACTTCCTGACGGGCTTTCATATGTAGGCAAATCGGCTTTTGCACATAAGGGCGGAATGCACATTGACGGAGTATCAAAGCTGTCAAGATCATTTGAGCATATTGACCCCTCAGAGGTAGGAAACGAACGGCAATTTTTACTAAGCGAAGTTTCAGGCAGAACGGCGATACTATCAAAAATCAAGGCTTTTCTTCCCGATATTGAAAAGGGGTCGCCTGTTCTGGCAGATGTTCTTGAAATGCTTAAGTTTCAAGAACAGAAAGGTTTTCAATATGAAGCCGCTGACGCTTCATTTGAGCTTTTGGTAAAAAGATTTTTAGGTCTGCTCAAACCGTTTTTCCACATAGAGTTTTTCAAAGTGATCACAGAGCCTGAAGGCGATAGAGAATCACCTGCCTGCGCTATGGTAAAGGTAAAGGTATCAGATAAATGCAAAATGGCAGCAGACGAAGGAAACGGTCCTGTAAATGCTCTTGATAAGGCAATAAGAAACGCTCTCGCAGAATACTATCCTGATGTTCTGTCTCATATAAACCTAATAGACTACAAGGTTAGAGTAGTTGATACAGCGTCTGCAACAGCGGCGGCTGTAAGAGTTTTAATTGAATCGACAGACGGTCAGAATGTATGGACTACGGTCGGAGCTTCAACAGATATTATAAACGCATCCGTTAAAGCACTGGTCGACAGTATTGAATATAAGCTGATGAAAGTACAAGAGCAACGGTAACCGGCGAGCCGCCGGTTATCGCTGCCTTTTGGGAGTTAGCACAATGTGATAATTTATACAACAGCATACTAGTAACTATAGGCAAAAGGCAAGAAAAGCGTTCGGAAAAATTCCGAACGCTTTTGTTTCACTGTTAGTTACAACTCGCCAACAATTAAATTATAACATATATCACTTTCCAAAGGCAGCAGTGGCTCCGGCGGCTCGCCAATCTTGTCTCTTGTTTCTAAAATTCTTGTCTCTAGGTACTAGCCTGCCGTTGTGCAAAGTAAACACATTCTAAAAACTTTCCAAAGGCAGCAGTGCCTCCGGCGGCCCGCCGGTTATCGCTGCCAATACTTTCTGTCAAGACTTCTGTACTGAACAGCCTGTGCAATGTGTGATTTTTGAATAACATCGTTCTTTTCCATATCCGCAATGGTTCTAGCGACTTTAACAATTTTATCGTATGCACGAGCGGATAAACCCAACCTTTCAAATACGCTTTTAAGCATAGTGTTAGCATCGTCTGTCATTGGGCAAACTTCATGAAGAATATCTGATGTAATGTTTGCATTACAGGTGATTTTTGTATTTCTGAATCTTCTGTTCTGTATTTCTCTTGCCTCAAAAACACGCTCTCTTATCTGCGATGAGGTCTCCGACTTCTCTCTTGAAGAAATGCTTTCATACTCAACAGGAGCAACCTCAAGATGTATATCAAATCTGTCTATTAACGGTCCCGAAATCTTAGAAAGATACTTCGCCACCTGACTTGGCGTGCATATACATTTTCTTGTAGGGTGTCCGTAATATCCGCACGGACAGGGATTCATAGCGGCAACCAGCATTACAGAACACGGATATGTAATATTTCCCCAAGCTCTCGAAATAGTTACAACACCATCCTCTAAAGGCTGACGCAAAGCCTCTAAAGTTTTCCTGTCAAATTCGGCAAGCTCGTCCAAAAATAAAAGACCGTTATGTGAAAGAGATATTTCTCCCGGCTTTGGGATTGCCCCACCTCCTGTCAGCCCTGCTTGTGAGATCGTATGATGCGGACTTCTAAAAGGCCGCTTTGTAATAAGCGGAGTGTCAGGATTCAAAACACCTGCTACAGAATATAAATTTGTAGCTTCAATTGACTCCTCAAAGGTCATCTTAGGAAGAATGGTAGGAAGTCTTTTTGCAAGCATACTCTTTCCGCTTCCAGGTGAACCTATCATCATAACATTATGACCGCCGCATGCTGCGATCTCAAGCGCCTTTTTTGCCCCTGCCTGACCTCTTACATCGGAAAAGTCAAGCGTGTCAAAATAATCTATATCTTTCGGTATGTATCTTTTTTCAGGAATTAACGGTGTTGATATAAAGTGAAACAAAAGCTCCTTCAGATCTTTCACTCCGTAAACGGTTATACCTTCAACAACCGACGCTTCAAATGCGTTCTTTTTGGGTACAAATATTTCCTTTATACCCATTTTATGCGCATATAAAACCATAGGGAGAACTCCGTTAACTTCTCTTATCTCCCCTCCTAATGATACCTCGCCAATAAATGCCTTATCTCTTGTTGCCGACTCTCCAATATGACCGGACACTACAAGCACTGCTACAGAAATAGCCATATCAAAAGACGACTGCGTTTTTCTTATATCAGCAGGGGCAAGATTAACGGTAACAGCCTGCTCGGGAAATGGAATTTTACATGAACGAAATGCACTTTTTATTCTTTCACGGCTTTCTCTTACTACAGTGTCGGCTTGTCCGACAATATCAAATTTAGGCAATCCGTATGACGCCTCGATCTCTACTGTAACACCGAACGAGTTCATACCTAAAAGACCTATGCTGTTTATTTTAGCAAACATTATGTCAATCTCCCTTTCTGTCAGTGTGAAAATCTATTTAATTCTCAATAATCTGTACCGCAATTTTAATTCCATCAACTGCAGAACTCATAATTCCTCCTGCATAGCCTGCTCCCTCTCCGCAGGGGAAAAGATTCTCACAGTTAAGTGAACGGTAACTGTCTGTTCTTGTTATGCGAACAGGCGATGAGGTTCTTGTTTCAGGTGCGGTAAGAAGTGCGTCGCCAAAACCAAAGCATTTCATCTTGCTTGAAAAATCATTAAGTCCCGTTTCCAGCATATCCGTAACAATTACCGGAAACAAATCTCTTAGTTCTACCGCTTTCAGACCCCTTGAGTATGTGCCTTTTATTGACGATTTTATGCTCGGATTTCTGCTGAAAAAGCCCTCAACCGTTGTAGCAGGTGCAGTATAATCCTCCCCGGCAAGCTTGTATGCACGGGATTCTATCTCCCTTTGAAAATAAATCCCGTCAAGCGGCTTAGAACCGAAGTCCATTGGTGTTACCGATACAACTACGGCAGAGTTTGCATTTTCTCCGTTTCTTGAAAACTCGCTCATACCGTTTGTAACAATTGTTTTTTCTTCGCTTTCCGCAGGTACAACATATCCGCCTGGGCACATACAGAATGTGTAAACTCCCTTGCCGTTCCTATCTCTCTTTGACAGCTGATATTCTCCCTTAGGCAGAAGCGGATTTCCCGCATTATCGCCATAAAGACTTATATCTACATCTCTCTGCCTATGTTCAATTCTTACTCCTACCGAAAACGGTTTTGGCTCAAGAACAATATTCTTTCTCGCCAGAAGTTCAAAAGTGTCTCTTGCCGAATGACCGACAGCAAGAATCACATCGTCAACCTGAATAGAAAATCTGTTTGTTTTTATCTCGCTGATTTTTCCGTTTCTGAAAGTGAAATCCTCAAGCTTTGTTTCAAAATATATCTCTCCGCCTAAAGATAAAATCCGCTCTCTTATTGCTTTGACAATGCTTCTCAGATTATCTGTTCCTATATGAGCCTTGGCCTTCGTGAGTATTTCCCTAGGCGCCCCGAACTCAACAAATCTCTCAAGTATATATCTGCACAGCTTGTCCTTAATTCTTGAAGTAAGTTTACCGTCAGAAAATGTGCCTGCTCCGCCCTCTCCAAACTGAATGTTGGACATCTCATTGAAAGCGCCTCCGTTTAGAAATGTATCGACCGATGAAATACGCTTTTCAATCTGTTCTCCGCGTTCTATAACTATCGGCTTTATTCCGTTTTCAGCCAACACAAGAGCTGAAAACATTCCTGCCGGACCAAAGCCTATTACTGCAACCTTTTTATTCTCATTACCACTTTTAAGTTTAGGTGAAAATCCAAACTCCTCATAATAAATTGCCGATTTAAGCGTTTTGCACAGCTCTTTTTCACATTGTGCATCAAAAAGCTGTATAAAAACTGAATGAACAAACCTTATGTTATCCCTGTCTCTTGCGTCTATTGATGTCTTGTGAATTTCGATTTTACGCACATCGCTTTTCTTTAGTGAAGCACTTTTTAATGCCTTGGAAAAAACACTTTCCTTATTTGCGTCAAGCGGCGTTTTAATTCCCGAAATAATTACAGGCATAACATTTCACCTTCTCAAAATATACTTATGCTAATGTTTATCTATAAAAAAGGGTGACATTTTATTGCCACCCAAAAATTCGATAGGGACAAAGTCCCACGCTTAAATCTTACGTCTTTAAACATCATCAATCTTCAAGGGCTTAAATTTTCTAACTGACCTCAATAGTTATGTCATAATAGCCATAAGCCCACACCTTGCCGTTATTAGGTGCATATATCATTACAGATTTAGTATATGATCCTTTATTCAGAGTTTCTCCGTTTAAATCTAACACTGCGATAAAATCAGACGCCTTGATAGACGAAATAACTTTTTCAGGTCCGTAAATCGTTATATCTGTTATCTGATTGGTTCTTTTTGTTATCCTGTTGTCGTCAGACTTGTTTATTACTCTTATCTGAGAGTTTTTAAGCGAGATAATCTTTTTTCTGAGATTGTTCTTTTTAACCTTTACAGTTACCGTACTGATTCCGGAAGCATTTATCAAACCGCTTTCTGTTTTAACATCTAAATCAAATTTAGCTCCTGGACGAATATCGCTTAACTGAAGGTATCCCAGATGATTTGATACAACATCTTCAATATTGTTATTCGGCGACAGTACATCTATGCTGTCATCAGACATTGAATACTCTATTACAGACTCGTCAAAATTATCCGGTGCTCCTTGTATTCCAATCGAAAACGGAAGCGTCTTTCTCATATAAACAGAAAAGTCTATTGTAAACTCCTCTGTTCCCAGAGTTATATCTGACTGATCAATAATCTTGTCATTCTGATACAAAACTACATCAGAGGATGTCGTGGTGTACGACTCTGATAAGGAAAGCTTTCCGTCAAACCTCACCTTGACATCGGTTATCATATCTATCTTATCCTTAGGTCCTTTTATTTCAACCTTCTCAGGCGATACTGAAGCCTCTGTCAATGTATAGCCCTCACTTGCGCTTACACCCGTCGCATCAACAGTAACATCTTTTTCTACAGTTTCTATATAGTCAAGACTTACTTTAACCTTGCTTGGAGTTATATTTTCTACCGAGAATTCATCGTCATTCTTAGACTGGATTCTGACGTCAAGTTCATACTCCCCTGATTTTTCAACCTTTGACGCGTCAACAGTTGCATAAAGATCGTCGCTTGAGTAGTTTCCTATTTCATATCTCATTCCGTTTATAGTTGCGCTTACCTGATTAACATCGTAATTAACAACTGATAGTCCTTCACGCTCTGCTTTAGTTCCTGTTAAGTCAACAGAAATCGGAATGTTTGATACAGTTTTGTACATAGAAGGGTAAAGCGTAAGAGATAATGCTATCCAAATAATCACGGCTATTACAACTGAAAATATCCTTAAAAACAGCTTATTATCAAAAAGGTGCTCTAAATCTATTTTTGCTCTTTTTGTACGCTTTTCCATTTTTTCTTCACCCTCTTTGCAAATCCGCCTTTATCCTTTTCAGATACATCAGATATTAAGCGTTTTTTCAGAAGTCTTTTAAGGCTCTCTTTAGAAAATCCCCGTGTGAGTTCACCCTCCTCAGCAACAGAAATGTTTCCCGTTTCCTCAGAAACGACTATTACAATAGCATCGGATACTTCACTTATTCCGATCGCTGCTCTGTGCCTTGAACCAAGCTGTTTATTGATAAACTCTTCCTTCTGCGGCGTGGGAAGAAAGCATCCTGCCGCTAAAATTTCAGCGTCTCTTATTATAACAGCTCCGTCGTGAAGCGGAGAATTTGGGAAAAATATATTTCCGAAGATAGCATCGCTTGGTCTGCAGTTAAGTATAGTTCCGTTTGCAACTTGCTCGCCGAGCTTTGTCTTTCTTTCACACACTATCAGAGCGCCTGTTTTTGTCTTTGAAAGATTGGCTGCCGCATCGCATATAGAATCTATACATTCAGTCCATGCAGAACGGTCCTCTTGATTATCCGAATTGATAAACGACAAATTCGCAACCTTGGTACGTCCCATCTTTTCAAGAATTCTTCTCAGCTCCGGCTGGAAAACTATTATCAGTGCGACAAATCCCCACTTAAAGAAGTTTTCAAGCAGAAAGGTCATTGTCTTTAATTCAAGAAGTGATGCTATTAAATAACACAGCAATATAAGAATTATTCCCTTAACAAGCTGTCCTGCTCTGGTCTCTCTGACTATTTGCGTTCCCTTAAAAATAAGATAGGATAAAATAGCCATATCTATTAAATCAACAATCGTTATCGATTTAAAAACGCTTACAAAAGCCTGTAAGACTTCAGATACTGCAGACAACACATTCACTTCCCTTCCGATTTTTAAAATTATATTATAACACAATTATTCCAACAGACAATAAACGGCAGCAACCGTATAACGTCTTTTAAATTATGTTTTATTTTTTAAGTTTTCAGCTATGCAATTTTAATTTCACAGCTTTATCTAATAACTATCTATAAATATTATAACACACCGATATTATTTTAACAAGAGCTAAATCCCAATATTATTTACTTTTTTTAGCTCTGTTATAACTTTTCTAACTTCTATTTCACTATTGAATACCGAGGGTGAAAACCTCGTCAAACCGTCTTTATCTGTACCGAGTGTTTTGTGGGCAAGCGCTGAGCAATGAAAACCTCCACGAAGTGCAAAGCCAAGGTTGCTCAGATATTCGGTTACCTCAAATGAATTTGCATTTTTATAACTAAATGAAACCAAAGGAGCATAACCCTTATTCTCGTTTCTGAATACCGTAAAATTATTTAATCGTCCTACCTGAGAAGCAAACAAATCGCACAATCTGTCCTCTTTTCTTTTTATATTATTCAATCCCGTATTTTTAACAAAATCAACTCCTGCTCCGAGCGAAATTATTCCCGGAACATTAACTGTTCCGCTTTCCAACTGTTCGGGAAGAAAATCTGTCTGCTCAAGCTCAAGCGAAGTTGCTCCTGTTCCTCCTTCAATAATTGTACTTAATTTATACTTTCCGTCCGAAATAAGCACGCCTGTTCCCGGAAGTCCGTAAAGGCCCTTATGACCTGCACAGCATATGAAGTTTATTCCCTCTCCCAGCTTGATGTCGAGTACTCCTGCTCCCTGTGCAGCATCCAGAATAAAACATATTCCACGCTTTTTGCAGATGGCTGCTATTTCATTGAACGGAAGAATCTCTCCCGTTACATTTGAAGCCGCCATCATACAAATGCACTTTGTATTACTCCTTATCAGCGACTTAAAATTTGAAATCGTCTTTTCATTGCTGTCTTCGACCTCTGCAACGGAGTAACTTACATTCTGCCTTGAATGGGCAAGATTAAAGGCAGGACGGGCTACGGCATTATGCTCAAGAGAAGATATTATTATGTGTCCTCCGCTCTGCATTATACCTTTCATTGCAAAGTTGACAGCATGGGTACAGTTAAGCGTAAAAACAACATTTTCAGGCTTTGCATTGAAAAATTCTGCTATTTTTTCTCGTACTTTATAAACCTCGTCTGCCACCCTCAAAGACATTTTGTGTCCGCTTCTTCCAGGATTTCCGCCTAAATATCTTGAAGCATAATAAGCTCTGTTAAGTACAGCTTTTGGTTTCGGAAAGGTTGTTGCTGAATTATCAAAATATATCATCTTAACATATGCGCTCCTTTAAGAGCATACCTCCTTTTCAATTATATTTATTTCTTTGATTTGGCTGATTAAGATCAATATTTTAGATAAAGATTAAAAATCACAATACCTTTCGAATAATCTGTTAAGGAAGTTTTTGATATGCCTTATGGGTTATATTCTCAGCATCGAGAATTGAAAATATATATTTTAAATCGTCTCTTACCCTTATTGAATAGCCGCAACCTGATCCCAGATTTTTCGGCGTTTTTTGTATCTCGCAATAAAGTCCCATATTATTGAGAAGCTTCTTTGCTTTCATGGCATAAGTTATCGATGAAACTGCTATCAGGCTTTTTTGCATTGTTACTTAGTCCTCCTTTGTCATTGACAATAAATATTAGGGGCATTAATATAATATGACTTATTCATTTAATCGTGAACAGAATTCGATATAAACTTACAAAAAAGCACAAAAAATTGAATAAATTTAAGTTTGTATTTCACCAAAAATACAAAAATAAATTTAAGAGCGTGTAGGACTAATTCCTGCACGCTCTCTGAATTTTTCAAAAATATAATATATATAATTATAATCTATTGATCCAATCTATTGCTAGCTGAACCCACTTTTCATTTACGGGAACTATTTGATACTCGCCTGTTGAAGTCTGATAGTTGCAAAGCGAAAGCCCGTGATTTCCCCACTCGTATATATGAGCCTCAAAAGGAATCTTATATTTAGATAAAGACTTCATATAAAACAGTGAATTTTCAATAGGAACAGCAGAATCGTCTGCTGTGTGCCAAAGAAAGGTAGGCGGAGTAGCTTTTGATACTCTGTTCTCAAGCGACATAAGCTCTCTCATTTTAAGGGCTTCTTCATTTGATTTGTCATCGCCAAGCAAATTAAGAATACTCGTTTCGTGCGTGAACTCTTTGTCACTTATTAAAACAGGATAACATAATAAGCATCCGTTTGGCTTTATATCATCAGGCTTTACTCCCAATGGCTTTGTAAGAACATCTTTATCATAAAAGTTAGATAATGACGCCGCTAAATGACCTCCTGCCGAAAAGCCAAGAACAAATATCTTATCCTTGTCTACCTGATATTTCTCACAATTGTCTCTTACATACTTAACCGCGCTTGCAAGCTCTAAAGCCGCTGTCGGAAACTTTTTGTTTACGCATGAATATTTTAAAACAAAAGACGCTATTCCGTTTCCTGCAAACCTAAGTGCAACAGGCTCGTTTTCTCTGTCCGAAACATAGTCGTATCCCCCTCCGGGACATATTATCAATGCAGGGAATTTTTTCTCTCCTATCTCTTCAGATTTTGACGTGCAATAGCTTGTCAGCGTAGGATTGCAGCCATCACCGTTCAGTCCCGCTTTTTTGTAATCCACCTTAATATTAATAGTTTCAAAAATCATAATATTCTCCATTCCTATGTATAAATTTTTCTAAATCATATAGTATCACAAACAAATATGAATTTCAATAATCATATGTTGAAAAAATAAATTTGCTGTGGTATAATTTAATTTATACTTTCAACATTTTGTTCCGACTGTGTAAAATAACGCTTTCACAGTTGAAAGAAACAGATTTTCGGAGGAATTTATGGAGTTAGACAAACTTAGAAAAAATATTGATGAAATAGACGACGAATTATTAAAGCTGTTTGAAAAAAGAATGGATATATCACATCAGGTTGCGCTTTATAAAATTGAAAACGGACTTAAGGTATTTCAGTCTGAACGTGAGAACGCTATTATTGATAAAGTGAGAGGCAAGGCGCCAAATGGTCTTGAAAACTCGGTTGAAACGCTTTTTACAACCATTATGGACATAGGAAAATCAAGGCAGTTCAGCGAGTTTTTTGCAACTAATTGTGCCATTGACTATACAGAGTTTGAGCTTGCCGACAATATGAAAATTGCCTGCCCGGGTATTGCAGGAAGCTACAGTGAGCAAGCCGCATATCAGATTTCAAAAAACGCCGAGATAAAATACTATGAAGACTTCGGAGATGTTTTTGAGGCGGTCGAAAAGGGCGAAATGCCGTTTGGAATCGTACCTATTCAAAATTCTACAGCAGGTTCAGTGTCTGCTACATACGAACTTCTATCAAAGTCTAATCTATATATTGCCTGCTCAACAAAGGTAAAAATCAATCATTGCCTTGCCTGCAAATATGAAACAAAAGAATCGGAAGTCAGAAAGGTTTTCTCACATGAGCAAGGGCTTATGCAGTGTTCTGAATTCATTAAGGAAAAAAATTTTTTCAAGCGTGAATGTCCTAATACTTCTATTGCCGCTCATATGGTAAGCGAAAGCAGCGAACCTTTGGCGTGTATCTGCTCTGAGGAATGTGCAAAAGAGCATGGGCTAAAAATACTGAAAACCAATATTGCCAATGCAAACAAAAACTATACTCGTTTTATTCTCGTTTCAAATAAGCTTTATTGTTCAAAGAGAGCTGATATAGTTTCTGTGACATTGACAATTTCTCATAGACGTTCGGCACTCTACAGACTGTTGACAAAATTTTCAGTGTGCGGTCTTAACCTTGTCAGGCTCGAAAATAAACCCCTTGCATCTAAAGATTTTGACGTGCAGTTCTATCTTGACTTCGAGGGTTCAATTTTAAACCCCGAAGTTCCAAAGCTTATAGCAGAGCTTGAATCTGAATTGAGCTATTTCAAATTCTTAGGTAATTTTGAAGAAATATAAATTTAACACACACAAAAAGGTATTGGGAAATCCCAATACCTTTTTAGTTTTTTTCAATTTTATTCTTTTTTGAATTTTTAATCTCTTTTAATTGACAATCTGCTTTGTGAGCCTCTTCAGTAAAACTATTATTTTTCCACCATGCCATAATAGACGTTATTCCTGTAAACAACGCTGAAACGAGCTGTGTAATTTCCTCATCATCGATTGGCAAAACACTGTGTCCGCCAATTGTCAGAAAATTATTTATCAAAGCAGCTATCAAAAGTACTGTTCTTATAACAGTAGCTTTTGTACATTTAATGTTTATTTTCATATCAATTCCTCATTTCTCATTTGATTTCAACTGTTTCTCAGTTACTTAATTTGAGATTTTGAGATAAGAATCGCAATCAGTCAAGGGTCAGATCAAACGATCCTCACTATATTAAATGTAAAAATGAAAGGCTTTGTGAATTCCAAGCCAAAGCTCTATGACCTTTTTACATTTACCTTTTCCAAATCAAGAATACGATGGTTCAACACTGACTGCTCTTTTTCAAGAAGCGAAGTTCTTACATAGACTTCGCTTAATTTCTCAACGCTTTTTTCCAGCTTTTCAATTCTGTAAGACAGCAATCTGTTAGCTGTAAAAATTCCAGTAAGAGACCCGAAAGCCGTTCCTATAAGCGACAAGGCAGCTATTACTATTTCATTAGCCATAATATTTTCTCTGGCCCAGATCTGAATACTTTATCAGACCACAAAGCCCTTCTCCTTTCTTTTAAAATCCTCCCTCATATATACTTATAAAAATAAAAAAAGTTGCACACAATTGTGCAACAAAAAGAAAAAATGCCCCTTTATTCAAGAGGCAATAGTTTTCAGTTAATTAAATTTTACGTCAACTCTATCTTGCAGACTTTTCCTAAAGAATCATTTCGTTTTCAAAACAAGCTCAGGCTTGTCGTCATTTGACTTGAGCATATTTGTTGTCAGCTTGATCTGTGTAGTTTCAATCTTAAGTTCATCAATAAGAAGTTCGGCTATCTTATCCTCTACCTCGCTTCTTATAACTCTCCTTATGTCTCTTGCACCTAGCTTCTGATTATAAGACTTGTGAGCAATATACTCGCACGCCTGTCTGTCATAGCTGAAGTCAATTCCTTTTTCTGTTAAAGGCTCTTTCATCTCATCTAGCATTAATGCAGCAATATCAGCGTAATTATCCTCGGTAAGAGGATTGAATACGACGATTTCATCGACTCTTCCCAGAAACTCAGGTTTCAAAAAATCTCTTAGTCCTTTCATTGCCTTATCCTTTGAAATCTGATAATCAGACTTGTTAAATCCAACGCCTGTATCCTTCAAGGCAGAACCTGCGTTAGAGGTCATTACTATAACCGTGTTTTCAAATGAAACCGTTCTGCCCTGAGCATCGGTTAGCTTTCCCTCGTCAAGAAGCTGAAGCATAATATTCATAACATCAGGGTGAGCCTTTTCAATTTCATCAAACAAAACTACAGAATACGGACGGCGCCTTACCTTTTCAGTAAGCTGTCCTGCCTCGTCATAGCCTACATATCCCGGAGGCGAACCGATGAGCTTTGATACACTGTGCTTTTCCATATACTCCGACATATCAACTCTAATAATAGGCTCGGTTGCGTCGAACAATGTTTCTCCTAAAACTTTTACAAGCTCTGTCTTTCCCACTCCGGTAGGACCGACAAAGATAAATGATGCTGGTCTGCGACGTTTGGAAAGCTGTATTCTCGATCTTTTGATTGCTCTTGCAACAGCATCACAAGCCTCATCCTGACCGATAATTCTTCTTTCTAACTCTTCTTTTAGATTTCTTATCTTTGTGTACTCAGATTCTACAACTTTATTTGCGGGAATCCCTGTCCACAGTTCAATAACCTTAGATAAATCTTCCTCTGTCACCCTTACCTTGTCAACCTCTTGCGACAAAAACTTTTCCTTTTCTTCAAGCCTCATTATATCGGCTTTTATCTTTGCTATGTTCTCGTAATCAGGGTTTTCTTCCTTTTCAGCCTCTTCCTCCAATTCCTTTTGCTTGGCAAGTTCAGCTTTTACCGTCTCATACTCCTCAATTTCAGGGCTTCTTATACTGCAGCAAGCACAAGCCTCATCAAGAAGATCTATTGCCTTATCGGGCAAATACCTGTCGTTTATATATCTCTCTGATAAAACTGCGCACATCCTTAATGTTCCGTCGTCGATCTTGACTTTATGGTGGTTTTCATAATACTTTCTTATACCGTTTAATAGCTCGATCGTATCGGCAAGAGTAGGCTCGTTTACCGTTACAGGCTGAAAACGACGCTCAAGCGCTGCGTCCTTTTCAATATACTTTCTATACTCTTTAAAAGTCGTTGCACCTATTACCTGAATTTCTCCTCTGGAAAGCGCAGGCTTGAGAATGTTTGCTGCGTTCATTGTGCCCTCGCTGTCTCCTGTTCCTACAAGATTGTGAATCTCATCAATAAACAGAATTATATTTCCCTGAGCTTTTACTTCTTCTACTAACCCCTTGCAGCGTGACTCAAACTGTCCTCTGAACTGAGTTCCCGCAACAAGAGATGTAAGATCAAGAAGATAAACCTCTTTATTGCGAATATGAAAAGGTACGTCTCCCGATACAATTTTTTGCGCAATACCCTCTGAAATAGCAGTCTTTCCTACGCCCGGCTCTCCGATAAGACACGGATTGTTTTTCTGACGCCTTGATAAAATCTGAATTACCCGTGCAATTTCCTTGTCACGTCCGATAATATTATCAAGCTCATTGTTCCTTGCACGCTCGGTGAGATTTGTGCAGTAATTATTGAGGTATTTCAACTTCTTTTTCTTATCCTCTTTTTCCCTCTCCTTGGCTCTGTTCTGCCTTTTCTTTTTCTTTATATCGTCAACAGTATAACTGTCATCATCAGGATTCTTCATACCGTTGCCTGAAGCACCGTTTCCAAAAAAGCTATTGATAAAATTCGGGAGCATATCGCTTCCTCCAAGCTGAAAATCCTCGCCGTCATTTATATCCATAAGCTGTTCTGAAAAATTCTCCAGATCCTCATCTGTTATACCCATTGATTTCATATAATCATCAACCTGAGTAATTCCCATTTCCTTTGCACAAGCAAGACACAGGCCCTCGTTCTTTTTTTCATTACCCTGCATAGCGGTAATGAATACAACAGCCGGTCTTTTTTTGCATCTGGTACACATCATCATTGATTTTTGCCATCCTTTCTATGTGTTGTTCTATGATAATGTTAAGAGGCAGAAACCTCTTATAGTAAAAATTTAATTAAGAATATCATTGATTAATCTCAAAAATACTGAATTGTTTATTGCCTGCTCGCTTAATCCGAATGAGCTGCCCGAATCCGTAAGCGATAACAAAGGAGATATTATGCTTACAATTGCAGTTATGAGCAATACTGTAATTAGTCCCTTAACTGCTCCCAATACTCCTCCTAATACCGTATTGATGCCGCTTGCCTCTTTGTTTTTGCCTATTCTTGCAACAGCAATGATAATCCTAAGTATGATCCATATTACGATAACGCAAAGAACAAACAAAATTGCTCTTAACGCAATCAAAATAACAGGCTTTAAAGCAATTTCAGTTATCCCCTCAGCAGCCTCAGCTTTGTCGGACTTCGCAAAAGAACGGAGCATATCTCCCAACATTTGAGGATCATTTGATGCGGCAGATTCAAAAGCAGGCACAAGGTATGAGGGAAGAGATTTCTCCACCTCGCTTTTAACAGCTTCATCTGCAAAGAAAGAATTGATTTTCTCTGATATAGTACTGCTCGAAATCGGTATGCCCTTAGATTTTGCATAATCCGATATATTTTCCGATATATCGCCGCTCTGCCCAATAGCCTCTTCAATTTCACTGTTGCTTATTTCAAGCCCCAGACTATTGTCAAAAAACTTTTTATTAACAAGCTCTGCAACATCAAATTTCTCTATCGGGCCTTCTACACTGTTTACAATCTTATCATTTATATAATTATTGTAAACAGGCTCGGTTATTAAACCGGAAGCCACATAACCGATCAAGAGAGACAAAATCAGCGTCACAAGTAAAACAATGCTTCTTATAATCCCTCTTTTTGCACCAACTATGCAAAACAATATTACTATTATAAGCATTATAAGATCATATAAAAGTCCCAATGTAAAATTCCTTTCAAATTTTTAGGCATACATTTAAATTAATATTTAAAATCTATCTTATTTATATCTCTATATCCCATAAAGAAAATACTTCCGTTTATATATACAAAGTCAACATAATCATTTTTCACACTTGCCATGGAAATCGACTTTCCTCTTGCATTATATGCAGAAATTGTTTTGTCAGACAAAACAAATGTGTGAGACAAATATGTTTTTATTGTCTTTATTTTTTCATCTATGTTTATCTCCGCTGGCTCTGAGTCTGATTCAATCAAAACAAGCCTTGATGTTCCGTCCTCACTCACACTCTTGAAAGCAATAGACAAATTATCTGCATTTGATGAAAAGTCAATAAGCTCTGATTCGTATAAATATTCTTTCTCTATTTTTCCCTCTGAAGACAGCTTTACATATCTGTCCTGACAAACTGCCCAAATACTGTTGTCGCTCATTTTCTGCACGCCGTATACAAGTGAATTGATTTTATCGCTTATGAACAACTGTTGTGATGAACTGAATCTTATTCCGTTCAATGTCGTTACAGGCAGACCGCCCTCTGCATTCAAAGTAGAAACTATTGCTGCGTCACCTGAAGAAATAAAATCAACACTCAAAATTCTCTGGCCGTTTGCCCATTTATAACATTCATTGCCCTTACTGTCGTAAACTGTAAGATATGAGGGATATTTGTCGGTTTCTGTTACAACGGCAACATAGTTGCTTTCGCTTATTTTAGCACTTATAATTACGTTGTCAAGTGTTTTTTTGAAAACCTCTCCCTTTTTTGTCATTACAGAAAATGAATATCCGTTTAAATCATATGCCAAAACCATGCTCGATGATGCTGACAGCATCGGATTTGAATGCGTATGCTGAATTGAATTTATCTCGTCCGCATTTTTTTTATAAAAGGTTATATAAGTATCAGTCGCTACGACTAAATCTTCATCACACACGGTAAAGGTAGATGAAGTAGAGCCTTCTCCCAGACTGATTGGAAATTTACCGCTCGCAAGCTCTCCGTTATTTACAATCGTTTCCTGGGTTTTTTCCATTATATCATAAACATATGACGACCATATTTCCCTTGTTAAAAATATTGACGCCGCTAATACCAGAATTACGCCTACAAGTACTATCTTCTTCACATTCTGCATTAGCTTTTTCTTTCTTCTTTCTTTTCTTATATCCGTCTGAAACGGCTTTTGCGGCTCATTTTCCATAACACTTTCACTTCCTTTTTTCCGGAGTACCGCCGCCGGCTCTGCCTGCATCTTGCTTCTTGTATCTACCCTTTGCCTGTGCGGTCATCTGTTTTTAGCACCACTCTAATAGTAAACTTTATTTAAGTACAATCCGTTTGCACAAGCAGTTCTGCCAGCGAATTTTCTGTCTCTTTTTTCTAAGATTTCGGGTATTTCCGACTCGTCTATTTTTCCCTCGTTTACAAATAACAGCGTTCCGACCATTATTCTCACCATATTGTATAAAAATCCGTCGCCTGAGACTGTCATTATTATTTTATCACCGTCACGCTCAACATCAAATTTATGTATGGTTCTGACTGTGTTCTCCTTTTCATCTGCACTTGAGCAAAAGCTCCTGAAATCATGCGTACCTACAAAGTGCTTAGCAGCCCTGTCAAGAAGTCCTTCATCAATGGGGTACCAGTATTTATATATTCTTGTTCTCATAAACGGGTCTTTAATCTCACTGTTGTGAATTAGATATTTATACTCTTTTCCAATACAGTCATATCTAGCGTGAAAGCTCTCATCAACCTCTTCACAGCTAAGTATTGCAATATCATCGGGCAGCTTTGAATTGAGCCCGAAGATAATTCCCCTTGGATCTATATTTATATCTTTATCAGGCTGAAATGAGAAATAATACTCGTTTGCATGAACTCCTGTATCGGTTCTTGAACAGCCGAAGATAGTTATTTTCTGCAAAAAGAGCATTTCCAGTGCTTTTTCTACAACCTCCTGAACAGAAAGAGCATTATCCTGTCTTTGAAAACCGTGATATGCACTTCCGTCATATGCCATTTTAACCTTGTAATTTTTCATTTTATCATAGTATCCTGTTTATTAAAATTACTCCCGCTAAAAATAAAACTGTAACAATCAAAGCAGCAAAATCCCTTGCAGCAATATGAAGCTGTTTTAGCCTCGTTCT
Source organism: uncultured Clostridia bacterium (assembly GCA_947628615.1). Taxonomy (GTDB): domain Bacteria; phylum Bacillota; class Clostridia; order Oscillospirales; family Ruminococcaceae; genus UMGS1601. Next base: position 80,429 of record CANRAO010000005.1, read on the forward strand.
TCCCTCTCCGCCGTGATAACAGCGACACTCCATAGCCATTGCAAGCTCCTCTGCACGGCGAAATGCAGATACAAAAAGCGGTATCAATATAGGTACAAGTGCTTTTGCCCTGTGAATAAGCGATCCAGTTTCCATATCAGCACCTCTTGCCTTCTGTGCCGACATTATCTTGTCTGTTTCCTCAATAAGAGTAGGTATAAATCGTAAAGCTATAGTCATCATCATGGAAAGCTCATGTACGGGTACCTTTATCTTTTTGAGAGGCGATAATAGACGCTCTATAGCATCGGTAAGTGCAATAGGCGACGTTGTGTATGTTAATAGAGACGTTCCTATTATCAGACAAACTATCCTGACAACCATAAAAATTGACGTCTTAACTCCGCCGGTTGTGATTTTTATTATCCAAAAGTGCAAAAGCATATCTCCTGTATTAATAAAAAACAAATTCAAAACAGCAGTGAAAATTATGATTGGAATAATTGGCTTTATACTTTTTGCCATAAGTCTGAGCGGGATTTGAGAAATCAAAAATGCGCCTAGCATAAATAATATTCCAACTGAAAGCGCCAGGATTGATCTTGCCATAAACAAAAGTACAATAAATATTCCTGTCAGAATAATTTTCATTCTTGGGTCTAATCGGTGAACAACTGATTTGCCCGGAAAAAACTGTCCTATTGTAATATCCTTTAGCAAATCATTTCACCTCTTGCAAATTTATTTCTTTATGCTTCAAATTACTTTCCTCGCAATATTACAATGTAGTCTGACCGTCTTTAAGCAACCCAAGATGCTTATATGCAAGTTCGGTTGCACATCGTCCTCTGGGAGTTCTTGCAATAAATCCAAGCTGCATCAAATAAGGCTCGCAGACGTCCTCAATAGTAACAGCTTCTTCGCCTATAGCTGACGCTAAAGTCTCAAGCCCTACAGGACCTCCGTTATAGCCTTTTATCATCATAGTAAGCAGACGGCGGTCAAGTCCGTCCAATCCTAAGTCGTCAACTTCCATTCTGTCAAGAGCGATCTTTACTATTTCCTTTGTAACCTTTCCGTTGCCCATTACGTCAGCATAATCACGAACACGCTTTAAAAATCTGTTCGCAATTCTAGGCGTTCCCCTTGAACGGCTCGCAAGCTCATAAGCGCCTTCCTTGTCGCAGGCAACTCCCAAAATAACAGACGAACGCATTATAATATCACAAAGCTCCTCCTTAGAATACAGCTCTAGTCTCTGTATAACTCCAAACCTGTCACGAAGCGGCGATGTAAGCTGTCCTGCCCTTGTCGTTGCACCAACAAGCGTGAACTTATTCAAATCAAGTCTGATACTTCTTGCACTCGGTCCTTTGCCGATAATTATATCAAGGGCAAAATCCTCAAGTGCAGGATATAAGACCTCCTCAATTGCTCTGGACAGACGATGTATCTCATCTATAAACAAAACGTCTCCTTCCTGGAGATTTGTCAAAAGCGCTGCCAAATCACCCGGCTTTTCAATAGCAGGACCTGAGGTAACTCTGAAATTCACTCCCATTTCGTGCGCTATTATCCCCGAAAGAGTCGTCTTTCCCAGTCCCGGAGGTCCGTATAAAAGTACATGGTCGAGAGTATCTCCGCGCTTTTTTGCAGCCTCAATATATATCTTTAAATTCTCTTTGACCATTTCTTGACCGATATATTCGTCAAGCGTCTTAGGTCTTAAATTCAAATCGACATCATCAGTAGTATCTGCCTTAATGACCTCCGGCGCAACTATTCTGTTTTCAAGGTCAAAATCATTTGTTTCTATCATAGCTATTCCTTTCTTTTATATGAAAGCTGTTTACACCTGCTTGTTAAGCATCTTCATTATCAGTTTTTTGCCGTATTCAACCGTATAAACATCATCATTAATAGGTATTCCCATTGCCTTTAAGCGATTGAAAACCCTTGTCACCTGCGGAACAGACAACCCCATATCTTCAAGCTCGTCCGCTCTTTTGAAAACATTAACAGGAGCGTCATAGCAAAACAGCTTTGAATTGTTCATAACAAGTATCTTTGTCGCATTTTTTGCAACGTCTTCCATTGAGTGAGATACAAGCATTACCGTGTTTTTCTTTTCCTCGTGATACTCCTTTATCTGACCTAATATCCTGTCTCTGCCCTTTGGGTCAAGCCCTGCGGTAGGCTCGTCAAGAATAAGAACCTTAGGCTCCATCGCCATAACTCCTGCAATAGCGGCTCTGCGCTTTTGACCGCCTGAAAGCTCAAACGGCGACTTTTCTAAAATACTCTCGTCAAGCCCTACTAGCCTTGCGGTTTCCTTTATTCGTCTGTCGATCTCATCGTCATCAAGACCCATATTCTTAGGTCCGAATGATATATCCTTATAAACTGTTTCCTCAAAGAGTTGGTATTCAGGGTACTGAAAAACTAAGCCTACCTTAAATCTCATTTCTCTCAGCTTTTTCTTATCGTCCCAAAGCAACTCCTCGTTATCTATAAAAACTCTTCCGCTAGTCGCCTTGAGCAGACCGTTAAAATGCTGTATCAAAGTCGATTTTCCGCTTCCTGTATGCCCGATAACTCCGACAAATTCGCCTTCGTCTATATCTATACTCACATTGTCTACGGCGGTATGCTCAAACGGAGTTTTCTCACCGTAAACGTATGTTAAATTCTCAGTTTTTATAATTGATATTTTAATCACCGATCCTGTATACTAATTAATTTGTATGATTTTTTATGGGAAGCCCTCTCTTGCAGGGCTTCCCCTCTTTAAAAACAGTCCGCCGGACTGTTTTTAAATTCACCCCTTTCGGAGCGTACTGCGTAAGGGGTATTTCGCTGACGGCTCGTCAGCGAAAGGGCTCCGCCCTTGACCCGCAAGCCTTTTGAAAAAGGCTTGACCGAAAACTTTTAAATTAATTAAAAAGTGCTCTAATTGCCTCAACACATTCGTCCTCTGTAATTATCTCCGAATCAAGGCTTATACCCTCATCGATAAGCATATGCGTAAGCTCGGTTACCTGAGGAACATCAAGACCTATATTCTTAAGCTCCTCGACTCTTGAAAACAC
>CANRAO010000006.1 GCA_947628615.1 uncultured Clostridia bacterium
TTCCTGCTCGGCTTGAACACTGTTTACTTCTCTTTCAGGAGGAGAAAACTTAAAGGCAGGAAGGCGAAATAAATAGGCTAAATTAATAGAAGCCGTATGTGAACGATATATTCATATGCGGCTTCTGTTTTTATTGTCACATAAATTCATAATTCATATAGTAAAAAAGAAGACTGTCATTACGATAGTTGTCTAATCTTTATCTGTAAATGCAGAATAAATATGCAATCATTAACGCGTGTCGCAAAAGAAAAATCGCGCACAAAATCGTACGCGATTCGCCTGCGGTGGCTCGTAAATAGTCGTATCAACACACAAAAATCCATAACGCGAGATATAAACAAAAATCCACGCACAAACTAATGCGTGGACTGGATGCAACGTCACCGTTGCTGGTCGAGGTGACGGGACGTTGACTGTGGTTTCAAGTCTGCGTTACGACCGATAATAAAAATTCGCAATACTTCTCGATTACCTCGAAGCATTACGAATTTTTATGGTCGAGGTGACGGGACTTGAACCCACGACCTCTGCGTCCCGAACGCAGCGCTCTACCAAACTGAGCCACACCTCGATATGAGAGATTGTTGTTCAATCTCTGTTTTTAACTAATCTCTTAAAAGATGCTTGTAAACCCAAGCCGTAAAACGCTCAGGCAGAAGAAATAAAATAATCTGAGCCGTACACGGAATAATGAAATCAAATATATTTGAAAAACCGCTTTTAAAAAGGTCTTTTCTAACCTTTATAAATGACTTAGTGTTTGCCCAATTCTTACGGCGCTTTAAGTTGTCTTTTGAAACTCTGTATCTTACTAAAACCTCAGGAAGATTTTCACCTACAGCACCTGCCATAAGCATTTTTGTGATAAACTCGTAATCCTCACAGCGTTTGATGTCAGTGTATCCGCCGACTTTCTCAGCCATTGACTTTTTAAAAATAAGCGTTTGGTTGTTGAAAGGATTTCTCCGCTTTGCATACTTCATTATTTTTTCGTGAGTTAAAGGCGTCTTTTTTATAGCAATCGGCTTGCCAGTCGAGTTGTCAAACTCCTCAATGTATGCACCGACCATATCAAGCTTTGGATTTTTCAAAAACATCAAAAGCTGTTTTTGACATCGGTTGGGAAGACTTATATCATCTGAATCCATTTTAACTATAAGCTCGTACTTGCACTCTTTTATTCCTGCATTAGCTGCAAGACCTGTTCCAACATTCTCAATAAGTCTTACGGAATTAAATATGTCGCTGTATTCGCTTTCAAAAGATTTAACAATGACATTTAATTCATCTGTCAGCTTTCCGTCGCACACTAAAACAAAATCTGACGGAGGTACTGTTTGTGTAAGCATACTTTCCAAGCTCTCTGAAAGATATGCAGGGTTTTCTTTTATATAAACCGACATAAGCACGCTGTATGGCGGTAGGTTGTTTCTGATAAAGTCCATAATTATTTTCCCTTTTAACAGACATAATTAGTTTCTTTAATCATCTGCATATATAATTATAATATAATCATTTGATTTTGTCAATCAAAATATTAGTTTATATATTATTTAATATGTTTATTAACGCTTGATTATATAATTAAAAGGTGATATAATAATTCTGACAAGTTTGTGAGATTTAACCTTTTCGGATAAGCCGAAAGCAACGAGAAATTCAAAAAGTAAGAAAGGCGTTGCAATAATGAATAATAAAGAACAGTTCAAAAGAATGGTAATGTTCTTTTCCGGGTTTATAATAGCACTTGCAGTTGCCGTTGTGTTCAGCGTTATATGGACGTCGTATTACAACTACAGCGAAGAATTAAAACAAAAAATCTATTGGCAGAACGGTACGGTACTGCTTGTTTTGCTGTATATGCTGCTTTATATAGTATTTGGCAGATCGTTTGGAGGATTTAGAGTAGGTTCGCTTAAAACGGTTGGACTGATTGGCTCTCAGGTTCTGGCTGTGTTGTTTACGAACTTTTTTGCCTATATCTTTATAAGCCTTATAGGCAGAGGTTTCTTGCGTTTAGGTCCAACTGTGCTGATGACCATAATTGACTATATTTTCGTTATCTTTTGGGCGTTTGCTAGTAAGGCTATTTATGCCAGAATATATCCCCCTAAAAAAATGATTATTGTTTTCGGAAGCACGTCGGCAAGAGATTTAGTTCAGAAAATGAGTGTAAGAGTTGATAAGTATATTATATGTTCGTCAATTAGTATTGAAGAACCACTTGAGGTTATTAATAAAAAGATTTTAGGCTATGACGGCGTTATACTATGCGATATTCCATCTCAGATAAGAAATAAAATACTCAAGTATGCTTATGAACATTCAATCAGAACTTATATAAACCCCAAACTTTCCGATATTATTATACGGGGCGCTGATGAAGTTCATTTGTTTGATACGCCGCTCATACTCAGCAAAAACATTGGATTCGGCTTTGAGGAAAAGATTATTAAACGCTTTGTTGATATATTACTTTCGTTTATTGCAGTTATTATTTCTTCGCCATTTATGCTTATTATTGCACTTTGTATAAAACTCTACGACAGAGGCCCTGTATTTTACAAACAGACAAGACTTACTCAGGGCGGCAGAGAATTTGACGTTATTAAATTCAGAAGTATGATCGTAAACGCCGAAAAAGACGGTGTTGCACGGCTTGCGTCGGACAAGGATAACAGAATAACTCCGATAGGTAAATTCATAAGAAAAACCCGTCTTGACGAGCTGCCTCAGCTGTTTAATATTCTAAACGGAGATATGTCTTTTGTCGGTCCGAGACCTGAACGCCCTGAAATAGCGGCGCAGTATCTTGAGGATATGCCCGAATTTAAGTTCAGATTAAAGGTTAAGGCTGGTCTTACGGGATATGCACAGGTGCTTGGAAAGTACAACACAACTCCTTATGACAAGCTAAAACTTGATTTGATTTATATTGAGAATCACTCTCTTTTGCTTGATTTTAAAATAATGCTTCAGACACTGAAAATTATTTTTGTTCCCGAAAGCACTGAGGGTGTGGAAAGCGGAAAGACGACCGCTAAAAAGGTAAATCATAAGATAGAGAATAAATAGTATTATATAATCAGGAAAATGAAATAATCATACAGACTTAGGTATAAAGCACAGAAATGATTGAAAAGTTTACCTTTGCGTTTGGTGTATAAGCTCTATGTCGGAGGTGCAACCTGTAGTTGCGAGAATAGAGAAAAAAGCATATGTCAGGTGGTAGACCTTTTGGCTAAATTGCGATATACTATTATCAATGCATGGCCGTGCAAAATAATAGGAGGAATTTATATGAGCTTTGGCAAGAATTTGCAACACCTGAGGCGTATGTGCGGAGACATTACGCAGGAGGTTCTGGCGGAAAAGCTGAAAGTCAGCCGACAGACCGTTTCAAAATGGGAACTTGACGAATCAACGCCAGAAATGGATAAAGCCATTGAGCTTTGCGGGCTGTTCAACTGTTCTCTGGACAATCTGTTTCGCGAAGAGATGGGCGGCTGCGACGACGCATACACAAACCTTCGTGTGGAGACTGTTCCGGGATTTCGGTATGTGTGCCATGCAGTAATCAGCGCAACCCCCGAGAGTGACGCTATAGACCGTATCTTTTCAATCGCGAGGAAAAACGGCGAGGAAAATCCTCGTATAATCGGCTGGGACTTCCCGTATGTGTCCCAAGAGCAAATAAATGTTTACCATATGCACGGCTACGAGGCTGCATGGATTCTGCCTGAAGGCGTAACACCGGAAGGAGTGAAAATAAAAGAACAGAAGGCTCACAAATATGCCACGATCCACATTCCCGAACCGTTCAAAAATCCTTTTGTGATTATTCCTAACGCATATAAGACGCTGATGGAATTTATGCGTATTAATGGCTTGGAGCGTACATATAAAGACGTGATACCATGCTTTGAGACGGACGGAGATAGCATGGATGTCTATATTGCCTGCGTATAGCAGGTCATACAGTGCTTTTTTATACTATCCCTAATTTCAAGCCTTTTTCGGCACGTGTGCACCGGAGAAGGCTTTTTCTGTTTGTATCAAAATCGGCAGGAACATAGATATAATCTTGCAGAGTTTGATACCAGATTTGGAGAGCCAAAGAAAAATTGAAAAGTGCGCCTTTGCGGTGTAATTTTCGCTTGCGGTGTAAAATGTGTTTGTAGGGTCGATATGAGGTGTATATATGTCCGGTCTATTGGGAGTGGCAAAGGAGGGTAGGACAAAAATGATGCAGTTATTTTATGGTGAGCCGGAAGATATTGAAAACTGGATGGAACTTGTAACGCAAATAAGCTGGAATTTTCCAGGCCTGGAAACGCAGGAAAAACTGGATGAACACAAAGCCACTGTTCTTAAATTTATATGCAAAAGACAGGCTATCTGCGTAAAGGACGATGCAAAGATCGTGGGCGTTATGCTTTTGTCCAAAAGACGGAATATGATTTGCTGCCTTGGCGTCGCTCCCGATCATCGGCGTCGCGGTGTGGCGTCCATGTTGATGAATGAAGCGCTGCGAAATTTAGACAGAACCAGAGAGATTTCGGTGTCTACATTTCGTGCCGACGATGAGAAAGGACTTGCTCCAAGGGCGCTTTACCACAAATATGGGTTCATGGAGGATGAACTGATCGAAGCAATGGGCTATCCGAATCAAAAATATATTCTTCGGCCTATTGAAAATGAATTCGGCAATTTGCCAAAAGACAGGGGAGCTGTAAAAACAATTGAGATTCACGGAGCAAACGCATATCAGACCTTTTCAAAAACCCGTGCAGGGTGCAGAGGTATCGTGATAAAAGATTCCCTTATGCTCATCTCACACGAGGTAAATACAGAGTGGTATCTGATTCCGGGCGGCGGTTTAGAAGATGGTGAAACAACCGAAGAATGCTGTGCCCGTGAAATCCGTGAAGAGACAGGATATATTGTGAAGCCGGTTTCCCATTTTCTCACAATGAATGAATACTATGAAGAGTACAAATATGTAAGTTATTATTTCCTCTGTGAAATCGTGGGGAAATCAGAACAGAATCTGACTGTCAGCGAGATCGAACGAGGGCTGATCCCTGAATGGATAGCACCGGAAAAAATGCTTGAAATTTATGCAAAACATGAAGACTTTGCTGCAACCAGCGAGGAGAAGCGCGGAGCATATTTGCGGAAGTATACGGCACTTACAGAGTATTTCAAGATGATGAAGGATTGAATCAACATTATGATTTTAAGTAGTATCGTCTACATTGTTGAAACGCTCTATTGGGAGACAAAGTGGTAGAGCAATACCGATATAAAAAATACGCAGAGCAGAAAAAAGAACACAGGAGTTTTCGCTTTTTCTGTTTGTATCAAAATCGGCAGGAACATAGATATAATCTTGCAGAGTTTGATACCAGATTTGGAGAGCCAAAGAAAAATTGTCAGATTGCTGGAAACAATCCGACAGAAAATTAAGGTAAACAATGCGATAAACATGAATTTGGAGGATCTCATGAAGATAAATGTTAGACCGGAAGAAGAAAAAGATTACCGGAGAGTAGAAGAAATAACGAGAGCTGCCTTCGGGTATCCTGACAGGATCAAGCGTGGACAGATCGGCTGCCCCTATGAGCATTGGATGGTCCATGAATTGCGGCGCCGGGATGGGATCATGGCGCTCAGTTTGGTTGCGGAATTGGAAGACGGTACGATCGTCGGGCATATTATTTGCAGTAAGGCAGTTGTGAAAAAGGAAAACCGGGTGCTTCCCGTCCTGAACTTTGGGCCGCTGAGCGTGTTACCCGAATATCAGCGGAGGGGCGTTGGAGGGGCGCTGATCCAGGCTATGATAGAACGGGCGAAACAGCTTGATTATGGTGCAATTCTGTTTTTTGGAAGACCGGAATACTATCCCCGGTTTGGGTTCAAGGAAGCGGATGTATATGGAATAGCAGACGCAGAGGGGGACAATTATCCCTCGTTTATGGCCATGGAGCTGAAAGATGGATATTTGAAGGAGGTTTACGGAGGAAAATATTTTGAATCGGACATTTATGACGATGAACGAAACCGTGAAACAGTAAGAGCTTTTGACAGAGAGTTTACAAATGGATAAATTCTCGTTTAACCGCAATGAACTCTTACCAACGGCGAGAGTGATAATCAACGGAACTGCCGTTGATGCCGTTCTCTGGAAATACAGAATAGAAGGAGAATCGACATGAAAGAAAAACTGCTTACAGAGGTTATGCAGGAAATGCTACCGTACATAGTTCGGTAGGATGATGGAACCATCAAAATCCGTTGGGCAGATATTCAAAAATGCACAGATTCAGAGGTGCAGAGAGAACTGCCGGATGTCCATTTCAATACGCCGGAATTGTTTATTGATGAGCCAAAGACACCAGAAGGAATAGCACCTTTCAATTATTCTCCGCACCTTTTAATTATTCCGAAAGAAGTTACACCGCAAGGTTTCGACTGCTACCTACCGCCGCCGGTGACACAATCACAACTACATAAAAACAAGGGCTTCCGAAGTCGGCGATTGACCTCGGAAGCCCTTTATTTCAAGCCTTTTTCGGCGATTTTGCACCGGAGAAGGCTTTTTCTGTTTATATCAAAATCAGCAGGAACATAGAGACGGCTTGTAATAGCCGTCTTTTATTGATTTAAAGACTTATACATATTTACATATACAAAAACACCGACGCAGAAATTTCTACGTCGGCATTTATTATATAGGATTTTCTAAAGCCTACCTTACTTCTCCTCTTCGCCGTAAAGCTTTTGAAGTCTGAGCAGATAATCGTATCTGTCAGCTGCATTCTTAACTGCGTTGTCAAACAGCTTTTCAGCTCTTTCAGGATTTTGTCTTGCAAGAGCGTTGTATCTAACCTCGCCCATAATGAAGTCTTTATAATCAGATGTTGGAGCTTTAGAATCAAGTGTAAACGGATTCTTGCCCTCTGCCTTTAATGCAGGATTATATCTGTACAAATGCCAGTAACCTGCCTGAACAGCTTTCTTTTCTTCAGTCTGAGCGATTGACATTCCGCCCTTGATACCGTGGTTGATACACGGAGCATAACCGATAATCAGTGACGGTCCGTGATAAGCCTCAGCCTCAGTGATTGCCTTGATACACTGGTTGTAATCAGCACCCATAGCAACGTGAGCAACATATACATATCCGTAGCTCATAGCAATTCCTGCTAAGTCTTTCTTCTTCACTTCTTTACCTGCTGCTGCGAACTGTGCGATAGCTCCCGTAGGAGTTGCCTTAGATGACTGTCCGCCTGTGTTTGAGTAAACCTCTGTGTCGAATACGAAGATGTTTACGTCCTCGCCCTGTGCGATAACGTGGTCTAAGCCCGAGAATCCAATATCATAAGCCCAACCGTCTCCTCCGAATACCCACATTGATTTCTTTCTCAGGAAATCCTTATCCTTGAGGATTTCGTCAGCGGCTTTAGTGTTAGCCTTTGTAAGAGCTGAGATCAAATCGTCTGTAGCGGCTGAGTTAGCAACACCGTCGTCGATAGTTGAAAGATATGCGTCAATTGCCTTTTTAAGAGATGTGCTCTTTGTAGTCTTTTTGAGTTCAAGAACCTTTGCGATAACTCTTTGTCTGATAGTGTTCTGTGCCAGGAACATTCCATAGCCGTACTCAGCATTGTCTTCGAACAATGAGTTTGCCCAAGCAGGACCTTTGCCAAGAGCGTTCTTTGTATACGGAGTTGTAGGTGCAGAACCGCCCCAAATAGATGAGCAACCTGTTGCGTTTGCAATATACATTCTGTCGCCGAACAATTGAGTTATGAGCTTAGCGTAAGGAGTTTCTCCGCAGCCTGCGCAAGCGCCTGAGAACTCAAGAAGCGGCTGTTTGAACTGAGAACCCTTGACTGTTGTAGCCTTGAACTTTTCAAGTACGTCAGGCTTTTCAGGAAGAGTTAAACCGTAGTTGAATACTTCCTGCTCTGCGATCTGTGTTTCAAGAGACATCATATTGAGCGCCTTGTTGCCTTTCTTGCCCGGACATACGTTTACGCATGAGCCGCATCCTGTACAGTCGAGAGCCGACATTGTTACAATAAAGTTATAGCCGGGCATACCCGTCATAGGAACAGCCTTTTTCTTAGCAAGCTCAGGAGCATTTTCAAGCTCTTCGTCAGTCATAACTGCCGGACGGATTACAGCATGAGGGCAAACATATGAGCAGAAGTTACACTGAATACAGTTTTCGCTTATCCAAGAAGGAACGTCAACTGCAATTCCTCTCTTTTCAAATGCAGCAGAGCCCTGCGGGAAAGTACCGTCTGCCATATCAACAAATGTTGAAACAGGAAGCTTATCTCCCTCTTGAGCGTTGCAAGGAATTTGAATTTCATTGATAAACTTCTGTAGTACCTTGTCATTGGTCTTGACCTTAGCCATACCCATTCTGCTGTCTTTAGCCTTTTTCCAAGACTCAGGTACTTTTATTTCAACGACCTGCTCGCAGCCTGCGTCGATAGCGTCATGGTTCATCTTAACGATAGCCTCACCCTTCTTTGAATAAGAAGCAGTAGCGGCGTCTTTCATATATTTGATAGCGTCTTTCATAGGAATGATACCTGACAGCTTGAAGAATGCAGACTGTAAAACAGTGTTGATTCTGTTGCCAAGACCGATTTCCTTACCTATCTTAACACCGTTTATAGTGTAGAACTTAATGTTGTTTTCAGCGATATATCTCTTGACCTGACCGGGTAGGTTCTTTTCAAGACCCTTCATATCCCATTGAGTGTTGAGCAGGAATGTTCCGCCCGGTTTGATGTCAGATACCATATCATACTTGTTGATATATGATTCGTTATGGCAAGCTACAAAGTCAGCCTGATTGATGAGATATGTCGATTTGATAGGTGTTTCACCAAATCTCAGGTGAGAAACTGTTACACCGCCAGATTTCTTTGAATCGTATGAGAAATATGCCTGTGCATAAAGGTCTGTATGGTCGCCGATGATCTTGATCGAGTTCTTGTTAGCTCCGACAGTACCGTCTGCGCCGAGACCCCAGAACTTACAAGCAGTCGTTCCCTTAGGAGCTGAGTCGAGTTTTTCGTCAGCGTCAAGTGAAAGATAAGTTACATCGTCGTCAATACCGATCGTAAATCTCGGCTTGAAGTTTTCTTTCCACTCAGCATTCCAGAATACTGCCTTTATCTGTGCAGGAGTTGTATCCTTTGAACCTAAGCCGTATCTTCCCGAAGCAACTGTGATGTTGTGGAACTGTGTTCCCTTGAGGGCTGCAACAACGTCGAGATATAAAGGCTCGCCCAAAGAACCAGGCTCCTTAGTTCTGTCAAGAACAGAAATCTGTGTGCAGGTGTCCGGAATAGCCTCGACCAGCTTATCAGCACAGAAAGGTCTGTATAGTCTTACCTTAACAAGACCGAGCTTTGTTCCCTCAGTAGCGTTTAGGTAATCTATTGTTTCTTCAATTGTGTCGCAAACTGAACCCATAGCTACGATAACGTGCTCAGCGTCAGGAGCACCGTAGTAGTTGAACAGTTTATAATCTGTACCTATTTTCTTGTTTATCTTATCCATATATTCTTCAACAACGCCGGGAATTGCATCATAATACTTGTTGCAAGCCTCACGAGCCTGGAAGAATATATCAGGGTTCTGAGCAGTACCGCGAAGAACAGGATGCTCAGGATTTAATGCTCTGTCTCTGAAAGATTGAAGAGCTTTCTTGTCAACCATTTTAGCAACGTCTTCTTTATCCCAGACTTCAATCTTTTGAATTTCGTGAGAAGTTCTGAAACCGTCAAAGAAGTGCAGGAAAGGCACTCTGCCTTTGATTGTTGCAAGGTGAGCAACAGTACCTAAGTCCATAACCTCCTGAGGGTTTGATGAACAAAGCATTGCAAAACCTGTCTGACGGCATGCGTAAATATCAGAGTGATCTCCGAAGATGTTCAGAGCGTGTGATGCAACGCATCGAGCAGAAACGTGAATTACGCACGGCAGCAGCTCTCCTGCGATTTTATACATATTAGGAATCATAAGAAGTAATCCCTGTGAAGCTGTATAAGTTGTTGTAAGAGCTCCGGCAGCCAAAGAACCGTGAACTGTTCCTGATGCGCCTGCTTCCGACTGCATTTCTGCAACCTTTACCGGTGTGCCGAAAATATTTGTCTGCCCCTTAGCCGACCATTGGTCAGTAACCTCAGCCATAACTGAAGAAGGGGTGATAGGATAGATAGCAGCTACCTCTGTAAATGGGTATGACGCCCATGCAGCGGCATTGTTACCATCCATGGTTTTCATTTTTCTTGCCATTTTTATATCCTCCTCAAAAATGTTTAGCAATGAATATTTTTTATTACTTTTTAAAGTAAATATATAAAACAAACTGAATTGAATCCATTACTTCAAATATATATTTTATCACATCTTATTTTATTTGTAAAGGCATTAAAGCTGTTTTTAATGAAGATTTTGTTATTAATGCCATATTATTAATTATAATAACAATGTTTTCTTGATATATTTACAGTTAATTATAACAGACATAAAAAACGGCTTCTTAAAGAAGCCGTTAATTGTTATTAAAATTATTAGTTTCCGTATTTTGCGATTGAAAGTTTGATTCCAACGCCCATTGTTGAAGCAACCGTCAGGCTCTTGAGATATTGACCTTTCAAAGCCGAAGGTCTTGCCTTGATAACTGCGTCCATTAACGCTTCAAGGTTCTCATTCAGCTTATCTTTTCCGAATGAAGCCTTTCCGATAGGGCAGTGGATTATGTTTGATTTGTCAAGACGGTATTCAATTTTACCTGCCTTGGCTTCTGTAACAGCTTTAGCAACGTCAGGAGTAACTGTTCCTGCTTTTGGGTTAGGCATAAGACCTCTAGGTCCTAAAATCTTACCAAGACGTCCTACAATACCCATCATATCAGGGCTTGCTACAACAACGTCGAAGTCCATCCAGTTTTCTTTTTGAATCTTCTCAACAAGATCCATACCGCCGACATAATCTGCGCCTGCGGCTTTAGCATCGTCGTATTTGTCTTCCTTGCAGAAAACGCATACTCTTACGTTCTTACCTGTTCCGTTTGGCAAAACTACCGCACCACGAACCTGCTGGTCGGCATAACGTGAGTCAACGCCAAGACGGATATGAGCTTCAATAGTTTCATCAAATTTTGCTTTTGCACAGCTGCAAGCCAAGTCAAGGGCTTCAGGTGCATCATATAATTTTGCTTTATCGACAGCCTTTTCACTCTCGATATATTTCTTGCCATGTTTCATTATAATTTTTCCTCCTCATTAAGTGGTGATACCGAATGCTTTTTCGCAATTCGGTTAGCGGAATAATCCTCCCACGATTAGAAGTCAGATTTCAGAAGTCTGAGGTCAAAGCCTTTACTTCTTCCTCGTCGTTCTTAGTCAACAACCTCGATACCCATTGAGCGAGCCGTTCCGGCTATCATACTCATTGCAGCTTCTTCTGTTGCTGCGTTAAGGTCAGGCTTTTTCTGCTCGGCAATTTGTCTTATTTGCTCTTTTGTGATTTTAGCAACCTTTTTCTTGTTTGGTTCACCGGATGCGTGTTCAATTCCGCAAGCCTTCTTTATCAGTACGGCAGCCGGCGGTGTTTTTGTGATAAATGTGAATGAACGGTCAGCATAAACTGTGATAACTACCGGAATGATAAGACCGGCGTCATTTTTCGTTCTCTCATTGAAATCCTTTGTGAATGCTCCAATGTTGATACCGTGTTGTCCCAAAGCAGGACCAACCGGCGGTGCAGGTGTTGCTTTTCCTGCGGGAATTTGCAGCTTTACATAGCCTACTACTTTTTGTGCCATCTTTTCGCACCTCCATAAATTGTGGTAAAGGCGAGTTAATGAATATTTTAACTCTCCCACTTTGAAGCAAGATGTTTGTATAAAAATCAGCTTCTAAAAACGAATTAATCCAATTTTGTTACTTGTGTGAGCGGCAGAGCAACCGGAGTTTCCCTTCCGAACATAGATACGATAACATTAACTATTTGCTCCTCAAAGTCAATAGATTCAACCGTACCTGTAAATCCTTCAAACGAACCTCCCGTAACAGAAACGCTGTCGCCTTCTTTGTAGTTGACCTCGATTTCGGCAGTTTTTATGTCAACGCCGAGAGCTTCAACTTCAGCTTCGGTAAGCGGAATTGGTTTGGAACCCGGTCCGACAAAGCCTGTTACGCCTGTGATATTTCTCACGATATACCATGTATCATCTGTCATAACCATCTTCACAAGAACATAGCTTGGAAACAGCTTTCTTTCAGCTTCCTTTATCTCGCCCTCTTTTCCAACCTCGGAATATGATTCCATAGGTACTTTTATTTCAGGGATAAGATCATGGAGCTTTCGGTTTTCAACAACCTTTTCAATACTTTGAGCTACCTTATTTTCATAGCCGGAATAGGTATGAATAACATACCACTTAGCTTGTTCTGACATAAACAGCAATACCTCCTGTTGTTAAAAAACCATTTTCATTTCATTACTTAATACCAAGCAGAAGTTCAACAAGCTGTGATAAGCCGAGGTCAATACCTGCAAGAACCAAGCCGCATATTACACAGAGAATAAGTACTATACCTGTGTTATTTACAACCTGACTTCTGCTCGGCCATACAACTTTTTTAATTTCTGATTTTAAGTCTCTGAAATACTTGACGATTTTATTTCCGCCCTTTTGCTTAGCGGCAGTGGAATCTTTAGCCATCTTAAAAACTCCTTTCGTCTACTTTGTTTCTTTGTGAAGAGTGTGCTTCTTACAATACTTGCAATGCTTCATCATTTCAAGTCTGTCAGGGTCATTCTTCTTGTTCTTTTTTGTTGCGTAGTTTCTTTGCTTACATTCTGTGCAAGCGAGTGTTATCTTTACTCTCATTTCGGCACCTCCCGACGAAATTTGCGCTCCAATAAACGGTGAAACGCATGTCCAATTGCCTCCCTCCATACAGTTTAAAAAACTATATGCCGTCTAATCCACGGTTTGAAGCCTTAATTCATACACTCTTTTCAAGTGCGCTTTAGAGCAAAAGCTGATACTTAAAAGGGCGCAAAAAAATAGACCTCATAAAGAGGTAAGACAATCATACCATACTTTACAAGGTTTTGTCAAGCAATTTTTTGCTTTTTTTATTAATAATTCCAAAAGCACAATATATAGTGCAGCGATTAAACAAATAAAACAAAATTTGGCATATTAACTTTGTTCATCATCATCTAAAAATTTTTCAATTATATATCTCGGACGTTTTTTTGTTTCTAAGAAAACCTTTCCGATATACTCACCTATTATTCCAATTGCCAAAAGCTGAAGTCCTCCCAGCAGCCAGATAGACGTGATAAGAGAAGCCCAACCGCTAACCGAATGTCCGGTAAAATAGCTTATAAGCGAATATAAAAGCATAATTCCGCTTACCAGAACAAATATCACACCCAAAGATGTAATCATTTTGATCGGCTTTATACTGAAAGACGTTATGCCGTCAAGCGCAAATGAGATCATCTTTTTAAGAGGATATTTACTTTCTCCCGCATAGCGTTCTTTTCTGTTATAGTAAACCTTTGCCGACTTATATCCCACAAGAGGCACAATGCCTCTTAAAAACAGATTTACTTCATTAAATTCAAACAAACCTTCCAAAGCTCTGCTGCCTAAAAGACGGTAATCGGCGTGATTTTGGACAATTTCAGCACCCATAAGCTTCATAAGCTTATAAAAAACGCTTGCTGTTTTACATTTAAAAAAGGTGTCGCTTTTTCTTGAACTTCTTACTCCGTATACTATTTCGTTTCCCTCTTCGTACTTTTTAACGAATTCGTCAATCACATTTATGTCGTCTTGTAAATCTGCATCCATAGAAATAACAGCATCGCACTTTCCTCTTGCACAGTCAAGACCCGACAAAAGCGCATTTTGATGACCTTGGTTTCTTGTCAGCTTACAGCCTGAGAACATTCTGTCGTTATAATGTATTTTAGTAATAAGCTCCCATGTATTATCACTAGAACCGTCGTCGACAAAAATAACTTTGCTGTCGTTTGTAATAATGCTTTCAGACATGAGAGAGTGCATTTTCTCTTTGAGCCTTGACGCTGTTTCAAAAAGTACAGCCTCCTCATTATAACATGGGATAACAATATATAACTTAGTCATTTTAATCACCATGACTTTGCAGTGCAAAGTCATACCTTTCATCGGAATTGCCGCACTAATTTTTTGCGGCAAAGGCATAAAAACGTTCGTGAGAATTTATTCACGCTATATTTTTCAAAATAACAGTTTTAATATATTAAGAATGCCCAAGGTTTTGTCTGTATAATCAGAAAAACTTATTTTTTATAATAGTTACGGTAATGTATGTAATGTTTTATTCTGAAATGTTCTGATGATTTAGTTTTTCCATACAGCTTTTGCAAATTTGCTTTCCGTTGAGTTCTATACATTCATCATAATCTACCGGTTCGTCGCATAAAACGCATTTATTCTGATATTTGCGAAGTATAATTGTATTGTCATCTGTGAAAACTTCTATAGGATCGCCTGTGTATAAGTTCATCCTCTTTCTGATCTCTATGGGCAAAGTTATCCTTCCTGCCAAATCAAAACGTCTAACAATTCCGATATCTTTCATTGCATATCACCCTCATTTGTAATTTTATACTTTAATTCTAATTCATTTTACATAATTTGTCAAGGGCTTATTTTGTTGCAATGAAAATTTTTAATATGCTTTTCCCCAAAGCACCATATGTTTAGCAGGTTTACCGCAGCAAACGCATTTATCATCAATATTTTCCTGCTCAAACGGTATACATCTTGAGCCTGCTCCCGTTTTATCTTTTACTTCGTTCTCGCAGGCTTCGTCGCCGCACCACATAGCTTTGATAAAACCGTCGCCTTTTTCGTCTAATGTCTTTGCAATTTCCTCAATGCTCTTGCAGCGATAAGTTTTGTTTTCACGGTTTTTAAGAGCTTTTTCATAAAGACCGTCGTGAACCTCTTTAAGCTTTTGTCCAACTGCATTTTCAAGTTCATCAAGAGAAACAAAAGACTTCTCTCTGTTGTGCCTGGTAACCAGTACACACTGATTATTTTCAATATCCTTTGGTCCGATTTCAAGCCTTACCGGAACGCCTTTCATTTCATATTCTGAGAACTTCCAGCCAGGTGAGTTGTCGCTGTCGTCCAGCTTAACTCTCACGCCGGCTGATTTCAGCTTGTTATAAAGCTCATTCGCCTTATCTAAAACGCCCTCCTTATGCTGAGCAATAGGAATAATAACTACTTGTATCGGTGCGACAGCAGGAGGCAGAACAAGTCCGTTGTCGTCTCCGTGAGTCATTATAATAGCACCTATCAAGCGTGTGGTGACTCCCCATGAGGTCTGATGCGGATTGACCCTTTTGTTTTCCTTGTCCGTGTATTCAATCCCGAACGCTTTAGCAAAGCCGTCTCCGAAATAGTGAGACGTTCCTGCCTGAAGGGCTTTTCCGTCGTGCATAAGAGCTTCGATAGCGTAGGTTGAAATTGCTCCTGCAAACTTATCGCTTTCTGTTTTCTTTCCTTTTACAACAGGCATAGCGAGAGATTCCTCACAGAACCTTGCATAGCAATTGAGCATTTGCTCAGTTTCTTTTACTGCTTCCTCTGCGGTTGCGTGAATGGTATGACCCTCCTGCCAGAGAAACTCACGGGACCTTAAAAACGGTCTTGTTGTTTTTTCCCATCTGACTACCGAAACCCACTGGTTATATAGTTTAGGAAGGTCTCTGTACGAATGGATTATATTAGCATAATGCTCGCAGAAAAGAGTTTCAGACGTAGGACGAACGCACAGACGTTCTTCTAGCTTTTCGCTTCCGCCGTGAGTTACCCAAGCTACCTCCGGTGCAAAGCCTTCAACGTGATCCTTTTCCTTATTAAGCAGGCTCTCGGGAATAAACATAGGCATACATACGTTTTCGTGTCCTGTTTCTTTGAACATTCTGTCTAAAATTCTCTGAATATTTTCCCAGATCGCATAACCGTAAGGACGTATTACCATACAGCCCTTGACGCTTGTGTATTCAATAAGCTCCGCTTTTTTTACAATATCGGTATACCACTTTGCAAAATCAACATCCATAGATGTGATCTGCTCAACCATTTTACTGTTTCCGCTGTTTTTTGCCATATTAATTCTCCTTATTATCGTTGTCTTTAGATTTTATCTTTTCAGAATTGTTTTTTCTGTTAAACCCATATATGTCTTCGTTATAAATTTTATAGTTCGGGTCAAAGTCTTTTAACCCTTCACCTTTTCCGTAGGGGTCTTTAACAGTATAATCCTCAGGATTTATATATTTATCTTTGTCAGGCGAATCGGGAGCGTTTTTTCTTCTTTTATCAATAAACGCTGCGAGCTTTGGAGTTATAACTGCAATTATAAAAACCAAAAGCAGTATAATTATTACACCGCACGCGTATTTGACCAGTGTTAAAACCATTGTACTGTTCATTTCAGACCGCCCCGTAAAAGGAGATGTACTCCGTATTGATAATTATGTTTCTAATTATAACAATAATATCTTTTTTTTGCAAGGGCTGTTATTTCGACAAAAAATATCCCGTTCGGAATTAACCGTAACGGGAAAATTATTTGATTATACGGTTTCGCTAGATGATGAGACATCGTCTGATTTCTGAACATTGTATATAAACGGAATAGATTCGCTCTTTTTCAAAGAGGTTTTGATTTCAAAAGTGTATTCGGAAGTCGTCCATACTATATAGCATTTTCCGTTGATCTGATATGCTCTGTAGTCCTGACCTGCTCCGCTGTAGAAATCAGATATAATAATATCTTTATCATTGACGTCATATTCAGGCTGGTAGTCTTTAATAGTTGATTGCGTCAAAGCTATTTCGGTTGTTTTGTTTTTGTATATCGAAACAGCCTTTGTATCGGTTATATCTTGATTTATAAGTTCATAACCGTTGGGCAGATCAGCAAGAACATATAGATCCATTATCTTTTTCGGAGCGTTCTTTGCAGCAGTTTCTGAGTTTGCCGCCGACGAGGTATTATTATTGCTTTTATCATTATTCTTGAAAAACAGATTTCTTGCTATAATAACTAAACAAAGAATTATTACTATCGCATAAATGATATACAAAAATATTTTAGACGCTTTATTTTCCTTTTTTGGTTGTTCTGTTTCATTTTCGTCTGTGCCTTCAAAATCTTCATCATAGTAGTAATCGCTAAATTCGTTTTGTTCATTTTCATCAGCGGCTGCATTATTTATTTTGTTCTCTAACGGTTCAGCAGCATTATTATCATTGATTTCCGGAATTTCATTTTTTTCAGGTGACATTTTATCACATACCTTTCTGTTAGAAATATAACAAACAAGTCTTGACTGTTAATAGTATAACATTTTACAGACTTTATAGCAAGACCTTTAGATAACATAAATGAAAACAGCCGTTCTTATGAAAAGAACAGCTGTCTTCAAGGAAGTAATGAAATATGAAAAAATATAAAATATCTCGTAAGCGTAATTAATTATGAGGCTTGACCCTGTGACTGATCATTATCAAAGCTTCCGAATAATCCGAACGGATTAAATCCGTATCCGTTATTACCGCCGTAATATTCGCTTTGATTGGATTCAGTAGTGTTTTGACTTTCGCTGCTGGTGGCAGTTGATTTATCCTCGTCAAGTGTAGCCTTAACATTCATTTTGTTACCTTGCCTGTAAAGGGTAATAGTAATTGTATCGCCGGCTTTGTATTTAGCCTTGATTTTGTTAAACTCAGAAATAGATGTTATAGTAGTGTCATTAATACCTATAACTACGTCCCCAACTTTAATTCCCGCTTTGGCAGCGGCTGAACCCTCTTCAACGTTTCTTACGATAAATCCCTGAGGTACGCCGTAATACTGCGACCAAAGCTCGGTAATTGTTTGTCCGCTGAGACCTAACACAGGACGGCCTTTTACGTAACCGTATTCAATAAGGTCATCAATTATAGGTTTTGCATTGTCAATTGGAATTGCAAAGCCTAAGCCTTCGCCGTATGCTGAACTTACTTTTGCCGAAGTGATACCTATTACCTGACCGTAAGCGTTTACCAATGCTCCTCCTGAGTTTCCGCTGTTTATGGAAGCGTCAGTCTGAATCAAGTTCATTTCTTGGTCTTCTATTGTAAGAGTTCTGTCAAGAGCAGATATAATTCCCGATGTAACAGAGCCTGCAAGCTCAAAACCAAGAGGATTTCCGATAGCTATTGCAATTTCTCCTACCTGAAGGTTAGCTGATTTGCCGAATTCAGCGGGAGTTAAACCTTTCTTGTCTATTTTGATAACTGCAAGGTCGGTTTGAGAGTCAATACCTATCAATTCTGCTTGCATAGAAGTTTTGTCCTCATCTGTGAACACAACTGAAAGATTGCTTGCACCGCTTACCACATGGGCGTTAGTTATAATGTATCCGTCCTCTTTCATTATAATTCCGGTTCCTGTTGCTGTCTGAGATGAGCTTGATGCGGAAATTCCCACAACCGAGCCCGAAACCTTTTTAACTATTTCAGGTATTGAAAGAGCGTCTGAAGGGGTTGCAAGCTGTGTTAATGTTGGAAGATTTTTTGTATCTCTGTTCGATTCTTTGGCTGTTGAACTTCCGCCTGAAGATTTTGTGCTGCCTGCGTTGTCTGTGTCAGAGACCGATATTCTTATTCCTTTGCCTGAAATCATTGCATACCCCACAACGGAGGTTATTGCAATGGCAAGCACGCAGATTACGGCTACCAGACCGGTAAGAAACTTTTTACTCTTCTTTTTATTCTTATTGGGATAATATGAAACTTCATTTACATTAGCATAACTCTGCTGATTGTTATAAGAATACTCTTGTTTATATTCATCCGGAGTAAATTCCTCAGCAGGAGTACCAGAGGATACTTCTGTCGAAGCGTCATTTTCAGCAGTGATGTTTTCAGCCTGAACGACCTCCGGATTTTCATTATTCTGTACAGAGTCAATGGAATCAACACTGGTTACCTTTTCTGAAGGTTCATTATTGAAATTCTTGTTCTCATCCATTTTTGAGACCTCCTAAATTTATAATTGATTTTATTTGTTTGATTTAACTTAATTATTATTATAATGTCATTTGTGATAATCATATGATAAAATTTAGAATTTTTGTGATACTTGAAAGATAGTTTTTTTTGAGTTATACTATAATTAGAAGCAAGAAGCAAGAAGCAAGAAGCAAGAAGCAAGAAGCAAGAAGCAACTGGCATCTTGCAGATAAATGCAAAGGAGGAACGCTTCTTTTAGAAGCTGATATTATTATGATGACTATTACCTATGTTTTAAGTAACAAACTATATCTGAATATTACAAACAAATGTCCCTGCGCCTGTGAGTTTTGCATAAGAAGAAACGGTGAGGGCGCATACGGCTCGGACAGCCTTTGGCTTGAGCGTCAGCCCACGGCAGAAGAAGTAATAGACGCATTGAAAAAAGAGGACTTGGACAGCTTTGATGAAATTATTTTCTGTGGTTTCGGCGAACCGACCTGTGAGCTTGGAATTTTGATAAAAACGGCAAAATACATCAGGAGCGTTACAAAAACTCCGATAAGAATAAACACAAACGGGCTTTCTGATTTGATAAACGAATCAAGCACCTGCAAGCTGATGACAGGGCTTTTTGATACTGTTTCGATAAGCCTTAACGCCTCAAACAAGGAGGAATACAATAAAGTTACCCAGCCCAAGTGGAAGGACAAAGCCTTTGACGCTATGATAAATTTTGCGGTCGAGGCAAAAGAGATTTTCCCGAGAGTAATTTTGTCGGTCGTTGACGTCATTTCAGAAGAGGAAATCGAAAAATGCAGGGAACTTTGTAAAAAGCTCGGAATAGAGCTAAGAGTCAGAGAATATTCTGCTTAGTTATACATTATTATAATTAAATATATTTAAATCAATTGAAAGTTTTCGGTCAAGCCTTTTTCCCGGTGAGCCACCGGAGGCATTTTGCCTTTGGAAAGTTGTTCAAAATGTTCAATATTGAGCAACGGCAAATCGGACTATTTGCAAATAATTAACGTGAGATGCTGTGTGTTTACATTTTACAAAAATAGATCACGAACTGGATCCAACGTCATCGTTGGCGGGTCAAGGGCGGAGCCCTGTCGCCGACCTCAGTCGGCGAAATACTCATTATCCGTAGGGCGTTCCGAAAGAGGGTGTAACCTAAAACTGCAAAGCAGTTTTAGCTAAAAAAATAGTCCAGTGGAC
The DNA here is from genome assembly GCA_947628615.1 of uncultured Clostridia bacterium. GTDB lineage: Bacteria > Bacillota > Clostridia > Oscillospirales > Ruminococcaceae > UMGS1601. Next base: position 20,348 of record CANRAO010000006.1, read on the forward strand.
TATTTTAAAAGAGGGGAAGCCCTGCAAGAGAGGGCTTCCCCTAAAAAGACTTTATTTAGTCAAGAACAGGGCATAAAGTTTTTCTTTACGCCCTTGTGTTTTTATTTAGCCGGATTTCCCATAATAATTCCCCGTCCGTTTGTTGAAATATATACCCGTCCGAAGGTTTTCGGGTCTCCCGAGATTTTGTTGTTTACATTTCCCCATCTCTGAGTATCATCATTTATTCGTTCCCACGATTTGCCTTCGTCGGTAGAACGGTATACGCCCTCGCCCTTATTATCACATTCTCCGATAATGTATATAGCCATAGGATCTCCGTCTTTTTCGCCCTTTCCAAGACCTATACACTTAACACTCTGTATCTCTTTATTAGGAGCGATCATTTCGCATCCTTCCTTGCCTGCGTTTTCAAGGTGGAAAACAAGACCTGCGGCAATCCAGAGATCTCCCTCTTTTTCAGGATTTGCAACAATATCAGCGTTAGATATTAATATGTTGAGAAACTCTTTAAATGTTTTTCCCTTGTTGGTCGAGATATACAATGTTCCGCCGTTTTCTGCAAATATTTTATTTGGGTTCACCTGATCGGGAATTAAATTTGTATTTGCGGGAATCCCTTTGCATTTATTCCACGTCTTTCCCCAGTCTGTTGTGTAGTAGGTGTTTACGCTGGAAGTGCCCGGGGCCCAGAATAAAACCTTTCCGTCGGCAGAGAGATATGCTGTTCCGCCTTCGTTGATGTTTTCTCCTTTAGGTATTGTTTTTACAAACTGCCATGTCTTTGTTCCGTCGGTTGAATAGCAGATCGAATTCTCAAACGCAGCGTCTTTTGTAGTTCTTACCACAATGTCGGGGTTGTTTGAGGCAACCGCCAGAGATTCTGCCTTGAAGCTTTGAACGCCCCAATGCTCTTTAGGAGCGACATTTACGTCATCGTGTCTGAAGCCGTAAAGGTCGCCTAATATTGAATACAAATCAGGGGTGTTCTCTCCGCAGTCTTTAGGCGAATAGAAATCAAAGATAGCCGTTTCTTCAATTCCCATACCACGAACTTCTATATTAACCTTTTCCTGACCGATTTTTGTTGCGTTATCAGTGCCGAATATTGTTGCGCCTGTTCCGTAAAGAATTTCATCGGGATCAAACGGGTTTATCGCAACTCCTGATGTCCACCAGCCCAGCTTTAACTGACCTTGCCAGTCAAGCCACGGAGATTCGGAAATATCCAGGTTGTAGTCTTTTTCCTCTGTTTCAATGTTCCACAGACCTTTCCATGTATTGCCTCCGTCAAAGCTGATACACACATTGTCCTCAGAACCCCAGTGGCATATTGTAGTAACTGCTATCATATCTCCGTTATATTTATCGTTGTTGCATATCGACAGACCGCACCAGCCGTTTCCTGTGATTTTCGGCGTGATGTCAGTCCATTTTTTATCTTTTATATTATATCTGCAAACAATTCCCATAGGAGGGTTCTTTTCCTGAGTCATCATACTTGAGTATGTAACATAGAGATTCCCGTTGGTTGAAACCCTTCCCTGCTGAGGGAAGTACTTGATATTGCCGTTGTCAGAGAACTCGTTTGAAACAGCCTGCCAAGTCTTTCCGGCATCGTCGGTGCGATAGATTTTCTCTGATTCTTTATTTGCAACTCCGCAGAAGAATGTTTTTGTGGCTTCTCCTTTTTTTGAGCTTGATTTATCCATAGCGACCCAGATAATACCGTAGGTGTAGCCGCTTTCGCCGAAAGCTCCTTTATCAGGAAAAGATTTAACATTGCTCCATGTCTGACCGTAGTCTTTTGACACAAATAAACCTTGAGAGTGAGAACCGTAATATATAATGCTGTTATCATTAGGGTCAATGCAGAGACGTTCGCCTGTGTTTCTTCCCCAGTCGTTTCCGCCCATTGTCATATTGCCCATATCTACTTTAGTCCAATTTTTGCCGTAGTCATATGAATACATTATACAGCCGTTTCCCGAGTATGAAGTTCCGCAGGATATGTAAACACGGTTCGGTTCTACAGGATCGGTGGCAATGCTTTCAATACAGTTATATCCCCAGTCTTCTCCGCCAAAGCTGTCGGTGATACATTCCCATTCATTTTTATCCTTGTTTAATTTGTATGCTCCGCCTATATCTGTTTTTGCGTAAACTAAGTTTTCTTCCGTTTCATTATAGACCATTCCCGGAACATATCCGCCGCCTACGATCTTAACATTGCTCCATTCATATCCCGTGTCGGTCGGCTGACTGTTATAGTATTTTGCAGGATCTGCTTTTCCTTTTTCGTTTTTATCTGCACAGCCTCCAAGTGCAGACGCCGACAGGCAAAGACCTGTCAATAACGCAATTATTTTAAAAATTTTCATAATTCCTCCTTGTTTGTAGTTACCATTTTACAAAAAGTAAAATGACGCTGTACTTTCGTCAGCAATATTATAACAAAACAAAAAGTAAATTACAATGTTTTTCCTCTTGTGATAAGTGACAAGGTATAACGGTGTTTTTTGTTTAATATATATAGTAACAGACTGATTTTAAGTTATTATCACAGGAGGGTGTATTTATGAACGATTTTAATAAGCAGGGAATTAACAAAAACCATAATGCCATTTTAGAAAACAGAAAAAGACTTCTTTTATCGGGAGTTACAGATGTGGACAGCTTTAATGAAAATCAGATGATTTTATTTACTGAACTTGGAGAGTTAATGATAAAAGGAAAGAACCTTCATATAAACGAAATGAATGTAGAAACAGGGGATTTTTCTGTAGAAGGGGATATATGGGCGCTTATTTACGGCGATAAAGACAAAAATCAGCGTCTGGGAATATTAAAAAAGATTTTTAAATAGATAAATTATTTATAAGGGATGATGCGGTGTGCCTGATTATATTTTCGGACTTCAATATGAAACAAAGCTGTTTTTGCTCTCGTTTTTAATAGGATTAGTATTCGGAGCAGTTTATGATGTCCTTAGAATTATCAGAATAGTCAAGAGGCATCATAGGTACGTGGTTTTTATAGAAGATTTTGCTTTTGTTGTTTTTTGTGCGTTTTGGTATTTTCTATTCTCTACAGAACTTGCAAGAGGGCAGATACGGCTGTTTATTTTGATTGGAATATTTATAGGCTTCATTGTATATTTGCTTACGTTGGGAAGTCTTACGACAAGACTGGCAACAGGAATCAGAAAAGTTTATGAGAAAATTGAAACGTGGATAAAAAGTAAAATTTTTACTCCAATTTACACAAAATTAAAGAACAAAATTGTGCAAAATTACTTATCTTTAAGAAAAAGAATAAAAAGTGGAAAAAAAGGCTTGAAAGTTGGGAAAAATGTAGTGTATAATAAAGATAATAATTAGTTTACCGCATTAAGGAGGTATAACAATGTCAAGAAGCAATGACTCTTTGAATGAATTGATATCTAATCAAAAGAATAAGAAATCTCTTTCTTCAAAAATCGCAACGATTGCTGTTTTAGTGCTTTTGGTTTATGCACTGTATCTTGTTATATCTCAGCAGGCAGAAATAAATGAACAGCAAAAGGAATTGGCAAACATTAAGTCGCAAATCACTATTGCTAAGCAGGAAAATGATGAATATACACGTCTGCTAAGCGGTAAGGACGAAAGTGAATATATGAAAAAAATAGCTATTGAAAGATACGGCTATGCTTATCCAAATGAACGCCGTTTTTATGTGGCAAGTTTAGGCTAATACGTTTCAGAGAGGATTTAAAATTTTATGGCGGTCGAGATTAATAAGATTTACGAAGGCAAGGTTAAGGGAATTACAAAATTCGGAGCGTTTGTCGAGGTTGAGGACGGAATAAGCGGATTGGTACATATTTCAGAGGTTTCAAATTCGTTTGTGAATGATATTAATGACATTCTCAAGGTTGGCGATGTTGTAAAGGTAAAGGTCATAAGGGTCAATGACGACGGGAAAATCAGTATGTCAATCAAGCAGGCGGAGTCTCGTGTTAAGTCTAAAAACTATGGTAAATCTTTTGATGGCAGAGCGCCTCAGGAAGGACGTTTTGCTAAGCCCCGTCAGGCAAATAAGCCTGAGTTGAATGAGGATATTATATACAGCGACGGATTTGTTCAAAAGACCAGCGGTGACGCAAATTTTGAGGATATGCTGAGTAAGTTTAAAGCTTCAAGTGAGGAGAGAATGTCTGAACTTAAAAGGGCGGGCGATAACCGCAGAAGCAGATCAAGAAGGAAATAGTGTACCGTGTGATGTCATTTATGATTTGGCGAAATTGTTGTTGAAAGATTTGTTGTTTTTTGCCTTCAGGACGGATAAGGCTTATTAACTAGGGTATTTTATATGGTATTAGTACCATAAGGTATTTATATGTAAGTCAATTTATTCAAGGTATAGAATTTAAAACGGAGGGATTATTATGAAAAGAAATAGAAAACAAATAAGAAAGTCAATCATTTCTTTGTTGACAGCAGCAGTTCTTCTGACCGGATTGTCAGCTTCAGCGACAGCGTCTGCTGATTATTATGATGTGAGACCTACCGGCGTTTCAATGACAGTTAAAAAGAAAACAGTCAAAAAGGGAAATTACTTTGAGCTTTATGCAAGGGTTTCGCCGTACAATGCTGATGACGATAGTCTTGTATGGTCTATAGTCAAGGGCAAAAACATAATCAAGTTTGAGGACTATGACAGAGATGGTAATGAACAGGAATTTATTGCCCTCAAAAAGGGAACAGCTAAAGTTTGCTGTCAAATTGCCGGAACTAATAAGAAAGCATATACAACAATTGTTGTCAAGAAAGCTTCTTCAAAGGGAACTATAAAGCGCATAGGACCTAAAACACGCACTATCGCAGTCGGAGAAGATTTCGATTTAGAGGTCAGAAAATCGGCAGGGGTTAGAAACAAAAATCTGAAGTGGAGCATTAAAAACACTTCTGTTGTAAGGTTTGACGATTACAACCGCTACGGTGATGATATGGAGTTTCGTGCAGCTGCGGCAGGAACGACAAAAATAACTTGCAAAAATAAGAAAACAGGGAAATCAGTTTCCTTCATTGTGAAAGTAGTAAATCGTAATAACAGACATTATTATGATGCTTAAAATATAAACCAGAATGTATCGGGATGAGGTTTAAAAGATTTCATCCCGATTTTATACTTTAATTATGATTGTAAAGCTTGGGTGATTAAATGAAAATAAAGGAAATTATACTATTATATATAGTAGTGATTATGGTTTCGGTTGTTTTTGCGGGCTGCGGAGCAAAAGATGTCGCAGGAAGCGAGCTCGTTAAAAAAGCCAGAGAGGAATACACAAAGCTCGACAGTGCGAAAGTCATTATGACAAATACCGAGACTAATGAAATTGAGCAGACATTTGTGTTCAAATACGATGAAAAGGACGTTCTGACCTTTGCCTATGAGGGAAAGTATCAGGACGAAAGCTATGCACAGTACAATAACGGTTATGAGTGTTATACATCAGAAAACGGCAAGTATACCTTTACCCAGCGGGGCGATAGGGATTTTCAGGCTTATGACCGTGATTCAACCCATCCGCAGGCTAATGAAGGGCTGATTATCTTTTCTGCAAATGCTGTTGAAGAGTCGTCTGTCAGCGAGGAGAACGGTATAACCTGCGTTGAGCATAAATATGACCCGGAGAAAATCGGTGCAGCTTCTGACGAGGGAAGTGTTTCAGACTTTATTGCAAGATTTTATTTTGATGAGAATAAGCAGCTTTTGTACTTTACCGAGCAAACGGTAATAGACAGCAAAGGGGAGAAAATTATACATTCGTATAAGGTAGAGATCACAGAGAAAAACGCAATTCAGGATATAGAAAATCCTGTGGAGATACCAAAGGAGGATAATACCCAATAAGAATATTAACGAATAGGCAAAAGGTTTGTCTCTTGTATAGAGCTTTTTAATTCTAGATATAGTGTTAGACTATAAGTCAACCACTAAATAACAGTTGTCCAAAATATACTTTGTGCAGTTTGCATAAAAATGAGGATAAATTTACTTGAAATTTCTACAGCATAAATTTTTCTATTTGCTTGCTTTTGTGAAATATAAATGGTACAATTTATCTTGCACTGCGGTTAATTCCCGCATTGCGGCTGCAACAGATATGCGATGAAGCGAAAGGTTGCCGGCGGTTTGCCGGGTAATTTTCGCAGAGTATGTCCGATTTTAAACCGGGCGACTGTAATACTGAACACGGTATGTGCTTTATGTTTCTTGCGAAGGGCAGGCTTCTCAGGTTAGGTCTGTTTTTGCATAAGGAGATACTTATCGTTGTGTTATGTCGACCGAAAAACCACGTTAGTTTTTCGGCTTTTTTTAACAGACTTTCACGGAACACACGGTACAGTGTAAATTTACAGAAAGGCTTTTATACATTAATTAAAGGCTTTCAGCCCCCAGTCAAAATTTATAGGAGGCGATTTAAGTGGCAGTCAATGAAAGAATCAGAATTAAAATCAAAGGCTATGAGCACGCAGTTGTAGACGCTGCAGCAGCTAAAATTGTTGATGCGGCTAAGCGTTCGGGCGCAAAGGTTTCGGGTCCTATCCCGTTGCCTACAGACAAGGAGATCATTACTATCCTTCGTGCTGTTCACATGTATAAGGACAGCCGTGAGCAGTTTGAAATGAGAACTCACAAGAGATTGATCGACGTACTCAGACCGACAAACGAAACTACATCTGCGCTTCAAAGTCTTGACCTTCCTGCAGGTGTTGATATTGTAATGGAGATCAAGTAGTTTCCAACGGAAATCGCAGTGTGCGATTTCAAAACAGTATTCACGCAGGTCATGTTGGAGTTAAGCTTCAACCAATAACCATTTAGGAGGAAAAAATAATGCAAAAGGGAATCATCGGTAAGAAAATCGGTATGACACAGATTTTCGACGAAGCAGGAAAGTTTATTCCTGTTACGGTTGTAGAGGCAGGTCCCTGCGTTGTCGTTCAGAAGAAGACGGTTGAAAACGACGGCTATAATGCTGTTCAGCTTGGATTCGGCGACATCAGGGCAAAGAGAGTAAACAAGCCTTTACAGGGTCATTTCAAAAAAGCTGACGTCGCTTTGAAGAGAACTTTAAAAGAGTTTAGACTTGACGACATTAACTCATTGAACGTCGGCGACATTGTAAAAGCAGACACTTTTGCTGAGGGCGACATCGTTGATGTCAGCGGCACAAGCAAAGGTAAGGGCTTTGCAGGAACAATCAAACGTCATAACTTTGCAAGACTTAAAGAGTCGCACGGTACAGGTCCTGTTCACAGGCACGCAGGTTCTATGGGAGCTTGTTCATCACCTTCGAGAATTTTCAAGGGAAAAGGAATGCCTGGACAGATGGGTAATGAAAAGGTTACTATCCAAAACCTAGAAGTTGTAAAGGTTGACGCAGAAAATAATCTTATCGCAATCAAGGGCGCTATTCCGGGTCCTAAGAACGGTACGGTTACCGTTGTTGATTGTGTTAAGAAGGCTTAGTGGAAGGAGGAAGTAATATGCCACAGGTTTCAGTATATGATATGACAGGCAAAGAGGTTGCTACCGCTGAGCTGAAAGATTCTGTTTTCGGAATCAAGCCGAATAAAGCTATAATGCACGCAATGGTTGTTAATTACCTTGCTAATCAAAGACAGGGTACACATTCTACTCTCACTCGCTCAGAAGTAAGAGGAGGAGGAAAAAAACCATGGAGGCAAAAGGATACAGGTCATGCAAGACAGGGTTCTATCAGGGCTCCGCAGTGGGTTCACGGCGGAATCGCAATGGGACCAAAGCCCAGAGATTACAGCTATTCGTTAAATAAGAAGGAAAAGAGACTTGCTATGAAGTCTGCACTTTCTTCAAAGGTACTCGATAATGACATTGTTGTTGTTGACTCTATCAAGTGTGATGAGTTCAAGACAAAGACAATGGTTGAAATGCTGAAAGCGCTTAATGTAGAGAGCAAGGCACTTGTTGTTATGCCAGAGGTTGATTTAAAGGTCGTTAAGAGCCTTTCAAACATTCCGGGTGTTAAGCCTACTCTTGTCAACACGCTAAACGTATATGACATTCTTAATCACGACAAGTTCATCGTTGTTAAGGACGCTGTAGATAAGATTGAGGAGGTTTATGCATAATGGAAAAAACTGCTCAAGATATTATTTTAAAACCTATCATCACAGAGGCTTCTATGGAAGGCTTAGAGATGAATAAGTACACATTCAAGGTTGCTAAAAACGCAAATAAGATTGAGATTGCCAAGGCTGTTGAAGAGCTCTTCGGAGTTAAGGTTGTCAAGGTAAATACAATGAATTGCAGAGGACGTAAAAAGAGAATGGGTATGTATGAGGGAAGAACTCCTTCATGGAAAAAGGCAATCGTTACACTTGCTGAAGGCGAGAAGACAATCGAGTTCTTTAATAACTTGGTATAACAGACTTCGGCAAAGGGCTTTGCAGGTTGTGCAGAGCGTAGGTATGGGAGCTTAAAAAGCTCTCGCAAAACAAACTTAAAGGAGTGAAATTCAAATGGCAATAAAGAGCTATAAGCCTACGACTCCGGGAAGAAGAGGTATGACTACTATTGATTATTCTTCCCTGTCTAAGGTAGCTCCGGAAAAAAGCCTGATTCAGCCGGTCAAGAAAAAGTCCGGAAGAAACAGCTACGGTAGAATCACTGTTCGCCACAGAGGAGGCGGAGCAAGAAGAAAATACCGTGTAATTGATTTCAAGAGAAATAAGTTGGATATGAACGCAGAGGTTATGACTCTTGAATATGACCCGAACCGTTCAGCATTTATTGCTCTTCTGAAATATGAAGACGGTGAAAAAAGATACATTCTCGCACCTCACGGCTTAGAGGTTGGAGATATTGTTCGTGCGGGCGCTGATGTTGACATCAAGCCCGGAAACGCAAGTCAGATGCAGAACATTCCGGTAGGTACTTTCATTCATAATATCGAGCTTTATCCAAGCAAGGGCGGTCAGCTTGTCCGCAGTGCGGGAAATATGGCTCAGCTTATGGGTAAGGAAAACGGATACGCACTTGTAAGACTTCCATCGGGAGAGATGAGAAATATTCCGCTTAACTGTATGGCAACTATAGGTCAGGTTTCAAACATCGACCACAGCAATGTCAACTACGGTAAGGCAGGAAGAAAACGTCATATGGGCTGGAGACCTACTGTACGTGGTTCTGTTATGAACCCGAACGACCACCCTCACGGCGGTGGTGAAGGTAAGTCGCCTGTAGGACGTCCGGGACCTGTATCGCCTTGGGGCAAACCAACGCTCGGATACAAGACCCGTGCTAAACACAACAGGTCAGATAAGTTTATCGTAAAACGTAGAAACGGAAAATAACGAAAGGAGAACTGAATAATGAGCAGAAGTATTAAAAAGGGACCTTTCGTACAAGAGGTTCTACTCAAAAGAGTTAAAGCTATGAATGAAACAGGTGAAAAGAAGGTCTTGAAGACCTGGAGCAGAGCTTCAACGATTTTCCCTGATTTCGTAGGTCATACATTCGCAGTTCACGACGGACGCAAGCACGTTCCTGTTTATGTAACCGAAGATATGGTAGGTCATAAGCTGGGTGAGTTTGCACCGACAAGAACATATAAGGGCCACGCCGGTTCAAAATTATCAAACACCGGTAAGTAGTCGCCGAAGGGAGGATTTCAAATGGAAGCAAGAGCTATACTGAAGGATGCTCGAATTGCTCCTCGTAAGGTTAAGATAGTTCTTGACCTTATAAGGGGAAAGGATTATGATGTTGCTATGGCAACATTAAAGCACACACCTAAAGCTGCCTGTGAATATCTTGAAAAGCTTCTGAAGTCGGCCGCTGCAAACGCAGAAAATAATCACAGCATGGATAAAAATAATCTCTATGTTGCTGAGTGTTTTGTGTGTCCGGGAAGAACTTTGAAAAGAATTATGCCAAGAGCAAAGGGCAGAGCTTACAGAATTTTAAAGAGAACATCTCATGTTACTTTAGTTCTGAAGGAAAAGGAATAGGCTGGAATAGGAGGTAGATTATGGGTCAAAAAGTAAATCCGCATGGATATCGTGTTGGAATAATCAAAGATTGGGATTCCCGTTGGTTTGCGAACAAATCAACTTTCGGCGATACGCTTGTAGAAGACCATAAGGTAAGAAATTATATCAAAAAGACCTTATATTCAGCAGGTGTTCCGCGTATTGAGATAGAGAGATTTGCAGATAAAGTTAGGATTCACATTCACTGTGCAAAGCCGGGAATGGTGATCGGACAAAAGGGAGCAACTATTGAGAAGCTTCGTCAAAAGATAGAAAAGATGATAAACAAGTCGGTTGCTATAAACATCATTGAGGTTAGACAGCCTGACTTGAATGCACAGCTTGTTGCTGAAAGAATCGCTTTAGATCTTGAGAACAGAATTTCTTTCAGAAGAGCAATGAAGCAAACTATCGGCAGAGCGATGAAGTTTGGCGCAAAGGGTATCAAGACAAGATGCTCGGGACGTCTGGGCGGCGCTGAAATAGCAAGAGCTGAAAGCTATCACGAGGGCACGATCCCTCTGCAGACAATCAGAGCTGACATTGATTACGGTTTTGCTGAGGCAGATACAACTTACGGAAAAATCGGAGTCAAAGTTTGGATCTATCGCGGAGAGGTTCTGAAGGGCGAGGTTCCTGAAACTCAGAAGAGAGAGACTAAGGACAGACCAAGACGTCGCAGCAGAGGAAACGGCGAAGACAGACCAAGACGCCGCAGTGCAAGACCGAGAAACGATAAAAAAGAAGGAGGTAACGAATAATGCTACTTCCAAAGAGAGTAAAACACCGTAAACAGCACAGAGGACGCATGACAGGAAAAGCGCTTCGCGGAAACAAGGTTACAAACGGTGATTACGGTTTACAGGCACTTGAGCCTGCATGGATAACTTCAAACCAGATCGAGTCAGCCCGTATCGCTATGACAAGATACATCAAGCGTGGAGGACAGGTTTGGATAAAGATTTTCCCTGATAAGCCGGTAACTAAAAAGCCTTTGGAAACTCGTATGGGTAAAGGTAAAGGTGCTCCTGAATATTGGGTAGCAGTTGTTAAGCCCGGAAGAGTTATGTTCGAGATAGAAGGCGTTTCGGAAGAGATTGCAAGAGAGGCTATGCGTCTTGCAGCACATAAGCTTCCGATAAAGAGTAAGTTTATAGCTAAAGAAACTCAAGAAACGGGTGGTGAGCAATAATGAAAGCAAGTGAAATCAGAGATTTATCAGAGCAGGAGCTTAACGAGAAATTAGCAGAGTTAAAGCAGGAACTGTTTAACCTTCGTTTTCAGCATGCTATCAATCAGCTTGACAATCCTATGAGAATGAAGGCAGTCAAGAGGGATATTGCTCGTGTTAAGACATTCATTCGTAAGCAAGAGTCCAGCGTACAATAATAAAGAGGAGGATTAACTGTGAGCGAAAGAAATCTTAGAAAAACAAGAGTAGGAAAAGTTGTTTCTAACAAGATGGATAAGACAATAGTTGTCGCTATCGAGGATAAGGTTCAACATCCGCTTTATAAGAAAATCATTAACAGAACTTTGAAGCTGAAAGCGCATGACGAGAACAACGTCTGCAATATCGGCGACGTTGTTGAGGTTATGGAAACACGTCCTCTGTCTAAGGATAAGAGATGGCGTTTGGTTAAGGTTCTGGAAGAAGTTAAGTAGTAATAGTAAGTAGGTTGAAAAAGAGAAATTCTCTTAATTTAGACCTTTTAAGTTTGAAAGGAGGAACGCACTGTGATACAAATGCAAACTTCACTAAAGGTTGCTGATAACACGGGAGCAAAAGAGCTTATGTGTATCAGAGTTTTAGGCGGAACACGCAGAAGATATGCAAACATCGGTGACGTAGTTGTTGCTTCGGTTAAAAAAGCAACACCGGGCGGCGTTGTTAAAAAAGGCGATGTAGTTAAAGCAGTTATCGTTCGTTCAGCAAAGGGTCTTCGTCGTGAGGATGGAACCTACATCCGTTTCGATGAAAACGCTGCTGTAATTATAAAAGAAGATCAGAATCCAAGAGGTACCCGTATCTTTGGACCTGTAGCCAGAGAGCTTCGTGATAAGAACTATATGAAGATCTTATCTCTTGCTCCTGAAGTATTATAATGGAGGGCGGTTAGAATGAATAAATTACACATCAAAACCGGCGACACCGTTATTGTTCTTTCAGGAAAAGAAAGAGGCAAAAAGGGAAAGGTACTCGCTGTATCTCCTAAGGAGTCAAAGGTTATTATTGAAGGCGTAAATATGTGCACAAAGCACGTTAAGCCGAGAAGACAAGGCGAGGCAGGCGGAATAGTTAAGGCTGAGGCTGCAATGTACGCTTGCAAGGTTCAGGCAGTTTGTCCAAAATGCGGAAAGCCGACTCGTATCGGACACAAGATTTTGGACGACGGCTCAAAGGTTAGAGTTTGCAGAAATGCAGACTGCCGTGAAGAGTTTTAAGGAGGAGTAAACGATGGCTAGACTTAAAGACGAGTATGTTAGCAGCGTAGCTCCTGCTATGATGAAAAAATTCGGCTACAAAAACGTAATGCAAATTCCAAAGCTAGATAAGGTCGTTATCAATGTAGGCTGCGGCGAGGCAAAGGACAATTCAAAGGTCGTTGACGCAGTTATGGCTGACTTAGCAGCAATCACAGGTCAAAAGCCTATAGTTTGTAAGGCTAAGAAATCTGTTGCTAACTTTAAGCTGAGAGAAGGACAGATCATCGGAGTTAAGGTAACATTGAGAGCAGAAAGAATGTACGAATTCGTTGACAGACTATTCAATGTAGCTTTTCCGCGTGTTCGTGACTTCAGAGGAATCAATCCCAACTCATTCGACGGAAGAGGTAACTACTCAACAGGTGTTAAAGAGCAGCTTATCTTCCCTGAGATAGAGTATGATAAGATCGACAAGGTTCGTGGTATGGATATTAACTTTATCACTACTGCAAATACTGATGAAGAAGCTAAGGAGCTGCTCACATTATTAGGCGCTCCGTTCGCTGACAGGTAAGAAAGAGGAGGAAATCAATATGGCAAAGAAGGCTATGAAAAACAAACAGCAATTACCGCCAAAGTATTCCACTCGAGCTTACAACAGATGTAAAATCTGTGGAAGACCCCACGCTTATCTCAGAAAGTTCGGCATCTGCCGTATCTGCTTCAGAGAGCTAGCGCACAAAGGTCAGATCCCGGGTGTAAAAAAGGCAAGTTGGTAAAGAACATTCATTTAAAGGAGGTTAACTGCAATGCAAATTACTGATACAATAGCTGATTTATTGACCAGAATTCGTAATGCAAGTTCTGCAAAGCACGCAACAGTTGACATTCCTGCATCGAAAATGAAGAAGGCTATCACACAGATCCTTGTTGACGAGGGTTACATTTCAGGCTTTCAATTCATTGAAGACGAAAAGCAGGGTATCATTAGAATTACTCTAAAATATGACGAGAACAACACACCGGTTATTTCAGGACTTAGAAGAGTATCAAAGCCGGGCTTGAGAATTTATTCAAGCTGCGAGGATATGCCTAAGGTAATGAAGGGACTCGGAGTAGCAATTATCTCAACATCAAAGGGAATTGTTACTGACAAGAAAGCAAGAGAGCTCAATGTCGGTGGAGAAGTTCTTGCATTTGTCTGGTAAGGAGGAACAGTTATGTCGAGAATAGGTATTAAACCAGTAAGTGTTCCTGCAGGAGTAGATGTAAAAATTGCTGATGGTAATATAGTTACTGTAAAAGGTGCTAAGGGAACATTGGAAAAAACATTTCACAAGGATATGATTATTACCCTTGAGAACAATGAGATCAAAGTAAGCCGTCCTTCAGAGGACAAATTTCACAAGTCGCTTCACGGCTTGACAAGAACACTTATCGCTAATATGGTTGAGGGTGTTACAAACGGTTATTCAAAGACGCTTGTAATCGAAGGTGTTGGATACAGAGCAGCAAAACAGGGCAGCGACCTTGTTATGAACTTAGGTTATTCACATCAGGTTGTGGTTTCTGAAACTGACGACGTAAAGATCGAGGTTACAAACCCGAACACGATAGTTGTTTCAGGCGCCGACAAGCAAGCGGTTGGTCAGTTCGCTAGCGAAATCCGCGAAAAGCGTCCGCCGGAGCCTTATAAGGGTAAGGGAATTCGTTATGAAAACGAAAGAATTATCCGCAAAGAGGGTAAAGCCGGTAAGGGTGCAAAATCTTAGTAAGGGAGTGTTCACACTATGGTTAAAAAGATTGACAGGGCAAAAGCCAGAAATAAAAGACACCAAAGAATCCGCAATAAGATCTCGGGAACTCCTGAGTGTCCGCGTTTAAGTGTATTCCGCTCCTCAAAGCATATATATGCACAAATTATCGACGACGTAAACGGCGTTACACTCGTTGCTGCATCAAGTCTTGACAAGGATTATGACGGAAACGGCGGCAACATAGAGGGTGCAAAGAAGGTCGGCGAGGCTGTTGCCAAGGCTGCTTTAGATAAGAAAATCGAGAATGTCGTATTCGACAGAAGCGGTTATCTTTATCACGGAAGAGTTAAGGAACTGGCAGAAGGAGCTCGTGAGGGCGGTCTGAAATTCTAGTATTTTAGATCATTTGTGCAGACAAAGTAATTTATACACTTTGTTTTAAGTTTTAAAGGAGGTTATACTTTTGGCTTTAATAGATGCTTCAACACTGGAACTGAGTGAAAAGGTAGTTTCCATAAACAGAGTATCAAAAACTGTAAAGGGCGGTCGTATAATGAAGTTTTCGGCACTGGTTGTTGTCGGAGACGGAAACGGCATTGTAGGTTTTGGTATGGGTAAGTCTTCTGAAGTTCCTGACGCTATCCGCAAGGGAATTGAAGACGCAAAGAAGAACCTTATAAAAATTTCACTCAGAGGAACAACAATTCCACACGAAATTGTCGGTGCTTTCGGTGCAGGCAGGGTTCTGATGAAGCCGGCTGCTCCCGGTACCGGAGTTATCGCAGGCGGACCTGTCAGAGCAGTTGTGGAAATGGCAGGAATTAAGGATATTAGAACAAAGTCACTGCGTTCTAACAATCCATGTAATGTAGTAAGAGCTACAATAAACGGTTTAGCTTCAGTTAAGTCAGCAGAAGAGGTTGCTGCAAAGAGAGGCAAAACAGTTAAAGAAATATTAGGCTAAGGAGGAATAAAGCAATGGCAAATCTAAAAATAACATTAGTTAAAAGTCTTATATCATCAAAGAAAGACCAAATTGCTACCGCTCATTCTCTTGGTCTGAGGAAAATCGGTGCGGAAACAATTCAACCTGATAACGCACAGACACAAGGTAAGATTAAGAAAATTAGTCACCTTATTAAAGTAACCGAAGCGTAATGCAAGGAGGTGCGTATAAAAATGAAATTGCACGAATTATCACCAAACGCAGGTTCTAACAAAGAAAGAAAGCGTATTGGCAGAGGACATGGCTCAGGTCAGGGAAAAACAGCCGGTAAAGGACACAAGGGTCAGAAGGCTCGTTCAGGCGGCGGTGTTAGACCGGGCTTTGAGGGCGGTCAAATGCCGTTGACCCAAAGAATCCCTAAGCGTGGGTTCAACAATATATTCGCAGATAAGGTAATTGCTTTAAATGTTTCTGATCTGGAAAGATTTAATGACGGAATTACTGTGGATGCAGAGCTTCTTAAAGCAGCCGGTCTTGTAAAAGGCAGGTATGATTCTATTAAGATTCTCGGAAACGGCGAGCTTACTAAAAATCTAACAGTAAAGGCTAACGCTTTTTCAGCTAGTGCTAAGGAAAAAATAGAAAAAGCCGGCGGAAAGGCTGAGGTGATGTAAGGTGTTAGAGGTTTTAAGAAATGCTTGGAAAGTGACTGATTTAAGAAAGAAAATTCTATTCACTCTTTTCATTATCATAATTTACAGAATAGGCGGAGCGATCCCTGTTCCGTTTCTGGATCAAGCTGCGTTGGCATCATGGTTCCAGGATACTTCAACCACCGGTAACTTTTTCAACTATTTGAATATTCTGTCAGGAGGTAACTTCTCAAAGGCTACCTTACTTGCGTTGTCTATTTCACCTTATATCAATGCACAGATCATCATTCAGCTTCTTACTTATGCTATTCCTCCTCTTGAGAGGTTGTCTAAGGAAGGCGAAGAAGGAAGAAAGAAAATAAACAGGATCACAAGGTATACGTCATTCGGAATTGCTGTATTCCAGGCATGGGCTTATTATCTGACTCTTAAGAATTCAGCAAATGCTCTGGTTTATACAAGCGGCTGGAAAAAGCTGTTCGCAGAAATCATTATTATAGCTTGCTTTACAGCAGGTGCGTCGCTTATCATCTGGCTCGGTGATGAGATCAATGAAAAGGGTATCGGAAACGGTATTTCTATGATCCTTTTTGCAGGTATCGTAGCAAGAGGTCCTGCCGCTGTTGGAACACTTATTCAGTTGTTCAGAACAGGCGAGTTAAGATATATGATACTTGTACCGATAGTAATAGTTATATTTGTAGCTATGATCGCCTTCATTATCTTTATGGATAATGCAGAGAGGAGAATTCCGATTCAGTATGCAAAACGTGTTGTCGGAAGAAAAATGTATGGGGGACAAAGCTCATTCATTCCTATCAAAGTTGCAATGTCTGGAGTACTTCCTATCATCTTCGCAATGTCATTTATGTCATTGCCGTCAACGCTTGAACTGTTTATAGCAAGACCGACAAATCCTGAGGGATTCTGGGAGAATTTCTATGTTAAGATACTTCAGTGGTTCAGCTATGAAAGTTTGGTATACGCTGTAATCTACTTCTTATTGATTATCGGATTTAACTACTTCTATGTATCAATGCAGTACAATCCGGTTGAAATTGCAAACAATTTAAGACAGAATAACGGCGGTATTCCGGGTATCAGACCGGGCAAACCGACAATTTCATTCATAAAGAGAGTATTGTCAAAGATCACTCTGGTAGGAGCTGTGTTCTTGGGAATTATCGCTATCTTCCCGATATTCTTTGCTAAGTTCTCAGGTGTGGGAAGCATTGCTATGGGTGGTACATCTATCCTAATCGTTGTTTCTGTTGCACTTGAAACTGTTCGTACTCTGGAATCACAGATGATGATGCGTCATCACAAGGGATTCCTTGAATAGAATTATCAGGAGTAGTGATCAACTATGAATTTGATTTTATTAGGAGCTCCGGGAGCAGGTAAGGGTACTCAGGCTGAGGTTATATGCAAGGCTTTGAATATTCCTACCATCTCGACCGGAAATATGCTCAGGGAAGCTGTAAAAAACGGAACAAAAAGCGGTCTTGAAGCAAAGAGCTTTATGGATAGCGGAAAGCTTGTTCCGGATGAGGTAGTTATCGGAATTCTGAAAGACAGAATTGCTGAGGACGACTGCAAAAACGGTTTCATTCTCGACGGTTTTCCGAGAACAGTTCCACAAGCAGAAGCACTTGACAATATGGGCGTTACAATTGATAAAGTTGTTGAGATCTATGTTCCCGATGAGAAAATCAGACAGAGACTTTCAGGCAGAAGAGTCTGCGAGAGCTGCGGAAATTCTTATCACGTTGACTTCAAGCCTACAAAGGTAGATGGCATTTGCGACGCTTGCGGTGGTAAGACTGTTATCCGTAAGGACGACGAGCCTGAAACGGTAAACAATAGGCTTGCAGTTTACCACGAGCAGACAGCTCCTTTGAAGGGCTATTACGAGAAGCAGGGTAAGCTTGTTACAGTTGAGGGACAGGAAGAGGTTTCAGAGACTTCAAAGTTGACGCTTGCTGCAATTGAGGCATAATCAATGTTATATATTAAATCAGACAGCGATATTGAAAAAATGAAAAAGGCAGGAAAGATTACTGCCGGAGCATTAAAAATTGCTGGTGAATCAATAAGACCGGGAATGACCACTAAAGAGCTTGAAAAGATAATTCACAAGTATATAACGTCGCACGGAGCGGTTCCGTCGTTTTTGGGATACGGAGGGTTTCCGGCATCGGCTTGTATATCTGTAAACGACGAGGTCATTCACGGTATTCCCGATGGAAGAAAGATCGAAAACGGCGATATAGTTTCTGTTGACGTGGGAGCTTATATAGGAGGCTTTCACGGAGACAGTGCAAAAACCTTTGCAGTCGGAGAAATATCAGACGAAGCAAAGGCACTTATGAGATCGACTGAGGAGAGCTTATATCTTGCAATAGATATGGCTAAGCCGGGTGTAAGACTCGGCGACATCGGTCATACGATTCAGAAGCATAATGAGGACAACGGATACAGTATTGTTAAAAAGTTTGTAGGTCACGGAGTAGGTAAAAACCTTCATGAAGATCCCGAAGTCCCGAATTTCGGCAGGGAAGGACACGGATTACGCTTGGTTTCTGGTATGGTTATAGCAATAGAGCCTATGATAAATATAGGAACTGAGAGTGTAAAGGTAATGCCGAACGACTGGACTGTAAAGACAACAGATGGTTCGCTGTCGGCTCACTTTGAGCATACAATTGCTATCACTGACAACGGTGCGGTCATTTTGACTCAAGCTGATTAGGAGGTAGCGTTGTGGATATAAAGGTTGGCTCTGTTGTAAAGAGTTGTGCAGGCCGTGATAAAAATTCCTATTTCGTTGCAGTGGGAATAAGCGGCGGCTTTGTGGAAATAGCGAACGGCAAAGAGCGTAAGCTCGAAAAACCTAAGCGAAAAAACATAAAGCACATTTCACCTACCAACGCTTTTATTTCGACAGAGGCTCTAACAAACAGAAAACTTAGAAAGGTGTTGAATGAGCTCTCGACCCAAGGGTTCAAGCAGCCGTAGCTTATTAAGGAAAGGAAGGGTGTAAACATTTATGTCAAAAGAAGATGTAATTGAGGTTGAAGGTACAGTTTTAGAAGCGATGCCGAATGCAACATTTAAAGTTGAACTTGCAAACGGACATCAAATTCTCGCTCATGTATCAGGCAAGCTCAGACTTAACTACATTCGCATTATTCCGGGAGATAAGGTAACGGTTGAAATGTCACCTTATGATTTATCAAAGGGAAGAATTACTTGGAGATCAAAGTAGGTAATGAACCTAACATCAATCGTTTGAGAAAGCGTAAAGCTTTCGGTATTTAAAGGAGGTATTCACATGAAAGTAAGACCTTCAGTTAAGCCGATCTGTGAAAAATGCAAGGTTATCAAGCGCAAGGGCAAGGTAATGGTAATTTGCGATAACCCAAAGCATAAGCAAAGGCAAGGCTAACTAATGAATAATGGAGGTGCAGCTAAATAATGGCTCGTATTGCTGGAATCGACCTTCCGAAGAATAAGAGAGTTGAAATAGGACTGACTTATATTTACGGAATAGGTCAAAGTACTGCAACAAAAATTTTAGAGGCAACAGGGATCAACCCTGATACAAGAGTTAAGGATTTGACAGATGACGACGAATCAAAAATTCGTGATTACATCGACAAGAACCTGACTGTTGAAGGCGACCTCAGAAGAAATGTTGCATTGAACATCAAGAGATTAACTGAAATCGGTTGTTACAGAGGACTTCGTCATCGTCGCGGACTTCCTGTAAGAGGTCAGAGAACAAAGACCAACGCAAGAACGCGTAAGGGTCCTGTAAAGACAATCGCTAATAAGAAGAAGTAAAGGAGGGTATGAACAATGGCTCAAAAGAAACCTATTCGCCGCAGACGTGAAAGAAAAAACATTGAACAGGGACAGGTTCATATCCAGTCTACTTTCAATAACACGATAGTAACTATTACTGACTTGCAGGGTAACGCTATTTCTTGGGCAAGCGCAGGTGGACTCGGATTCAGAGGATCAAAGAAATCAACTCCGTTCGCTGCACAGACTGCCGCTGAAACAGCTGCAAGAGCTGCAAAGGAGCACGGTCTGAAAACCGTTGAGGTTTATGTAAAGGGACCGGGTTCAGGACGTGAGGCTGCTATCAGAGCGCTTCAGACAGAGGAGCTTGAGGTCAGACTTATCAAGGATGTAACCCCTATTCCTCACAATGGATGCCGTCCTCCAAAGAGAAGACGTGTATAATTAACAAAGCTGAGTTTAAAAGTTTGCTCGGCGTCCAATAATTGAGATTGGATACTTATTAAAAAACGGAGGTAATAACTTATGGCAGTTAGCAGAGAACCAATTTTGAAGAGATGTAAGTCTTTAGGTATCAGCCCTATGGTTATGGGCTTAGGTAAGGAAACTAAAAGAGATCCTAATAAGAATTCAAGAAGGAAAGTATCAGAATACGGACTTCAATTAAAGGAAAAGCAAAAGCTCAAGTTCATATACGGTGTTCTTGAAAAGCAATTCTATCACTATTATGAATTGGCTGAAAAGCAGGAGGGTCAGGCAGGTACTAACCTTTTGACTATGCTTGAGTCAAGACTTGATAATATTGTTTTCAGAATGGGCCTTTCAATGACCAGAAGAGAAGCTAGACAGCTTGTCGGTCACGGACATTTTGAAGTCAACGGAAAGAAAGTTGACATCCCTTCATACAGAGTTAAACCGGGCGATGTTATTTCTTTGAGAGAAAAGAGCAAGAAGAGTGTTAAGTTCAACGAAATTATTGAGGCAACTAAGGGCAGAACAGTTCCTTCATGGCTTGATAAGGATAACAACACTTTGTCTGCTACAGTGGTCAGAGCTCCTGAAAAAGAAGACCTCGACTACGAAATTGAAGAGCATCTTATCGTCGAGTTATACTCAAAATAATAAGTTTGTCTGCGGCTTTGGCTTTTGCCGAAGTGTTGCAGCGGAACTTTTTATCATTCGTTTAAACAGTCGTTGTATTACGAACAGGAGGGTTTTAAATGCTTGAAAAAATTGAAAAGCCAGACATTGAAATAGCAGAGCAAAAGGGTGATGGAACTTATGGTAAATTTGTTCTTGAACCGCTGGAGCGAGGCTATGGTACTACCCTGGGCAACAGCCTGAGAAGGGTATTACTCTCCTCATTACCCGGTGTTGCCGTTAATTCCGTAAAGATTGACGGTGTGCATCATGAGTTATCAACTGTTCCGGGGGTTAAGGAAGACGTAACTGAGATAATTCTTAACCTAAAGGGGCTGACAGCAAAGCTATATGGCGAAGGACCAAAAACAATTTATGTTGAAGCAGAGGGTGAATGTGAGGTTATCGCAGGTGACATCAAGACAGACTCTGAGGTAGATATACTAGTTCCCGATATGCACATTGCCACATTGGGCGAGGGTGCTAAGCTTTATATGGAAATAGTTATCGACAGAGGACGAGGATACGTTTCTGCTGAAAAGAATAAAAGCTATATGCCTAACGCACCTATTGGTGTTATTGCTGTTGACAGTATTTATACGCCGGTATTAAAGGTAAATTACACGGTAGAAAACACCCGTGTAGGACAGATCACTGATTTTGATAAGCTGATTTTAGAGGTTTGGACAGACGGAACAATCTCTGCAAAGGAAGCTGTATCGTTAGCAGCCAAACTCCTCAGCGAGCATCTTAACCTTTTCGTTGATTTATCTGAAGAAACGAGCGTTGTTGAGATAATGGTTGAAAAGGACGATAAGGGCAAAGAAAAAACGCTTGAGATGACCATTGAGGAACTTGACTTATCCGTGCGTTCATTTAACTGCTTGAAGAGAGCGGGAATAAATACTGTTAATGACTTGGTAGAAAAGTCAGAAGAAGAAATGATGAAGGTAAGAAACCTTGGAAAGAAGTCGTTTGACGAGGTCAAGGAAAAACTAAGAAGTCTTGGATATGACTTGAGCTCAGAGGAAAACAGCTAATCATTTCGTGAAAATTAATATAAGGAGTGAATATCATGCCAGGTTCAAGAAAATTGGGCAGAACAAGCGACCAGAGAAGAGCAATGCTTAGAGCTATGGTTACTTTTCTACTGGAAAACGGTAAGATAGAAACAACTGTATCAAGAGCTAAAGAAGTTCAGGCTATGACCGAAAAAATGATAACGCTAGGTAAAACTCCTGAACTGCATAATAAGCGTCAAGTTCTTTCATATGTTACAAAAGAGGGCGTTGCAAAGAAATTATTTGATGAGATTTCACCGAAATACGCTGAGCGTAACGGCGGTTACACAAAAATCATCAAAATCGGACCTCGCCGCGGTGACGCTGCAGAAATGGCTATTATTCAGTTGGTATAAACAGATAATATTAAAACTGACAACTCTTAAATTATTTAAGGGTTGTTTTTTTATAGCTCTTTTGTTAATATTATATAGTACAAATAGTATAAATTTATATAAATTTAATCTCTTAAATTTTACTTAAAATTTTCTTGTAGTACTAGCAAAAAAATAAATAATAGTGTATAATATTTGTGGTTTTTATATTTTGAAAATTTATAACGTTTATTGTGAAATTATTTTAAGTATATTTATGAGCCTTTGCCGCAGAAACAATGCGGTAATTCTATAGAAAGGCATGGTAACTAATATGAATTTTTTTGCAGTGTTGAAGCTCATAGGCGGACTTGCTATTTTCCTTTACGGAATGGATGTAATGGGTTCAAGCCTTGAAAAGCTTGCCGGCGGCAGATTAGAAAGGATATTCGAGAAGCTGACTTCTAATCCTCTTAAGGCGGTATTGCTCGGTGCAGGAGTAACGGCGGTAATTCAAAGCTCGGCGGCAACAACGGTTATGCTAGTCGGCTTTGTTAATTCCGGTATTATGAAGTTGCATCAGGCTATAGGTATAATTATGGGTGCAAATATCGGCACGACCGTTACAGCGTGGCTTTTGAGCTTAACAGGAATTCAGGGGGATAACTTCTGGCTTACACTGCTTAAACCGTCGTCATTTACGCCGATTTTAGCGCTAATAGGACTAATCCTTTATATGTTCGTTAAATCGGGCAAGAAAAGGGATATAGGAGCTATACTTTTAGGATTTTCGATTCTGATGTTCGGTATGGATACAATGTCCGGCGCTATAGACCCTCAGGCTGTTCCGGGACTGACTAATATTCTGACGATGTTTTCAAATCCTTTCTTTGGAGTTTTAGCAGGCATTATTATTACGGCTATACTGCAAAGCTCGTCGGCTTCGGTAGGTGTATTGCAGGCGCTTTCTGCTACAGGCGCTATTAAATTCGGTGCGGCAATACCGATTATATTGGGACAGAATATAGGTTCGTGCGTAACTGCATTGATCTCTTCGGTAGGAACGAACAAAGCAGCAAAGAGAGTGGCAATTGTTCATTTGTATTTTAATATTATAGGAACCGTATTGTTTTTGACAGTATTTTATATTCTCAACTCAATAATAGATTTCAGCTTTATGAATGATACTGTGGGCGCTGCTCAGATAGCAATTGTTCACACTCTGTTCAATTGCGGCGTTACTATTATACTTCTTCCGTTTATCAAAGGGCTTGAAAAGCTGGCTTATCTGACGATAAGAGAGGACAAGGAAGAACAGGAAAAGAAAAATACATTCGCTCTTTTAGACGACAGATTTCTGCAAACCCCGAGCGTTGCTTTAGCTCAGTGCAGGTCGCTGTTGGTTAAAATGTCAGAAATGGCAAGAGAGAATATAAGTCTTGCCATAGCTACAATAAATAAATATGACGCCGATGCCGCAAAAAAGGTAGAAAAAAATGAGAATATGGTTGATAAATTCGAGGATAAGATAGGAACTTATCTTGTCAAGCTGTCAAGCAGGGATCTGTCTGTAAAGGACAGCCAGTCGATTGCTATGCAGCTTCATGTGATAGGCGATTTTGAAAGAATTTCCGACCATTCAAAAAACATCATCAAGCTATCAGGCGAGATGAATGATAAAAAAATCGAGTTTTCTAAAAAAGCAAGAGCGGAATTAAAAGTAATTTGCCGTGCTGTAACCGATATTCTTGATATGGCAGTCGAAGCGTTTGCCACTCAGGATAAAAATGTTGTTGCAAAGATCGAGGCACTAGAGGAAGCTATTGACAAGCTGTGCTTAAAGCTCAGGAACAGACATATAAAGAGACTTCAGAAGGGAACTTGTACAATAGAACTAGGGTTTATTTTTACGGACCTTTTAACAAATTTGGAAAGGGTTTCAGATCATTGTTCAAATATTGCTTCTTCTATTAAGCAGGAAGAGGACGAGTCATTTGAATCGCATAAATATGTGAGAAAGCTAAAGGAAACCGGCGAGGATTTTGACAAGGACGTTGAGGAATTTATGGACATCTATCATATTCCAAAAAAACAGGATAAGCATTAGCTTAAACGGTTCTTTATGCCGAAAGTAAACATTCTATTGATGATATTTTGTTTTTATTCATTACGTTACATATTTAGAGGGGTTAGGCTATGAATAAGACTTATGAAAAGCTGCAGAAGTGTTATAAATATATTCGTAAAAAAACTGATTTTAAACCTGAAATTGCACTTGTTCTAGGCTCGGGGCTTGGCGATTATGCAGAGAGTGCAAATGTTCAGGTTGAGCTGATAATACCGTATTCAGAGATAAACGGGTTTCCTACATCTACGGTTACGGGTCATAAAGGGCAGTTTGTTTTCGGAACGGTAAACGGCGTTAAAATAGCCATTATGCAGGGACGGGTTCATTATTATGAAGGGTATGATATTTCAGATGTGGTTATGCCAGTTCGTTTAATGGGTCTGATGGGCGCAAAGGTTTTGTTCCTAACTAACGCTTCGGGCGGAATAAACGAGAATTTCAAGTGCGGCGATTTTATGCTTATTACCGACCAGATATCATCATTTGTTAAAAGTCCTCTTATAGGCGAGAATATTGACGAACTGGGCGTTCGTTTCCCTGATATGAGCGAAATATACAATAGGGATCTAATAGGTATTATAAAAAAATCAGCTGAGGAGCTTGATATACAGCTTAAAGAAGGCGTTTATATTCAAACGACAGGGCCTCAGTATGAAACTCCTGCAGAGATAAGGGCGTTTAAGGTGTTGGGTGCAGACGCTGTGGGAATGAGTACGGCTTGCGAGGCGATAGCCGCAAATCATATGGGCATGAAAATATGCGGAATTTCCTGCATCTCCAATTTAGCGGCAGGTATCAGCAAAACTCCGCTTACGCATAAAGAGGTTC
Organism: uncultured Clostridia bacterium; assembly: GCA_947628615.1. Lineage (GTDB taxonomy): Bacteria > Bacillota > Clostridia > Oscillospirales > Ruminococcaceae > UMGS1601. The sequence goes on from CANRAO010000006.1 coordinate 45,473, forward strand.
AGGAAACAGCAAACAGAGTTGCACCTGATTTTAAGAGACTTCTTACTGAAGCCATTGAAAACATATCTGACTATCTCAATGCCAATTAACAGGAAAGTATAAAAGTATGATAAGATTTTACAACGGAAAAATTCTCACGCTTGCCGACGGATTTAATATAATAAACGGCGAGGTATGGGTGGATAATGATAAGATTTCTTTTGTGGGAAAGCCGTCTGAAAAAGATTCGGAGGCTCATTACTTCGAGCAGGAAATTGATTTAGACGGTAATCTTTTAATGCCTAGCTTTAAGAATGCGCATACACATTCGGCAATGACATTTTTGCGCTCATATGCCGATGATATGCCCTTGCAGGATTGGCTTAATAAACAGGTGTTCCCGATGGAGGCAAAGCTGACAGGGGAGCATATTTATGCCTTTACAAAGCTGGCAATATTAGAGTATTTATCTAGCGGAATTACCGCTTCGTTTGATATGTATTTTAAACTGGATGATTATGTTAAAGCGAATATTGACGCAGGATTCAGAACGGTAATATGTTCATCGACAAATGATTTCGGGGGGAGCCCCGAACAGGACGAGGAGGACTATTTGAAGTTCAACAGCATTTCTCCTTTGATCTCTTATAAATTCGGCTGCCATGCGGAATACACTACAAAGCTCGATACTATCAAAGGCATAGCAAAGCTGTGTCAGAAATATAAGGAGCCTTTTTATTCTCATAACAGCGAGACCGAAAGAGAGGTTTCTGAGTGCATTAGCCGTTATAATAAAACCCCAACACAGCTTTTTGACGATTTGGGGCTATATGAATACGGCGGCGGAGGTTTTCACGGTGTTTACCTCAGCGAAAATGATATGCAGATATTCAAGGAGAAAGGTCTGTGGGCGATTACAAATCCCGGCTCAAATACAAAGCTTGCCAGCGGAATTGCAGATCTATCACGAATGCTCGATATGGGAATCAATATTGCTATAGGAACGGACGGAGCGGCTTCTAACAATGCACTTGATATGTTCAGGGAGATGTATCTTGCAGCAGGACTTCAAAAGCTAAAGTATATGGACGCTTCGGTATGCTCTGCAAAAGATGTTTTATATATGGCTACGGTGGGCTCAGCAAGGGCAATGGGTCTTGCTGACTGCGATACTATAGCGGCAGGCAAGCAGGCTGATCTGATAGTAATTGATATGAACAAACCGAATATGCAGCCTATTCATAATATCACTAAAAATCTTGTATTCAGCGGTTCTAAACAGAATGTTAAGCTTACAATGTGTGCAGGAAAAATTCTTTACAGAGATGGTGTATATTATTTAGATGAGAATGAGAGGGATATTTATAAAAGAGCCAATAAAATGTTAGATGATTTTTAAATTAGTGTTTTTAATTTATTTGGGCATATTGAGAAATCAAACAAAAAAATAGTAAAAAACACTTGCAAAATACATTTAAAGGTGCTATAATTACTACAATAGTTTTATTGAAAGACTGGAAATTTGACTTCCGGTCTTTCGTCTTTGTTTAGGAAATTAAATTTTAAGTGTATATTATTTGCCGTAGGATAGCGTGAGTCTTTGTCTTAACAACAATGCGGCAAATCCGTTATCGGAATTGACTCAAATTTCAAAGAAAGGCGGTCTTTGTACAGCAAAGGCAAGGTGTTTACAATGAAAAGTAAAAAATCAGGTTCGACGGTTCATCGGATTGCCGAGCTGGCAAAGCCTCTTTGCGGCGAGCTTGGGCTAGAGCTTTGGGACGTCAAGTTTGAAAAAGAGGGAGCAACATGGTATCTGAGGGTGTTTATCGACAAGGACGGCGGCATAAACATTGCCGACTGCGAGAACTTTTCAAGACCGTTTAATAAATTGCTTGATGAAACCGATCCGATTTCTCAGTCTTATGTTTTTGAAGTTTCAGGACCGGGTCTGGGCAGAGAGCTTAGAAAGCCGGAACACTTTGAACGGTTTATAGGTGAGAAAATAAGAATTCGTTTCATACGGGCGAGAAACGGAGAAAAGGAAGCTGTCTGCACACTGAAGGGTTATTCGAAACCGAATATTACGGTTCAGTTTGAAGGCTCGGACGATGATGATATAATTTCGCTTTCGGATTGCGCATACGTAAAGCTAAATGACGACCAAGATTTATTTGACATAGAGTAAAGGGAGGAATTAGTAAAAATGAACAAGGAATTTTTTGAGGCTCTTTCACTTCTGGAGGAGGAAAACGGTATAGAAGCAGAGGTTTTGATTGAAAAGATCGAGCAGGGTATACTCAAGGCTGTAAAGAGAGATTACCCAAACACAAATGAGGAAAACATTGAGGTTAAAATTGATGTTGAGAAGAACAGGCTCAATCTTAAAATCAACAAAAATGTAGTTGAAGAAGTCGAGGACGAAGCGAATGAAATCAGCTTAGAGGATGCACTTGAAATTTCAAAGAGAGCAAAGATAGGTTCTAAGGTTGCAATAAAGCTGAACCCTACAAAGTTCAAGAGAATTGCGGCACAATCTGCAAAACAGTCAATAAGAAGCGATATTAAAGAAATCGAAAGAGAGCGGCTTTTGTCTAACTATCAGGATAAAGAGCACGAATGCGTTTCTGCAACTGTTCAGAAGGTTGAGCCGGGCACGGGAAATGCCATTTTGACTATTGACGGCAGCGAGGCTTATTTAGTGAGAAATGAGCAGATTCCGGGTGAGACTCTTCACGAGGGAGATATTATAAAGGTTTATGTTGTAGGTATTGTAAATCCGGAGAGACGTCCGTCTGTTAAAATTTCAAGAACCCACAGAGATTTGGTAAAAAGGCTGTTTGAACTGGAGATACCGGAGGTTTATGACGGAACAGTTGAAATAATGGCAATCTCAAGAGAAGCCGGTTCAAGAAGCAAGGTAGCAGTATGGTCGAAGAATGAGAACGTAGACGCAATTGGCGCTTGCATAGGACCGAGACGTTCAAGAATTTCTGCGATAGTGAACGAATTAAAGGGTGAGAAGATCGACATAATCCCTTACAGCGAGGACGACGCAGAATTTATAGCCTCAGCGCTTTCTCCTGCCGATGTAATTAAGGTAACGCTTGCGGAGGACGGAACAAGAGCCTGCGAAGTCGTTGTTCCCGACGATCAGCTTTCTCTTGCTATTGGAAACAGAGGGCAAAATGCAAAACTCGCAGCCAGACTGACAGGCTATAAGATAGATATAGGCCCTGAAAATCCTATTCAGATAGATTAGCGTTATTAGACAAGTAATATATTCAGGCGATAGATAATTCATACAGAGTGGTAAAGGAAGTTGGCGTATATGAAAACAAGGAAAATTCCTATGAGATTGTGCATAGGCTGCGGAGAAATGAAGCCTAAAAAAGAGCTTATACGCATTGTAAAATCAAAAGAGGGTGAGATTTCACTCGACTTGACCGGAAAGAAGTCAGGGCGGGGCGCATATATCTGCAATAATTTGAAGTGTTTTCAAAAGGTGAGAAAGGCAAGAAAGCTGGAGCGTAGTTTTTCGTGTAAAATTTCTGATGAGATATATGATGAAATGGAAGGCGAGCTTTCAAAATGAATAAAATAATGGGACTTTTGACTATGGCGAGGAGAGCAGGAAAACTCTCTCTCGGTATGGATATGAGTAAGGATGCGTGCAGAAACGGAATTTCAAAAGGAATATGCACAGCTATTGACATTTCTCCTAAAAGCCTGAAAGAAATCAAGTTTGTTTGTATAAATGAAAATGTGCCGCTTTATTCTCTTGGTATGGATATGAAGGCTGTCGGGATCGAGCTTGGTAAGAATGTAGGAATTATATCAATAAACGACAGTGGATTTATGAAGAAAGCAAAGACTTATATGAGAAAAATAGAAATTGACAATGATATGTTTAATAATTAAGGAGGTTATTGAAACCTATGGCGAAAAATTATAAACTAGGAGAGCTTGCTAAACATTTAAAGCTGCCTTCAGCTGATGTAATAAAGTGCCTTGACGGAGTGTTCGGGGAACCTAAAAAGACAGTTTCTTCGCTTACCCCTGAAGAGGTAACATATGTGTTTGAGTATTTTACTCAGAAAAATCAGGTTGAAAGCTTTGACGAGTATTTTGCAAGCGGTAATATTAAACAAGAGAAAAAAGAAGAACCAAAGCCTAAAAAGACTGCTAAGAAGCCTGCGGCAAAAACAAAAAAGAAAGCTGAAAAACCTAAAAAGACAGTTACAGATGACGCTGATACAAAGGCAAAGAAACCGCAAAAAACAGCGGCATCTAAGACGGAAGAGCCAAAGGTGAAGGCAGAGGAGAAAAAGCCTCAGAATGAGATAAAGCCTCAGAAGGATAAAAAGTCTCAGAAGGAGAAAAAGCCTCAGCAGAAAAAGAAATCACCTCCTAAAAAGCAGGATCACGGAACAAAGCAGAAACTCGTTTCAACGGGTTCTTCGCAGGGCGGAGTAACAGTATCTGAGGTTGAAAACACCTATTCTAAGACTAAAACCGTTGACACAAGAGGAAGCTATGTAAACCTTGATAAATATAATGAGAAATACGATACTCTTGCAGAGACAAAGTCAGGCAGGGGCAGGGATAACTATACTAAAAAGCAGAAGATAAAGCAGAAGTCTCAGCAGTATAGAAAGCAGCGTAAGTCAAACAAGGTCGAAACTGAGGCTCAAAAGCTGAAGCGTCTAGAGCTTGAAAGGGCAAGAAAACAGCAGCTTAAAGTTTCTATTCCTGATGAGATTACCGTTTCTGAGCTTGCTTCAAGACTGAAGGTAGTTGCTACTGAGGTCATTAAGAAGTTAATGGGACTTGGCATTATGGCTTCCATTAATGAGGTCATTGATTTTGACACGGCTTCTCTTGTTGCAGAGGAGTTAGGCGCAAAGGTTGAAAAGGAAGTTCACATAACTATTGAGGAACGTCTTATTGTTGACGAAGAGGATAAGGAAGAGGATTTGGTCGAGAGATGTCCGGTAGTAGTTGTTATGGGACACGTTGACCACGGTAAGACATCAATTCTTGACAAAATTCGCAATGCGCACGTTACTGACTCAGAAGCAGGAGGAATCACACAGCATATCGGTGCATATCAGGTTATGTGCAACGGAAAGCCTATTACATTCCTTGATACTCCGGGACACGAGGCGTTTACGGCAATGAGACTAAGAGGAGCGCAGGCTACTGATATTGCTATATTAGTCGTTGCGGCAGATGACGGTGTTATGCCTCAGACCGTTGAAGCTATTAATCATGCAAAGGCAGCAGGAGTTTCTATAATTGTCGCTATAAATAAGATGGACAAAGAGGGTGCAAACCCTGAAAGGATCAAGCAGGAGCTCACAGAGCATGAAATTCTTTGCGAGGAATGGGGCGGAGATGTAATCTGCGTGCCTGTATCAGCAGTTACCGGAATGGGTATTGATGAGCTTTTGGAAAACATTCTGCTTGTTGCGGAGGTAAAAGAACTCAAGGCTAATCCTAACAGACTTGGAAAAGGAACTGTTATCGAGGCTAAGCTCGACAAAGGACGCGGACCGGTTGCGACTATTCTTGTTCAAAACGGAACGCTCAATGCAGGAGATATTATTATAGCCGGAACAGCTGTCGGACGGGTAAGAACAATGAAGAATGACAAGGGCGAGGAGATCAAGTCGGCAGGACCTTCTACTCCGGTTGAGATAACAGGCTTGGGAGAAGTGCCTGACGCAGGAGACGCTTTCAATGTAGTTGCTGATGAAAAGCTGGCAAGAGAACTCGCAGAGCAGAGAAAACAGCAGGCTAAGGAAGAGATCTTCGGACAGTATCAGAAGGTAACATTAGAAAACTTATTCAGCCAGATCACAGAGGGAGAGAGAAAAGAGCTTCCTATTATCGTCAAGGCTGATGTTCAGGGTTCGGTTGAGGCTGTTAAGCAATCGTTAGAGAAGATTTCAAACGACGAGGTAAGAGTAAAGGTTATACACGGAGCTGTCGGAGCTGTTTCTGAGGGCGACGTTATGCTGGCGGCAGCGTCAAACGCAATTATAGTTGGATTTAATGTACGTCCTGATCCTATTGCTAAAGAAAGTGCAGAGCGTGACGGTGTTGACATTCGTCTTTACAGGATCATCTACGATGCAATAGAGGAAATCGAAGACGCTATGAAGGGTATGCTTGCTCCTAAATACCGTGAGGTCGAGACTGCTCGTGTTGAGGTAAGACAGGTATATAAGATTTCAAACGTTGGTCAGGTTGCAGGCTGTTATGTATTATCAGGCAAGGTTGGCAGAAATAACGAAATAAGAGTTGTTCGTGACGGTATTGTTATTGCTGAGGATAAGATGGCAAGCTTAAAAAGGTTTAAAGATGACGTTAAAGAAGTTGCCGAAGGATATGAATGCGGTATATCTTTGGAGAAATTCTCCGATATTAAAGAGGGAGACATTTTAGAGGCGTTCTATATGGAAGAGTACAGAGATTAGCAAATTTTCACTCTGAGGCATATCCGTACAGAAAATTATTAAAAAATGTCTTGCTATGAAAATCTTTGTGATTAATAAACTTTAAGGAGAGAGCAATTTGGCAGGTTACAAACCAAGAAGATTATCTGAGGATATAAGAAGAATAATTTCAGGTAAAATCAGAGATTTGAAAGACCCGAGAATCAATAACAGCGGTATGATAACGATAGTACGCTGTGATGTTTCAAACGACATTTCATATTGTAAGGTTTACGTTTCGTCTTTCGAGGGTTATGACAAGGCTAAAGAGGCTGTGAAGGGATTTGAGTCGGCGTCAGGACTTTTAAAGCGTGAGATTTCCAATGTTCTCAGGCTCAGAAAATGCCCCGAGCTGGAGTTTGTAGCGGATAATTCTATGGAACATTCTCTTAAAATCAATAAGATCTTAAAAGACATTTCAGACTGATCTGATTCCTACAGTGAATTATTGCAGCATAATAACTTTATTGGAAGACTAATTTTGCAGTTCCCGTAAAAGGAGTGTTGACAGGTGGATTTTTCAGAAATCAAGAGCTTTTTGGAAAGCGATAAATGTGATAACGTAACTATTCTAACACATAAAAGCCCTGACGGAGATACTTTCGGATGCGGCTTTGCATTGTGTTATTTGCTTCGGGATATGGGTAAAAAAGCTAATGTCATAAACAATGAGCCTTTACCAAAAAAGTATAAAGAGTTTATGTATCCTGATTATGAGCCTATGGACTTTGAGGAAAAGTGCGTAATTGCAGTGGATATTGCCAGTTTGGAATTGCTTGGCGATAATCTTGCTGAGTATAAACAAGAGGGAAAGATAGATCTGTGTATTGATCATCATATGACCAATAACAAGTATGCAAAGCTGTATTATATAGATGCTGAAGCTGCGGCAGCCTGTCAGATATTATACGAATTGATAAGATATATGGAAAGACCTGTTACTAAACTCATTGCGACCTGTCTTTATATAGGTATTGCAACTGATACAGGGTGCTTTAAGTTTGAAAACGTAACTCCAAAAACGCATATGATAGCGGCAGAGCTTATTTCATACGGCATTAATCATTCATATGTAAACCGTATGATGTTTGATGTCAAGCCAATGGGAGTAATCAAGGTCGAGCAGGAGGTTTTAAAAAATCTTCAGTTCTGCTTTGACGATAGATGCGCTATAGAATTCGTGTCGAAGGCGCTTATAGATAACAGCGGTGTGGAAACTGCTGAGTTTGAGGAACTGGCGACAATTCCGCTTACTGTTGAGGGCGTTGAAGTCGGCATAACCATTAAGGAAAAGGGAAACAACGAGTATAAGCTTTCAGTAAGAACCACTGAAAAGCATGACGCCTGTGCTTTTTGCAAAAGCTTTGGCGGCGGGGGGCATCTCCGTGCTGCAGGCTGTCAGATTATTGGAACATACGATGAGGTTTTGAAAAAAATAACGGACAGGGCTGCCGAACTGTTCAAATAACTGATATTATGAGTAAAGAATTAAACGGAATCATTGTTATAAATAAGCCAAAGGGGTTTACTTCCTTTGATGTTATTGCAAAGCTGAGAGGTATTCTTCACATCAAAAGGCTGGGTCATGCGGGAACATTAGACCCGATGGCTACGGGAGTGTTGCCTGTTTTTGTCGGCAAGGCGACAAGGGCCTGCGACATTTTGCCAAACAATGAAAAGAGCTACAAAGCGGGATTTAAGTTTGGAATTAAAACAGACACTCAGGATATTACGGGTAATATAATTTTTGAGGAAAAGTCAGACATTAGTTTTGATAGTCTGGCAGAAAAGGTCAAGATATTTTTAGGTGAAACAGAACAGCTCCCGCCTATGTATTCTGCGGTTTCAGTTGGAGGAAAAAGGCTTTATGAGCTTGCCCGCGAGGGAAAAGAAGCAGAGAGAAAACCCAGAAAGATATACGTTAAAAATATAGAGATCGTAGAGTTTGACGAAGTTTCACAAACAGGGGTATTAGATATACATTGTTCAAAAGGAACATATATAAGAACGATAATTCACGATTTGGGCGAAGCTCTTGGAACGGGCGGGGTTTTAACCTCGCTTGAGAGAACGTATTCAAGCGGATATGATTTATCTAAAAGCCATTCTCTTGAAGAAATACAGTCGCTTGCAGAAAGTGGTACTGACATTACAGAGATAATGTTTCCTATTGACAGTGCTTTTGAGCAGTATGAAAAGGTTATTCTTAATTCTAAGCACACAAGACTGTATAAAAGTGGCGTAAGGCTAAGGCTTGAACAGGTTGGAATAAGATGTGAAAATACATATCGTGTGTATGGAAGCGATAACGAATTTTTAGGTCTTGCATTTGCTGATAAAAAAGCAAATGAATTTATTATAAAAAAGAATTTCTTTTAAGCCGAGATTATTATGCTTTAGCGGGATCATTTCATTTTAAAAAGCTGTTGCATTATATTTGATCTTGGCAAAGGGATAGATGTTATGATTTTGGACATTACAAAAAGCAAAAAGTCCTTTGAAAATAAAACTGTTGTTTCTATGGGGATATTCGACGGAGTTCACAAAGGGCATCAGGCAGTAATAAATACCGCTTGTGAACTAAAAGATCAGGGGCTTGATTTTGTATTATTTACTTTTAAAACGGATACTGTTACAACAAAGGGAAGCAACGGATATATAGAAATGCTGTTATCAGATGATTTAAAGAAAGAGCATTTTGAAAGATTGGGAGTTGATTATATATATGCTCCTGACTTTAATGAAATGAAAAATATGACTTCTGCTCAGTTTATTGAGCAGGTTTTATATAGAAAACTGAACGCTGCAGCGGTCGTCTGCGGAGAGGATTTTCGTTTTGGAAGAAATGCGGAAGGCGACGCTGAAAAATTAGAAATGCTGTGTAAAAAATTTCGCATCAAGACAGTTATAGTTAAGCAAGCACAGTATGAGGGGAAAAAGATAAGTTCGTCAGAGATAAGAGACTGTATAAGACACGGTAAGATCAAAAGGGCAAATGAGATGCTCGGGTATAATTATTATTACAAGCTGCCTGTTCTGCACGGCAATGAAATAGGCAGAACACTTGACTTTCCTACTATAAATCAAAAAATATTAGAGAAACAAATACTACCTAAGTTCGGCGTTTATATTACCAGAACAAAAATAGACAAAAAATGGTATAACAGCATTTCAAACATAGGTGTAAGACCTACGGTTGAAAAAAGGTCTGTACCGTTGATAGAGACGAATATTCTTGATTTTAATGATGATATTTACGGAAAAGTCATAAAGGTTGAGCTTTTGGATTTTTTAAGACCTGAGCGTAAATTTAAAAGTATTGATGAACTGAAAAAGCAGGTTTATTCCGACATAAATAAAACAGCGGAATTTTTTAAAACAGGGAGGAATTAAAATGAATAAGGTAAGAACAAGATTTGCACCCAGTCCGACAGGATATATGCATATCGGAAATTTAAGAACTGCTCTTTTTACTTATATTATTGCAAAAAAGAACGGCGGAGATTTTATTCTCAGGATTGAGGATACTGACAGAGAAAGACTTGTAGAGGGAGCAACAGACGTTATTTACAGTACTTTAAAAGAGTGCGGGCTGAACTGGGACGAGGGTCCTGATATTGGCGGAGAATACGGACCGTATATCCAGTCTGAGAGAATGGGAATGTATAAGGATTATGCAATAGAGCTTGTTGAAAAGGGCAAGGCTTATTACTGTTTCTGTGATAAGGAGAGACTTGATGAACTTAAAGCTGTTCAGGAGGCAAGCGGAGTTATGCCTATGTATGACAGGCACTGCAGAAATTTAAGCGAAGAGGAAATCAAGGAAAAGCTAGACGCCAAAATACCTTATGTAATCAGACAAAAGGTTCCCACAGAGGGAGAAACCACTTTCCACGATGAGCTTTACGGCGACATAACGACTCCTAATTCAACGCTTGACGACCAGATACTGTTAAAAAGCGACGGCTATCCGACATATAATTTTGCGAATGTAATTGACGATCACTTGATGGGAATTACTCATATAGTAAGAGGAAACGAGTATCTTTCTTCAACGCCCAAGTACAATCTTCTCTATGAGGCATTCGGCTGGGAAGTTCCTAAGTATATTCACGTTGAGCATATTATGAAGGACAAGCAGCATAAACTGGCAAAGCGTGACGGAGACGCGTCTTATCAGGATCTTATAAAGCAGGGTTATTTAACAGAGGCAATACTTAACTATATTGCGCTTTTGGGCTGGGCGCCAAAGGGAGAAAGAGAAATTTTCACTCTTCCTGAGTTGATTGAGGAGTTTGACATATCGGGTCTTTCAAAGTCGCCTGCTATTTTTGACCCAATAAAGCTAAAGGCGATAAACGGCGAGTATATAAGAAAAATGCCTATTGAAGAATTTGAAAGCCACGCAATGCCTTATTTAAAGCAGGCTGTAAAGCGTGAAGACATTGACCTTAAACAGGTTGCAGAATTACTTCAGCCGAGAACGGAGCTTTTTACCGATATTCCTGAGCAGATCGATTTTATAGACGAAATGCCTGAATATGACAATGCTTTGTATTGTCATAAAAAGATGAAAACAAACGAGGAAAATTCTCTTTCGGCTTTAAAAGAGGTATTGCCTGTTTTAGAGAGCATAGATGAGAACAACTGGAATCAGGATACTATTTACAACAAGGTAGTAGAGCTTGTCAAGAAAATGGAGGTAAAAAACGGTATGGTTTTCTGGCCGTTAAGAGTTGCCGTTTCGGGAAAATCCTTCACGCCGGGCGGCGGAGTTGAGCTTTGCGTTATCTTGGGTAAAGAGGAGTCAATAAAGAGAGTTAAGTCGGCAATAGAAAAGCTGTCTTGATAACATTATTGTCATATAACTATCACAATAAGCTGTTAGAATGCAAATGGTTTAGAATAATACTATCGTAAGGAGGCAATCTCTGTATGATTGAGGTTAAAAATCTTTCAAAGCATTTTGGAGATAAAAAGGCTGTAGACGGCATTTCTTTCACTGCCGAAGACGGCGAGATACTCGGATTTCTAGGGCCTAACGGCGCCGGAAAATCCACAACGATGAATATTCTCACAGGGTATATTTCGTCAACAGACGGCGTTGCGCTGATAGACGGCGTTGACATTCTTGAAAACCCTATCAAGGCAAAGCAGAAAATAGGCTATCTTCCCGAGCAGCCGCCGCTGTATATGGATATGACGGTTAAGGAATATCTTTCGTTTGTGTATGACTTAAAAAAGTGTAAGCTGCCGAGAAATACGCATCTTAAAGATATTTGTAATCTTGTAAAAATAGAGAATGTTTACAACAGAGTTATAAAGAACCTTTCAAAGGGATATAAGCAAAGGGTAGGTCTTGCACAGGCGCTTGTGGGAAATCCTAACGTGCTTATTTTAGACGAGCCTACTGTGGGTTTAGACCCTAATCAGATCATTGAAATAAGGACGCTTATCAAAAGGCTGGGTAAAAATCATACGGTTATTTTATCTTCGCATATTTTGTCTGAAGTTCAGGCTGTGTGCGATAAGATCGTTGTAATAAATCAGGGCAAAATAGTTGCCGACGATACTGAAGAAAACCTTTCTAAAAATCTAGTCAACAGCAATAAAATCATGGTCAAGATAGACGGGCCTTCTGACGAGGTACAAAAGGTTATCGGTTCGATTGCAGGCATTAAAACTGTTGATATGATATCTAAGGAAACCGACGAATTCTGCGAATTTTCCATTGAATCGGAGGATGGCGTTGATATTCGCCGTGAACTGTTTAAGAGGATTTCTGAACGAAGCTGGTACATTATGGAGCTTAAGACTTCTGATATGTCGCTTGAAGATATATTCTTGAGATTAACGGTCGGCGAGAGTATTCCGGCTGTAAAGAGAAATGGAGGTAATGAATAATGAAAGCAATTTTTAGAAGAGAATTTGTTTCTTATTTTACTACTCCGATAGGATATATTTTTCTTGCTGTATTTTTTGCATTGGCAGGTATTGATTACTCTGTAACGTCAATAGCTAAGGGTTCTACCGGTTCATCAGGAAGCACTCAGGGATACGGAACGGCTGAATTAGCTCAGTTTTTTCTGTGGCTGCTTATTATATTAGTTATTTTGATCCCTATTCTCACAATGAGGACATTATCAGAGGACAAAAGACAAAAAACTGATCAGGTTCTTTTGACGTCTCCTGTAAGCTTATCGGGAATTGTCGGCGGAAAATTTCTTGCTGCATTTTTGGTGTATATTATGGGCGTTGCAATTACGCTGGTGTTTTCAGTAGTGGTTTCTGCTTTTGCTAAGCCTGACTGGATCACTATATTCGGAAATATTGTAGGTCTGCTTCTTTTGGGTGCGGCTTGTATTTCAATTGGTATCTTTGCGTCAAGCCTTACTGAAAATCAGGTAGTTTCAGCAGTTATAAGTCTGGCTTCAATCGGGCTGATGAGTCTGCTGTCGGTAATATCCAGCTTTATACCGATAGAGTTTGTAAAGACTGTTCTTAATAAATTATGCTTCTTAGAGAGATATATCGGATTTACATACGGTCAATTCGATTTATCGAGTGCGTTATATTTCATCAGCGTTGCCGTGGCATTTATGTTCTTTACAGTAAGAGTGCTGGAAAAGCGCCGTTGGGCTTAAAGGAGGTAGCGAAGATGAATAATATAAATGAAAATGATTTTGAGCAGGAAAAGCAGGTTGTTTCTGAGACATCAGAAAACAGTTTGGAAGAAAACGCCGCTGTAAATTCTGCTGAGAATGAAACCGAGACAGAAATAAGTGAAGAAATTCCTGAAAGCTTTGATGTTCAGGAGAATCAGGCAGAGAATACAACAGAGAAAAAGACCAAAAAACAAAAAAAGGCAAAGAAAAACTTTAAAAAGCTAAAGCACGGAACAATGGCGACTGTTTTAACTGTAGTTTTTATAGTTGTTCTGATCCTTGTAAATATTGTTGCGACAAGCGTTTTTGATAGGTTCCCGTTTACAATTGATATGACATCAGATGACTCGTATACGATTTCTGATGAAACAGCCGATTATATAAAAAGTGTTGATAAAGAAGTAAAAATCACAGTATTGTCAGAGGAAAAAGAATTTACATCAACATCGAAATATATTAGGCAGTCTAATGAGATTTTGAAAAATATCGTTAAAAGCAACAAAAACTTTTCAATCAAGTATATAGATTTACTGTCAAATCCGGAGGTCAAATCTGAATATGAGGATTCGCTTTCTGAGTATGACATAATAGTTGAATCGGGTAAAAATCACGAGAGAACAACACTTGTACACCCACAGGATTTAGTTAAGTTTTCATCTGATTTTGAAAAATCTTTTCAGCAGAATATGGGAGGAACTCTTGACTCGTTTATTGAGTATTACGGCGGTATGACCGCTATCCAGAATTATTCTGCGGGAGTTGAGAGCAACTGTGCAGAGCAGGCATTCACGTCGGCAATTTTAAAGGTTACAGACGCAAACCCTGTGACGGTTACACTGCTTACAGGAAGAAAAGAGCTGGCTTCGCTGACATATTTCCAGACCCTGCTCAATGCAAACGGATATTCAGTGAACAGTATTAATATAACTACGCAGGAAATTCCAAAGGAAACAAACCTTATTGTAATGGGAGCACCCAGCGTCGACTATACTGAAAGCGAAGTTGAAAAGGTATCGTCATTTTTAGACAACGGAGGAAAGCTGGAAAAGAATCTTCTTTATATCGAAAGCGTTCAGCAGCCTAAAACTCCGAATATCGACGAGCTTTTAGAGGAATACGGAATAAAGTTCAGAGATGAATTTGTATACGATTCAGACGGCGAAAATGCAAGCAACGGATATGTATTTATGGAGCGTGCAAGCGATAACTTTATGGACGACATAAAAGACGATTCTCTGAGATTATTTACCAGCGTTTACACAAAGCCTATTACTATAGACTATAATAACAAAGAAATGCTTACCTGCGAGCCTTATATCCAGACGTCTGACACAGGATACACAATGGATTCTGAAAATAAAAAGCTGACAAGCGGAGTAACTGTTACAGGAGCAGTCGGCTCTAAGGCGGCATTTGTCGGTGAGGATGCCTATTACAGCAACCTGATTGCTCTAGGTTCTGAATTTTTCCTGGATGATACTGTGCTTCAGATGTCGCAGTATCTGAACAGACAGTGGATACTGAGCATTGTAAACGGTGTTACCGGAAAATCATCAGGAATTACCATTGAACCAAAGACTGTTGAGGGCGGAATGTTTGATCTTACCAATACGCAGATAAAGGTTTTGGAGTGGACATTTATTGTTATCATTCCTGTAATTGTTCTTGCAATAGGCATCATAATCTGGTTAAGGAGAAAGAACAGATAAGCATTAAGGAGAAATCTAAATGAATTCTAAAGTAAAGAGTATTATCATATGTGTTGTTGTTATTGCTTGTCTGGGGGTTACGCTTCTTGTGCTCAATTTAACAGGCAAGAATGAAGATAACTCAAGCAGTAATGCGCCGAGCGTTGCCGACAGCGAGAAAACAATATCTCTGACAGATGATATTGCAGATGACCTTGATAATACCTATGTTAAATCTATAGAAATCAAAAATGAGCGGGACAGCTTTACTGTCAGTCAGGTCAGCGGTAAAACTGACGAGTGGGAGATAAAGGCTTTAGACGGAATTGAGCAGTCAAACACTGTTTATTCGGGTCTGGCTTCAATTGCAGCAGATCTTTCTGCAACAGATATAGCAGAAGAAAATGCACAAGATCTATCTAAGTACGGACTTGATAATGCAAAGACCAGATTTACCGTTACATTTTCTGATGATAATAACACAACGAGGACTTACTTGATTGGAGATACAACTCCGAACGAGAAAGATTACTATTTATGCGAAGAAGGAAAGAATACCGTTTACACGGCGGCAACAGGCTCTCTTTCATACTTTTTCTACACAAAAGAGGATTTTGTAGCCTTGACAATGCTTGAGAAGCCGGCAAGCGATGATGATTACCCGGATTTTATAAAGGAAACGATTAAGTCTGAAGATCTCGACTACGATATGGTTATCGTAACTCCTGAGAAAACTCTGAATTATATGCCGTCTGCACAGGTTATGACAGAGCCGGTATTTGCGTATCTCGACGCAACAAACTCGGCAGAGATAACTCACGGAATGTGGGGGTTATCGGCAGCTTCGGCAGTTGTGGCAAAGCCGGATAAAAACGACTTTAAAAAGTACGGTCTTTTAAATCCCAGCACTAAGGTTATTCTCGAAACAAGTGCGGGAACTTATACACTGTCTGTAGGAGATCCTATATATGCAAAGGATTCTAAGGGCAAGGAAACTACAACAGTTGAGTCATATTACACTTATTTAGACGGCGTAAGCGGTAAAGATGTTATATTTACAGTTTCCGCTAAAAGCCTTCCATGGGTGGGAGCAGAGCCGCCTGACTTTATTTCAAGTCTTATGACTTATAATGCTGCGACCGATTTAAAATCAGTAGTTGTTGATGACGGAAAGGATAAAACTGTATTTAAGCTGAAAGCTGTTGTTGATCCGAAAGCGCAGGCTGATGAAGATGAACAGCAGGAAATGAAACTGAGTTCTGTAAAATTGAACGGCAAGGAGCTCAACGTCGAGGCGTGGAAGAGCTGGTATCAGGTTCTTCTACAGTGTCCTACTTCGGAAATCTATTTCAAGGAACCTGAAACGAAGTGTTATCTGACAGTAAGCATCAACAGAAACGATGGCGGCAAAGACGTTTTGAAGTTCTTTAAGGATACAAGCAGAAGAACTATTGTCAAGCTGAACGGCAAAACAAGCTATCGAATAGAAAGCTCATATGTAAATAAGCTGATGTCGGATATGCAGCTTGCGATAGAAGGAAAAGAAGTTCAAACAGATTAATAAAAACAGTTCAGAACTAATAAAAGACAATTTTCACAAGGAGAATTTGTTATAATAGTCTCAGACCACAGAAAGGAGTGAATAATATGGCAACAAAAAAATGCGACTTTTTCACATATAAAGGATTACCGCTTGTAAGAAAAGGAAAAGAAATTTATTACGGCAATATGACAGATGATTATGTTGTTATGATTCAGATACTTTCCACCGAGGAAATAAACGGTTTGGACGTTGCAAACAGAGTAAGAATTTTCAGAATAGCAACAGATGAAAGTGTTCCGCCGAATGAGAGAATCAATAAGACTGCTGAGAAAACAAGTCTTTATGACGCTCTTGATATAGCAAGCGCATGGCTTTCTGATTATATTAAAAAGTAAGAAAAATCATTATTGTATAAATCAAGGTATTCCGCATTTTAGCGGAGTACCTTTTATCTTTGTGTTAAGAAAATACGCCTTGATAAAAGCTGTGATATATGTTAAAATATAAAGAAATAATTGGCTTTGTATAAAGGAGTATGCAGTTTGTTATATTCGGATCTTATATTTATATATGGTTTTCTTCCGATAACTATACTGATAACGTTTTTGGATAGAAGTACGGAGTATAAAAATCTTATACTCGTTTTAACATCGGTTGTATTTTTCACATTCGGAAGACCGATTATTATATGTCTTTTGTTTTTGACGGTTATTTTTGATTATTTATTCGGTCTTGCGGCGGGATACGGCAGAAAAAAATGGCTAAGAGCATTGAGCTTTTTTTGTTCAATAGTTATGAATTCGACCTTATATATAGTTTTCTGCTGGAACTCTTTATTCAAAAACTTCGGTATCGAACAACTGACATTAACTAAAAAACTAATTCCTATGTGCATTGCTTTTTACACAATAAGAGGAATTTCATATGTCGGGGATGTATATAAGAAAAGGATCAAGCCTGAAAAGAATATATTCTGTTTGCTTGTTTATATGGTAAACTATCATTTTATGGTAGCAGGTCCTATTGTAAGATACGGAGATATTTCAGATAAGATAAGACGGAGAACAATAACGGGTCAGAACCTGAACGACGGTTTGAACAGATTTATAATCGGCTTTGCAAAGGTTATGATACTTGGGATTTCGTTTGAAAAAGTAAAAGAGGCAGGCTTGAATTTTGCCGAACTGACGCCATTCGGCGCATGGGTAGGTATGCTTGCGTTTATAGGGAATATTTATTTTGTTTTTACAGGCTATATAGATATGGCTATGGGACTGGGACTGCTAAATGGTTTTAAGTATAAAGAAAACTTTTTGCCGTATTCTGTTAGAGGGTATGTAAGCGGAATAGTAAAAGGATTTAATAAGCTCCTTATTGATTTTTTTGAGGATTTTTTGGTAGTTCCGTTTAAAAAGAACAAGAGCAGATATATATCAGGCGTATTACTTTCAGGTGTTTTGATTGGTTTGTGGTATGGCTTCAGCCAGAATTTTTTGATATTCGGTTTGTATTTTGCTCTGCTAGTGATTATTGAAAAGCTGTTTTTAAAACGCATTTTAGATAAGCTGCCGAAGATAATAGGATTTATTTATACATTCTTTGCCGTATTTGTAGGAGCGGCAATTGCATATTTTTCAAAGCTGGAGGATTTTCTGAACTGGTTTAAAGCTCTCTTCGGCGTAGGAACAGATTATATGTGGAGCGTTAATATGAGGAATAAGACTCTTTCATATTTGTTTTTGCTGATAATCGGTGTTTTCATTATTATACCGGGCTTTAAGAATATTATAAAATCTCAGCTTAAAGCCTTTTCACAAAAGAGTGAGAAGAATTATGCAGTTATTAGAATTTCACAGACAGTGTGTATATGTCTGTTATTAGCAATGGCTACAGCGTCGAGCGTAACAGCTTGAGACTGATATAAAGGAATAAGGTTATTAATGAGTAAAAAAAGAAAAAGAAAACTTAATAACTCGCAGGTTAAAAACAACAGAAGGAACAGCAATTTCAAGGAAAATAATTATCAGAAAAAGGCTGATGATTATGATTACGAAAATGCCGTATACCCTGACAATGCTTGTCTGACCGTTCCGCCTGAGAAAAATGAGGAAGATTCATCTAAGGGCGATATTGTTCTGCATAAAATAGGCAGGGAAGCTGTGGTCGGCGAATATAATTTTATAAATGTTGCGGTCGTTTTTATACTTATTATGATAATGGGTATTTCCTTTGCACTTTTAAGGAATACTGATGAATATATAGAAAATAATAATAAAATTTCCACTGAAACCGTTTTGAACGGCAAGTTTACGAAAAAGCTTTCAAAAAACTATATGAAAAGACTTCCGGGCAAGCAATTATTATTTGATGCAAACAGAGTTTTCTCATATGCTTACGGTCTTGGGAGTTATAATGATGAAAAAGGTTTTGTTTCTGCTGATACGGGTAAAATAATAGGCATAAAAACCTATAATGAACCTATTATGGTTACTCTTACAACTACGGCTCCCCCAACGACAACGCAATACACAGGAAAAACGACAAATACCACAGTTAAAATAAGCGGTTCTGTATTTGTAGGTCCTCCCGGTCCCTTGACTACTACAAAGAAAACCAAGAAGACTACTACAAAGAAAACCACGGCAAAAACAACATCCGTCACAACTACTACTGCGTTTACAGGTACTACATGGTCGTTTAAGGGAACAACTACAAAAAGCGGATTACCTGATTTTTCTATGACGACTTCACACACAACACTTGTTGAGCCGCCGACATCGGCAAGCACAACTACCGGAGTGAGCAATGAAGAACAGCAATTTTAAATATTCTGATGACAATAAAAGATACCATACTTATAACTACTATCTCAGGCATAAGTACGGAATAAAGGTGTTTAAAGTACCGCTTAATGCAAATTTCGGTTGCCCTAACAGAGACGGAACAAAAGGCATCGGAGGCTGCACCTATTGTTCGGGCAAAATGAGCGGAGACTATGCAGGCGACCCTCTGTTGGATATTGAAAGGCAGTATAGTGAGGTGAGGCAGGTTCTCTTGAAAAAGTGGGAGAAAGCTAAGTGTATACCATATTTTCAGGCGGGTACAAACACATATGCTCCGATAGATAAGCAAAAAGAGCTTTTTGAAAGGTCGTTGACCTTTAAAGACGCTGTGGGGCTTAACATTTCAACAAGGGCAGATTGCATCGACGAGAAAATTGCAGATATGCTTTATGATTTGTCGAGGAAAACTAATCTTGAGGTTGAGTTGGGATTGCAGACAATTTACGATACAACGGCAGAAAAAATAAACCGCTGTCATACCTATGATGATTTTTTAAAGGGCTTCAATATGCTGTATGAACGCGGTATAGATATTTGTGTTCATATAATAAACGGGCTTCCCGATGAAACAAGAGAAATGATGATAAACACTGCTAAAACGGTAGGCACTTTGAGACCTCACGGAATAAAAATACATCTTCTTTATATAATTAAGGGAACAAAAATGTACGAGCAGTTTTTAAACGGTGAAATAAAGCCTCTTGAAAGGGACGAGTATGTTCAGATTGTGTGCAATCAGCTTGAGAGAATACCCGAAAATGTTGTTATAGAAAGAGTAACAGGCGATGGAGTAAAAGAGGATTTAGTCGCACCACTCTGGAGCTTAAAAAAGTTTTGCGTTATGAACGAGATCGACAAGGAAATGGCAAGAAGAAATTCGCATCAAGGAATACTTGTCGGGGTAGATTAATATAGTTTAGTGAGGAACATTGCAATGAAAAAATATCTTGAGATTGGGAAAATAGTGTCAGTTCACGGACTTAAAGGCGACGTCAAGGTAGAGCCGTGGTGCAATGAGCCTGAGTTTATCTGTGAATTTGACAGGCTTTATTCAAAGGACGGTAAAAGGGAGTATGAAATAGAACATAGCAGGGTTCAGAAAAATATGGTTATAATGAAGCTGAAAGGCGTAGATTCTGTCGAAGACGGACAGGCTATGCGGAATAAAATTCTATTTATGGACAGAGACGACGTTGAACTTGAGGAGGGGTATTATTTCTTTCAGGATTTGATAGGTCTGACTGTTCTTGACGCAGACAGCCACAAAGTCTATGGGGAAATAAAGGACGTCTTTCAGACAGGAGCGAACGACGTGTATCATATAAAGTCTGATGAGAGAAGGTCGTATTATATTCCGGCAATTGCAGAAGTTATAGTAAAGACTGATATAGAAGACGGTAAAATGTATATAAGACCGCTGGAGGGACTTTTCGATGAGGATTGACATAGCGACGCTTTTTCCTGAGATATGTGAAGCGTACCTTTCTGAAAGCATTATCGGCAGGGCAAGAGCTAAAGGCATTTTTGAGGTTAATTGCCATAATATCAGAGACTATACGCTAGACAAGCACAGACGTGTTGACGATACGCCTTACAGCGAGCAAAAGGGTATGCTTATGCAGGCTGAACCGATATACAGGTGCTTTAAGGCTGTAACCGAAGGCATAAAGCCGCACGTTATATATGTATCTCCTCAGGGGAAACCTTTTGATCAGCAAAAGGCAAAGGAACTTTCTAAACTTGACAGCATATTTGTATTATGTGGGCACTATGAGGGTGTTGATAACAGAATAATCGAAGAAATCGTTGATGAAGAAATTTCGATCGGTGATTTTGTTCTCACGGGAGGAGAGCTTCCGGCTCTGTGCTTGGTAGACGCCGTTGTGAGAATGTTAGACGGAGTTTTGTCGAGCCCTGATAATTATAAAGACGAAAGCCATTTCAGCGGACTTCTTGAGTATCCGCAGTACACTCGTCCTGAGGTTTGGCATAATAAGAGAGTTCCTGAAATTCTTTTGTCCGGTCATCATGCCAATATTGACAAGTGGAGGCATGAACAGTCTCTTATTGCGACCTATGAAAAGCGACCTGACTTAATTGATTTTGAAAATCTTTCTGATATTGACCGCAAGTTTTTAAACAATTATATAAAAGTTAAATGTGAAATTTGATGTTTTTTGAAAAAATATACTCGACTTTAAGTGACATAAAGTATTTAGAATTTAAAATTTATTAAGATTTTTTGTACAAATTGCATTGTACATTAAGTTTTTTATGGTTAAAATACACAAATATTGCGGACTGGATAACGCAGTCTGTAATCAAAAAGCAGAAATTTTGATTAATTCACTATTTTATACTAATTTATCGTTGACTAAGAAAAATATTAGGGTATAATATATTTATACAAATGGCACAAGATTACTTTTGAGTAATTAATGAAATGGAGAGATATGTAATGTTTGTTAAAGATGTTGTAGTTCAGAATAAGGTGGGTTTGCATGCTCGACCTGCTACTTTCTTTATTCAGAAGGCAAATGAATTTAAGTCATCCATCTGGATTGAAAAAGAGGACAGAAGAGTAAATGCTAAAAGCCTTCTTGGAATTCTTTCTTTGGGTATTGTCGGCGGAACCGCTATAAGAATTATTGCCGACGGTGCTGATGAAAAGGACGCTGTTGACGGTTTGGTTGAGCTTGTTGAAAGCGGATTCACAGAGGAAGTATAATTACTTAATTTAATAAACAAATATCAAAGTATGGCGAAGCATTAATGCTTCGCCGTTTTTGCGTATGAATGATTTTTTGAGTAATATGAGACAATAATATTATTTATGCGTAATAATTAAAAACTTCCTGTTTAAATATAGTTGACAAAGCTATGTTCATAATTTATTAACATAAAATTGATGATAATGTGTTACAATTTGTAATATATACAAAGAAAAATGATTTTTTTGATAAATTTTTTATGTGTTATAGTTTTTCAACAAAAAAACACTAAAATATTATTGCAAAATTATCGTTTTTTTGTT
Source organism: uncultured Clostridia bacterium (assembly GCA_947628615.1). GTDB lineage: Bacteria > Bacillota > Clostridia > Oscillospirales > Ruminococcaceae > UMGS1601. The sequence goes on from CANRAO010000006.1 coordinate 67,725, forward strand.
ATTATAATAATGATAATTTGAACTATTTCAGGCATACTAAAATTTATTCAGAGGAGAAAATGACATGTCAAACAGATTGTTTCAAAGTGTTATTCACCAGATGAAGGACACAGTGGATTGTGTTATCGGAGTTATAGATGAAACAGCTGCAATAATTGCTTGTTCAGAGCTTTCCAAGATAGGAACAACAAACGAGTTTGTATCTTTTGATTTGAATGACTCGCATGAGTTATTCGTCCGTGACGGATATACATATAAGCCGTTCGGAACTCGTATGAAACCTGATTTTGCAGTTTTTGTTGAGGGCGTTGACGAAATGGCTGCTAAGTTTGCAAATATTTTGGCAATATCTCTTTCTAGTTTAAAGCAATATTATGACGAGAAATATGACAGAAATAATTTTATAAAAAATGTCGTGCTTGACAATGTTCTTCCTGCTGATATTCTGGTAAAGGCAAGAGAGCTTCATTTCAACGCCGAAGTTTCAAGAGTTGTTCTGCTTATAAGAATTCTTTCGACAAATGACGTTTCAGCTTATGATGTTATACAGAATCTTTTCCCTGATAAAAATAAGGATTTTGTGTTCAATATCTCGGAATCTGATATTGTACTTGTAAAAGAGGTTCATGAAAATATTGAAACTTCTGATTTGGAAAAGTTGGCTAAATCAATTTCAGATACATTGAGTTCTGAGTTTTATACAAGAGTTAATGTGGGCATCGGTACGGTAATTGAGGGCGTAAGCGATCTGGCAAGATCCTTTAAGGAGGCTCAGATTGCTCTTGAGGTCGGAAAGGTTTTCGACACAGAAAAAACAATTGTTTCATATGAAAATCTCGGAATAGCAAGACTTATTTATCATCTTCCTACAACATTGTGTGAGACGTTTTTAAGAGAGGTTTTCAAAAAGGGCTCGATTGATTCGCTCGACCACGAGACGCTGTTTACTATTCAGAAGTTCTTTGAAAACAACCTCAATGTTTCTGAGACGTCGAGAAAGCTGTTTGTTCACAGAAACACATTAGTATACAGACTTGAAAAAATAAAGAAGCTGACTGGTCTTGATCTAAGAGAGTTTGATCACGCAATCATATTCAAGATCGCATTAATGGTTAAGAAGTATTTGTCGGCAAATCCGGTTAAATTTTAGTTTTTAGGCAGTCTTTGCAGGTAACGGCAGGCAAAGACTGAATTTGAAGGCGGTGTAGTTTTGGTAGAATTTAATGATGTATCAGTAACATACTCTTCCGGGGTTGACGCTTTAAATCATGTTACACTTAAAATAAACGACGGAGATTTTGCATTTGTAGTAGGTTCATCAGGCGCAGGAAAATCGACTCTTATTAAGCTGATTTTAAAGGAAATTGACGCTACAGAGGGAACAGTTACCGTAAACGGTTTTAACCTGAAGAAGTTAAAGAGAAGAAAAATACCGAATCTAAGAAGAACGTTGGGGATAGTTTTTCAGGACTTCAGACTTATCCCTACAATGACAGTATATGAGAATGTTGCATTTGTACTGAGGGTTATTGACGCACCGAAAAAATATATAAGAAGCAGAGTTCCGTATGTTATCTCATTAGTGGGACTTGCTCATAAGGCAAAAGCGTATCCTGAAGAGCTTTCCGGCGGAGAACAGCAGAGGGTTGCTCTGGCAAGGGCGTTGGTAAATGATCCTCAGCTTATTATTGCGGACGAGCCTACAGGAAATATCGACCCTGCGCTTTCGTATGAAATTGTAGAACTGCTCAAGGGAATCAACGAATGTGGCACAACTATTCTTATGGTTACGCATGAGCATGATATTGTAAGGCATTTCGGAGGAAGGATTATAAACATTAACGCCGGCAGTATTGCCTTCGATGAAACAATAGGAGGCGCAAATGAAGCTGAGTAGTATAAATTACCTTGTTGGTAAGGGAATTTCAAGTGTATGGAAAAATAAAATGATGTCGTTTGCATCATTCTGTATAATGCTTGTGTCGCTGTTGATGGTGGGAATTTCAGTTCTAGCCTCAATTAACATTAACAAGATTATCAGCGGAATCGAAGGTAAAAACGAGGTTATTGTTATTGTTAAAGACGGTACGTCTGATGAAGCAATCACTGCTTTAGAATCAAGTATTAAAGAAATAAAAAATGTTGATACAGTGTCTTTCTATTCAAGAGAAGAAGCATGGAAATCTATGATTGACGATATGTCAAAAGAGGAGAAGGAGCTTTTCCAGTATGCAGAGGGAGATAATCCGCTTCCTGACACTTATAAAGTATCTGTAAAGGACATAGAGAAAATGGCTGACACAACAAACCGTATGTCTACTCTTGAGGGCGTTGAATCGGTTAAGGCATCTAATGAATTTGCAGATGTGCTTATAAGCATAAGAAATATCTTTTCAGTTATTGCATTGGCAGTTATAGTAGCGCTTATTATAGTTTGTCTGGTTATTATTTCAAACACCACCAGAACAAGCGTTTTTGCAAGAAGAAAAGAAATCAACATTATGAAATATGTCGGTGCAACAAATAAGTTCATTAAGATACCTTTCCAGATAGAGGGAACAATCGTAGGATTAATTGCCGCTGTTGCAGCATTTGTTCTGACGATGTTTGTTTACAGAGGAGCAGCTAATCTGATTCAGGATAATTATCAGATTTTAACGATTTTGGGAGTTGATTCTCTATATTCATTCAGAGATATAATTATACCTGTCGGTATTGCTTATCTGGTTGCAGGCGCAGTTATCGGCGCCATAGGAACAACGATCAGTACAAGCAAATATGTTAAGGTATAGAGTTATTTAAAACAGAAAAAAAGAAAATTTTAATAACGTGTGGAACAAAAGCATTTTGCTTTAAGAATTAAGAGGGAACAAAATGAAAGTGCAAAGTCTTATTAAAAGAGTTTTTACTTGTATTATCGCTGCGGCGTTAGCTTTTGGAGTCTTTTCCGGAGTATCCTCATCAGACGTGATTAAAACCTCAGCTTCAAAAATTTCAGATGCAAAGGAAAAGGTCGAGGAATATAAAGCTCAGCAGAAAGAATTTGAGAAGCAAATCAAAGAAACTGAGGATGACATTGCCAAGGAAGAGGAAAACCAAAAGGCAATTAAAAAGCAAATGGATACCGTTCAGAAGACTATTCAGAGTTTGGACGAATACATATCTGAACTTCAGGCGAATATCGACAATTTGAATGGTGAGATTGAAAAAACTCAAAAGTTGGTTGATACAAAAAAGACAGAAATTGATACAGGAATAAATAACTTCAAGAAAAGACTTCGTGCAATGTATATTGCGGGGAATGATTCGTACACGTCGATAATTCTCGGTGCAGATGATTTTTATGATATACTTATGAAAGTCGAGCTTGTTAAGAGAGTTGCCGACCACGACAATAAAGTTATTGACAGGCTTGTAGAACTCAAAAACGAGTATGAGGCGGCAGAGAAAAAGCTCGAGGAGCAGAAAACTCAAGTCGAGAGCGAAAAGGCTACATATGACAAGCAAAAAGAAGAAAAGAAACAGCAGAGAGCTAAGCTGAAAGAATTGTATTCACAGAGTGCTGAGGCAGAAAAAGCATTAAAAGAAGACAAGTCTGTCTTTGAAAAGAAGAAAAGCGAGATAGCTAAGGAACAGGAAAATGCTGAAGCACAGTGGGCGAAGCTCGTTGAAGAAGCAAGACAGCGTGCTGCAGCGCGAGAGGCTGCAAGGAGGGCTGCTGCAGGTCAGAATGATACTCCTAGCGGAAATACAGCCAGAACTGCCGGCGGTTCTTCCACAGTAACAGGAAAATTTATTTGGCCGGTTCCGGGATATTATAACATCACCTACGGAGTAGGCTGGCGATGGGGAGCTTATCATGCAGGTATTGATATAGCTTCAAGCGGAATCAGAGGCGCTCAGATTGTAGCTTCTGACGCCGGAACTGTAGTTCAGGCTGAAAATTATTGCCCGCACGATTACGGCAAAAGCGGAAGCTGCGGCTGCGGCGGAGGTTACGGCAGGCATTGTATTGTGGACCACGGAAACGGATATATGACATTATACGGTCATATGGAGAATTGTATAGTCAAAGTAGGCGACAAAGTAAATCAGGGACAAACTTTAGGTTATGTCGGCTCTACAGGATTTTCTACAGGCGCTCATTGTCATTTTGAAGTAAGACTTAACGGAGTGGCTCAGGACCCTGAAAACTATGTATAAATTAATATTTATATAAAGATAGTCAGAATCGTTTTTTCAGCGGTTCTGACTGTTTATGCAGTACAATATAATATATTTTAGGGGCGGTAGAAGTATATTTTCATCATCAAAGTTGTTTTAGCGGATTTTCCGCTAAAATATAAAAAGTATAATCAAATGATGTATAATAATATTGGTGATGATATATGTATAGGAAAATTCGTGATTTAAGAGAAGATAAGGATATGACACAGAAACAGTTAGCAGAAATAATCAATATATCACAAAGTAATCTATCAAAATATGAAAGAGGAGAACTGGATATACCCTCAGATATTTTAATACGTTTAGCTGATTTTCATAATGTTTCAGTTGATTATTTACTTGGACGTGTTGATGAAAAATAGAAAATTTTTATAGAAAGGCATAGTGATTGATTATGAATAAGGAGAATTTAAGCGTGTTTCCTGTTGGGGAAAAGAACGAAGCATTTGCAAAGTATTTTGTAGGTCAGAGTTATTTGAATATGCTGACTACTGAAGGCGTTTCCATAGGCAATGTTACGTTTGAGCCGGGCTGCCGAAACAACTGGCATATTCATCACAAGGGCGGTCAAATTTTACTTGTTACCGCAGGACGAGGCTATTATCAGGAGTGGGGGAAGCCTGCGCAGGAGCTCAAGCCCGGAGATGTGGTGAATATTCCGCCTGAGGTGAAGCACTGGCACGGAGCGGCGCCTGACAGCTGGTTTGCACATCTTGCTGTAGAAGTGCCGGCAGAGGGAGCTTCTAATGAGTGGCTTGAACCTGTTGACAGTGAAGAATACAATAAATTAAAATAAATAAAACCGGAGGGTAAGCGCCTTCCGGTTTTTAATATAATATGTTTTCTGAATGATTAGACTACCAATATGTAATCGGGATAAGAATTTTCTGCAGCAGAAACAACTACAGATTTTGAGTAATCAGAGATACCTGCTCCGATATTGGGATTGAACTTTGAGTAGATCAAATCGACACAGAATAAAAGTATTAAAAAAATACAAATCAATAATACGATTTTATGCGGAATTTTTTTAATCAAGTCATCTAGCAGAGGGGCTAAATAATAAACGCATAAACATCCGCCTAAGCCGAACAAAACAGTGCCTATCAGGCAGACCCTGCCGTTTATATTTAGTGCGTATTGACTGTAATCCCACCAGCGAGTGCCTTTGGTGTATTCAAAGAACCAGCTAGTTGCGTATTCGATAACAGAGGAGGAAACAGCGATAACAATAAATGTATTAATAGGGTTTTTTAAAATTCTCTTTGGAATATAAAAAGAAAGGATACCGCCAAACCCGTATATAGGAAGCCAAGGACCGAAAAGCATTCCTCTGTTTACTATTGTGCCTTCCACAATGAAGCTAAGTAAAACTTCCCAGAACCAGCCTAAAAACGATAATGCAAAAAAAATAATGACTAATGAAATTAAATTATATTTTCTTACATATGTACGCTTGAGCTTTAAATGTCTGACGTTGTATCTGTCTGACAAAGGAAGCTCCAGAGTTGAATTTTGACAGTCCAGAGATAAATACTCTGTTTTGTCATTTTTATTGTTGATCATATGAAGCCTCCTTTCATTTTTTAATCAATATATATTATTATAACACATTAAATTTTAATTTGCAACAAAATGTCGAACATTAATCAATATACAAAATTTCATTAGAATAAATATTAGTTATTTTTATATTATATTCTTAAATTTATCGTATGTTCACTAAAGTTTTTTAAAATAAAAATGCGTACCAAATTTGGTACGCACAATGGGTATTGTTTCTGTGGTGTATGTGAAGTGCCTGCGGCGGCTCGTTGTGAAATAATTTTAGTATAGCACTTGATATAAACGCGTGAACAGAAGGAACAGTTCAATAGTGATTTTTGTACGCGAAGTGCCTGCGGCGGCTCGCTGTGAAATAATTTTAGTATAGCACTTGATATAAACGCGTGAACAGAAGGAACAGTTCAATAGTGATTTTTGTACGCG
>CANRAO010000007.1 GCA_947628615.1 uncultured Clostridia bacterium
ACACGTCCTATTATAGACGCATTAAACAGCGGTTTTGTACCTGTTATTTCTACTGTCGCAACAAGCGAGCAGGGAGACGCATATAACATAAACGCTGATACGGCTGCCGCTAGGATAGCAAGCTGTCTGAGAGCAGAAAATCTTATCCTTATGACGGATATAGCAGGTCTTTTGGAGGACAAGAATGACGAGAGTACGCTTATCAAGCAGGTAAATGTCTCCGAGGTGGCTTACCTTAAGAAAAAGGGAATAATCAGCGGAGGTATGATACCTAAGATAGATTGCTGTGTTGAGGCAGTAAGGCGTGGAGTTAAAAAGACTTCCATAATCGACGGCAGAGTTCCGCACTCAATTTTAATAGAGTTGCTTTCAAGCGAGGGCGTAGGAACGCAGTTTATTTAATAAATTATCAGGTTATAAAGGAGCAGGAAATGTCAACTATAGAAAAATTCAACGAGCATATAATGCCTACATACGGACGTTTTGATGTTGTTCTTGACAGCGGTAAAAAACGTACAGCCGTTGATGAAAACGGCAAAAAATACATTGATTTCGGCTCGGGAATAGGAACAAACAGTTTGGGCTTTTGCGATAACGAGTGGGCGGAGGCTGTTTCAAAGCAGGCACATTCAATTCAGCATACGTCGAATTACTATTACACAAAGGTTTCAGCAGATTTTGCACAGACGCTTACCGAATCAACGGGGTATTCAAAGATATTTTTCGGCAATTCGGGTGCTGAAGCAAACGAGTGTGCAATAAAGCTGGCTAGAAAATACAGCTATGATAAATACGGCAAGGGCAGGCATAATATTATTACTCTTTTGAACAGCTTTCACGGAAGAACTCTTTGTACCCTTTCCGCAACAGGTCAGGACAGCTTTCACAATTATTTTTTTCCGTTTGTTGAGGGGTTTATAAACACTCCTGCAAATGATATTGACGCACTTGTAAAAGCATTAGATGACAATAAGGATACAGTGTGTGCTGTTATGTTTGAGTGTGTTCAGGGCGAGGGCGGAGTAATTCCGCTTGATAAGGATTTTGTAAAGGCAATCGCTGACGAGTGTGAAAAGAGAGATATTCTCACAATATGCGACGAGGTTCAAACCGGTGTTGGAAGAACCGGAAAGTTCTTGGCGTGTGAGCATTATGGAATTAAACCCGACATTGTAACTCTTGCCAAAGGCTTGGCAGGCGGAATTCCTATAGGCGTTTGTATGGCAAATGAGAAGTGCTGTGATGTTCTTTCAAAGGGTATGCACGGCTCGACATTCGGGGGAAATCCGATAAGCTGTGCAGGAGGTAATGTTGTTTTAAAACGAGTGCTTGCCGACGGGTTTTTAGATGAAGTCGCACAAAAGGGCGAGTACATTAAAACTGAGCTTTGTAAAATAAATGAAGTTGACGGAGTAGACGGCTTAGGACTTATGCTTGGTATAAGACTAAAGACAAAAACTGCGGCAGATGTCTGCAAGGAATGTCTTGATAACGGACTGCTTGTTTTGACAGCAAAGGAAAAGCTGCGGCTTTTGCCTCCGCTTAATATTACAAAAGATGAGATCGATAAGGGACTGAGTATCCTTAAAAATATATTAGATGAATAGAGAGGAAAAACTATATGAAACACTTACTTAAAATGCTTGATTTATCTAAAGAGGAGATTATTGAAATCTTAAATCTTGCAGACCAGTTGAAGTATGAAAACAAAAACGGCATTGAGCATCATTTGCTCAAGGGCAAGACTTTGGGTATGATTTTTCAAAAAGCCTCGACCAGAACACGGGTTTCATTTGAAACGGGAATGTATCAGCTAGGCGGTAATCCACTGTTTCTGTCGTCAAACGATTTGCAGATTGGCAGGGGAGAGCCTGTTCAGGATACTGCAAGGGTGTTGTCGCGCTATATTGACGGAATTATGATTAGAACCTTTGAGCAAAAAGAGGTCGAGGATCTGGCGAAGTTTGGCTCAATTCCTGTAATAAACGGGCTTACTGATTTCTGCCACCCGTGTCAGGTCCTTGCAGACCTTATGACTATAAGAGAGTTCAAGGGACGTCTTGAGGGGCTGAAGATGGGTTATATCGGTGATGGAAACAATATGGCTAACTCGCTTATTGCCGGTTGTTTAAAGGTCGGAATGAGAGTGTCTATCGCTTGCCCTGCCGACTATCAGCCTGACAAGCAGGTTTTGGATTTTGCAAAAGAATACGGAGATAAGTTCTTTATGACCGACAAGCCTATTGAGGCAGCAAAAGACTGTGATGCTCTGTTTACCGACGTCTGGACATCAATGGGTGAAGAAGCAGAAACCGAAAAGAGAAAGATTGCATTTGAGGGTTATCAGATCAATGACGAGATAATGGCTCAGGCTAAGCCTGACGCTATGGTCCAGCATTGTCTGCCTGCACACAGGGAAGAGGAAATAACCGAAAAGGTATTTGAGGCTCACGCAGATGAGATATTTGAAGAGGCAGAAAACAGACTTCACGCTCAAAAGGCTGTTATGGTTTTGTGTATGAAGGATAAGGAATAATTTTGGATTATTGCAAGAAATTAATTTCTTAGATATTGACAAATACCATAGAATTTGATATAATTATTAAGCGATGAAAAAGCATCTGCAATAAATAAATACAGTTCGCAACGACACATGTAATACTTCATAGTATGTAAATCTGATTACGGAACGAGCCTTCTGTGATTTGCATATTTAAGTATTCGTGTGTCTTTTTGTGTACTAAAAAGAAAAGGAGATTATTTATGCCAAGAAATCAATTTCAGAGAATGGTTTTCGCTTTTCTGACAGTGCTGATAACGGTTCATGCTTATGTGTTCTTCAGTATGTATGTGGTAAACGGAAACGCTCTTATGACAGTCAACGGAACAAACAGCGTTATTTCTGCTATCTATCATCAGGGAGGAGTTTATATGCTCGGCACATATCTTCCGATATGGGCAGTGGTTATAACAGAGTTTATTTTAGCTTACTCACTGGAAATATTTATAGGAAGTCCCTGTTCGTTCAAATTAGCTTGCAGGGTGTTAGATCCTCAGAAATCAAACCCTATGCATTTTGAAACTGCTGTTATCTGTGCTACTGTTGTTATAATGTGCCCTTCAATGAGCTTTATTGCTGCACTTCTTTATTATCCGTACTACGGTGGATTTAATATTTTCACACTTTTTGCAAATTGGTTGAAATTAATGTGCTTTAATTTCCCGTTTGCGTTATTTACACAAGTGTTTTTCATTCAGCCGCTGGTCAGAATTCTGTTTAAGCTGATATTCAGAAAAGATATTGAAAATAGAATTTTAGAAGCTGAAGCAGCTTAATTAAAAAACTCCCTTGGATATTAAAATCCAAAGGAGTATTTTTATTTCTTTCTAAAGAGCGACAAAATACGTTTAAATATAGATAATTTATTTTTTTCATAAGACGGTTCAGTCTCTGTTGTTGGTGCGTTTTTATATGCTTCGTCAAAGAATATCTGCTGAGCGTCAATAGTGTCAAAATCGTCCTGTTTTTGCTTTTTGTAAGTGCCGTTTGACTGCAAGACCCTGCCCTTGACATTGTCGTTGACTTGCGTTTTAAAATATCTGAAAACTTTTTCTTTTATTTCATTGTCGTATATCGGAACGGCTACCTCAACACGTCTTATAGTGTTTCTTGTCATAAAGTCAGCAGAGGAAATATAAATCTTTTGTTCATTATTTTTTCCGAAAATATAGAACCTTGCATGCTCTAAGTATCTGCCAACTATGGATACGACTTTTATATTTTCTGTTTCTCCCTCAATTCCCGGAATCAGACAGCATATTCCCCTGATAACAAGCTCAATTTCAACTCCGGCTTTTGAACATTCAATAAGCTTTTTAATCAGAACTTTATCCGTCAGTGAGTTTGCCTTTATGCCTATGTATGCCTGTTTTCCGTCTTTGACTTTTTGTATCTCCTCGTCCATCATATCAATTAGTTGGGGACGAAGCGCCTTTGGAGCTACAAGAAGATGATTTGTCTTTTCAACAAGATTGTCTGTTGCAAGCGCATTAAAAACATTTACAGCGTCCTCAGCTATCCCCTGATGAGAAGTCATAAGACAAACGTCTGTATAAAGCTCTGCTGTTTTTTCGTTGTAGTTTCCCGTTCCCACCTGAATGGTGTATTTTGCTTTGTTTCCGAATTTTCTTGTAATAAGCAGCAGCTTTGAATGTACCTTTAAATCTTCAGGGCCGTATATTACCTTAACTCCTGCTTTCTCAAGACGTTTTGACCAGTCTATATTGTTTTCCTCGTCAAATCTTGCTCGAAGCTCGACTAATACCATAACATCTTTTCCGTTTTCAGCGGCGTCTATCAAAGCCTCAACGATTTTGCTTACCTTAGCAACACGGTATAATGTGATTTTTATTGATACAACATTCTTATCATGTGCCGCTTCCTGTAAAAGCCTGATAAAAGGCTTAATGCTTTCATATGGATAGGATAAAAAAATATCTTTTTTATCAATTTGAGCAATCATAGGGCTTGATTCGTCAACCATAGGCGACTTTTGCGGAATCTGTTCGTTAAAAAACAAATCTGATTGGTCTTTTGATTTGTTTCTTACTGTGAATACATAAGACATATCAAGCGGTGTTTTTTCTACAAAGAACTGCTTTTTTGGTATGTCAAGACGGGATGACAGTTCGGCTATCGTTGAAGCGGAAAGCTCTTTGGAAAGCTGTATTCTGACAGCGCAAAGCCGTTTTCTTTTTTTAATAAGCTCAGACATAGCACCCCTGAAATCCATCTCCTGGTCAAAAAGAGCTTCTTTAACGTCAATATCTGCGTTTCTAGTAACACGAATAAGGCTTTTTTCTTCTATTTTATAATTTGAAAAGATTTTGTTTAGGTTATGAAGGATTATGTCTTCAACCAGAATATATCTTATTTTCTTTTTGCCAGGCAGGAATAGAACCCTTGAAAATACTCCGGAGGTGTTTACAATTCCCAACAAAATATTTGACTTTGATGAAAGACGTGCAACTGCATATACATCTTTGCCGTTCATAAATGGGAAAGGATGTCTTTTATTGACTATCTGGGGAGATAAAAACGGACTTACTTCGTATTTGAAAAAACTGTTTACAAAATTCTTATCCTCTTTTGACAGTTCCTTTATATTTATATGCTTTATTCCGTTTTCTTTAAGCTCGTCCGACAGTCTTTCAAAATACTCGTCGTGCTTTACGTTTAACTGGGCAACTCTTTTGAAAATCGCATTAAGCTGTTCTGACGGTTTCATTTTGGTTTTTCCGTCGAGGTCATCATCGTCAATAAGCATCTGGTCGTGAAGCGAGCCTACCCTGACCATAAAAAATTCGTCGAGATTGCTAGAATATATTGATGAAAAAAACAGTCTTTCCAACAGCGGTACAGAATTGTCGTTTGATTCATCTAAAACCCGCTGGTTGAATTTAAGCCATGAAAGCTCACGGTTGTCATAAATCTTTTCAGCCAAATTAACTTCCTCCCGCTAAGATAATACTATAAACAAAGCATAGCAAAGTATAATCATTAATCCCATTATTCTGTAGAACAAACTGAAATTTGAATTTTTATCTGTCTTTTTATTTTTAAGAAACAGGCAAAGTCCTGTGATAATTGTTGCAATAAATCCGAATATGACAAGCGAGCCTGAACCTTTTGTATCAAACACCGAGCCGCCTCTGTAAAGAATATCAGATACTGCAAGTATTGCAAAGTTGAACACTCCGCTTCCGAGAATATTACCTGTCGCTGCATTAAAGTTAGACTTTTTAGCCAGTGCAAAGGTAGAGGTAAGCTCAGGAAGACTTGTTGCGATACCGAGAAACAATGCACCTGCAATTGTTGCACCTAGGTTAAATCCTTTTGCCAGAATGTCGGTAACATAGGTTATAGATACTGAAACGCATACCAGAACGACAGCCAGTATTACAAATCTGACGGCGATTTGCTTTATAGTAAGAGGATTGTTTGTTTGCTCATCGTTATCACTTTTGTCATTTGCCATAAATCTAATAGAAAAAATATAGGTAATAATTATAATCAAAGAATAAATGCTTATGCTGAATACACTGTAGTCGATGCCCAGTATAACAGCTAAGAACATCAAAGCAAACAGAAAAAGAGTAAACATTGTTATTTTGAAATGACTTTTTCCTACCGCCGCTTTGGAAAACTTTTTAGCCCAGACTAACATTACAATGCCGAATATAGTCATATTAAAAAGGTTGCTGCCTAAAATATTTCCTATTACAAGACTTGGGTTTTTAACAATAACGACCGCTGAAAAAGAGGTAAAAAGCTCAGGCAGCGACGTAACAGCGGCAAGAACAACTCCGCCTATAAATGCACCCGATATATTTGTTTTTTTGTCTATTAGATCCACATAGTCGGCAAGCTTTACCGAAAGAATCACTACCAATACGGCAAGTACGATATAGCATAAACTCCAAAGTACTAAATTCATATTTTAACAATCTTCTCCTTTGTTTTTTTTATATGCTGATCAATAAGCATTATAAATTAAAATACTTTTTAAAATTATCACTCAGAATTTTTTTGTTTTCATCATCGCTTAAACCAAGTCTCATAAACCGTTGAATTTCACTGTAGTGGTCCCACATAGGGAAATCAGTTCCGAAAAATATCTTATCAGGTCCAAAACCTCTTATTATATCTCTTGCATAATCAACTGATAGAAATTCCAATGAGGAGCTTGAATCAAAATGTATGTTTTTACCGAAAAGACAGGTTACAGCCTCGTCCCACCGCTCGTAACCGCCCAAATGAGCGGCAAACACATCTAGCTTCGGAAATGCTTTCATTACGCTTTCAAGTCTTTTCGGACGTGAATAATCATATCTTGGGTCTCCCATATGAATAAGGATAGGGAGCTTTCCTTCAATTGCACTGTAGATTTTTTCTGCCTTATCATCGTCTATATAAAACTCCTGAAAATCCGGGTGTATCTTTATGCCTCTCAAGCCGGAGCTTATTATTCTATCGACTTCTTCATCTATATTTTCATAATCGGGGTGAAGTGTTCCGAAACCGACAAATTCGGGATGAAGTTTGCACTCGTTCATAATAAAGGTGTTTATGCTTTCAACCTGATGCGGAACGGTAGCCGTCGAGCAAACAAGATAGTGAGTAACGCCTATTTTGCTTCCGTATTCAATAAGCTCGTCTGATATACCGTTTTTGCAGGTCATAGGAAGGCTGTAAAAGTTTCCTATTGATGAAACTGCCTTTACAGATATTTTTTCAGGAAAAATATGTGCGTGTGCGTCACATATCTCATAGTTTTTGCAAAATTCTGAAATTTCTTTACTGTCAAACATTTTAATCTCCGATTCAAATTTATTTTATTCATTATATAATTTATTATTTATCACCTGTGAAAATAACCGGGTCTTTTTATGAAAAAGACCTGTAAATATGAGAAGAAGGCTTTAAAGCTACTCCTTAACCTCAATAAGTATAACCGAAAGATTATCTCGGCTTTTGTTTTCTATAGCTTTATCAACAAGACTTTCTGCCTTTTCGCTTATGGCTTTTGAAGAACAGAGAACTTCTTTGATATAATTATCAGATATTTTATCGTAAACACCGTCTGAACATATCATCAAAGAATCGCCTCTTTCGAGTTTGTCTGAAATATTTGTCAGATCTACCATAGGAAATTGCCTTGCATTTCCCAAAGACGATATAATGATATGCTTTATTTTATCTTTTTCTCTTTCAAATATTTTGCTTCTTCCTGTTTCATTCAAAAACTGTCTAAGAGACTGATCGGTTGAAATTTGTTTGAGTTTCCCCGACTTTAATAAATATGCTCTGCTGTCTCCGACGTTTATGCAGGAGATGTTATTGTCGGCATCGAGCGCAACAAGGCAGAGGGTAGTCTGCATATTAAATGATTCGGGATGTTCTCTGCCGTATTCAATAAGCTCATCGTGTATACCGAAAACCCGTGTTTTAAGCTCGGTAACTTTTGAATATGTAGTCATAAGCAGTTTTTCAAGAGTCAAAGACGCCGCTATCTCTCCTGATTTTTCTCCGCCTACACCGTCGCAGACAGCAGCAAAAAACGGGGGAGCAATCTCGGTTTCTAATACTCCGTCCGTGCAGATCTTTTCACCGACCATTATTGCGTCTTCATTCTTTTTTCTGTATTTACCCGTATCGGTTATTCCGTAAGTGTTAAAGCGCATAAAATCAATATGCTCATTTTGAGCATTTCTCCTTTTTGTTTAATCTGAATATATCATAAGACCGAATTAGATCAAAAAATTATACAGCCGTTTTAAATGCAATATACAATTTATATTATACTACTAATTAAAATACAAATCAATATTTTTTGTAAACAGAAAGAAGTTTATTGTTTATCAGTTAAAATAATATGTTTAAGTAAAAATAAATTTCAAGCATAACTGAAGTACAAGCCGAATAAGTATAAAACATACACAATTTAAGGATATATTTTTACGGCTTTGTGTGATTTTATCACACAGGATGGAGGTTAAAATGCTTGATATACTTGAGCAAAACAAAATTGAAAGAAAAGAAAATATGATAGGGCTGAGTAATGACGAGGCTAAAAGAAGACAAAAGCTATATGGCAAAAACCAGCTTGAAAAACCGAAAAAGCCGAATGTTTTAAAAATATTCGGAAATCAGTTCAGAGATATTCTTGTGATAATACTTTTATGTGCGACAGTTGTATCTGTATTGGTAGGAGAAATATATGACGCATTTACAATTTTAATTATAGTTGCACTTAATTCAATAATCGGATTTATTCAGGAATTCAGAACAGAGCGAACGCTTATGTCATTAGAAAAACTCGCGGCACCGACCGCTAAGGTATACCGTGACGGAAGGCTTATAAAAATACCGTCTGAAGATATAGTTATCGGAGACGTTTTTGAGGTAGAAACAGGCGACAGGATTCCATGTGATGCGTATATAAAAGAGCAGAACTATTTAAGCTGTGATGAATCTGTTTTAACGGGTGAATCAAAAGCTGTTTCAAAAAGAGCAAGAGAGAATGAAAATTTCTTTGCGGAATTGAATTTGCCGTATATGCTGTATATGGGAGGAGTAGTTACCAGAGGCAATGCTGTTGCCGAAGCTACAAGCACAGGCAAGGATACCCAGATGGGTAAGGTAGGGAGTATGCTTCATTCAATAGAGTCGGGCGAAACACCTCTGCAGGCTAAGTTAAAATCGTTGTCTAAAGTGCTTGCGGTAATTTGTATGGCGGTTTGCGTTATAGTTACAACTGCCGGAATAATTCGCGGCGAGAATGTTTTTACCATGCTTATGACCGGAATTACAATAGCTATTGCGGCAATTCCGGAGGGGCTTCCTGCTGCTGTTACTATTGCGCTTGCGCTTGCTGTTTCGAGAATGTTAAAGAAAAATGCACTGGTCAGAAGACTTCACTCGGTTGAAACTTTAGGCTCGGCAACGGTTATCTGCACAGATAAGACAGGTACTTTAACCGAGAATAAAATGAAGGTATCAGAGCTATCTACTGTTGAAAACGATTTTGAACTAAGAGATTCAAACGGCAGCGGAGCATTCTATTTAAAGGGGGAGGATATTAAAGCAGAACCTGTAGCTTTGCCGTCGCTTTATGAAATGTTAAGATGCGGAGTTGCGTGTAATAATTCAAAAGTATCAATTAAAGAACAGCTTATAGGTAATAATTCAAGGAACCGGAGAAATATTCTGAAAACGTATGAAACGTCAGGAGACCCGTTAGAGGCAGCAATGAAAATAGCAGGTATGGCGGCGAATATAACTTCGGAGGGCGAAAGTTTTGTAAGGGTTTTTGAAGATCCGTTTGAAAGCGAAAAACGCAAAATGACCGTAAGAGTAGAAGATAAATCAGGTATTGAAATTGAGTATACCAAAGGTGCTTTAGATGTTATTATAGATAACTGCGAATATTATTTTCAGGATAGAGAGCTTAAACAGCTTGGAATTACAGAGGTCAAGGCAATAGAGCAAAAGCGAGATGAAATGTCAAAAAAGGGTCTGAGAGTTATTGCTTTTTCTGAAATTGTAGGAGAAAAACATATTTTTCTCGGCATTATGGGGTTGCTTGATCCTTTGAGACCTGAAATAAAACGTTCTATCGCACTTTGCAAGCGAGCAAAAATCAAGGTAATTATGCTTACCGGCGATCATAAGCTGACTGCCTGTGAAATTGCCAAGAGAGCAGGAATAATAAAAAGCGAGGACGAGGCTTTAAACGGAAGTGAAATAGATGAGATGGACGATCAGGAGCTTAGCTTAGCGCTTAAAAAGGTGAGGGTACTGTCGAGAGTAAGCCCCGCACACAAGCTGAGAATAGTGAGATTATTAAAGGGAAGCGGTGAAATCGTTGCTATGACAGGCGACGGAGTAAACGACGCTCCGGCAATCAAAGAGGCTTCTGTGGGAATAGCAATGGGAAGCGGAACTGACGTTACAAAGAGCGTAAGCGATATTACTCTTCTGGACGATAATTTCAAGACTATTGTTATGGCAGTAAAAAACGGACGGGGTATATTTCAGAATATCAGAAAGTTTGTCAGATACCTTTTGTCATGCAATATAGGCGAAGTGTGCGTTATGTTTATAGGAATTTTAATGGGATTGCCTATTGTACTTCTTCCAGCACAGATACTTCTTGTAAATCTTGTCACCGACGGACTTCCGGCAGTGGCTCTTGGTCTTGAGCCGGTAGACGATGACGTTCTGCATAAGCCCCCGAGGAAGCCTGATGATAACTTTTTTTCAGGCGGACTGCTGTCAAAAATCATTTTTAGAGGTATATTTATAGGTCTTTGCACTCTGGCGAGTTTCGTTATGGCTCTTGCACTCGGAGAGGGAGAGCCTGTGGCAAGAACCTGCGCTTTGTTTACGCTTGTATTAAGTCAGCTTGTACACGTTTTTGAATGTAAAAGCGAGGATAAAAGTCTTTTGAGAATAAAACCTTTTAATAACCTTTTTTTGATTTTTTCTGTTGTTACTTCGTTAATTGTGCTGATTATAGTTATATATATGCCTGCTATGTCTGTAATTTTTTCTACCGTTCCTCTTGATCTTAAAATGCTGTTTATTTCAACAGTATGTGCTGTGATGGTACCGCTTTTGTCAATAGTAATTGATAAGATAAGTAATTAATACATATTTTTAAAGCTGATTTGTTATTCGCTTTTTTATTGAATTAAGTTAATGAAAAGCTATGCGGTTGCAAATTAATTAGAAATATGTTATACTATGTTCATTATTTAACTGTTGCGGCAATTATATGAAATTTATTGCAAGAAGTATAGTGTATTGGAAAGGAAGCCTTTGTATTCCAAAGGCAAGGTGATTAATATGGCAGAGCTTAGATGGCATCCGTTTACTAAGGATTGGGTTATGATAGCTTCAAACAGACAGGCAAGACCGCAAATGCCCAAGGACTATTGTCCATTTTGTCCGTCGTTCGGGAATGTTCCCGATTATGAAGTGATGAAATATGATAATGATTTTCCTGCGCTTTCTCAAAACCCGCCTGAGCCGGATGATGTTGCAAATGACTTTTTTAAGGTCGATAAAAATTATGGCAAATGTGAGGTCATTCTTTATTCGCCAAGCCATACCGCAACTTTGCCCGAGCTTTCAGATGACCATATCGCTAAGTTAGTTGATCTTTGGTGCGAAAGATTTTCTGCAATGGCTAGTGATGAGAAAATCAAGTATGTGTTTATATTTGAAAATAGGGGAGAGGCTGTGGGCGTTACTATGCCACACCCTCACGGTCAGATGTATGGATATCCCTTCGTTCCTAAGAAAATACAGCTTGAAATTGAATCTGCTAAAGAACATATTGCGGAAAAAGATAAATGTATTTATTGTGATATGCTCGAGCACGAAATAGCAGACGGCAGAAGAATTATTTTTAAGAATAAGTACTTCACTGTGTTTTTGCCGTTTTTCACTGAATATCCGTATGGCGTCTATATCTTTGCAAATGACCATAAACAGTATATTACCGATTTCAATAAAGACGAAAAGTATGTTCTCGGTCAGACCATAAAGCAAACTGTCGGTATGATCGATAGCCTATTTGATTTTAAATTTCCCTATATGATGTGTATGCATAACGCTCCCGTCAACAGCGGAGACTTTTCAAAGGATTTTCATTTCCATATCGAGTTCTTTCCGCCGATGAGATCGGCTGATAAAATTAAGTTTAACGCTTCTTCTGAAACAGGCGTCTGGGCGCATTGTAATCCTACCTGCCCTGAGGAAACTTCAAAAGAACTCCGTAAGGCATATGAGAAATATGTTAAGAATAGTAAGTAGTTATTATGGCTGTGCTTCAATTTTTTGTGGCACAGCTTTTCTGCGTTTTTTGAATAATTACGTCTGTTGGTATTCATGTGAAAATTTGCAGGACAAATTTGTATAGAATGTAAACAATTTCTAAACTTTTATTTTTTGAGGTTCCGTTTTATTATAAAAAATAATATTTTTGTGCAAATAGTAAGAATTATCTCCTGAATTTGCTCTAATTTGACCAAATTGTATGTATAAATAATGAATTTGTTATAATAATTGGAACTTTGTAGGCTCTTTTTGGTATAAAATTGCCCTTAAATCTAGTTTTTTCGGCATTTTTTTGCTTTTTTCTTAAAAAAATTTGTGGAAAAATTGTATTCTATGGTGTTGACAAAGTTATTTTGCAGTGTTATAATTGTGGTATGTTAAGCACTGTATGGTGTTTTCGTTTCATGAAATCTGTAAAGTTTATACTTCATCCCAACATCCCCGTAAGTGTGAATTTTCGGAATTTCAAATTTGAACAAAGAAGGAGGGTCATTGTTTACTGCCCATAAGGCGGTAAAACATCATAAGCTTTTTGCTTATTAAACAATATTTTAGGAATATTTTTGAAGAAAAGAGGAATTGAAAAATGAGATTCAAAAGAATTTTGTCG
Organism: uncultured Clostridia bacterium; assembly: GCA_947628615.1. Taxonomy (GTDB): domain Bacteria; phylum Bacillota; class Clostridia; order Oscillospirales; family Ruminococcaceae; genus UMGS1601. Next base: position 13,017 of record CANRAO010000007.1, read on the forward strand.
TTGTTAGCTTCTGCTGCAATGCTCGTTTCAGCATTGTGCGGCGCAATGACAATCACAGCGTCCGCTGCTACTACAACTGGACGTGCCGGCAACGGCGTCAGGTTTGAACTTGACACCACTGCCAAAACGCTTCGAATTTACAAGAGCACTGAAGACAGCGCAGGTGTTATGACCGACTACGAAAGTGCTAACGGTTCTGTTTGGAGCGGTCAGAAGGGTAACATTCAAACAGTAACTATTGAAGACGGTATTACTCATATAGGTGCTAATGCTTTTAATGGTATTACCGCTATGAAGTCGGTAAGTATACCTGAGTCAGTTACTTCTATTGGCGACAGCGCTTTTTATGGATGTAACAACACTTCGCTGACAATTACTTTGCCAAGTAAACTCGAATCTATCGGTAATTCGGCGTTCTATAACAACAAGGTAAAAACTTTTGTTATTCCGGCATCTGTAAAAACTATCGGAAACAGCGCTTTCTATGGCGGTTCTACTACAACTTCTATTACATTTGAACCCGAAAGCCAATTGACAAGTATCGGTGAAAATTGTTTCTATAACAATAACAATACAGCCCTTACTTCAATTGCTCTTCCTGATAGCGTAACATCTATCGGAGCAGGAGCTTTCCAAGGATGTAATAAGTTGACAGGATTTACACTTCCGAGCAAAATTGAAGCCGTTAATGATAAGACATTTATGTCTTGTACAAAGTTGGCTACAATCAGCATACCGGCTTCAGTTAAGACAATCGGTATGCAGGCATTCTCAGGTTGTACAGCTCTTACAAGCGTTGAATTCGCTGAGGATTCTGCTTTGACATCTATCGGAAGTCAGGCATTCTATAACTGTAACAATGCTGGATTTACAAAAATCACATTGCCGAAAACTTTAACGGAAATCGGCGAAAAGGCTTTCCAAAGCTGTAATAAACTTGAATCAATTGAAATCCCTGCAAATGTAACAACAATTGGAGCAAACGCTTTCCAGTCTTGTTCAAAGCTCGCAACTGTTACATTTGAAGCACCAAGTAAACTGGAAGCTATTCCTGATTATGCGTTTGCATCATGTTCAGTTTTGGCAACTATTTCATTGCCAAGCTCAGTTAAATCAATCGGTGCTTACGCATTCCAGAACTGTTCGGCAATTAAAACTATTTCAATCCCTGCCGCAGTAACATCAATCGGAAATTATGCTTATTCAGGCTGCGGAGCTACATCTCTTTCATTTACAGCTGGCAGTTTGACAACTATCGGTGATTACGCATTCCAGAACTGTAAAATTACAAGCATTACAATCCCTAGCACAGTAACAACATTAGGACAGAGAGCTTTCTATGGCTGTTCAGCTGCTACTAGCTTGACGATTTCAAGTGCTATGACTAGTATCCCGGATTATGCATTCTATGGTTGTTCTGCAATCAGATCAATGAAAATTCCGGCATCTGTTGAGTCTATCGGAACCTATGCTTTCTATAATTGTACAGGTATTACCGAACTTACAATTCCTGAAACAGTAAAAACTATCGGAACCTATGCTTTTTCAAATTTGGGTATTACATCACTTACTGTTCCGGGTCACCTTGGCGAGGTACCAAACAATGCGTTCTATAACTGTAAAAAACTTGCTGACCTGACATTAGAAGAAGGAATAACAAGGATTGGCAGTTCTGCATTTTACGGATGTGATGTTCTTAACAGTATTTCATGGGCTGATACTGTAGATACAATTGACACTTACGCATTTGGAAGCTGTAAAGGTCTTCAGGCTGTATCTATTCCGTCAAAGGTTAAGAATATCGGCGACAGTGCATTCAGCGGATGCTCAAGTCTTTTCTTAGTTTCATTGCCTGCAGGCTTGGAATCCATAAGCGGAGGTGCATTCGGAAGCTGTACTAGCCTTGAATCCATTAAAATTCCTAGCGGTACTATTGGAAGAAGCGCATTCAACGGATGTACAAAATTGAAAAATGTTACATTCGGTGCAGTTACTTCAATCGACGATAACGCTTTCCAAGGATGCGTTGAGCTGGAATCAATAACAATTCCTAACCGTCTTGATAAATTTGGAGACGCTGTATTCCAGGATTGTGCAAAATTAACAGAAATTAATACTGCAAGCACAGGAAGCACAGGATCTACCAGCTATTCATCAGATAATGGAGTTTTATATTCAGGCAGCGGTAGTAACACAACCTTAGTATTATATCCGCTTGCAAAAGAGGATACATCTTATACTCTGAAAGATTATACATCAGTAATCCGTAAGCACGCATTTGCTATAACAGGATACGGTACAAGCAAGATAACTCCTCACCTGGAAACTCTTAATGGTAGTAGATATGGCACTCTTTCAAAAATTGAAGATAGTGCATTTGAAAAATTAACAACTCTTAAAACTGTTGATATAAACGTATATCAAAGCAGCAGTGCTCAAACTGAAATCGGTTCTTCGGCATTTTCAGGTTGTACAAATCTTGAAACATTTACATATAAACACGGTACCCTTAATAAGCAATATATTAAGAGCTTAGGAAACAATGCTTTTAGCGGTTGTGCAAAGCTGAATATATCAACTTTTGAAGAAGGTTTGGAAAGCATAGGAAGTACTGCATTTAAGGGCTGTAACGCTATTACATCTATGACGATTCCTGATTCTGTAAAAGGTAGTATTTATCAGGCTTTCCAGAACTGTACAGGTTTGGAATCTGTAGTAGTCGGAAGCGGTGTAACTTCTATGGGCTATGCATTTGACGGCTGTACATCACTTACATCTGTTAAGCTCCCTAAGAATTTGACAGGTGATACAAGCGGTGCATTCAGAGGATGTACATCACTTACACATGTAGATCTGCCTTCAACATTAACGGGTGTAGCTAACTATCTGTTCCAAAATTGTGAAAAGCTAACAGGAGATATTGTTCTTCCTGCAGGTATAACAAGTATAAATAACAATTGCTTTGCAGGATGTACTGACCCTGATCTTAACATATACATTATGGGTACAGTAACTTATATTAACTCATCTTCATATAGTAATGCATTCAAGGATTTCAAAGGAACTATATACACATATTCACAGAAAACTTATGATTTAGCAACTCAGGCAGCTACAACAGCAAAGGAAATTAAATTATTAGCTGACTTTGACGAACTTAATTCGCTTATAACTGAAGCTAAGGCTGTAATTTCAAAGAACTATACATCAGCATCATATGCACTTGTTTTGGCAAGAATGGCAGCAGCAGAGAACCTGCTTTCTGATATGGATATTAAGCAGAGAACTATTGACAGTGCTGCAGCATCATTGAAGACAGCACTTGACAGTTTAGTACAAGCAACTGATGAGAACTTGTTCAACAAGCTTCAGGATAGAATTGCAGAAGCAAACGCACTTATTGAAACTGACTACACAACAGCTACATACACTGCATTAACAAGTGCAGTTACAGCAGCAGAGAAGCTCACAATCAATTCACTTATCACAGAGATTGAGGCTGAGATACCTAAGGTAGAGTCAGCAATCAACGGTCTGAAACCGGCATATACCGACCCAGCAAACGCACCTAATCTTGAAGATATATATATTTATGCTAACGATGACCAGACAGAAGAAGATGATGAATTACCTGAGTTTAACACAGTTGTTGCAGAGGGTGTAGCAGATGAATCAATGGACGGAGCTACATCTGTCAAATTCACAATTGACTGTGCATCAGATACGAACTTCAACCCATATTGCTACATTTTCTTCAGAATAACATTTGGTGAAAATGTTACAGAAAAGAACCAAGCAGGAAATTCAGGTTATACGAATGGATGCAAGGGACATGTAGTAACAATATCACTTACTAAGCCAATTGAAGCAGGTCAAGAATACAAGATCACAGCAAGAACCATGAGCTGGTGGAACAACTGTGCAGACTATGTATATCAAATCGTAAAGGCAGAGATGATTAAGGGAAGTTCTACTGTAGCAATTCTCGGATATGATCCTAAGTCAGATCTGAAGGCAGCAATTGAGAAGGCAGAAGCAGTAGACCAAAGCGCTCTTACAGAGGAGCAGGCAGCTACACTTCAGTCAGCAATTGACTCTGCACAGGCAGTATGCGACGAAGCATTCCCACTTCCAAGCGCAATGGAGGCAGCAATAAATGCAATTAACGAGATTACTGATAGTCTGACGCCTCCTGTTGAAATCGACAAGACAGCACTTGAGAACGCATTAGCTGAAGCTGAGAAGGTTGATACAAGCAAATACACAGAAGATACACTAGCAGCATTGACAGATGCAGTTGACGCAGCTAAGGCAGTTTTAGAGAATGAAAGTGCAACTCAGGAAGATATTGACAATGCTGCAAAGGCAGTTACTGATGCAATTAGTAATCTTGTAGAAGTTCCGGGTGACAATAAAGAACTCAGCAGTGAAGTTGCTGAAGCTGAGAAGATGGACACAACCGGATACACAAAGGAGACTGCTGATGCATTAGCAAAAGCAATCGAGGCAGCAAAGGCAGTTCTGTCAAACGAGAAAGCAACACAAACAGAAATTGACAATGCATTAAAGGCAGTCAAGGACGCAGTTGCAGGATTGAAGAAACAGGAAGAGCCTTCCAAGTCAGATCAGAAACCTGGCGACAACAGCAGTGTAAACAACAATAATAATTCTACTACAGTTGCAACAACAACGGCTACGACAGCACCTACAACAAGAGATCCTAAGCTTGTAGCAAAGGATAGAGATGCGGCACAGAAGGCAATGAACCAGGCTAAGATCACAAAGCTTAAGGTTAAGGCAAAGGCAAATAAGAAGATAACTGTAAAGTGGAACAAGGTAAAGGGAGCAAAGGGTTACCAGGTACAGGTATCTTCAAATAAGAAGTTCAAGAAGAGCAAGATATTAGTAAACAAGAAGTCAGTAACAAAGAAGAATATTACAATCAAGAACAAGAAGTTCAAGAAGGGCAAGACATATTACGTAAGAGTAAGAGCATATGCAACTTACAAGGATACAAACGGCGTTACACGCAAAGTAACAAGTAAGTGGAATAAGAAGCTCAGAAAAGTTAAAATTAAGTAATATGGTTTTAAGATAATTACTCTTATATAATATTAATCTCCATATGAACATCAACGCCTGAGCATTAGTGTTCAGGCGTTGAATTATATAAGGCTTAGTTAAAGCAGTTGAATAAGTAGAAATATTTAACACATATTAAACAGGACTTCTAATTTATTCCTGATATATAGTCCGAAAGGACAAAACCCCCGACCTACTGTAAAAGTTTGTCGGGGGTTTACTTTATTAAAGAGATAATATTTAATATGGGGAAATCTTGACAAATATAAAAAAATATGCTTTAATTTAAGTAATATTAAATATATTTAATAAGAGTCAATAGCTTTTGTTAAAATATTTTCAAGGGAGGAAGTTTCTATGAAGCTAAAAAAGGTTTTAGCTATTATGAGTGTTGCAGCCCTTTCGGCTACAATGATGACAGCCTGCGGAAAGGAAGAATCATCGTCCGATGGCAGTGCGGAGAATGCAAAAAATAATTATAAGATTGGCATTGTTCAGATGATGGAGCACAGCTCGCTCAACACGATTCGTGATTCAATTAAGAGCCGTCTTGACGAACTTGGATTTAAAGACGGAGACAACTGCACAATTGATTGTCAGCAGGCAAACGGAGAGTCTACGACGATAACACAGATTCTTGATCAGTTCAAGGCTGACGGAGACGATATTATAGTTGCAATAACTACTCCGTGTGCACAGCTTGCGGCTCCGTATTCTGCTGATATACCTGTAGTATTCTCAGCGGTAACTGATCCGGTCGCAGCTGAAATTGTAGATTCTCTTGAAAAGCCGGGCGGAAACATTACCGGAACTTCTGACGCATTGGAGATTTCAAAGATATTAGATTTTGCGATGACTTCAACGCCTGACTTAAAAACTTTGGGTTATCTGTATAACACAGGCGAAGATAATTCTGTTTCCTGTTTAGAGAAGGTGAGAGCTTATTGTAAGGAAAAGAACATCAAGCTGGAGGTAGGTTCTGTAACGAACACTTCAGAGGTACAGGAGGCAATAACAACGCTTGCAGATAAGTGCGACGCTGTATTTTCACCGAATGATAATACTATAGCTAGTGCAATGGGTACAGTGGCACAGGTAATGAACAAGGCAAAGAAGCCAATGTATGTCGGAGCAGATTCAATGGTTCAGGACGGCGGCTTTGCAACTATAGGAATTCAGTATAACGACTTAGGAATTGAAACGGCTAATATGGTTGCGTCTATTTTGAAGGGTGAGAAAAAAGCAGGTGAAATTCCTGTTAAGGTGTTTAATGAGGATCTGAGCACATTTATCAACAGATCGACGGCAAAGGCTATTGGATATGAAATTCCTGATGAAATTGCAAATGCAGAAAAGACAGTATTCTTTGACTAATGAATATTGCGAGGACTTTATGTTTTGCAGATTAAGGCTGATTTAAAAAAATTTAGATAATGCTAAGTGGTCGATCAGGGGAGTCCTATAATAGGATTCCCCTGTTTAATAATTCTGTATAGCGGCTGAAATTTATTTGGCTGATATACTTTATAAGGAATGGTATTTATGTCGGTTATAAACAGGATAAACAAAAAAAGCATAATAGCGCTATTGCCGAAGCTGATTCTAGTTATTTTGCTATTGGTTATAGTTAATACGCAGATGACCGAGTCGGTTGTTTTGGGAACATTGGAAAAGGGTTTGATTTTCTCTTTTCTGGCACTCGGCATTTTTATATCGTTCAGAATTCTTGATATACCTGATCTATCGGTTGACGGAACATTCACATTAGGTGTTGCTGTATCGGTTATGAATGCTTATAACGGTCATCCGATAAGGGGAATAATTCTAGCGGTCATAGCCGGAGCGATAGCCGGCAGTGTAACGGGGCTTTTGGTGACAAGGCTGAAGGTTCAGCCGATTCTGGCTGGAATAATAACAATGACGGCGTTATATTCAATTAACCTGAAAATCATGTCACGCCCTAATATTTCTTTGTGGAAAAAAGATACCTTGTTTACATACTTTGAAGAAATGTTAGGTGAAAATAATAAGGTCATTGTTGCGGGAGTTGCATTGGCGGCAGTATCTCTGTTATTGTTCTTGTTTTTGAAAACTCAGCTTGGAATGTCGCTCAGGGCAACGGGAGATAATGAGTTTATGGTAAGAGCATCTTCAATAAACTCTGATACTATGAAGGTGCTTGGATTTGCTTTGGCGAATGGTCTGGTTTCGCTTTCGGGTGCTATGTATGCTCAATATTCAAGTGCCGGAGATACAAACAGCGGAACGGGTATGCTGGTTGTCGGTCTGGCGTCAATAATAATCGGAGAGATATTTTTCAGAAAGCATAGTATATTATTCGGAATTCTTGCGTCAATTATAGGTGCAACAGCTTATCGTTATGTTCTTGCTTTTGCAATGGGTCTTGGTATGGACAGCAATTATACAAAGCTGTTTTCAGCGGTAATTGTGGCAATAGCAATTGCTATTCCGGCAGTAAAAGGATATGCCGTCGATTTTTATAAGAGATACATATTAAAAGACAAAGGCGGTGCTGCAAAATGCTGAAGCTACAAAATTTAAGCGTTACTTTTAATGCTAATACAGTAAACGAAAGAAAAGCACTGAAGAACATAAACTTGGAGCTTGAAAACGGTGATTTTGTAACGGTTATCGGTTCAAACGGCTCGGGAAAGTCAACACTTATGAACGCTGTTTGTGGAAGCTGTAATATAGACAGCGGACAGATTTTTGTTGGTGATAGGAATGTTACTTATGCAAAAGAACATAAACGTGCAAGATATATCGGACGGTTGTTTCAGGATCCTTTAAAGGGAACAGCACCTAATATGACAATTGAAGAGAATTTGGGGCTTGCGTATTCCAGAGGCAAGAAAAGAAGTCTTTCTATTGGGATTTCAAAAAAAGATCTGAAGCTGTTCAGGGAAAAATTAGCCGAGCTTGACATAGGTCTTGAGGATAGAATGAAAACCCCAGTGGGACTTTTGTCAGGCGGTCAGCGTCAAGCACTGACTTTGCTTATGGCTACTATTGTAACTCCGCAGCTTTTACTGTTAGATGAGCATACGGCAGCACTTGATCCGGTTACTGCAGATAAGGTTATGTCTATAACAGAAAAAATCGTAAGTGAAAATAGTATAACAACACTAATGATAACCCATAATGTTTCAAACGCTCTTGAATACGGAAACAAGACTTTAGTACTCAGTCAGGGAAATATACTTGCTTATATAGAGGGTGAAGAGAGAAAGAATATGTCGCTTTCTAAAATTATGGAGCTTTATGCGGATTCATCGGGAGATATTATTACTGATAAAATGCTGTTTTGATAAAATAAACGCCTGAACTCGTTTGAGTTCGGGCGTTTTTGCTACTCTGCTATATTTATCAATTCTTTTGAAAGTGATTTTCCCAGGAGTTTTCCTGTATATATCGCTTCGTCAAGAGAATTTCCGTGACTTCCTACCTCTATAAGCAATGCGCCTGTTGAGAGAGATTGATTGTAATTTCGGTAGTCGAACAGGATAGGTCGGTCAAGACCCGGGTAATCAGTTTCAATTTGAGACTGCAAAGAGCAGGCAAATGTGAGATTATCCAAATAATTCGGCATACCCATAGAGCCGTCTGCATAATCGGCACAGGATATTATCATAAGCTGTGCTGCACGTTTGCCGTTGACCTCTGTTATAGGTGAAAGTCTTAATCCGTTTTCTTTTTCAATAGCGTCACGGTGAATATCTAAAACAACTTTTATCGAAGGATATTTTTTCAGAATTTTAGAAACTGTGTTGTAGCTTAAATCATAGGCTGAATTATAGTCGGGATAATCGTGTATTGTTGTTGAATGAACGGTTTTAATGCCGTTTTTCTCAAGCTGTTTGCATATTGCGTTGCCAATACGAATCATATTCTTTTTAGCGTCAGTGGTTTTGCAGGAAAAAGATTTATCATAATAATCTCTTGTATACGGTTCAAAGCTTTCGGTTGTGTGGGTATGATATATTAAAACTTGTGGGTCATCACTGTTTAATTCAATATTAAAATCAGGAGTTTCTTCGCTCTGTTTAAGTACTTTTTTATTGCTTAATTCTGTGCAGTTTCTTACCTGTGCACCGCTGTTGAGCGTTACAAAGTTTGTATCGGAATATGTTCCGTAATGAACATCTTCAATATCCCCGTCATGGCTTTCCAACTCGCTTGGGTATGGAAGCGGATTTTGCTCGGTAATACTGTCGCTGTTTTCTACAATGCTTTTATAGGTTTTTTTGCTTTTAGCTGGAGTATCGCCAGCCTCCGTTTCATTAGGAGCCATATCAATAGCCCATGTTGACTTTCCACCGACATTTACTCGGTAAAACTCGTTTGAGGGTTCATTAATCAAAGTTGCTCCGAGCTTTTTTGACAATTCTGTTATGTAGTCGGTGTTGTCTCCGAATGACATTTTTGCCGATGAAGCCGCCATTGAGCCGGTGACGTCGAGTATCTCATCTCCATAATTCATTCCAATAAGAACAAACAGAGGTGTTATAACTACTGCAAGAATCACACAAATTGATTTCACTACAATTTTTTTATATGCATTCATTTTTCATATCCTGTCCTTTCCTGTACTTATAGAAGCAAGAAGCATGAGCAATTTGACGATTAGAATAACTTCTATAAGCAGTATCTTTTTATAAGTCTACATACTATAATTATGATTGAACTTTATGAAAAATGCTTGCGGTTTATTAAGTTATATTTATGTGTGTTAAAATCAGACAATTAAAAAGGTGCGGAGAATTAATATACTTCCGCACCTTGTTTTCTATCCTTGGGCAGAGAACTTCTGCTTAACCTGATCGATCTGCTGTTGTTCTACCTGTTTAGCTGAATACCAGCCTTTTTTAGACATCTGCTCATAAATAGTATCCTGAATACAAAGCGACTCGTTAAGAGCTTTTGAAAAAGTCTGGCGTACATTTCCCGGGGTAGACTCAATTGAACCGTGCATATAAAGGTCACAAACTCCCTTTTCGGTCAGCAAGAGTCCTTCCATTAAATCTTTGTCGTTCATTATTTTTTCTCCTTTCATAGTTTGAAAATCAAGTGTTATAAACTGTTCGTTAACTTAGAGCAGTCCATAAAAACTCTTGAAAATCTGATCGTGCTTGCTTGACAAATTATTTACGCAATTTATCAGCTCAGCGTCTTCAAGCTTTGAAATAACTTCCTTACATTGACTTTTGAAATATTTTTCGTGTCCCAGTGCGTCTTCAACATAAAGTAAATCTTTTGAAGTCATTTTACTTCACCTCCAAAATTACTATGTGCAGGTTTGGTAAAATTATACGGATAAAGAAAATTTAAAATAAAAATTTTGCAAAAGATAAAAATTTTTCTTTCTTCCTATTGTTTATAAGAAAATTTTATGATATAATATTTTAGTCAATGTACTACGCCCCCTTAGTTAAATGGATATAACAAGTCCCTCCTAAGGATTAGTTATCAGTTCGATTCTGGTAGGGGGTGCCAGATTCTGTGCTTGATGAATTTATTATAGTCAGGCATAGTAGTTGATTTGGAAAGTGTAATATGATATAATACTTTTTGCGTTGTGCAAAAAGTATTGACCCGGAGACGTATCGAAGTGGTCATAACGGGGCTGACTCGAAATCAGTTAGGGAGAAATCCCCCGCGAGTTCGAATCTCGCCGTCTCCGCCACCGGCGAGGCGCCGGAGCCTGTTCGCGTTTCACATTTTGTGGAACGTGAACTTTTTGTTCTCGCGTTTGTGGTAAATCTTTTTTGCTACCTCTTTCCATAAATTGAGACCTCGCAAAGCTATCAATTGGTTTTGCGGGGTTTTGTTGTATGTAGGGCTTTTGAATTAATTAGTCCCTCAAAATCACTGTATTAATAAGGAAAATTTGTTGCAATTTTTTAATAGTATGGTATACTATTTGTTGTTAAGACAGATAATTAAATTTTTATTAAGGAGAATAATTGCTGAATTTACTTAGCTGTAAGATGTAGTTATGGCTAAAGAACACAATAAGTTCTGAAAATGAAAATTATTGGTTTTGTATTTAAAGTAATGTTGCAGAAGCAACAATTAAATTATTTTTCATAAAGATTGGTGTTAAGATGAATTATGAAATAACAAAAGAATTGATTGAAACAATAACTCCATATATTGTTCCTGACAGTATAACCATCTCCACTAATAAAATAAATTGGAAAGGTAGTAAGTATTATTCCGATTTGGTGACGGCAGAGCAAAAGCACCGTGTCGGTTTTGAGGTGTTTGATAATGAAATTATTGTATTTTATTTCACAGACCACTGCCATTTTGAAGATTATTCTTCTAACAGTTCAGATATAGAGGATAATTATATTATACGGGCAAAAAAGTTTATTATAGAGTTGTTCACGTTGCCTATTCGCCACGTGGAAACTTATAAAGGCAAAAAACTGATTTCTGAAAAGTATTATATAGTGCATCCAGACGGCAGAGAGGAAAGTAAAACAGGTATTATTTGTCACAGTATTATTCGTCAATTAAATCCTTTTATGAAGAAAACAACTATTATGACCACTTGGCAATACGATAAATCTAAAGAAATGTTCACAAATATTCAGCCTAAAATGTAATAATGACTAAACATCGTATTATTGAATTGCAATTGTTTTGTAAAAAGTGCTTGAATTTTCGCTTTGATTGTGATATAATTTAGTTAAATTAAACTATACGGAGGCTTTAATATGGAAAGCAGAATGAAAGAAATATCAGCTCGTCACAACAAACATATAAAAATCGGGTATATTCCCGGGCATTTTGCAACAAACCACTCTCATGTAAATAACTATATGGATATGACGAGACTGAAAACTCAGCATAAGATGGCTAAGGAAACTGCAAAAGAGCTTTCAACAAAGCTGATGTCTGTTCATATAGACACGATAATATGCTTAGAGGGTACTGAGATGATCGGTGCGTTTCTGGCAAGCGAATTATCAGGCGGAGGAATGAACATAGGCTCTGATATAAATGTGCTTACCCCCGAGCTTAATTCAAACAATCAAATGGTATTCAGAGATAACACCCAGAAAGCCGTTTGGGGTAAAAATATAATGCTTATGATTTCATCAGTTTCAACGGGAAAAACAATTAACAGAATGGTAGAATGTCTCCAGTATTATAACGGAAATTTAACCGCTATTTCGTCAATTTTCTCGGCAAGAAAGGAAAGTCACGGATTTGAGATAAACTGTATTTTTTCAGCAGACGACATACCTCACTACGACACATATCCGGCAGGTGATTGTCCTCTTTGCAAAGCAGGTCAGAAGGTTGATGCAATTATAAACAGCTTTGGATATTCAAAAATTTAGGCTTTTGGATCATAATAAATAAAGAGCAAGGCTATATGCTTTGCTCTTTTTGTGTTTATCTGTTTTATTAAAACCAATTAGTTTATTTGGCTCCGTATTGTTCAATATAAGCTGCTATATCGTTGAGATATTCTCTGCCGCCGATTATACCTTTTTTTATGCAGTCGATAATATCATATATGTTTACAATAGAATATACGGGAATTCCAAAATCGTCTGCGGTTTGCTGCACTGCGGATTTTTCACCTGTGCCTTTTTCCATTCTGTCAACAGAAATGAACATCGCCGTAACATTTACATCAGCCTGAGCCTTTAATTTTGGAAGCGTCTCACGAAGAGCCTTGCCTGAGGTCATAACATCTTCTATGTAAATAACCTTTTCGCCGTCCTCAAGGTTTTTTCCGACAAACATTCCGCCCTCGCCGTGATCTTTGACTTCCTTTCTGTCAAAGCAGTAATTGGCGTTTATTCCGAAATCGTTTGATAGTGCAATAGCTGTCGAGCAGGCGAGCGGCATTCCTTTATATGCAGGCCCGAACAGAGTGTCAAACTCAACATTGTGCTCTTTTATACACTGTGCGTAATAATGACCCAGCTTAACTAGCTGTTCTCCTGTGCAGTAGCTTCCGGAATTTAAAAAATACGGAGCTTTTCTTCCGCTTTTCAGAGTAAATTCTCCGAATTTTAAAACTCCGCTGTCTTCCATAAATTTTATAAATTCTTCTTTGTAAGTCATCATATTTCATTCCTTTTCTATTACCAAGTGGTTTTGTAATTATTTTAGCATATGGAAAAAACACTGTCAAGGCAACACCTATTATAAAGAGACAAGTGCACCGGTGACGTTGCATACTAACCGTCAATAATAAGACGTGGATTTTTTATTCAGTATGTGTATTTTCAATTTTAGAAGTTTTTGGTTTTATAGTGATAAATATTCTTTCAAGCCTCTGATCGTTTACTTCAATTGCTTTAAGAGTGAAATTGCCTATTTGAATTGTATCACCATACTCAGGAATTTTATTCAGTACGTCCATAAACCAGCCTCCGACCGAAGTACAGTCGCTGTCGATCGTATCCTCAGGTAATTCAAGCCTGTCAAGAAAATCGTTTATCGACAAATCAGCGGAAACTTCATAGCTGTTTGATGAAAGCTGGATAAATGAAGTATCCTCTTCGTCGCTTTCATCATATATTTCACCTACAAGCTCTTCAATAATATCCTCCAGAGTAACTATACCTTTAGTACCTCCGTATTCGTCGATGACGACAGCCATATGAACCTTTTGCTTTTGCATAAGATTTAAAGTTACCGAAATTTTCTGATACTCGGGAATATATATGGGTTTTTTTAATATGGATTTAATATCGTCAGTATTATCAGAGTCTTTCTTAAAGTAGACCTTGAAAAAGTCGCTTTGATGAAGAATACCTACAATATTGTCAAGAGAATCTTTATAAATAGGAAACCGTGAGTACTGTGTATTTAAAAATTCGTCTCTGATGCTGTCTAAGGTGCTTTCAATATCAATTGCAGTGACATTAACTCTCGGTATAAGAATTTCATTTATCGTTATCTCGTCAAATTCAAGAGCCGAACGTACAAGGTCTGATTCCTGTTCTTCCAATACGCCCTCGTCCTCAATTTCATCAATGATGTATTTAAGTTCTTCTTCAGTTACAAACGGTTCTTCTTTTTTTGCTCCGAAAAGGTGTGTAACTCCATTCTTTAGCTTTGAAATCAAGAATATGATCGGTTTTAAGAAGGTCATAATCGCACTAAGAATGGGTGCCATAAATAATGACATCTTTTCTGCATTTTCACTTGCAAGACTTTTTGGAATGATTTCTCCGAATAAGAGAACAACAACAGTCATAACAAGCGTTGCTATTCCAACGCTTCCTGCACCGAAATACTTCGTAAATAAAACTGTTGCCAGTGAAGCCGATAATATGTTTACTATATTATTGCCTATTAATATTGCTGTCAGAGCTTTGTCGAAGTTGTCAATTATATAAAGAACCTTTTTTGCTCTTTTTGCTTTTTTAGTTTTATTGTCTGCATACGATTTTATTCGTATTTTGTTTACTGATGCAAAAGCCGTTTCAGTTGATGAAAAAACTGCCGATAAAGCAATCAGTATAACGATTATTACAATATACATTTTTTATCCTTTCAGTTATATATTTTCTGCGATGATAAAATATTATTAATAAGTATATCACACCTTTAATTAAAATGCAATTATTGGGTTATTCGGCTTGACTGATTTTGTATTTTAAGGTATAATTAATCATTAATATTCGGTCATTATACCGCTCGGGAGAATTTTAATGAAAAAAACTAGAGAAGTTGAAAAAAGCTATGATAAAACAGACGGAAAAATAGAAAGTACCCCTGATATTTTTGACAGGATAATGCATATCAAACCATTTTCTGTGTTTGAGAAATTTTACATTAAAAATAAATCAGTGCTTTTATACTTGTTCTTTGGCGGATTGACGACTTTTGTAAGTATTTTCACATTCTGGCTTGCAGAGGTGTTGATTAGAACAGATTTTGATGTTTCAATTCTTGGGTATATCTATAGTGTTAAGGTTGTATTGACTAATGCAATATCGTGGATCTGTGCGGTGCTGTTTGCATTTTTTACAAACAGAATATGGGTGTTTAACTCTCCTACAGACAACTGGAAAGACTTTTTTAAGCAAATGTTTGCCTTTTTCGGAGGGAGATTCGCAACATTTCTTATAGAAACAGCTATACTTGTAGTATTTGTTTCAATGCTTGATTTTAATGAGATGATTATGAAGGTTATTGCACAGATTGTCGTACTTGTGTCAAACTATATAATAAGCAAGCTGATAGTTTTTAGAAAAAGAAGATAATCAGATTTATATTAAACAGGCGTTACGCTTAAATATCTGGAGCAAAGTGTGTCAGCACATTATAAAGTAAGGACGGTGTTTAAAATAATTAATACTTTGATTAAAATTGTAATGGACGCGCTAAAAGATACATTGCTTATGTTACCCTTTTTGTTCGGCGTTTATATCTTAATTGAATATATGGAACATTCGTCCTCAAATAAGATTGAAAGGGCATTTAAAAGAATGGGACCTTTAGGCCCCTTAGGGGGAGCTTTAATAGGTACTGTTCCGCAGTGCGGAGTTTCAGCCGCTGCCGCTAATCTTTATTCTGGCAAGGTTATTTCACTCGGAACTATCATAGCGGTATTTATTGCAACTAACGACGAGGCAATTCCGATATTGATTGCAAATCCCGAAAGGATTTCCGTTTTGTGGAAACTGATAGTTATAAAAATAGCAGCGGCGGTATTAGTGGGAATATCAGTTGATATAATATATAAGTTTTGCAGGAGAAACAAACCGGCAGATAATGAAAATCATTTTCACGAGCTTTGTGAAAATTGCGGCTGTGATGAGCACGGAATTCTATTTTCTGCTCTGATACATACCGCTAATATATCGCTATTTGTATTTTTAATTACTCTGGTGCTGAATGCAGCCATTTCGTTTGTCGGCGAGGATACTATTGCAAGAGTTATGATGAGCGACAATTTCTTTCAGCCGTTTGTTTCGGCATTGGTAGGATTTATTCCAAACTGTGCATCGTCGGTGATAATTACTCAATTGTATCTTGAGGACGGGATACTGTCTTTCGGCTCTGCAATTGCAGGGCTTTGCACAAGTGCAGGTTTGGGACTGTTGGTTCTTTTCAGAACAAATAAAAAGCATATGAAGCAGAATTTTATGATATGCGGTATTTTGTACGCAGCAGCAGTTCTTATCGGTGTTTTTATTAATGCTGTAGGCTTGAATTAAAAGTGCTGAATAATCAGGACTTTTTAAGGCATCTATTAAATAAAAAAGCGGAACAAACTGTTCCGCTGAAAATTTTTTAAGGTAAGATCACATTATTCCGCACTCGTCGTAATCCTGCCATTTTTCATTATAAGCCTTATCGCTCATTAATTTGTATACAAAATAAACTGACGAAGCCGCAATGATAACAAGTGCGCTTAATATAAGCCAAAAACCCTTGCCTTCTGTTTTGTTTCCCATAAATTTACCGCCTTTCTTTCGTTCTGTTATCGTCCTGATCCTGATTAAAAATTATATATTTCTAGTATGTATATTATTTCTCTTTAAAGACATTATACAACAATTAACACTGCCTGTCAACAACACAGTTATTATTTGCTTGAATTGATATTTTTATTATGATTTTTTAAATTGGTATGCTTAAAATAGGAAAAGACCTGAAGATATATCTTCAGGTCTTTTCACATTTCAACTGTTATTAGTTGCAACCGCATCCGCAGTCGTTGCCGCAGCCACAGCCGTTGTTACCGAAAGCGTTGTTACCGCAGCAGAATAAGATAAGGATTAAAATGATAATCCATGAGCAGTTTGAGCATCCCATTAGTACGCACTCCTTTTCAATGTATAGAATTTTATAAAGCGTCTTCTGCAAGGCTGCCGGGCAGCCATAGAGCAGAAAGAGATTATTCGTGTTTTCTGACGAATAATTTTGCTTTATAATACAGTGTATGGTATTTTTAAAAAAGTGTTACAGACAAATAGTTGACGCATAAAATATATAGAGAATAATTCTAAAGAATTTGCCAAAACTTATTTAACAGAATATACTTTGATAATTTGATTAGAAATTATGAAATACAAACAGATTTCGGCTATGAAACAGGCTATATAAGAGGGAGAACGGTTTATGAATAATTATAATTCTGATGAGCTTACTAAAAAATGCAGAGAAATATTAGATGACGCTAAAAATATTGCAGGAAAGCTGGGGCATACTTATGTGGGAAGCGAGCATATTTTGTTATCTTTTCTTGAGAACGGAGGCTGTACTGCCTCGGTTGTTTTGTTAAGAAACGGAGTAAATAAAAATGACGTTTTAGAAAAACTTGAAGAAATGGTCGGCATAGGAACTCCATGCAGGCTTGAGGATTATGAGGAATGTATGACGCCTACCGCAGAAAAAATTTTAAACGGTGCGCTGTCATTATCTAAAAGTCTGGGCTCAAAGCAGTGCGGAACAGAGCATCTATTAATGCTTATGCTCAGGCAGGGAAGCTCTCAGGCTATGCAGATTTTAGAAGAGCTTGATATTCCTATTTCAAAGCTTTACAATGACTGCTCTACAATAGGAAAAGCTGATATTGCGTTCTTTAAGCAAAATAATGAGAAGCTGAAATACCTTTCAAAGTATGGCAGAGAGCTTACAGGTAAAGAAGCGGCAGAGAACTTTGACCCCGTTTTGGAACGTGAAAATGAGATAAATCAGGTCATAGCAATTTTGTCAAGAAGGCAAAAAAACAACCCATGTTTAGTAGGTGAGGCGGGAGTAGGAAAAACTGCTATAGTTGAAGCTCTTGCGCAAAGGATTTACAAAAAGGAAGTTCCTTCGATTTTGCAGGGCAAAAGAATATTTACTCTTGACATTACCGAGCTTCTGGCAGGTGCAAAGTACAGAGGAGACTTTGAAGAGCGATTGAAATATTGTATAAAAGAAGCCAAGAGGTCAAGCGGCATAATACTCTTTATTGACGAAATTCATAATATTATAGGTGCAGGTGCAGCTGAAGGCGCAATAGACGCAGCTAATATTTTAAAGCCTGCTCTAGCCAGAGGAGAAATAAGCATAATAGGAGCAACCACATTCGACGAGTACAGAACGCATATAGAAAAGGATTCGGCGTTTGAAAGGCGGTTTCAGACAGTTAAGGTGGAGGAGCCCGATGAAAAGACAACTATAAAAATATTAAAGGGAATAGTACCAAAATATGAAGCCTTTCACGGTCTAAAAATCACAGACGAAGCCATTTCTGAAGCAGTGAAGTTGTCAGGCAGATATTTAACAGACAGACATTTTCCCGATAAGGCTATCGACCTTATAGACGAAGCGTGCGCTTATGTTCATTTGGAAAGAAGTGAAAGCGATGACATAAGCACAGGGGAAATGTATGAAGTGTTTAACGATTATGTTCTCGGGAAAATAAGCAAAAACGACTACCTTGACAGGCTGTCTAAAACATACAGCAATTCGTTTGATGCAGGAAATACAAAAAGAGTTTTGAAAATCGATATAGATAAGCGGATTTCAAATATTGTTTCTGTGCCGCTTGAAACAATAAAAAAGAGCGAGCGTTTAAAGCTGTGTTCTTTAAAGGAAAATCTGTCTAAAAAGATAATTGGACAAAGTCGTGCTATTGAAGCCGTCTCCTTTGCAATAAAACGTGGAAGAGTCGGTCTTAAAGACGCGTCAAGACCTATCGGTTCATTTGTGTTTTTGGGCTCAAGCGGAGTTGGAAAAACTGCACTTGCCAAAGAGCTTGCAAATGAGATATTCGGCGGCGAAAATAATATGATAAGACTTGATATGTCTGAATTTATGGAAAAACACAGCGTGTCGAAAATTATCGGCTCGCCTCCCGGATATGTCGGCTTTGACACCCCTAACGGAAGTATGCTTACAGAAAGAGTCAGAAGAAATCCGTATTCTCTTATACTGTTTGATGAAATTGAAAAGGCGCATCCGGATGTACTGAATATTCTTCTGCAAATTTTAGAGGACGGCTTTTTGACCGATTCTGCAGGACGCAGAGTATCGTTTAAAAATACAATTATAATTATGACGTCTAATATAGGAGCTAGAAAAATCATTAGAGATAATTCTTTTGGATTTTCTCAAACAGTCAGAACTAATAGTTTTAATGATAAAGAAGTAAAAACTGAGCTTAAAAAGATTTTCTCTCCTGAGCTTATCAACAGAATAGATGAAATAATTACCTTTGATATGCTCACAGACGAAAACCTTTTTGAAATTGCAAATTTAGAGCTTAAAAAGCTGTCTGACAGATGTAAAGCACTGGGTATTAAGCTGTCGTATAACGCCGATGTTGCAAAAAAATTAAGCCGCGACGGGCGCTCTAATGAGTACGGTGCAAGAGAAATTTCACGAATAATCAGACGTAATATCGAAAATCTTATTACTGATGAATTCCTCTCGGGAATTGAATGTAAATCGCTCAGACTGTTAGTTTCTGACGATAGCTTTGAAGTTGAGAACGAAAGCAGATTAAGATTAAATGCGTAAATTATCATCACAAAAATACCACTCTGAGAAATCAGAGTGGTATTTTAAAAGCATATGGTTATTTGGCAGGCGGTGTGGTCGCTGCGAAATCTACCACCTCAAATAACCATAAAACTTTGTTTTTTATTTGAGTAGTATATTACTTTTTTTCGTTGCTTTCTGTTTTGTTATCCAAATTGTTTACAGCATAATTTAAACATTGTATTACTATTTGATTTAGAGATAAATTATTTTTATGTGCAATAATATCAATTTTTTTCACAAGCTCTTCAGGCAAACGAAACGATTTGCTTACTGAATTGTATCCCTTTTGTATCTTCCACATAAGTCCTATTCCTCCTTATTTTAAATATATTATATCATAAGTAAACGATTTTTGGTGATTTTAGTTTACATCTAGACTAAAAAATTTATCATTATGTTCTATAAATAAAACAAAGTCAAGTACAATTGTTTCATTTATGATACAATCGACTTATTGAATAAAAAAGGAGTGTATTTATTATGAATTTTTACCAAAGATTAAGAGACTTAAGAGAGGATAGCGATAAAACTCAAGCAGATATTGCACTTGTATTAAAAACAAGCAGATCATATTATTCACAATACGAAAATGGAAAAAGACCAATATCTTTAGACAGAGCAGTTGAGTTAGCAAAATATTATGATGTCAGTTTAGATTATATAGCCGGATTGACAGATAAAAAACACAGCTATAAAGAATGGGATAAAATTTAGCAAAATCAGTAATGTAATAGCGTGCATAAATTTTTATACTGAGGAAATAATAGTTTCAAATATCTTTAAAAGGGAGAAAACTATTATGACTTCACACATGAGTAAACGGGCAATTGCTCGTATAGTAACATTTGCAACAGCGTTATTACTTTTGTTGTTTGCGATTATATTGGTATTCGGAATCAGAGCAAAAAAAGCAGAGCTGGCACTTGAGTATAATTATTTGAAGGCAATTGAGGACTTGTCAACTTCTGCGGACAACATAAACACATCGCTTCAAAAGGGATTGTATTCGGGAACGTCAAATATGATGTCGTCGATTTCAAACGACTTACTTTTGGAATCTGCGGCAGCTAAAGCGTCATTGTCGCAGCTTGCGGCGTCAGAGCAGAGCTTAGAGGGGGCAAACAAATTTTTGTCTCAGGTAGGAAACTATGCGTTAAGTCTTTGCGATAAGCTTGAAAAGGGCGAAAAGATCACCGACGAGGAATACAAGACATTAGAACAGCTTTGCAGATATTCAGAGGAACTTAAAAACAAGCTGTGGGAAATTGAACAGAGCGTCAGAGGAAACGGAGAGGAGCTTTCATACAAAACAGTATCAAAGCTAAGTCAGATTTCAGAAGACGACATCAAAAGCGATAACGGAGACGCAGTGAGAACGGCATTAAATCTTGGAGAAGTTGAAGAAAATTCAGGAGAGTATCCAACTTTGATTTACGACGGACCGTTTTCGGATCACATTCTTGAAAAGCAGCCTGAGATGCTAAAAAACAAGGATGAAGTAACTAAGAATAAGGCAAAAAGACGTGCAGGCGAAGTTTCTGTAGTACAGGAAAATTCACTGAAACTTACAAATAGTGAGGACGGAAAAATGCCGTCATATGTATTTGAGTGTGATGTTGACGGAGTTAAGACAACAGTTTCGATAACCAAAAACGGCGGATATTGCAGTTATATGATAAGAAACCGTGATGTAAAAGAAAAAAACATTGAAAATGAAGAAGCTGTCAACTATGCAAAGAGTTATCTTGACGAGCTTGGAATTTACAATATGCAGTCGACTTATTATGAAACAGTAGGAAATGTCTGCACAGTAAACTTTGCATATAAGGAGAATAATATTATTTACTACACTGATCTGATCAAGGTAAAGGTTGCGATGGACAACGGTGAAATTCTAGGCTTTGACGGCAGAGGATTTTTGACAAATCACAAGACCAGACAGCTTGCAAACGCAAAAATAACTGAAGAACAGGCAAAAAAGATTGTTTCACCGAGATTGACTGTGGAACAGGTACAAAAGGCATTAATTCCTTCTGACGGAGAAGTTGAAAGGTTATGCTATGAAGTAAAATGCAAGACAAATGATAATCAGGAAGTTCTGGTTTATGTCAACTGTGATACGGGAAAAGAGGAGCAGATTTTACTGCTTAAAAAATCTGAGACAGGAACTCTTACCGTATAATGTTTGTGCAGACCGAATTTTTTGAAAGGGAATTAAACCAATGAAAATAAAAGATATAGATGGAATAGAAATACTTGATTCTCGGGGAAATCCAACGGTTAGGGCGATCGTTACACTTGAGGACGGTACAAATGCGGCAGCCAGCGTTCCGTCTGGAGCGTCTACGGGCAGTTTTGAAGCATACGAGCTTCGTGACGGAAACGATGAAAGGTATTTTGGAAAAGGCGTGGTAAAGGCAATTTCAAACATCACTGACATTATAAAGCCTGCACTTATTTCCAAAGGTGATTTAGACCAGCAGGAGCTTGACGATACTCTTAAGGCTATTGACGGAACTCCTAATTTAAAGGCATTGGGAGCAAATGCGATACTGGCAGTTTCTTTAGCTTTTGCACGTGCTTGTGCAAAGGCGAAGAAAGCTCCGCTCTACAAATCACTGAGCCTTGATGATGAGAAAATACTTCCTATTCCGATGCTCAACATTCTAAACGGCGGAGCACATTCGAGCAACAACATTGATATTCAGGAATTTATGATAATGCCGCTGGGGTTCTCGCATTACAGCGAGGGTTTGAGAGCGTCCTGCGAGGTTTATCACACCTTAGGTAAAATTCTCAAAGAGAAGGGTCTTTCAACCGGAGTTGGAGATGAGGGCGGATTTGCGCCTAATATTGAAAGCGATGAGGAGGCACTGGACTTAATTCTGGAGGCAATATTTAAAGCAGGCTTTGACGACAACAAGTTTAAGCTAGCTCTTGACATAGCAGCATCGGAGTGGGCGTGCGAAGGCGGATATAAACTTCCTAAGCGAGGTAAAATGCTTGACACGAACGGTATGATAGATTATGTCAAGGAGCTTTGCAAAAGCTATCCGATACGTTCTGTTGAAGATCCATTGGGAGAAAGTGATTTCAGCGGCTTTGAAAAGCTGACAAAGGAGATAGGCGACAAAGTTCAGATTGTCGGGGACGATCTCTTTGTGACCAATCCTGACAGGCTTCAGAAGGGAATTTCGAGCAACGCTGCAAATGCGATTTTGATTAAAGTCAACCAGATAGGAACATTAAGCGACGCAATAAAGGCAATAAGACTTGCATATGACAACGGATATAATACAATTATTTCACATCGCAGCGGAGAAACCTCCGACAGTTTTATTGCAGACTTAGCAGTAGGTCTTTCAGCAGGGCAGATAAAAACGGGTGCTCCCTGCAGAAGCGAACGCTGTGAAAAATATAACAGGCTTCTTGAAATTGAAAAGGAACTCGGTCCTGACGCAAGATACGGAAGAATGTTTTAATAAAACTTTATATTTGTGAATATAAAAATAAAAAGTAGACACATTTTTGTGCCTACTTTTTTGTTTATTGCTGATTTTCATCCGGGTCATATTCAAGCTCGGGAGATTCAAGTTCTATCTCGTTTCCGTCTGAATCATAGATAGAAATGTCGTCTGATAAGTTAGTATCAGAATTATCGTCTTGAGCAATGTTGTTATCATCTGATAGAATAACTGTTTCATTTTGAATATTATTATCAGGTTCTGAATTAACTTTGGTCTCTTGAGAATGAGTATCAGACTCATCATTTTCAATTGGCTTTTCAGCTGATTCTTCATCAGATTTGTCTGTATCAGCTTCAGCATTTGCTTCTTCATTTAATTGCGTCTTTATAGCTTTTTTCTTTTTGCGCTCTTCTTCATAGATGAAAGATGCTTCAAAGCATTTTGGTTTGAGTTTTTTAACAAATATACTCATAAATATCAGAACAGCAAGACCTAAAAGAGAAATTACAATACCGACTAAAAAGCCAGGAGGCGTGTATTTAAGTTCAATAGTATGCTTGCCTTTTTCAAGCTTAACACCCAAAACTGCCCCGCAAAGGTCAGTCATTTCAGCTTTTTTGCCGTCTACGTATGCCGACCAGCCGTTTGCAGGAATAGCTGTATACATATATCCGTCGGCTGCTGCGTCTATATCACCCTTAAAGTAGGTGTCGGTGCGTTTTGTTATATCGTATGTTCCGTTGGATTTCAGCTTGTTCAGTCCTGCTTGCAGAACATCGTCATTTATTTGATATACTAAACAGTTGAGTTGTCCGCTTGAATCAAGAGGATCTTTAGTCGTACCCATAACTGTTGCAATTTCGCCTTTCTTTGCATAACCTACTGGGAAAATATATTCCAGATCGTTTTCAACAGTGTATGTGTATGATTGATCATCGGAGCTGACTTTAGTTTCAATATCTTCTATGACATCACTGTCAAAAAAACAGTAAAGCATTGAGTCTGACATTGCTGTATAGTTGAATTTTAAAACAGCAGTTTTGTTGTTATCAGACGACTGTTCAGCAGTCGCATTTTCCTGGTCTTCATCGATAATTGAAACCTCTGTCAGGATTGCACCAAAGCCTTCAATAGCTAGACCGCTTTCCTTAATAGCGTCGGTTATATCAACTGTAAATTCATATGGTTCGTCTGCGGCAAAGGTTTCATCTACAACACTTACATCCTCAGTGTCTGATGGGGCGTAGAAGTAAAAATCTGCATCATCAGCCCAAAGATCAGCGTCGCTTTGGTATCTAAAGGTAACGTGAAGTTTCTTGCCGTCAAGCTCGTTGGTTATTTCGTCGTCTTCACCTAAATTAAGAGCTGCTTTGAGATCTTCAATTTTCAATTGATAATATGAATTTGCTTTTACATCGCCGACTTTTTTATCTGAGTTGTTCAACGCAAGTTCGCCGCTATATAATATCTTTCCGTTCAGATTGCCGGGAACATAGTTATATACGCCTGTTGCGTTATCTTCATTTGTAACAGTAGCGTTTTCGCCGGAACTGTTAGTCATAAGAACGTATGAAAACAAATCCTTATCAATACCTGTCATACTCTTGAATAAAGCGTTTAAATAGTAGAACGGATTGTTAGGATTGCTAAGGTTAAAGTCCTTCATACTGCTGTCTACCATAAATCCGAATGGCAGATATGCCGTGTTTTCATAAAGCTCTGATGCGCCTTCTCTGTCAATCTCTTTCAGGTAAGTGTCTGAATTAGCGCCTGTTTTGGAAATAACATATTTCAGATTCAAAAGTGCATTAGTAAACGGATTGGTAGCGCCGTAATAATATCTGTTTCCGCCGGGCTGAGAAACTATTCCTATGTTTTCCATAAAGTTTGACACTGATACATCAGACATCGAACTAAACTGCGAAACACCGTAATAACGGTAAAGACAAGGGTCGTTTATTGTGTACCATTTAGACATTTCAGTACGATAGAAGTCGTCATCAGCAGGCTTTGTTTTCAAGAGCAGCTCCTGAACTTCATCGTTGCTTGCATAATATGTGCTGTATGCAGAAGAACCTACTGCTTTAACTCCCTTGCTGGCGCAGGCATACGTTTCAATAACCATAGGAATAATCATAAGAATGGATATTGTTTTTGTATTAATATATTTGAATTTTACCAGCAAAACAGTGATAAGAGCAAGATAAGCAAGCGCTAAGGATATATTATTTATAAGCACATTCTTACCGATGTCTTTTGAAAAATATCCTATTACTATAATTCCGGCGGCAACAACTACAGATCCTGCAACATGAATCCATGAAATGTTTTCGAGCTGTGTAAAAGCACGGTATGCTGCGATTATAAGAACAAATGCAAATATAAATGAAAATCTAAAAGGTATCTGGTTTGTAAAGTGGAAACCGTGCCAGATATAGTCCAGAACATTGTTGTTGCAGCTGACGATTAAAAATGTAAGAAAAACAAGAACAACAATTTTTTCACGAATCGGGATTTTCTTTGACAAAGCGTGTACGCCAATCATTATAACAGCCAACAAAGAGCAGTAGAGGTTTGGAAGACCTTCAATATGTGAAGGTACTCTAAAGGCAAGAAGATTTGCCAGAACGTCTCTGAAATCTTTATAGAAGTTAATTTGTGACGGAAAACTTGAATTGCCGCTTGAGTAGGTAGTTTTTAATGCCAGATATGCAGGAAGTATCAAAATTGCTGTCAATGCAAGACCTGTAACAGAAAAAAGCAGAACCTGCCAAAGTCTTTTTAGTATAGTTTTTATACCGTATTTTGAACATATAACTTCCGCTATGAAATAAAGCGCAATAAACACGCACAGGAAAAATCCAATGTAGAAGTTTGAGAAAAATGCAACTGCAAGCGATATAGTATAAAGCTTGAACTTTCCGTCCTTGATAAGATAGTGAACACCAAGTGCAACCAAAGGCATAAGAGCAACTGTATCCAGCCACATTATATTCCAATAATATCCCATCATATACGCACACAAAGCGTACGGAATAGAAAAAAGAACAATAGAGAAGTCATTTCTTTTAAAAACGTGCTTGAGGAACATTCCCATAAACAGACCTGCACAGCCTATTTTTATACATACAAACAGAGCGAGGAAATCACGTATATATGCCTCGGGAATGAGCAGTGCAAGAAAGTTAAGAGGACTGGCTGTGTAATATGACATTATGCCGAGAAAGTTTTGACCCCAGCCGGAGCGAAGTGAATATAACAGCGATCCTCCGTTTTGCAGCTTGTCCTGCATCTCAGAAATAAAAGGAAAGTACTGATGCCAGCAGTCTATAACAAGGATCTGCTTATCGCCGGCTGGGTGCATACCTGCTTTTATAAATACAATAAGCATAATTAAAAACGGTATTATAAATGAAAGTACTACAAACAGATGTCTTACTGCAAATTGTATTCCTTTCATATTGTATAATCTGTATAGTGTAGAATTGTTTCCAGACTCGGCATTTTCATCGGAGCTGTAGATATTCTGTTTCAGCTTTATGGTGTTGTCGTTTTTTTTCTTAAACATTATTAAACCTCACTTTATTCAAAATATACCAATATAAGTAGAGTATAACATATTAATCAAAAAAAGTAAATATAAACTGAAAAATATAAATCAATATCATAAAGCTGTTAATAATCTTGCGAATGTATTTGCAAAAAGGATTGAAAAACCGTCTTTTATGTTGTAAAATGTAATAGATAAATTCCAATGGAGGATATGAAAATGACAAAGAAGGAAAAGGCATTATTGGTTTGCGACGAGTTGGAGAAAATTTATCCTGATGCCATTTGTTCGCTTGTATATAGAAAACCTCATGAGCTTATGATCGCAGGAAGGCTTTCTGCACAATGTACAGATGCAAGAGTTAATATTGTCACAAAGGAGCTTTTTGATAAATACAGAACCATAGATGATTTTGCAGATGCCGAGCTGAGCGATATTGAAAGAATAGTTAAGCCGTGCGGACTTTTTAAAACTAAGGCTAAGTCAATAGTTGAGATGTGCAGACAGATAAGGGACGATTTTAATGGAGAGATTCCGCAAACGATAGAGGAGCTAACCACTCTTTCGGGAATTGGCAGAAAAACCGCTAACCTTATTATGGGAGACGTTTTTCATAAGCCGGCGATCGTCACAGATACGCATTGTATAAGAATCTGCGGACGGCTGGGGCTTACAAAAAATAAAGAACCTGTTAAAGTCGAGGAAGATCTCAAAAAGATCATTCCGCCGGAAAAGGGTTCTGACTTCTGCCACAGGCTTGTTTTATTCGGCAGAGACACCTGTAAGGCAAGGGGAGAAAAGTGCGGAGAATGTATGCTTTCATATTTGTGTAATTATTATAAAAAGACATAAGTTCAAAAATGTTATATACATATAGTAAAACCCGCCTGAAAAATTCTTCAAGCGGGTTTTTAACATTTTATTCGTTTGTGGTGTTTGAATTACTTTCATCATTTTCGCTTTGTGAGCCGGTTTCTGTGTTATCCGTTTGTTCAGTTGAATCAATAACATCTACAACTTCAGCTTGTTTTTTTGATGTAAATATTTCCTTCAGCTCATGTCCGAAATTCAAAAAAGCCCTTCCTACCAACGGTGCTTTTTCTTTTGTATACTTTGCACCTGCCTTTACTCCTTTAGTTATCGTTTCTCCCGTTTTTTCTGCAAATTCATTGATCTTGTCCTTGTCAATGTTCATAAATCTTCCTCCGTTTCCATACTTATATGTTAATATAATTATATAATATGTATAATTTATTGTCAATGAAATTTTTGCCTGAACAAATTGTTAAGTTCGTTTATAAAATCTTGACTTTAATTAAGATATGTAGTATAATATTTTTCGATTACAATTTTTAATGTAAATTTCAAAAAGGTGGAATATAGTGTGAAAAGAATTTTCACACACGTTTTTGAGCCTTAGCCGCAAATTTAAATGCGGCAATTCCGGCGAATCAGTAACCGGCTCTTAAATCCGTAGAAAGGAGTCCTTTGCAAGCAAAGGTATTGTGATTAAAATGAGTATATTAGATAAAATTTTTGGAAATTACAGTAAAAAAGAGCTTGCTCGTATCAAGCCGATAATGCAGAAGGTATTGGATCTGGACGAGGAATATCAAAAGCTCTCTGACGCTGAATTAAAAGCAAAAACAGAAGAATTTAAGAAAAGACTGGCTGACGGTCAGACTCTTGATGATATTTTGCCGGAGGCATTGGCTACCGCTCGTGAAGCAGCAGACAGAGTTTTAGGCAAAAAGCCGTTTCCTGTACAGGTTCTTGGAGCAATAGTTCTGCATCAGGGAAGAATTGCAGAAATGAAAACTGGTGAAGGTAAAACCCTTGTTGCCTGTTTGGCGTCTTATGTAAATGCGCTTAACGGTAAAGGCGTTCATGTTGTAACCGTCAACGACTATCTGGCAAAATTCCAGTCGGAGGAAATGGGCAGAGTTTACAAATTCTTAGGACTTTCAATCGGAGTTATCCTGAATGGTCTTAACAATGATGAAAGACGTGCAGCTTATAATTGTGACATTACATATGGCACAAATAATGAGTTCGGTTTTGACTACCTTCGTGATAATATGGTTATCTACAAAAAGGATAAGGTTCAAAGAGGACATGCCTTTGCTATTGTCGATGAGGTCGACTCTATATTGATAGACGAAGCGAGAACGCCTCTTATTATTTCGGGAAGAGGTGATAAGTCAACTGAACTTTATACTTTGGCTGACAGATTTGCTAAAACTCTTAAGCCTACGATCGTTACAGAGCTTGATGATAAGGCTGATAACGACCTTGTAGAGGGAGATTACATTGTAGATGAAAAGGCTAAGACTGCTACTATAACTAAAAAAGGTGTTAAAAAGGCAGAGCAGGCGTTCAATGTTATAAACCTTATGGACGCTGAAAATATGACGCTTTTACACCATATAAATCAGGCTATCAAGGCAAACGGCGTTATGAAAAAAGATATTGACTATGTTGTCCGTGACGGCGAGGTTATTATCGTTGACGAGTTTACCGGACGTTTGATGATAGGACGTCGTTTCAACGACGGTCTTCACCAGGCTATTGAGGCTAAAGAGGGAGTTAAGGTCGCAAACGAGTCTAAGACTATTGCTACTATCACATTCCAGAACTATTTCCGTCTTTACGAAAAGCTCTCGGGTATGACGGGTACTGCATTGACCGAGGAAGCAGAGTTCAGAGAAATCTACAAGCTCGATGTTATTGAAGTTCCTACTAATATGCCTGTTATCAGAATTGACTATTCTGATGTTGTTTACAAGACCGAGCAGGCTAAATATAACGCTGTTATAGACCAGATAATCAAATGTCACGAAAAGGGACAGCCTTGTCTGGTTGGTACGGTTTCCATTGAGAAGTCTGAGCTGTTGTCAAGAATGCTTAAAAACAAGGGTATAAAGCACAATGTTCTGAACGCTAAACAGCATGAAAAGGAAGCTGAGATAGTTGCTCAGGCAGGACAGTACGGTGCTGTAACGATTGCCACTAATATGGCTGGACGTGGTACTGATATTATGCTCGGCGGTAATGCTGAGTTCTTGGCTAAGAAGGAACTTAAAAAGCTGGGCTATGATGAAGAAATAATAAACGAGGCAGTCGGCTACGGCGAGACTGATAACGAAGAGATAATCAAAGCAAGAAAAGAATACAGAGATTTTTATGATAAGTATTCTAAAGAGGTAAAGGAAAAAGCTATTGCTGTTAAAGAAGCAGGCGGACTTATGATTATCGGTACTGAACGTCACGAATCAAGACGTATTGACAATCAGTTAAGAGGACGTGCAGGACGTCAGGGTGACGAGGGAGCTTCTATATTCTACCTGTCGTTGGAAGACGACCTTATGAGGCTGTTCGGCGGTGAGAGAATTACCCATATGATGAACACCTTAAAGGTAGACGAGGATATGCCGATTCAAAGCAAGATGCTTTCTAATGTAATTGAATCATCTCAGAAAAAGGTTGAGGGAAGAAACTTCGGCATAAGAAAGAATGTCCTAAACTACGACGACGTTATGAACTCTCAGAGAGAGATCATTTACAAACAGCGTTCACAGGTCCTTGAGGGCGACGATATTCACGACGACATCATAAAGATGATTAAGGATTTCATTGTAAACACGGTAAATGTATATCTGGTTGAAGAGGACGTTCACGATAACTGGAATTTAGACGGACTTCGTGATTTCTTGATGGGATTGTTTACAACAGACGATGATTTCAGATACGACCCTGTTGAGCTTGACAGAGTTACCAAGCAGGAGATAATTGACGAGCTCACCGAAAGAGCGCTAAAGAAATATGAACAGCGTGAGAAAGAGCTTACTCCTGAAATTTTAAGAGAGGTCGAAAGAGTTGTTCTTCTCAAGGTTGTTGATACAAAGTGGATGGCTCATATCGACGATATGGAAGAGCTCAAGAGAGGTATCGGTCTGCGTGCTTATGGAAATAAAAATCCTGTTGTTGAGTATCGTATCGAAGGCTTTGATATGTTCGACGAAATGATAGCTTCCATTTGTGAGGAAACGGTTCGTATGATGTATACTGTCAAAGTTAAGACAAATGACGAGCCTAAGAGAGAGCAGGTTTTAAAGGCTAATCCGGTCAAGGCTGACAATTCGCTTTCGGGTGCAAGAACAGTCAAGAAAAAACCGGGAAGAAACGATCCGTGTCCGTGCGGAAGCGGCAAGAAGTATAAAAAGTGCTGCGGAAGAAATGAATAATATAATTAATAAATAACTAAAGCCCTGAGGAATATCCTCGGGGCTTTAGTTAGCAGAAAAAGCTGTTGTGTAATAAACCAAAAGTTTTCGGTCAAGCCTTTTTCAAAAGGCTTGCAGGTCAAGGGCGGAGCCCTGTCGCCGACCGCAGTCGGCGAAATCCTTTTACGGAGTGCGCTCCGCATAGGGGTGTAACCTAAAACTGCAAAGCAGTTTTAGCTAAAAAAACAGTCCAGCGGACTGTTTTTTTTAATGGGCAAATAGACGTTAGTCTATTTTTTAGCTGAAAATGCTATGCATTTTCAGGTTAAGCCCTGCAAGAGAGGGCTGCCCCCAAAAATACTTTATTTACATCTAGAGTCCCAAGGAAATCCTTGAGGCTTTAATTTTATCATTATTTATCTTTTTTCAAAAAGTCTTCAAGACCGGCATTGAATTCTTTAAGCTCGCTGTCTATAGTTGATGTATATTTTTCACGAAGCTGTGTCCAGGTCATTTGTGTTCCCGAATCGTCAAATTTTCTTACTGATGAGTACAGATAAGGTATAACAGCTTCTAATGTTTCATTTGTAGCTGCGTCGTCATCTGATAGAATTGTTGAAATTCCATATCCGGGGTCGATCAATCTGGTGAATTTATCTGAAATTACATCTTCGTACGCTACTTGGTATGCTTCCTCTGTCCAATTCGGGTTATCTACAAAGAACTTCTTTTTGGATATTTCTTTATACTCGTCAGCGGTTGCTGCCAGCTTTGAACATTCATACCAACACTTTATAGCGTCTTTTTTAGTCGAGCCTTTTACCCACATATAAGCGCCGATGTCTAAGGTCGTATACTGTACATCTGTGTTAGGGTCTTTCGGAATCGGTACTACGCCCCATCTTTCTCCCTTTTCTGGTGAATGAGATCCTGTAGACGCCCATGGTCCCATAGCATAGAACAGTGTGTTTGCTTCAAAACAATCTTTAGCCTGACCTATCCAAGAAGAGTTATCTAAGCCTTCCTTTGTGAGCTTGTATAAAAAGTCTGCAGCTCGTTCAAGATCAGCGTTTTTAATGTTATTTATGTATTTTCCTGTTTTTGAATCCTGTTTGATAATTGTCTGACCGGTTGACTGGAAAATAAACGCATGATACCAGCCGTTTATACCGTATCTTTCCTCATCGCCTTCTGCGTTTTCTTTGTATTGCTTCATAATATCATAAAATGTATTCCAGTCCCATTTGCCCTCTTGATAAAGTTCATAAGGGTCATCTAAACCTTCCTCTTCAATAACATTAACGTCATAGGTCATAATAGAAAGAGCACCGAATGATATAGGAGCAACATAGTGTTTTCCGTTTAATGAAAATTGATCGGCGGTATCCTTAACATCAGACCATAAAGGAGAATTAAAGTCTACAACACTGTCTACCGGCTGATATCTCTCCTTTATAACTCCAACAGGGAAGGTCATTTTCTGTTCATATGGAAAAATGTCAGGCGGGGTGTTTGCCAGAATAAGCTCTGAAAGTTTATTATATTTATTAGCTGAAGCTCCGCAGCTTATGTAATTTATTTTTCCGCCCTTGTCTTCAAATAGAGAAACGTTTGTGTATTTTTCTTCGCTGTTTGCTGATGGGTTAAGGTCGTAATACGAACACCAGTCAAGAGTTTTTTCGGCGTCGTCCGGAATGGCTGCTATTTCATCGGCTGTAGGTACTGCTACTGATTCTTCATAAGACGAATCAGAATTTTTACCGCATCCGACAATTGTAACAGATACTCCGATTGCAAGCAGTGCAGCAGAAATACGTTTAAAAGTTTTCATATTTATCCTCCCTTATCAAATGGTTTTCTGCATATTTGATTTATACTTTTATGAATAATAATTATTATGGCTGTAAAAATTTCGGATAATTATTATCATTAAATATTATACTGTATTTTTAATATATTGTCAAATAATTTTATAGATTCTGCACAAAAAAGCCGAGAAGAAAACCCTCTCGGCTTAAAATATTAAAGTAATTATTACTTGTTGTCTTTCAAGAACTGTTTATAGCTCTTGTTGAATTTCTTTAACTCACTATTAATTGTAGGGTTGTATTTTTCACGAACCTGAGTCCATGTATACTGTGCACCAGATGAATAATCATGTTTAGTTGTTGCCAAGTACATATATTGATTGATAGCTTTTCTTTCATCATTATTAGCTGCAGAGTCATCTGAAAGTTCGCTTGAGATACCTGTACCTGGGTCAACAATCAAAGTGAACTTATCAGTAAATACTTCTTCACATGCCATTTGGTACATTTCATCTGTCCAGTTTGGTGAATTCTCGAAGAACTTTTTCCTGTTAGCTTCTTTATACTCTTCGTTTGTGTTAGCAATCTTACAACATTCAAGCCAGCACTTCATAGCTTCCTTCTTAGTTGAACCTGCAATCCACAATGTGTTAGTTGGAACAGTTATGTCAAGTGATCTATAGTATTTGTCACTGTTAGGATCCTTTGGAATAGGAACGCACATCCACTCATCACTTGCAGAAGGACCATTGTTTGTTGCAGCAGCCCATCTACCCATTGAATAGAATAAAGTATTACTCTCGAATGCTGACTTAGCTCCGCCAATCCAATCCTGGTTGATCAGATTGTCTTTTTCTAAGTCGTATAAATAGTTAGCAGCTCTTTCAAGGTTAGGATCATTTGAGTTGTTTACAAACTCATCTTTTTTCTCATCATACTTGATGATAGTTGTACCTGTTGTTGTGAAAATAGGCTCTGGGAACCAACCGTTAACACCGTATCTTTCTTCGTCGCCTTTAGCATTTGATACATATTCATACATGATTTCAGCACATGTATTCCAATCCCATTCGCCATCTAGATATAAATCATAAGGATCTGTAAGTCCTTCGTTTTGAATTACCTTCTTATCGTAGAACATAAGCGGAACTGTATCACCGAATGATGAAGGTGCAACATAATGCTTACCAGCTATTGCAAATTGGTCAGCGATTGCCTTCATATCAGACCAAATGTCTGAATTGAAATCAACAATCTCATCAACTGGCTGGAAAATACCTTTTACGATGTTACAAGGATAAACCATTATCTGACCATATGAAACCATATCAGGTGGTGTATCAGCCAAAATAAGTGATGATAGCTTGTTGCTTAGCTCAAAAGTCTGAGTTTCTATGTATTCGACTTTACCTCCTTTTTCGTTAAATAAAGTCATTTCAACACTTTTTTCTTTCGTTGTGTCAGTTGGATTTAAGTTACTAACACCAAGATATTGAAGTGTGTTTTCTGCACCTTCCGGAATTTCGGCAATTGCATCGTTTGAAGGAACCTTGACTTTGTCTTCATAAGAGTTGTCTTTGCCTGAAGAACCTGAACATCCTGTAACTGAAACAGTAGCTGCCAATGCCAGCAATGCTGCTAGAAGTCTTTTGGATAATTTCATAAATTAACCTCCTTATTATAAATTTATTTGCTGTGATTTCTCACACCATATGTTAAATATATCATAAAAAGCCCTTTCTGTCAATGAATTTTTGCTCAATTTTAACAAAAAAAGATTTATAATAGCCTCATAAAATGAATTTTTGTAACATTAAACAATTTGTTACTAATTACTTAGTTGAATTTGAACAAAAAATTATTGCAGTAAAATTAACAAGAATATTATTAAGTTATTTGTTTTAAATTATATCTGTATGATTAATAGGTATATACGATGTAATATATTGTTTCTGAGTATTGAATTTGACATCACTTTATCATAGTGATATAATATGAGTTAGCAGAAACTAATTTTTTAAATGATTTCAGGGAGGAACCTGTTTATGAAAAATAAATTTGCCGTTTCAGGAATGACTTGTTCGGCATGTTCTGCAAGAGTTGAGAGGGCAGTATCAAAGCTAAAAGGAATAACGAGTG
Source organism: uncultured Clostridia bacterium (assembly GCA_947628615.1). Lineage (GTDB taxonomy): Bacteria > Bacillota > Clostridia > Oscillospirales > Ruminococcaceae > UMGS1601. Next base: position 47,827 of record CANRAO010000007.1, read on the forward strand.
TTTCAGTAAATCTTCTTACAAATTCTATGACGGCGGAATATGACGACAGTCTGAGTGCGGATGATATTATAGCGGCGGTAAAAGCAGCAGGCTACGGTGCAAATCTTTTTGAAGCTAAGAGCAATTTATCAAAAAGCGTCAAAAGCGACGCTGAAAAGTCTATGCTTAAAAGACTTATTTCATCAGTATGTCTATTAATACCGCTTATGTATATTTCAATGGGGCATATGTTGGGACTTCCCATACCTGCAATATTTACAGGCCACGAAAATGCTCTTAATTTTGCGTTGATTCAGCTTGTATTTTGTATACCGATAATGGTTATAAATCACAAATACTATACTGTAGGATTTAAGAACCTTTTTAAGGGTGCTCCTAATATGGACAGTTTGATTGCAATAGGTTCGGCGTCGGCTTTTTTATACGGTTTATATGCAATTATCAGAATAGCTGTCGGATTAAACACGGGCGATATGGAAACTGTGGAAAGATTCCATATGGATCTGTATTTTGAATCTGCGGCTACTATTCTCACTTTAATAACAGTAGGAAAATATCTGGAGACAAGGTCGAAATCTAAAACCAGTGAGGCTATTGACAGGCTTTTAAACCTTGCTCCCGAAACGGCAACGGTAATCAGGGACGGAAAAGAAACCGAGATTTTAGTAGAGGAGATTCGTGAGGGAGATATAGTAATAGTTAAGGCTGGAGAGAGAATTGCCGTAGACGGCGAAATAATAGAGGGCGAGGGAAGTCTTGACCAGTCGGCAATTACAGGTGAGAGCGTGCCTGTATCAAAGACGGTTGGAGAAGGAGTTATATCTGCTACAATGCTTAGCAGCGGATATATAAAATACAAAGCAACAAGAGTAGGCGAAAACACAACTCTTTCTCAGATAATTAAGCTTGTTGAGGAGGCGTCTTCGTCAAAAGCGCCGATTGCAAAGATTGCAGATAAGGTATCGGGAATTTTTGTCCCTATTGTAATAATTATTGCGGTTATTGCATTGATCGTATGGCTTATCTGCGGAGCGAGCTTTGAGTTTGCTATGAGCATAGCAATTTCGGTTCTGGTAGTATCATGTCCGTGTGCGTTAGGTCTTGCAACTCCTGTTGCCATTATGGTAGGAACGGGAAAATCAGCACAGAACGGAATTCTTATAAAATCGGGCGAGGCACTTGAGACACTTCACAACGTAACCGATGTTGTTCTTGACAAGACGGGAACGCTTACTGAGGGAAAGCCCGGAGTTACTGATATAATTGCTGTTGACACAGATGAGAAAACGCTTATTCAGATAGCGGGAAGCATTGAAAATTTGAGCGAGCATCCGCTGGCAGACGCTGTGGTTAGAGAGTGTGAGAGGCAAGGGATCTCATTCCTGAACGTAAACGGCTTTAAAGCAGAATTCGGTAAAGGTGTTTTCGGGGAAATAGACGGAAAAGAATATTATATAGGTAATTCCGCTTACATCAAAGCTAATGACATTAATGACGAAGACGTAAAAAACGATGTAGAAAAATTATCGCTTGAAGGAAAAACTCCTCTGATAGTCGCTGATGGAAACAAGGCTATAGGAATTATCGCTGTTGCAGATAAGATAAAGTCAACCAGTTTTGAAGCAGTAGGTCTTTTGAAAAGAAGCGGAATAAAGGTCACTATGTTGACTGGCGATAACAAAAACACTGCCGAAGCGGTCAGAAAAAATCTGGGCATTGACAATGTAATTGCAAATGTTCTTCCGCAGGAAAAAGAGAACGTAGTTGCGTCTGTTCAAAAGAGCGGAAACAAGGTTGCTATGGTGGGCGACGGAATCAACGACGCTCCTGCGTTAGCAAGGGCAGACGTAGGAATTGCAATAGGTGCAGGCGTTGATATTGCTATTGAGAGTGCTGATGTTGTTTTAATGAAAAATGATATTCTGGACGTATGTACGGCAATTGACTTAAGCAAGGCAGTTATAAAAAACATAAAGGAAAATCTGTTCTGGGCATTTTTCTACAACACAGTAGGAATTCCTATTGCGGCAGGAGTTTTTTACAGTGCGTTTGGTATAAAGCTGTCGCCTATGCTTGCGGCGGCGGCAATGAGTTTAAGCAGTGTGTGCGTTGTAACTAACGCATTAAGGCTTAGATTTTTCAAGCCTAAAAATAAAATTAAAAGCTCTGATAAAGAGCTGAATAATACAAAGGAGGATACAGATATGTTCGGAAAGGTAAAGTGCAATGTTACATTAAAGGTTGAGGGTATGAGCTGTTCTCACTGTTCAGGAGCAGTTGAATCTGCTCTTAATGCAATTGACGGCGTTAAGGCAGAGGTTAATCTGAAAAAGGGTCTGGCTTATATCAATCTTTCAAAAGACGTTGATACTCAAACGCTTATTAAAGCAGTTGAAGACGCAGGCTACAAAGCAAGTGAAAATTAAGTGAAAATAAAATAATCTTATTAAGGACTTCTGCAAAGCAGTTTGCAGAGGTTCTTTTTTACTTGAAAAGAGGAGGCTGCCGTGCTATAATTATATTAAATACATTCTAATTGAGAATACGGGCGGTGATTTTGTTGTACATAAATAAGCTGGATTATTTGTCGGAAGTTATTAACAAAGAGATTTCAGATGGTCAGATTTCAGGAGCAAGCACAGCCGTTTTAAAAGGCGGAGAGGTTGTATTCAGAAAAGAATACGGTTATGCTGATATGGAAAAAGGCAAGAAAATGAGCAGTGATACTATTTTCAGGCTGTTTTCACTGACTAAGCCTATAACCGCTGTTGCCGCAATGATTCTGTTTGAGAGAGGTTTGATTGACCTTGAGAACCCTGTTAAGAAATACATAAGCGGATATGAGAATATGTATGTCATAAAAGACGGTAAGTATATTCCGGCGAACAGCGATATTACTCTTCATAACCTTTTGAATATGACAGCAGGTATGGTTTACGGAGGAGACTGGTGTGAGTCGTGTGCTGAGATGCAGAAGCTATATGATGAATTAAAAATTCGTATGGCAAACGGTGAGGAGTTCACTACCCTGCAGGTGGCTGAGCTTTTAGCACAAAAGCCGTTGATGTTCCAACCGGGCGAGAGCTGGACATACGGTACCTGCTCTGATGTTATGGGAGCAGTCATTGAAAAGGTAAGCGGTATGAAGTTCTCTGAATTTTTAAAAAAGGAAATTTTTGAACCGCTTGGTATGATTGATACAGGCTTTTACATTCCGAGTGAGAAGTATGACAGGCTGGCTCAGATTTATTATTATGATGAAGTTAAAAAGAAGCTGGAGGTCTTTAATGATCTTCACTTGCTTTTGACCGACTATAAAAAGCCTCCGGCATTTGAATCGGGCGGAGCAGGGCTTGTTTCAACGCTTGACGATTATATTAAGTTTACAAGTATGCTGCTTAATAAGGGCGAGTATAAAGGTAATAGGATTCTGGGCAGAAAGACGGTCGAATATATGACGACAAATCAGATGACCGATTATCAGATGCCTGCACTTTATTACGGTGCAACAAAAGGCTACGGCTACGGCAATTATCTGAGAATTCTCACTGATAAAGCGGCAGCCGCTACTAATGCAAGTCTCGGCGAATTTGGCTGGGACGGCTGGACAGGCGATTATGTTACGATTTCGCCGAAAGATAATATGATATTCTTGTATTTTATTCAGAGATGCGGAGCAGGCTGTAATGAAACAACAAGAAAGCTTAGACAGATAGTTTACGGAGCTTTGAAATAACAATAGCAAGTCAAATTTATTTTATTCAAGACGGCTTATATTTTTAATTAGTTGTGTGTAGAAAAAGAAAATTTTTGGGGAGGAATATTAAATGAAAACCAACAACAGATTTGAAATCAATATTGTCAAAACAGCGGTAATGACTTTTATACTTGCTTTAATGTGCATACTTATCCCAACGGCAATAACTTCATATGCAGCGTCAAATAATATTGAAGTTTCTCAAAGCGTTTATAATTTGGCTATCGGACAAACTGTTAAGATAGATGCAGATATTTCCGGAGGCACACTGAGTTTCAAAAGTGAGAATGAAAGCATATGTACTGTAGATGAAAACGGTTTGGTTACAGCATTAGATACCGGAAGTACAAGGATTGCTATATCAACGGCGGACGGAACCGCAGAGACTGTTTATTGCGAGATCAAGGTAAATATGATAAACAGCGACAGTACAAAAATTATATTTGATTCTGATACATATACTTATACAGGCTACCAAATTGAACCCGATATAGAGGTTTATTACGGAGAAACCTTGCTTAAACTGTATAGTGATTATGATATTATTTACAACAATAATAATACTGACGTGGGAACAGTAAGCATTACTATTAAAGGAATGGCAGATAAAGGTATAGGAAAGTATTCAGGAGAGTTGACGACGAGTTTTACGATCACACCAAAAGACATAAATGATGTTAGAATTTCCGATTCAATTGGTGCACAGACCTATAAGGGTACGCCTTTAACTCCGGATATAGATGCTTTTATGAATTGGGATTATAATTCAAAGCTGATAAACGGTAAAGATTACACTTTAACTTATGCTAATAATATCAATGTCGGCACAGCTACGGTGACAGTCAGGGGAATAGGTAATTTTACAGGAGAGGCAACTCTTGAATTCATTATTTATGCGGCTGATATAAATTCTGATGTAGATGTTTCGGTTGAAAATGTAACATACACCGGCAGTGCTGTTACGCCTGACATATTGGCTAAAATAGAGAATTACAGACTTGTATTGGGAAAAGACTATACGCTAAGCTATTCAAACAATATAAACGTAGGAACAGCGACGATTACTATTACGGGAATAGGAAGCGTAACTGGAATAAGAGTTATTGAATTTAAGATAATTCCTAGAGCAAACAGTCTTACTTCATACAGTAAACAGAAAAAGACATCGCTAAGGTTGAACTGGACAAAAGCAAGCGGAATTACCGGCTATAAAATATATGTATACGATTCTTCGGTTAAGAAGTATGTTTTAAAGAAAACTATCAATAATCCAAATACTGTATACTGCACTGTAAAAGGACTTAAAGCCGGAAATACATATAGCTTTAAAATAGCGACTTATCTTACAGTTGACGGTGCTGATTATATTTCAAATTTATCTGTCAATGTTTTAGAGACGATGACTGTTCCTGCCGACTCGAAAATCGTTCAGCTGATAGGCAAAAACCACTCGGTTCAGATAAGGTGGAAAAAGATTAACGGAGCAAGCGGATACATAATTTACAGGTACAATAAAAAGACTAAAAAATATGTAAAGATTGCAAAAATAACGGGAAATACCAAATTTACATATACAAATAAAAATCTAAAGAAATCTAAAACATATAAGTATAAAGTAATCGCATATAAACAGCTTAACGGCAAAACGCTCAAGGGGAAAATCTCTGCAAAAAAATCTGTTTTGACTTTGTCGTTCAGATGGCCTGTTCCCGGTTTTTACTATATATCTCAGACTTTTAACAACAAGTCGAGTATGTATGCGTCGGGAAATCATTCGGGAACAGATATTGCATCTAATGGAAAAAGTATTAAGGGTAAAAAAATCATTGCAACCAGAGGCGGAAAAGTAGATTCTATAAATAAGGGCTGTAAGCATAATTACGGCAAAACAAAGTCATGCGGCTGTGGAGGCGGCTTCGGCAACTATGTTGTTGTAAGAAGTACGTTTAAAATAGACGGCAAAAAGGTTACTCTGCGTGTAATATACGGTCATATGACCAGCGTTAAGGTAAAGGTAGGACAATATGTCTCATCAGGTCAGGTGCTTGGAACTGTCGGTTCTACAGGATATTCAACGGGTCCACATCTTCATTTTGAATTCAGAATTCAGGACAGCCCAAATGCTAAAATAAAGAAAAGACTTAATCCGCTTTATTATGTAAAACATTAATAAAATAATCGGAGATTATCTTTGTACTTTATTGGTACAGACAATAATCTCCGATTTTTTAATTTCTAATACCGTAAAATCCTCTTGGGTCTAAAAACAAATTAATATGGGGAGTTGAAAAAGTAAACACTATAAATATTATCCACACTAAAATAAATATAATAATTCCTAAAAGATTTTTGTTCTCGTTTGATTTATAATTTTTCACAAAGTAAAGCGTAGATATTAAAATGCTAATATAGAAAATCAAAACGTCAGGGATCATATAATTTTGCCCGATGATGCCTGAATATGTATAGTAGAGAACAATAACGCTAAGTATTCCCAGCAGTATCGCTTTTGCTTTAATACAGAAAAAACCGTTATACATTTTTCCTATAAAAAAATATTCAAAAACAGTAAATGCCAAAAGAGGAAAAAAGGTAAGTTTAAGATGTTCAAAAACGCTTTCGTTTACAGGGGCTATAAGTGCGGTAATAGGGCTTTCGTTTGTCCATTCATAGACAAAGTGCATAAGTGTTCCCACAATTGAAGCAAACAAAAAGGAAGCAATTTCAAACTTTTTTATTTTATTCATACTATCACCTATTAATTATATGACGAATAATAAGTTTATAGTACAAGTGAAAGTATATTTTTAGTTATGAAGCAAATCAGTATTCCGATACAAAGGGGAAGCAGGAATGCAATTGCCGTATATTTTATACTTTTTGTTTCTTTGTAAATTGAGATCATTGTAGTAGAACAAGGGAAGTGGCAGAGCGAAAACAGCATTGTACATATTGCGGTTGTAACGGTCCAGCCGTTTGCAGTCAATAGATTGTGAAGCTGTGAAAGGCTTTCGTATTCAGTAAGCGAGCCTTGTGAAAGATAAGCCATAAGTATTATCGGAAATACTATTTCATTAGCAGGAAATCCCAAAATAAATGCAAGCAGTATTATGCCATCCAGCCCTATTAGTGATGCAAAGGGGTCGAGAAAGCTTGAGACGGCATTTATCAAAGCACTATTGCCAATATGAACATTGGCAAAAATCCAAATTATTGCTCCTGCCGGAACGGCCACTGTTACAGCACGCCCTAAGACAAACAGAGTCCTGTCAAGTATAGAGCGGATTATGACCTTTCCTATCTGAGGTCTGCGATAAGGGGGAAGCTCAAGCGCAAAGCAGGTTGACTCTCCCTTTAAAACTGTTCTTGATAAAAAACGTGACGCCAAAAGAGTTATAACAACTCCAAGAACTATAACAAGCAGCAGAACAAGCGCACACAGAAGTGAATTACCTAAAGACGAGCTAACTCCGCCTATAAGGAACATAGTTATAATAGCAATCAGCGTGGGAAAGCGTCCGTTGCAGGGAACAAAGGAGTTTGTGAGCATAGCGATAATGCGTTCTCTGGGAGAAGAAATTATTCTGCACCCGATTACGCCGCAGGCGTTGCAGCCAAAGCCCATACACATTGTAAGTGCGGCTTTTCCGTCTGCACCTGATTTTCTGAAAAATTTATCAAGATTGAACGCCACTCTCGGCAGATAGCCGAAGTCTTCAAGCAGTGTGAAAAGAGGAAAGAAAATAGCCATAGGAGGAAGCATTACCGAAACTACCCAAGTTACAGTTTTATATACGCCGTCAACTAAAATTCCGCTCAGCCATAACGGAGAGTTTATGTATTCAAAGAACGAGGATATATAATTTTGCAGGAAGTTAAAAAATCTTGATAAAAGCTCCGACGGATAGTTTGCACCTACTATAGTGAGCCAGAATATTCCGCCCAGAAGCAAAAGCATAATAGGTATGCCGGTAAGACGTGAAGTAAATATTTTGTCTAGTATCCTATCACGCTTATCGTAATGATCTTTGTTGAACGAAACGCACTTTTTGGCTATCTCCTCGCTGGCAGAAACGTATTTTACAGTGCAATCTTCGTCAGTTGAGCAGTTGCTGAAATCAAGTCTTTTCAAAAACTTTTGAGGAGGAAGCGAGCATACTTCTTCAACTTTTTCTTTAAGTGTATCAAGACCTTTCTCACTTCTTGCCGTTACGCTTATGACTTCACAGCCAAGCTGAAGAGAAAGCTCGTTGCAGTCTATTGTTATTCCTTTTTTCTCTGCCTCGTCCATAAGATTTACACATAAAATTACTCGGCTTGAAATGTTTATAATTTGCAAAGCCAGATTCAAGTTTCTTTCAAGACAGGTAGCGTCGCATACGATAATAACTGCGTCGGGATTTCCGTTTTCTATATAATCTCTTGCGACTTCCTCTTCGGCAGAGCCTGCAAAAAGCGAGTATGTTCCCGGAAGGTCTACCAGTTCATAGGTTTTGCTGTTGTATGTGTATTTTCCCACTGCGTTTGAAACAGTTTTTCCCGTCCAGTTGCCTGTATGCTGATTAAGCCCGGTGAGTGCGTTAAATATAGTTGATTTTCCAACATTCGGATTTCCTGCAAGAGCAATTGTCTTTTTATCAATGTTTGAATGTTCGATGTCTTTCAGAGAGCTTTTTATGTTATTCTGCGTCAATGGAATTTCCTCCTTTAGGCGTTTGATCGTTTATGTACAAAATAAGTGCGTTAGAATTATAACGCACTTTTTTAGTTTTATAAATATTATCGTCTATACTTTTTCAACCAGAATTTTTTTTGTGTCCTCGTCCCGAAGAGCAATAACCGCTCCTCTGATGAAATATGCAACGGGATCTCCGGCAGGACTTTTCTGAAGAACCTCAATATATGTACCCTTTATAAGACCCATATCAAGCATTCTTCTTTTTATAAAATCAGATGTTTCGATATTCTGTACCTTTGCTTTTTCTCCAACCGATAAATCCCATAAGTATACTGTTTCGTTATTCATGAGTTTACCATTCTTTCTCGTTTAATATATCGGACGGAATTAGCAGTCAGCGGATATGCTTTTGCACAGCTTGAAATTGAATATTAAGCTTTCCGCCTCTAACAGTATAATATGATTTTTGTTAAATAGTGTGAATGATAATAATTATTGAGCATTAAAACGTTTTGCTGTTTTTTCTGATAATACATAAACCCCGTCGAGAAATAACAATCTCGGCGGGGCATAAAATTAGCCTATCTTAACTTTCTTTACCTTATTGCACCATTCACTGTATACTTTTTGAGGTGTACCATTTTCGTCCTTGCATTTGAAATATGGTCTAACTCTTACAAAACAGGTTTTACAATTCTTTATCTTTTTTCGGCTGATAGAAAGCTTTGACTTTTTCGTTGATTTGTCGCATATGATATTTTTCTTTTTAAAATTTTTATTTGTTGCAATCTGAACCTCGTAGCCACAAGCGTTATTGACCTTTTTCCAGTCAACATTTAATTTCTTTTGTTTGCAATTTGCTGTAATCTTTTTTATACTAGCCAGGTTCGTACACAATTTTGTTATATTAGCACGCTTTGCACACGTTTTAGATTTGCTTGTGCATTGCTTTGTTGTTTTTGTTTGATTTGTGAACGATGTTGTTGTCTTAGTTTGAGTGGTAGTTGCCCTTGTTGTCCGAGTTTGAGTTGAAGGTGACTTTGTTGTTCTGTTTTGATTAGTGTATGTAGTAGTTTTACTGGTTTGAGCGGAAGATGAGTTTGTACCTTTAACAGTTATTGCTTTACTATAGCTCTGGCTTGAATCAGCTTTTAAAGCAATACTTATTGTTGCTGTTCCCTCACTTTTAGCGGTAAAGTTGCCGTTAGAATCTATACCTATCACAGAATTATTGCTTGATGAAAAAGTATAGTCGCTGGCAACGCCCGGACAATAAGATGAAGACCATCCCTGATTAACTATACCGTACTTTAAATAACCGCTTTCATTTATTTTCATATTAGATTTACTTACAGAAGCGTACAATTTAACTAAAGACTTCTGGATAGAAACGGTATTTGTTTTTTCAACTGCTCCTGATTTATTTGGAATGTTTTCCGCTGCTTTATTACTAAAGGATTGAACCCAGTAATAACCTGAATCAACCTTGAAGCAGCCTATACCGATCGATTTATATTTAGAATTAAGAATATTGGCTCTGTGGCCCGATGAGTTCATCCAGCCGTTCATAACAGACTCTGATGTCAGATAATTCACTGCAATATTTTCGCCGTTTATTTTATTGCAAATAGTAAAGCAGGTGCTTCCGTCGGGACGGGTGTGAGAATAATAAATTCCTGTTTCCATAGCCCTGTCCATTGCTGCGTTAAGCAGTTCTGTATCCATAGTTAAAGAAGCAAGACCGTTTGCACTTCTTTCATTATTGACAATTTTTAAAACTTCATTTGCCTTATTATAATCGCATATACCTTTAACTTGTATGTTATATATGTCATTTGCCGACGCTGTTAGATTAAGTCCGGTAACTATTGAAAATGTCATAGCTATTGATAATAATATACTGAAAATTCTTCTCATAATCTCTCCTCCAAAATTATTACACGTGAAAATTCAATATCTATATTTCATTTACCGCTGACTGTCTAATTTATGTCTTAACCCCCAAAATAAAATATGATACAACATATATGCTGCATTTATAAATTATATCATAAAAAATTAATAAGTCAATAAAAATGGGTATTAAAATATGTAGTATTAATTTTGGAAAGTTAAGAAAATCTATAAGGATTTTGGTTTATAGTATATATCGAATTTTATATCAAATAACACGGATATTTTGATTTTATAAATTACAAGTAATAAGTAAAATATTTATAAATATGACTGTTTTATTAATACAAATCTGAAAAATATTGTATTTTTATTTTGCGTTTTGGAATAATAATCAATAAATAACAACCAAAATGCAGAGTCTTTTACTTTCGTTGACAAGCATTAAGAATTATGGTATAATTTATGCAACTTATATGTACCGATATGGAATACTTAGATTTAAGGAGAGATTTTTTTTGCAAATTTTAAAAAAGCTAAAGAAGAACACATACTTTATGTATACGATTCTTTTTATTGTTATAGCTTTTTTTGCTTTTTTTTGGTTTATGTTTTACGGAAAAACCTTTGTATATAGTGTAGACGCTTTTTTGCAGCATTATAGTTTTTTAGTAAAACTGAAAAGATTTATTTCTGATATTTTTACCGGTAATGGAATTTCTTTATGGACGTGGGATACGTGTTACGGCGCTGATACGTTAGGAAACTTTGCTTTCGTATTTTGCGACCCATTTGCATATATTGCAGCAGCGTTTAAGCCTGAGTATATTGATATAGGTTATACTGTATCAATTATTCTTCGATTTTATGCTGCAGGATTAACTATGATAGCGTTTTTACGTTATAGAGAAAAAAATCACGTTCAATGTATTATCGGTGGAATAGCTTATGCGCTTTCTTCGTGGGCTGTAGGTAGTATTATACATGCTTTTTTCCTGAACCCGCTTGTGCTTTTTCCTATAATTATTTTAGGTGTAGATAAAATTGACAGAGATAAAAAACCGTTTGTTTTTGTTTTAGCTGTATTTTTGTCTCTTATAACTAGCTTTTACTTTTCATATATGTCAGCTCTTTTGGCTATTACTTATATTATTGTTAAGTATTTCTTCGAAAATGAAAATAAGAGTATAGCCGATTTCTTTAAAAGGCTGCTGAAATTTGTTTTGTATGCAGTTATTGCGGCTGCTATTGCAGCACCGGTGTTTATTCCGGTATTTTATACTCTTATTAATGCTAACAAATCATCAGGTGTGGAAATTGATGTGTTTCTCAGTTTAAGAGAATTACTCAGGTATATTCCGAGCTTTGTTTCTAATGATGACATTAACGGAAATTATTCGTTTATTACTCTGCCTATGATATGTCTTGCTATGGTTCCGGCGGCGATAATTGATTTTAAAAATAAAGTAAATCGACTTCCTTCGCTCATGGCTTTGATTTGTGTTATTATGGCTGCATTTCCGATTTTTGGAAGCATATTTAATGCTTTAAGCTATTCTGTAGGAAGATGGTGCTATATGCTTGCGTTTTTCTTTGTATGGGCAAGCGTCAGCGCTTTTGATTTGGACAAGTTTAAGAATGCGGAATATAGAAAATCATATAAAAAAATCTTTATTGTTATGGTGATTGTTATTTCAGCAGCAATTGTTGCTGCTAAGATGATATTCAATGTGCTTCCTGGCGTAAATTTGCATATTGCACTGATTAATTTGTCATTCCTGATTATTATTGGCGGAGTTGCCTGCAGCATTGAGAAAAGCCGTATAATGTCTAAAAATGCGGTTGTAATTATGCTTCTGGCAGTTAATTTAGGTTTTATGTATTTTATTCAATATTCTCCTAATTTATCTGATGTGCTGTCAAAATATATGGATGTGGGACAGCCGTATGAACAGTATTCAAGTTCAGCTCAGAGAGTGGGTACTGAAATTCAGGACGATGATTTCTACAGAATAGATCAGGTTGAAAATTCCACACCGACCGGATATTATATATTTACTCATACGCCTTCTAATGAAAGTATATATTTTGGAACACGTTCTATATACAGTTATATTTCAACAATAGATAACAGAATTTTTGAATATAATAAGGATTTGTGTAACAGTGCAGGTTATTACAGAAGGGTTTGCACTACTTCAAATGACAATAGAAGCCGTATTAATTTTCTTCAGGGAGTTAAGTATTTCATAGGCGATAATAAGGATAAAAACTTGGGTATTTCACAATATGCAGGCTACGGATATAAAAAATATAAAACAGTTGATGGTGTCAAGATATTAAAAAATAAGTATAAGGCGTCGCTTGGTTATGTATTTGAAAATAAAATCAGTGAAAGTGATTTTATGGAATACGGTTATCTTGATCGCGAACAGATTATGATGCAAGCATGTGTAGTTTCTGACGAAAGTAAAGCAGATGTAACTGATATAAACCAGAACGATATAGTTTTGGATTCTAAAAATGTGGATTATGAGGTTGAATCTGAAAGCGGGTTAAGACTAAGTAAAGGTAAAATTGAAGTTCTTTCTGAAAGCTCATGTTTAACATTAAATACAGGTGAAATTAAAAACAGCGAGATTTATGTTGTTTTCAAAAATTTAAAGAAAAAACCTTTATCTTATCAGCAGTATAAAGAGTACAATTTAAAAGAAAATATTGATTCAAAAATCAACTCTTGTAAATTTGATGCTGAAAATATTTCATATTATCCTTATGACAATTTTGTTATTTTTATAAATCAACCTGGGATCACCAAAAGATTGATTAATGCATCAGGAGAGAGTCAGGCATTCACAGATGTTAAGGATTATGCAGCAAATCTTGGTTATTATAAGTCAACGGAAGGAAAAATAAGTATATATTTTCGGAATATAGGCGATTACACTTATGACTCAATTGAAGTAGTTGCCGTTTCTCAGGATAATTTTGATATTCAGGCAAAAAAACTTGTAGACAACAGATTGAAGGTTAAAACTCTGAATGACAACTATATCAAGGGAACAGTCAATGCAGAAAATGACGGTTCATTGTATTTGAGTATACCATATAATGACGGTTGGAAGGTATACATTGACGGTGAGGAGCAAAAAACCTATGTTGCAGATATTGCTTTTACCGGAGTCGATATTGAGAAAGGTGAGCACACTGTAGAGCTTAAATACAGACCGGTAGGCTTTAAAGCAGAGCTTATCGCGAGCGGTGCTGGAATTGTTATTTTTGCGATGATTTTAGTGTATCAGGGTCTAAAAAGACGTAAAGACAGTTTTGAAAAATAATCTTTCATAATCTGAGATTTAATTCAGCTTAGATATTTTTTAATTCAGGAGGTTTTTCAATGATTAGTTTTAATCAGCCGCCTTATGTTGAGGAAGGTATTGATTTTATAAAGCAGGCTATAGATGCTCATAAAATTTGCGGTGACGGACTGTTTACAAAGAAGTGCAGCAAATGGATGGAAGAACGCTTCAAAGCTCAAAAGGTATTGCTTACAACCAGCGGAACAACCGCTTTGGATATGGCTATGCTGCTTTGTGAATTTCAATCCGGGGACGAGGTTATATTGCCAAGTTATACATTTTCCAGTACGGCAACGTCGGCTATATTGGGCGGCGCTAAGCTAGTGTTTACAGATATAAGACCGGATACTATGAATATTGATGAAACTAAGATAGAAGCAGCTATTACTGATAAAACAAAAGCTATTGTTGTGGTGCATTATGCAGGAGTAGCGTGTGAGATGGACACAATTATGGATATTGCAGGCAGATATGGTTTAAAGGTTATTGAGGACGCTGCTCAGGGAGTAATGAGTTCTTATAAGGGTAAGGCACTTGGCACAATCGGTGATTTTGGCTGTTATTCATTTCATGAGACAAAAAATTATTCCATGGGTGAAGGCGGAGCAATATTAATAAATAACCCGAAATATAATATGCGTGCTGAAATACTTCGTGAAAAGGGAACAAATCGGGCTGAATTTTTACTCGGTCAGGTTGATAAATATACTTGGGTAGACTTCGGAGACAGCTATTTGCCGAGTGATATGAATGCCGCATATTTGTGGTCACAATTGCTTCATGCAGATGAAATTAATCAAGACAGATTAGCTTCCTGGAACAGATATAACAAGGCGTTTCTTCCCCTTGAGAAAGCAGGATTAGTTGAGTTGCCTGTGATTCCTGATGAGTGTGAGCACAATGCACATATGTATTATCTCAAATGCAAAGATATCGATGAGCGAACAAAACTGATCAAATTCCTAAAGGAAAAGGGAGTAGCGGCAGTGTTTCATTATGTACCTCTTCACTCGGCTCCGGCTGGTAAAAAATTCGGGCGTTTTGCAGGAGAAGATGAATTTACTACAAAGGAAAGTGAACGCTTGGTAAGACTGCCTATGTATTATAGGTTGTCAGAAGACGATCAGAAACAGGTAATTGAAAGTGTATTATCATTTTATAATAAATTAGAAGGGTAAGCATAATGATTAGGAAAAATATAGATAAAATATTATATGGAGAAAAAGTTGTTCTTCGTCCTATTACTATGGAAGATACTGATTATATTGTAAAATGGCGCAACAATCCCTCGGTTCAAAAAAACTTTATCTTTAGAGAAAAGTTTACTAATGAAATGCATAAGCATTGGATGGAAACTAAGGTAAAGGACGGAGAGGTTGTACAATACATTATTTTATCTGCTAAAGACAATTCTCCGATAGGCTCGGTTTATTATCGGGATATAGATATGCAGAATAAAAGTGCAGAATTCGGAATTTTTATCGGTGAAAATTCTGCAAGAGGAAAAGGGTTAGGCACTGAAACAACAAAGCTGTTTACGCAATACGGATTGGATACTTTGAATCTGCATCGGATAAGTCTGCGCGTTCTTGACGGAAACGACGGGGCATATAAGGCTTATGAAAAGGCAGGTTTTGAAAAAGAAGGCGTGTTCCGAGATATGGTGTATTTAGACGGGAAATATAGAAATGTTATTTTTATGGCGATACTGTCTAAAGATACTAGTGATGTAAGTGGTACGGAGGGTGTATAATGGAAAAAATATCGTTTGTTATTCCATGTTATAAATCGAAAAATACTATAACGTCTGTAGTTGAGGAAATTACAAGTACTATGTTTAATTTGACTACATACGATTATGAGATTGTTTTGGTCAACGACTGTTCACCCGACGGTACATTTAACGTTATAAGGAGTATGGCAAAACAAAATCCGCGTATAATTGGAATAAATCTAGCCAAAAATTTCGGACAGCATGCGGCTCTTATGGCAGGTTTTCGCTACGCAAGCGGAGATATAATTGTCTGCTTGGACGATGACGGACAAACTCCTGCTAATGAGGTCGGCAAGCTGCTGGAAAAGATAGAAAAAGGCTTTGATGTTGTATACGCTTCATATGAGCATAAGCAGCACTCTGTTTTTCGCAATTTTGGCAGCAAGATTAACAGCAAGATGACAGAAGTTCTGCTTGGAAAACCAAAGAAGCTTATGATAACCAGTTATTTTGCTGCAAGACGTTTTGTAATTGATGAAATGTTGCGTTATGAGAATTGTTATCCTTATGTTATTGGATTGGTTCTTCGAACGACCAGAAATATTTGCAATGTTTACGTTAATCACAGACAGCGTAAAGAGGGAAGTTCGGGATATACATTGAGAAAACTTATAAATCTGTGGTTGAATGGATTTACATCATTCTCGGTAAAGCCTTTGCGTATGGCAACTTATTTCGGAGGATTTTCTTCAATCTGCGGTTTTTTGTTTTTGATTTATATTATTATTTCATATTTCCTGAAAGGTTCAGCACCTGTAGGTTGGAGTTCTACAATGGCAATAATGCTGTTATTAGGCGGAGTTATACTTGTGGTGCTAGGTATAATAGGCGAGTACGTAGGACGTATCTTTATGTGTTCAAATGTTGCTCCTCAATATGTAGTTCGTGAAGTAGTAAAAAAAGAAGGCGAAATTAAAGATGAAAAGTAATTCAAAATACTATTTATTGCTTCACATAATTATATTGATTTATTCAGTAAGCGGAGTTTTCAGCAAGCTCGCCGGCTCAAGACCGTTTATGAGTTTATATTTTTTCGTCTTTTACGGAGTAGTGCTTTTTATGCTTATGATCTACGCCTTCGGATGGCAGAAGGTTATCAAGCATCTTCCCTTGACTACTGCTTATGCCAACAAAGCAATTACTGTTATTTGGGGAATTGTTTTCGGGATACTTTTTTTCCATGAGAGAATAGGAATCAAAGATATAATCGGTGCTGTTATAATAATAGCGGGAGTTTTGCTTTATGTGAAATCAGATGAGGAGGACGCAATTGAATAATATACAAGTAGGATTTTTAATATTGTATATAGTAAGTGTGTTTTTGGCATCGGTTTCTCAGGTTTTGCTGAAAAAGGCCGCTTTAAGAACTCATAAGAATACTATTGCAGAGTATACGGACAAATATGTTATATTAGGGTATGGTTTGTTTTTGATCTGCACTATGCTTACTATGATTGCTTACAAGGGTATACCCTTAAGTATAGGTGCAATGCTTGAAACAACAGGATATATTTATGTAACGATATTTGGCGTTGTCATATTTCACGAAAAAATAAATATAAAAAAAATAATAGCTTTGGCACTTATTTTAATTGGAATTATTATTTATGCGATATAGCAAGGAGGATGTAAAATGAAGGGAATAATTCTTGCAGGAGGAAGCGGAACAAGGCTTTATCCTATGACTAAGGTAGTTTCAAAGCAACTGCTTCCTGTTTATGATAAACCGCTTATTTATTATCCGTTGTCGGTGTTACTGTTGGCAAAGATAAGGGAGATACTTATAATTTCCACTCCTGAGGCTATTTCTCAGTATGAGGAGCTTTTAGGGGACGGTTCGAGAATAGGCGTTTCTATACAGTACAAAATACAGCCTGAACCTAAAGGCTTAGCGCAGGCGTTTATTATAGGCGAGGAGTTTATCGGCGACGACAGTGTGTGTTTGATTTTAGGCGACAATGTGTTCTTTGGTCAGGATTTTTCAAGGCTACTTGCAAAGGCTGTTTATGAAAATGACGGTGCAACTATTTTTGGTTATCCTGTTAAGAATCCGAAGGACTTCGGGGTTGTAGAGTTTGATGAGAACAACAAGGTAGTTTCAATAGAAGAAAAGCCGAAAAATCCGAAATCAAATTTTGCTGTTCCGGGACTGTATTTTTATGATAATAGGGTTATCGAGATTGCAAAGAACGTCAAGCCGTCTGCTAGGGGAGAGGTAGAAATCACCTCAGTAAACAATGCTTATCTTGAAGAAGGAAAGCTCTCGGTTGTCACGCTCGGAAGAGGTATGGCTTGGCTTGATACGGGAACCCCTCAGGGATTATTGAAAGCGGCTGAGTATGTCGAGGCTGTCCAGTCAAGACAGGGATTCTATATAAGCTGTATAGAGGAAATTGCTTGGAGAAAAGGATTTATTTCAAATGAGCAGCTTAAAAAACTCGGAAAAGAACTAGAAAAGACCGATTATGGTCAGTATTTGATTTCACTGGCAGAGGAAAATAAATAGAAAAATAAACGGAGGAATGCTCTGAAAGGAGCCAAATTTAATTATGAAAAAGATTATTGTTACAGGCGGAGCAGGCTTTATTGGAGGAAACTTTGTTCATTATATGCTGAAAAAGTATTCTGACTATAAAATCATTTGTCTAGACTGTCTCACTTATGCAGGAAATTTGGAAACGCTTGAAAGCGTAGCTGATAATCCAAATTTTAGATTTGTGAAGGCTGATATAACCGACAGAGAGGCTGTATTTAAGCTGTTTGAGGAAGAACACCCTGATATAGTTGTAAATTTTGCCGCAGAGAGCCATGTTGACAGAAGTATTGAAAACCCGGGGATTTTCTTAAACACTAATATTTTGGGAACGCAGACGCTTATGGACGCTTGCAGAAAGTATGGTATTGAGCGTTACCATCAGGTTTCGACCGACGAGGTTTACGGAGATTTGCCTATTGACAGACCTGATCTGTTCTTTACTGAGGAAACACCTATACACACAAGTTCGCCGTATTCTGCGTCTAAAGCTTCGGCTGATTTGCTCGTGGGGGCTTATTACAGAACCTACGGACTTCCTGTTACAATAAGCAGATGTTCTAACAACTACGGTCCGTATCATTTCCCCGAAAAGCTGATACCGCTTATGATTATAAACACGCTTCATAACAAACCGCTTCCTGTTTACGGAAAGGGTGAAAATGTTCGTGACTGGCTTTATGTTGAGGATCACTGCAAGGCGATCGATCTTATTATTCACAAGGGAACAGTAGGAGAAATTTATAATATCGGCGGACATAATGAAAAAGCCAACATTGAAATTGTAAAAATAATTCTCAAGGAACTTGGAAAGGGCGAGGAGCTTATCACATATGTAGCCGACCGTAAGGGACACGACCTGAGATACGCTATTGACCCTACTAAAATACACAACGAACTCGGCTGGCTTCCTGAAACGAAGTTTGAGGACGGAATTAAAAAGACAATTCAATGGTATCTCGACAATAAGGGCTGGTGGGAGAAAATCATCAGCGGTGAGTATCAGAATTACTACGAGAAAATGTACACAAACAGATAAAGCAACGGTAACGTTGGCAGGGGTGTCCCCTGCATGCATGTGCCTTTGGAAGATTTGTAAAATATTAAGGTCTGATAAACGGTAGGCTGTACTTAATTAAAAATTAAACTCCCTTAACCTATCATAAAGATAAGCTAAGGGAGTTTTTTCGTATATTATAACACCATAACACCCGAATTGTGAATATGGAATTCGTGTACTGTCCAGTTATTTAGACCTGCAGTATTAAGTGAAAATTCAACCTTTCCGCAGAAATAATCGTTATTATCATCTACTATAGCCATAACTGCAGGACCTGCACCGCTGATGTAGACGCCGTATGCACCATGATTATAGGCTATGTCAAATACCTCACGGCAGCGTGGGATAAGTTCCATTCTGTAGGGCTGATGAAGTCTGTCATGAACTGCTGTGCGGAGATTTTCAAACTTTCCCGTCAGCAGAGAAGCTGAAAACAGCGCCGCACGAGAGAGATTATAAACTGCATCTTTGTGGGAAATCTCTTTCGGAATACAGGCTCTTGCTTTATCTGTTTTAAGCTCAAAGTTGGGGATAATAGCCACAAATTTAAGCTTTGTATAAACCTCCTGCTTTACCCAGTGAACTTTCTTGCCGTCAAAAACTGCGGTAACTATACCTCCCAAAAGAGCGGGAGCAGTGTTGTCGGGGTGCCCTTCGATCTGAGCGGCAATGTCAACTAAATCATCGGTGGAAAGTGGATTATTTAGCAGCGTGTTTGCTCCAACCAGACCTGCAACGATACAAGCAGATGACGAACCTAAACCCCTTGCCATAGGAATGTTGTTAGTCTGTTCCAGCTTTAACCCCTTGAGAGTCTTTCCGCAGACCTTGAACAAATCGCTTGCCGACTTGTAAATCAGATTTGTTTTGTCTGTTGGGATACTGATGCCGTCAAGAGATCTAATATCAATTTTATCATATTCCTCCATATTGACCTGATTGTAAAAATCAAGTGCCAGACCCAAAGAATCATATCCTGCACCAAGATTAGCGCTTGTTGCGGGGATTTTTATTTTTATCATATTACTACCTTAATAAAGTCTTATTTTGCTTATTATTTTAGCTGAGTGTGAAAGAATTGTCAGCTCTGTGTCTATATCCTTCTCAACCATAGATTGAGTGATAAACGCAAGTTCATTGTCGGGACGGTTTTCACGCTCGATAAATATTACCTTGCCGAACACATTTGAAAGCGAGCGCTTGAAGTTATCGGCGTCATCGCACTCAATACGTATATACATAGCTGTTTTAGAGTCTTTATAAGAAGTCATAAAGCTGTTGTCACCTTTTGACTCGTCCCACGAAAGGGCCAAGACACGCTGCTGATGTTTAAGTGCGTCGATAATATCCCCCACAACTGCCGAAGCAGTAGGCAGTTTTCCTGCACCCTGACCGTAGAATACAACGTCTCCGACGCCGTTTCCGGTAACACATATAGCGTTGTATACACCATTAACGTTTGAAAGAAGATTGCTCTTAGGAACAAGCATAGGACAAACTATAGCAACCAGTTTTCCTTCATCATTGGGTTTTACCGAACCGATCAGTTTGATCGAATAACCTGCGTTAGACGCATACTCAACATCAACAAGAGAAACATTCTTTATTCCCGAACAGTGTACCATTTCAGGATATATGTGTTTTCCGTATGCAAGCGAACCCAGTATGCAGATCTTTCGGCAGGCGTCGTGACCTTCAATATCAGCAGTAGGATCAGCTTCGGCATAACCGTTTTCCTGAGCGAGCTTGAGTGCGTCTTCAAAGCTCATCTGATCCTTTATCATCTTTGTCAGAATAAAGTTCGTTGTTCCGTTCAGTATTCCCGAAATCTGCTCTATTTCGTTTCCTGCAAGGCATTTGTGAAGCGGTCGTATGATAGGTATTCCTCCGCCGACCGACGCCTCGAACAAATAGTTGGCATTGTTATCGTTTGCAATTTTAAGAAGCTCTGCACCTTTTGCGGCAACAAGCTCTTTATTGGAGGTTACGACGCTTTTGCCTTTTTCTAAAAGCTGTTTGGTAAATTCATATGCAGGGTGAAGTCCACCTATTAGCTCGGCAACGACCTCGACCTCTCCGTCATTAAGAATATCAGTGAAGTCTTTTGTCATTTTATTTGCGAAAGGCGAGTCAGGAAAGTCCTTTAAATCAAGAATATATCCAAGTTCAATATCTCTTCCGACCTTTTCGCATATTGACTTTTTATTAGTCTCAAACAGCTCGACCGTTCCCGAACCAACAACACCATATCCAATTACTGCTATTTTACTCATTTTGATTTTCCTTTCA
>CANRAO010000008.1 GCA_947628615.1 uncultured Clostridia bacterium
TAAGAGAAATGTGCGAGGAAAAAATGTTAGAACTTGGAGCAGATTCATTTTGGTATTGGGATATTGGTGCATTTGTATTTGCCGGAGATGAGACAACGGTCTCTGTTTCAGGAAAACAATATACGACAAGTAATCGGATTATTGGTGAGACTGATATTATAACCATAGATTTAAGTCCTCAAAAGAATAACATTTGGGGAGATTATGCAAGGACGATCATTATAGAAAATGGTATAGTTGCTGAAAGTAATGTAAAAAATGCTGAATGGCGAAATGGTTTGATTATGGAAGATAGATTACATAAAGAATTATTGGATTTCGTGAAGCCTGAAACAACATTTGAAGAATTGTATTTTCATATCAATGAAATGATAACAAAGCATGGATTTATTAATCTTGATTTTATGGGGAATTTGGGTCATTCTATTGTTAAAAATAAGGATGACAGAGTGTATATTGAGAAAGGAAATAATCAGAAGCTAGGTGAAGTTTCTTATTTTACTTTTGAGCCTCATATTAGTGTTCCTTGCTCAAATTACGGATATAAAAAAGAAAATATTTATTATTTTGAAAATGGGAAACCGATTGAATTATAGATATATAAAATATGAGGTTAATTAATGATTAAGGCAGTTGTTTTTGATATTGGGGAAACATTAGTGAGATATAATAAGCCATTGAATTGGTCAAAGTTATATCGTCCGGCACTTAGAAAAATGGCTGATGATTGCAATATTAAATTTTCAGAAAATGATTATGAAAATGCAATTCAAGTTTTGACAATGTATAATACAAGAATAAATCCTAGAGAACAGGAAGTTTCTTCAGATACTATATTTAACGAAATTATTGAGGTTACAAATCAAGATATAAGTAAAATAGGAGAATTTAAGGACTCATTTTATTCATTTTTTCAAAATGACGCTGTGATTTTTCCAGAGGTTGAGGATACTTTGAGAGAACTCAATGCAAAGAAGATTGTAGTTGGAACATTAACCGATGTGGCTTATGGAATGGATAATAAGTATGCTCTTGAAGATATAGCTCTTATTATTAAATACATTCAATACCCATATACATCAAATGATATAGGATATCGTAAGCCAAATGCTAAAGGTCTGCAATTGATTGCGAATCAACTTGAAGTAGATACAAAAAATATAATATTTGTTGGGGACGAAATGAAGGATATCCAATGTGCTTTAAATGCCGGGGCAGTGTCTGTTCTTATAAATCGCAGCAATGAGAAAAAGAACTTTGGTCAGGATTATGAGATTTCTAATTTACAGGAGTTGTTAGGAATAATAAGTGCTATAGAATAAATTCTATAGGTTCATATAACTGAGTTAAAGAAGTATGTAAACGGTAAGTGAGTATGACTCATGGGAAAACTGCACGATTACATATGATATAAACAGTATAGCAAAAACAAATCTTTTAAGATATAGGGGTTATAACTATGATACTGATACAGAGTTGTATTATTTGCTGCGACGGTAGCTGAATAGTTAAGGCGAATTTATATTCTTGACATTTGTTTTGAAATATGTTATATTAAAATAAAGCGATAAAGAGCTTTTCGTGGTATATAAGTGAAAATATTTAGAGGGGGATATTTATGAAAGTAAGAAAATTGATTGCAAGTTTATTGGCTGCTTGCACAATGTTAGGTTCTTTGTCTTTGCAGGGAATAACAGTTGTTACTGGTATGGCTGATGATGGAGTTATGCGTGACAATATGACTGCACAGGATTATGCTGACGATATGGGACTTGGAATCAATCTTGGCAATACAATGGAATCTTATAATGCAGGCAATTGTACGAGTTTGACTTATACATGGCCTCCGGTTATAGGAAATAACACACCTCAGGATTATGAAACTACTTGGGGTGCAGTTGTAACGACTCAGGAAATTATTAACGGAATGAAAAATGCAGGGTTTAATACTATAAGAATACCTGTATTTTGGGGTAATATGATGGCAAATGACGGTACATATACGATTTCAGACGCATACATTAAGCGTGTTAAGGAAATTGTAGATTATTGCCGTAATGCGGGAGTTTACGCTGTGATCAATATTCATCACTTCGATGAGTTTATAATCAGACGTAATTCAAAAGAAAAATCAGCAGAAATTTTTAAGAAAATCTGGACTCAGATTGCTAATTATTTTAAAGACTATTCAGATTACTTAATGTTTGAGGGCTTTAATGAATATCTCGGAGGAGGTCAGATAGACGAAAATGATGAGATTAACGATTTGCCTGAAAGTGAAGGATTTGATTGGACAAACAAAATGAATCAAGCGTTTGTAGATGCAGTAAGGTCTACCGGCGGAAATAATTCACAAAGAATACTTATTGTCTCTGGTTATTTTACTAATGTAGAAAAAACCACTAATTCAGCATTTAAGATGCCAGTTGATACGGCTAAAGACAGAATGATGGTATCAGTACATTATGTTGACGGAAACGCATACTGGTCTAAGCAAATAGGAAGCAAATACTGGAAGTTGTTTAGTATAAATCAATTAAATCTCTTGAAAAAATCTTTCACGGAAAAGGGCATACCTGTATTTATAGGTGAGACAACATCTATATATGATAATGATCGTTTTTCTGAAAATGCTGAAGTAAAATCAACAAGTGAAGCGTTGGATTATCTTATGAGACTTATTAAGAGTTACGGATTTATTCCGGTTCTGTGGGATGTAAATGACAATTTTTATTCAAGAACGCAGTTTAAAATAAAACAGGAAACGGATGCTAAGGTTATAGAAAAGCTTGCTAAAGAGATCGCGGACGGAAATTTTGTTCCTATTGATACAAGTTATTATGCACCAATGGCAAAAGAAGATGCACTTGGATTGATTAAATCAGGTGGTATTCCTGTTAATTTGGCAAGCGGAACAGCTGATGCTTCAATGGTAGGAGCAACAAAAATAAGATATATGTTTGATTGTGCTGATGATGTTTCATTCAACCCATGGGCTGGCATTAATTTGTCGGCAAACATTGCTGACAAAGAATCAAAAAATACTATAATGGGCGAGAATGACATTATCGGTGAAACTGCAATAGAAGTATTTTTAGATCTTTCTAATCAGATAGAGAATGGTGACAGCTATAGTGTTTATGCTTCAACGTACTCATGGGAGGAAGCTAAAGACTATGTTTACTTGATTAGATGTATTGAATTTCTTGATGAAAGCGGAAATGTACTTAAGACTGTCGGAGAATCAAGCAAGCCGTCAGTGCCGCCTTCAGAAGATAAGTCGGATCAATCAAACAATACATCAGATTCATCTAACAATAAGCCAACACCGCCGACAAAAACCGAGCCTACAACGGCAAAGACCCCAGTACAGAATAATAATACTTCTGTAACAAATAAGCCTGCAAAAACAGTGCCAAGTACACCTAAAGTAACTGTTCAAAAACCAGCCAAAGTAAAAGCAGTTAAGCTTACTGCAAAGAAAAAGAAGCTAAATGTATCTTGGAAAAAGGTAAGCGGAGCGACAGGCTATGAAGTGGTGTATGCGACAAACAATAAGTTTACAAAGAACACAAAGACAGTTAAAGTCAAGAAAAACAAGGTAACGTTAAAGAGACTGAAATCCAAGAAGAAATATTATGTAAGGGTAAGAGCATATAAAAAAGCAAACGGCGGTACAAATTACGGTAAGTGGAGTAAAGTTGTTAAGAAAAAAGCTAAATAATGTGAACACATCGCAAGCACGGTTACCTTTGGAAAGATTGTAAAATATAGTTGCAATAAATTACATAATAGATAAAAATCCGACATTGGGTAGGGCTCAGTTCTGCTGATGTAAGTAAGTTTTTATAGATTGATCCATTTTATTGCTCTCTGAAAAAATAAAATTTTAAATTCAGACACATAGAAAAACAGCACCCTTTTTGTTAGACATAATGTCAAACAGAGAGGGTGCTGTTTAATGTTTAATTTGAAAGCAGGGCTTTATCGTTTGCAAACTCAGAACCGCTTACTTCTTCAAATTTGTGAAGCAGAGTCTCAACAGTTAACTGCTTTTTCTCTTCTCCCAGAATATCTAGAATTACTCTGCCTTCGTTCATCATTATAAGTCGATTTCCATAGGTGATAGCATCGTTCATATTGTGAGTGACCATCATAGCTGTCAGGTTTTCACTTTTGATAATTCTGTCGCTGATCTCCAAAACCTTTGCTGATGTTTTAGGGTCAAGTGCAGCAGTGTGTTCATCTAAAAGCAATAGCTTCGGATTTTGAAGTGTTGCCATTAAAAGCGTAACGGCTTGTCTTTGTCCGCCCGAAAGTAATCCGACCTTTGATGTCAGGCGATCCTCCAAACCTAAATCAAGTACCTTAAGCATCTCTTTGTATTTTTCCTTTTCCTTGCTTGTTACACCGAATTTTAAAGTTCTTCTTTTTCCACGGCGTGCCGCTAATGCTAGATTTTCTGCGATTTCCATTGTGGCAGCAGTACCGGTCATAGGATCCTGAAACACACGACCAAAATATTTAGCACGCTTATGTTCAGGCATATTTGTAATATTTATGCCATCAATAACAATTGAACCACTGTCAACTGGGTATGCACCTGTAATCATATTCAACAGTGTTGATTTGCCGGCACCGTTTCCTCCGATTACTGTTACAAAATCTCCGTCGGCTAAGGTAATATCAACTCCGTTAAGTGCCTTTTTTTCATTTATAGTTCCGGGATTAAAGGTTTTGCAAACGTTTTTAATTTCAAGCATTAGGCACATCTCCTTTGTTTTTTGCGGGTATTTTTATTTTTCCTGAGTACTTATTTTTCCAATATGGTATACCGAGGAATACAGCAACAACTGCCGCTGAGAACATTTTCAGGTTGTTAGCGTTAAGACCCAGCTTCAGAACGACAGCGATAACAATATAATAAATCACACCGCCGACTACGCACGCAAGCAGTTTTAATGCAAAGTTCTTGAATATTTTGCTTAATAAAACTTCACCGATTATAACAGCAGCCAATCCGATGACAATAGCGCCTCTGCCCATATTTACGTCAGCATTTCCGCTGAACTGTGCCAACAAGCCGCCTGACATTGCAACGATACCGTTTGAAAGAATCAGACCGAGTATTTTTCTTGAATCGGTGTTAATTCCGTTAGCTCGTGCCATTGCCTGATTTGCACCTGTAGCACGAATGGAATGTCCCAGCTCAGTTCCGAAGAAATAGTAGAGCAAAGCAATAACCACAGCAACGATAATAGCAATTACAATAATAGTTTTAGTAATCGTATTTACGTTAGATGAAACGATCAAATCATATTTTCTGCGGCTGATAGGTGTGTTAGCTCTGCCTTCCATAATCAGAAGGTTGACAGAATACAAAGCAAGCTGAGTTAAAATACCGGCTAAAATTGCAGGTATTCCGAACTTTGTATGAAGTATACCTGTTAAAAGACCAGCAAGACAACCGGCAATAAATGAGACAAGCATTGCTATGTATATATTGATTCCGTTTACTGTTAAAACAACAAGAACTGCACCGCCGGTGGCTAACGAGCCGTCGACGGTAAGGTCTGCAAGATCTAAAACTCTATAAGTTATATATACTCCAATTGCCATAATGCCCCAAATCATTCCCTGTGCAATGGGGGAGGGCAAGGACTGTAAAAATTCAATAAACATCTATAATAGAACTCCTTAAAATGAAATAGATATAATAAAGCGATAAGAAATCTTACCGCTTTATTTATTATTCACTGATTTTATATGGTTATTATTCCATTACGATTTGCTCATAGTCGTCAGGTATTGTTAATTTAAGAGCTTCTGCACGCTTTGCAACATACTTCTTTGTCAGGTCATTAGAGTATTCAATCGGCATTTTTTCTGGTTTTTCACCCTTTTCAAGAATTTTGTATGCCATTTCACCTGCACGGTAACCTATATCATAATAACTGATCGAAAGTGTTGCAACGCCGCAGCCTTTGCATATTCCTTCTTCGCTTGCGAAAACAGGAATTTTAGCAGGTTCGGTAATATTATTGATTGCCTCAGTGTTAGAAGCAGCGGTGTTATCAGTAGGAATGAAAAGAACATCAGACGCATCAACAGCAGCCTGCGTTATAGATGTAACATCGTTTGTGTCAACAAACGTATAAGCCGTGCAAGTATAGCCGAGTTTCTCTAATTCTGTTTTGATAATATCTGCCTGATACTTTGAGTTAGCTTCGTTTGAGCAATACAGAATACCAACTTTTTTCTTGTCAGGGCAAAGTTCTTTAATCATTGCAGCCTGGTCTTTCAAAGGAGCAAGGTCAGCAGTACCTGTTGCATTTATTCCTGTTGTGCCTGTCCAATTGTCAATTTCAAGTGCAGTTGCATAATCGGTTATTGATGTTCCGACTATAGGAATATCTTCCGTAGCAGCTACAGCAGCTATAAGAGAGTCTGTTGCATTAGCCATAATTAAATCTACATTTGATGAAACAAACTGTGAAATAATTGTAGTACAGTTAGTTTTTTCACCTGAAGCGTTTTGTTCGTCAAACTTGACTTTGTCACCCAATTTTTCAGTTAGGTAATCTTTGAAGCCTTTTGTTGCGGCATCAAGCGCTTCGTGCTGAACCAACTGGCAAATACCGATTGTGTATGTGTTTTCTGATTTTTTTCCGCTGCATGATGTCATTGTACAGACCATAGTCGCTGCCATAGCAACAGCAGCTATTTTTTTAAACGTCTTCATAAGTAATCCTCCATAATTTTAACGGTACAAGACCGTGAATTTCTAATAAAGATATTATTTTTTCTTTATTATTTTATATTATATTACCAAATTTATGTCTTGTCAATTGACATATTTAACGAAATTGTAATTTTGGTACAAATTTAATTTTCAAATCTAAATGGAGTTTATTTTATATTAGTATTATACTTTAATTAATTTAAGATATAATTTGTATTAAAATAAATTTATAATATTATGTGAGATTAGTAACAATACAGTTCGTGGTAGCAGAAGCATATGTGCTAATTATGCATCTACTGAAAAAAGTATATAAATAAATTTCATAAGAATATAAAAATTATTGGAAACAAAGTAACGTCCAAAACTGCTGAATCTGTAGCTCTTTTTGTTATAGGCGCAACTGTAAAGAATAATAAACTGACTAATAACAGCAAGCGTACCGCACGGCTTATTCTGTAGGACTTCATATTACAATGTTTGCTAAAGCACTAGCTTCAATCACGCCCTGAAAAAATTCAAGGCGTGATTCTTAATATACCAATGTAATTATCTAATTAACTTAACAGCCGCTTTTAATTTTTTTGGCATATTTCTTTCTGAACAGACATTGTCTCAAGAGTGTCGCCTAGCTGAACTAATATTGCTCCTAGAAGAGCCACTTCATCGTCGTTGAGTTTTTCAAATATTACATTTGCAATTGCTGTTACAGCCGCCGAAATTTCACAAGCATTCATATAACCATTCCTTTTGTCAAATATTAATATTATATGTTTTAAAAAGAAATAATGTGTTGTTAATACATAAACGGTATTACATTTTCATAAATATTTTCTTAACAAAAATTAGTATAAAAAATTGCAATTTGTCATTTTTCACAAAATTCAAGTCCATTGTTTAGTCGTTTTTTACATATTTGTTGTTGACTTTTTTATTCTGATTTGCTAAAATTTATGGTAAAGTATCAAGACAAAAAACACAGTGTCGTGCAGTTGTTACGATACTGTGTTTTTCACATTTATACATAATTTTCAAAAATAATTATGTAGTTATAAGTTCATACCGCAGGCGATATAATACTAAGTGAAATAACAGGAGCATTTGAAATGATTGCACCAAACGATAATCCTCTTAGAAAAATGTTAAGGGAAATGATTCCCGCATTATCGATTCTGACGTTTATAGCTTTTTTGATCTCTCTGTTTTGGGGATTTAGGCTGTCAGTATTAATTGGCTTTGCTCTTGGATTTATATATGTTGTTTTGTCTTATTATTTTTTGTCTGAAACTATTTACCGTTCAGTAAAGCAAAGCAAGAAAAATGCTCAGCGAATGATGTTTTTTTGCTATCTGTTAAGGTATCTGATACTTGTTATTCTGTGCCTTGTTGCCGCAATAACAAAGTTCATCAATGTTTTTGCTTTACTTGTACCGCAGTTTTTTCCGAGATTAGTATTAATGTTCAATAATTACAGAGAAGGGAAGTCAGTTAAGAATGATAAGTCCTCAGCTGATAAATAGCGCACTGGATATACACGGACCTAAGGTTGTCTTTACTATTCCTTTTATTAATGTTGATATAACCGAATCTGTAGTTGTGGGTTGGCTTCTGATAATTGCTGTTGCGATTCTGTGCAAGTACCTTACTCACAACTTAAAAGTCAAGCCCGAAACAAAAAGACAGGTCATTGCAGAGTATGCAGTGGAGTTTGTAAATAAGAGTGTGCGTGATTCTATGGGTGAGAGATTTATGTGCTATGCGCCTTATATCGCAACTCTTTTAGTTTACGCAGCACTGGGAAGTCTGGTAAGCATAATCGGACTGCGTTCAATAACAGCAGACGTAAATGTTACTATTTCGTGGGCGCTTATCACATTTGTGATGATCGTCTACACAAGATTTAAGTATAAGGGCTTTTTTGGATTTTTCAAGACCTTTGCAGAGCCGGTTCCGGTCATAACCCCTATAAATATAATAAGTGAGTTTGCTACTCCTGTTTCGATGGCTTTCCGTTTATTTGGAAATGTTGCAGGGGGAATGGTTATTACAGGAATACTTTATATGGCTTTGGGAGGTTTGTCTGAACTTCTGCATTTGAGCTTCAGTATCGGCGGATTTACCATTAATGTAGCGTCTATAGGTATTCCCGGAATACTGTCTATTTATTTTGATTTGTTTGTTGGCTGTATTCAGGCGTATATTTTCGCAACTCTTACAATGGTAAATGTGGCAGGTGCGTCTGACTAAGTAAGGGTTTAATAACTTTGTTTAAATTCAGTTGATAAGGATTTATCAATTGTTTAATAAAGAAAATAAATTGTATTGGAGGATACTATTATGGATTTAATTGCAAGAGCAATAGTTATGGGATGTTCTGCACTTGGTGCAGGATTGGCAATGATTGCAGGTATAGGACCTGGTATAGGCGAAGGATTTGCAGTAGGAAAGGCTATCGAGTCTATGGCTAGACAGCCTGAGGCTTCGGGCGACTGTACAAGAACAATGTTTATCGGTTGTGCAATTTCTGAGTCTACAGGTATTTACGCATTCGTAGTAGCTTTATTACTTATGTTTGCAAACCCATTTATCGGTAAGCTTTAATTTAAAATCTGCAAATAGGAGGTATGCTCGTAAAAGAGCATAGTATTAAAATGATTTACGCCAGAGTAACTGATTTTTTCTCAATTGATTTGGGAACAATTATTCCTACATTGCTAAATACTTTAATTATGTTTTTGGTGTTAAAGCACTTTTTCTTCAAGCCTGTCAATGCGATTTTGGATAAGAGAAAAGCTGAGGTTCAAAAGACATATGACGACGCCGATGAGGCAAACAGAGCGGCGGAGGAATACAAAGCTGAATATACTCAGAAGCTGTCGGGCGCTAAGGAAGAATCGGCTAAAATCATTGATATAGCAACAAAAAGGGCAAATTCGCGCTCTGATGAAATCATCACAGAGGCAAAGGCAGAAGCTAAGCATATAGTTGCCAATGCTCACAGTGAGATCGAAAAAGAAAAGAAAATTGCCGTTAATGAGATCAAAGACGAAATCACAGGAATGGTATTTGATGTTGCAGGCAAGGTTGTCAATAAAGAGCTTAACACCAATGATAACGAAAAGCTGATTGAAGAGTTTATTGAAAATGTAGGTGAACTGTAATGAAGGGTTCATTAGAAGCTAATTATGCAGAGGCTCTGTTTGAATTGTGCAATGAACGTGATAATCTTAATGAGGTACATTCTGAATTATTATGGCTGTCTGAAGTTATAGAGAATAATAGCGAGTTTATAAAATTCTTAAATGCACCGACAGTTGAGAACGAAGACAAGAAAAATGTTTTAAAGAATATTTTTGAAAGTCAGCTTTCAAAGACTTCATTTGATTTTCTATGCGTTGTTGCTGATAAAAAGAGAATAAGGTATCTCAGTAAGATTATAGAAAGCTTTAATGCCTTGTACAACGATGAAAACAATATTTTAGAAGTTACGGCAATAACAACAGTACCTCTTTCGGAGACGCTGAGAAAAAAGCTGATAAATAAGCTGGAAAGTGTTTCAAAAAAGAAAATAGTACTTTCTGAACGTATAGATAAATCAATAATCGGCGGAATTGTACTTGAGTATAACAATACGCAGATCCAGGGAAGCATAAAGCACAGGCTAGACGAACTGCGTAACAGGATAAATTCTGTAATAGCATAAAAGTTATATTTTTGTTTTATATGTATTTGCATATAAATATTACTTATATTTATCTTCTGCATTTGCAGAAATGAATAGCTATACTGTTATCATAACGCAGTATAGCAGGTTTTCAGAAAGGTATGGTATTTGATTATGAAGTTACGTCCTGATGAGATTACGAGTATAATCAAAGAGCAAATTAAGAGTTATCAAAGTGAAATTCAGTATGCTGATGTGGGAACAGTTGTAACAGTCGGAGACGGGATTTCAAAAATACACGGTCTTGACAACTGTATGTCGGGTGAGCTGCTCGACTTCGGCAACGATGTATTCGGAATGGCTCTTAATCTGGAGCAGGATTTTGTCGGAGCGGTTTTGCTGGGCGATGAAGAAAATATAAAAGAGGGTACGCTTGTTAAGAGAACAGGAAAGATCGTATCTGTTCCCGTAGGAGACGAGCTTATCGGAAGAGTAGTAAACGCGCTTGGTGAGCCTATAGACGGAAAGGGTGCAATTCTCACTAAAGAGACAAGACCTATTGAATGTCCGGCATTCGGCATTATTACAAGAAAGTCGGTAGACAGACCGCTTCAAACAGGTATCAAATCTATAGATTCGATGATACCTATAGGCAGGGGTCAGCGTGAGCTTATAATAGGCGATAGGCAGACTGGTAAGACAACTATTGCTCTTGATACAATTATCAATCAGGCAGGAAAAGACGTTATATGTATATATGTTGCAATAGGACAGAAAAGCTCAACAGTTGCAGACGTTGTAAACACTCTTTCAAAGGCAGGAGCTATGGACTATACTGTAGTTGTAAGTGCGTCAGCGTCTGAGTTAGCGCCTTTGCAGTATATAGCACCGTATTCGGGCTGTTCAATAGGCGAATATTTTATGCTGCAGGGCAAGGATGTTCTTTGCGTTTATGACGATCTGTCAAAGCACGCTGTTGCGTATAGAACTATGTCGCTGCTTTTGCAAAGACCGACGGGACGTGAGGCTTATCCGGGAGATGTATTCTACCTTCACTCAAGACTTCTTGAGCGTGCCTGCAATCTTAATAAAGACTACGGCGGAGGTTCTTTGACGGCACTTCCAATTATAGAGACACAGGCAGGAGATGTTTCGGCGTATATTCCTACCAATGTAATTTCAATAACTGACGGACAGATATTTTTAGAGAGCGAGCTTTTCCATTCAGGCGTAAGACCTGCTGTAAATCCGGGTATTTCGGTATCGAGAGTTGGAGGAGCGGCTCAGATAAAGGCAATGAAAAAGGTCGCAGGTTCGCTTAAACTTCTCTATTCGCAGTACAGAGAGCTGCAGTCATTCTCTCAGTTCGGCTCGGATTTGGATAAGGATACAAAACGCCGACTTGATCAGGGCGAGAGAATAGTTGAAGTCTTAAAGCAGGATAAGAGTACGCCTATAAAGGTTGAAAATCAGGTTGTAATTATATATGCAGTTGTAAACGATTACCTCAAAGACATTCCGGTTGATAAAATAAAGGAATTTGAATCAGAGCTTTACGGCTATATGGATTCTCAGGGTTCTGATATTATAAGTGAAATTTCAAAGACGAAGGATCTCTCAAAGGAAACTGAAGAAAAGCTGAAAGCGGCTTTGACAAAGTTTGTGGAGGACTTTAAGACTTCTGAAAATTAAGTTACTTAAAAAGCAGGTGATAATGTGGCAACGGCGAATATAAAAGATGTTAAGCGAAGAATTAAAAGCGTCGAGAACACTATGCAGATAACAAAAGCTATGGAGCTTGTTGCAACCTCTAAGCTTAGGAGCGCAAAAGAAAGAGCAGTTGCTTCGCAGCCGTATTTCAATACGCTTTATGAGACTATGTGTGAGATCCAGCAGGACAGGGGATTTAAGTCGATATACACCAAAAAAGAATTTCTGAAAACAGTTCTTGTAGTTGTTTTAGCAGGAGACAGAGGTCTTGCCGGAGGCTTTAATCATAACGTACTCAAGCTTGCTGAAGAGAAGATAAAATCGCTTGAGCAGGACGGCAGAACAGTTAAGGTTTTTCCTATAGGTAAAAAAGCTGTCGAGTATTTTGAAAAGAGAAAATATGAGATTTACAATAAAGACTATCAGATAAGCGATAACTTATCTATGAGCAAATCGCTCAGTCTGAGTGAAAGCATTATAACAGGATTTAGAAACGGTATATATGATAAGGTAGAGCTAATTTACACAACATTTGTGTCAACACTTGTTCAGAACGCTATGAGCGTTACGGTTCTACCCATTGAAAATAATGACCTAGAGAATAGTGAAAAAGATGACGCAGCAAAAAAGGAACAAAAAACATCATTGACACTTTATGAGCCGTCGGCGGAAGAGGTTTTTGACGGGCTGATACCTAAATACATTTCAGGGCTTATATTCTGTTCAATAATTGATTCGTATGCCTCAGAACAGGCTGCAAGACGGACAGCTATGGAATCTGCAAGTGATAATGCAAGCGAGATGATTGACAGTTTATCTCTTTTATATAACAGAGCAAGGCAGGCTCAGATTACTCAGGAATTAAATGAAATTGTCTCAGGACAAATGGGTAATAACTAGAAAGGTGGCAGGAATAGTGAGTGATAAAAACGTCGGAAAGATTGTACAGATAGTCGGTGCGGTTGTTGATATTCAGTTTGATAAGGACAATCTGCCTAATCTTCTGTATGCTATAGAAATTGATAATAACGGAAAAAGACTGGTTGTTGAGGTTGCTCAGCATATAGGTGACGATATTGTAAGATGTATTGCTATGAGCTCTACAGACGGTCTTGTAAGAGGTATGAGTGCTGTAAACACCGGAAAGACCATTTCTGTTCCCGTTGGAAAAGAAACACTTTCAAGAATGTTCAATCTGTTGGGAGAGCCTGTTGACAATATGCCTGCACCTGAAACTGCAGAAAGATGGGAAATTCACAGAAATCCTCCGTCTTACGAAGAACAGGCAGCTTCTAATGAAGTTCTGGAAACAGGTATTAAGGTCATCGACCTTATCGCACCTTACTTAAAGGGTGGTAAGATCGGTCTGTTCGGCGGAGCCGGAGTAGGTAAGACTGTTCTAATACAGGAGCTTATCAACAATGTTGCAAATCAGCACGGCGGAATTTCTGTATTCACAGGAGTTGGAGAGAGAACCCGTGAGGGTAATGACCTTTATTATGAAATGAAGGAGTCGGGAGTTCTGGATAAAACCGTGTTGGTTTACGGTCAAATGAACGAGCCTCCCGGAGCAAGAATGAGAGTAGGTCTTTCAGGGCTTACAATGGCGGAGTATTTCAGAGATGTTGAGGGACAGGACGTACTTTTATTTATAGATAACATATTCAGATTTACGCAGGCAGGCTCTGAGGTTTCGGCACTGTTAGGACGTATGCCGTCTGCTGTTGGCTATCAGCCTACGCTTGCAACAGAGATGGGCGCTTTGCAGGAAAGAATAACCTCTACAAGCAAGGGTTCTATAACATCTGTTCAGGCTGTTTATGTTCCTGCCGACGACTTGACAGACCCGGCACCTGCAACAACATTTGCGCACTTAGACGCAACTACTGTACTTTCAAGAAGCATTGCGTCTCTTGGTATCTATCCTGCAGTTGATCCTCTTGAATCAAACTCGAGAATTCTATCACCTGAGATAGTTGGCAAAGAGCATTATGAAGTTGCAAGAGAGGTTCAGTCTATTCTTCAGAGATACAAAGAGCTTCAGGATATTATTGCGATTATGGGTATGGACGAGTTGTCCGATGATGATAAAATTACAGTAAACCGTGCAAGAAAGGTCGAAAGATTTCTTTCACAGCCGTTCTCGGTTGCAGAGCAGTTTACAGGAATGAAAGGTAAGTATGTTCCAATAAAGGAAACAATCCGAGGCTTTAAAGAGATCATTGAAGGCAAGCACGATGATATTCCTGAATCAGCATTTTTGTTTGCAGGAACAATTGATGATGTTGTCAATAAGGCTAAGGAAAGCAATTAAGTTACAAATCTTAGAAGGGAACAGTGTGAAAAAATTCACGCAGTATGGTGATTATTATGAATTCATATAAACTTAAAATTGTCACACCTGAAAAGATTTTTTTTGACGGTGAAACCGAACAGATTACCGTAAGAACGACCGAAGGCGATATAGGTATCCTTGCAAATCATATTAAGTATGTATGTAATATTGTTGCTGGTCCTTTAAGAGTTAAGCAGAAAAACGGCGAGTACCGTGAAGCTGCACTTTCGGAGGGAATATTGAAGGTGTCTGATGAGGGTGTTACCGTTTTAGCAAGTACTGCTGAGTGGGCAGATGAAATTGATTTAGAGAGAGCCGAAAAGGCAAAACAGAAAGCCGAGAACATTCTCGCTGACCAATCAAGAGCCGATGAGTTCGGCAGAGCGGAAATTAAGCTTAAACGAGCTTTGGCAAGAATAAGCGTTGGTGAGAAGCATATGCTTTGATACTTACGTTTTAGTGTAATCGATTTAGGGTTTAAAACAATAAAATTCTAAAATATGCAATTTATTCAATTAATATGGCGTAGTACTATTAAAACGTACTGCGTCCTATTTTTATAAAAATGTTGTTAAAAAACCTTTACGGCGAAGTTTGTGATACAAAGACTTGATATACAATGTGAGCTTGGGTAATTATTTAGAGTTTTTTAATATGATAAAAAGTTCATCTTCATATATAATTATATGTCCGGAATCTGTTAAAGTTTGCAAATAGTTATTCTGATTTTTATCGCCTTTAGAAATTACAGCATATCCGGCATACTCATTATTTTTACCATTTACCATTAGGTTCAGACCTGCTCCTTCAGGCATAGCAAGATATCTGTAATCAAAGCTCCCGTACTGTGCTACCGTATTTTCCCAAGTGTCCTTATTATTAGAAATTATTATAATATTATCCAGACGGCTCTTTTCTTCTTCAATATTTAGTGCATATTGCCCTACTGACCATCTTTCTGTAATTATTGTATCATATTTATTCCAAACACTTACAGAGGATACAAAAATCCATATGACGAGAATGATGTAAACGAGTTTTACTTTTTTTGTATTTATAAAAACAATACAGAAAAGAGCCATAAGTAATCCAGTATTGATTCCTCTGCATAAAGTCCAACTGCTGCCGGTATATAACAGACAATATCCGCATAAAAAGCCTGCCATAAGATAAAATGCAGTAAGGCATCTAATATTATGACTATCAATAACTAAATTTTTATCAGTACAATTTGTAATTGTATTTTCTTTAACACCCTTAATAAATATACCTATAAGACAGCCTAATATGATAATGTAAAGAACAAAAAACCAAAACAATATATCTTCAAGTTTAGTCATATTTGGAAAGTTCAATGTTGCCAGGTTGGAGAAAAACACATCAATTATATAACATATACCTTTATATATACCTTCTGATTTAACGACATTGATAATATTACTAAGTGTATTTGAAGTGTAAGGTGAACTTACAATACCAATAAAATAATTTGCACTAACTGCAACAAATATGGTAGCAGCAATACTTATTCCCACTTTCAGCCAAATGTTTAATCTTCTAAAAAAGCACCAGAAAAACATTGGAATAACCAGTGCAAATATAGTGTACGCCATAATCGAATAATACAAAAAGATAGCTATTACTATATATATAAGTACGTCAAATATTGAAAGCGAATGTACTTTTACCCTTGTTCTTCTTTCAAGCCAAATAAATAAATAAACCTATTAGAGTAATTCCCAGGGAATAGTGCAATCCCTCTGCCATAGAGGTTATTGAGTAGACTATTGTAATAACAGAACTAATATATATAAATAAAATTAACAGTATTTGTTTAATTTTTGGCTTTGTTAAAGCTAAAAAAATAGTTATAGACAATGATAAGAATGTCATATTTGCAATTGCTATTGAATTAAAATTCCAACCAAACACTTTTCCAAATATGCAATAAGGAAGCAATGATGCCCAACCCCATGGACCCCATGTTCCAATTTCTGCATGTGTACCATTGTATCCGTAATAACCTAACGGTTTACTGCAGTGAACCATAGTGTTTATCTGATTCCAACGGCTGACTTCGTCGTTCCATACCGGTAAAAGCATTGATGTTTTTATTCCAAAGCCATTTAAAATCAGTAATACTGCCACTATTAAAAATGGCAGCATTACGGCAACAGCATAAAATAAATAACGCATTATATTAGGATTTGAAATTTTATTTCTTGCATTTTTAGTCATATTAACCTCCATTTTAATTGCATATAATATAATTACTGAATATAGCTTCACAAATTACTATTATTAACAAAGTCTATTCTTTGCATTCTTTATTTACATTTAAAGTTTAATTCTAATAGAGAATACAGCTAAGTTTTTTGCTTTTTATTCCACAACAGTAACCTTTAAAAGGTTCGTTGTTCCGGAAATTCCGAGAGGTACGCCGCAGGTTAGAACAACAGTATCACCCGACTTTATAAAACCATATTCAACAGACTTTTTAACGGCTTCGTTCAAAAGGTCGTCAGTGGTTGTCATTTCGTCGATAACGGCAGGGGTAACTCCCCATGACATATTCATCTGTCTGCATGCTGTTTCACTTGTCGTCAGACCTAAAATTCTTGAGTTAGGACGGTATTTTGAAATCATTCGGGCAGTGCTTCCGCCCTTTGTGACGGCAATTATTGCCGCTGCATTTAAGTCATGTGCAGTAGTTACGGTCGCATGGGAAATAGCGTTTGTAATGCTGTTATTAGTATCGTGCTTAATAATTGAAAACCTGCTTTCATAATCAATATCCTGTTCGGTAGTTTCAGCAATAAGAGCCATAGTCTTAACCGCTTCAACAGGGAAGTCGCCTGCCGCAGTTTCTCCTGAAAGCATTATTGCAGATGTACCATCGTAGATTGCGTTTGCCACATCGGTGATTTCTGCTCTTGTAGGACGTGGATTCTTTATCATAGATTCAAGCATCTGTGTTGCGGTTATAACCTGCTTTCCGGCGTTGTAGGCTTTTTGAATTATCTCTTTTTGAAGTGCTGGGATTTGTTCAAACGGAATTTCAACACCCATATCTCCTCTGGCGACCATAACGCCGTCTGCAGCATCTAGTATGGAATCTATGTTGTTTACGCCGTCCATATTTTCTATTTTAGCAATAATTTTTACTGTGTTCCAACCAAGACTGTATGTAAAGTTTCTTAAATATTTTACATCGGCATCGCTTCTCACAAATGATGCAGCAATAAAATCAAAGCCCATTTTTGCTCCGAATTCAAGGTCGTGCATATCAGATTCGCTTATATATGGCATTGAAAGCTGAACTCCGGGAACGTTCACTCCCTTGTGATTTGATATTACCCCTCCGTGAATTACACGACATATAATATCAGTTCGGTCAATCTTTTCAACCTTGAGCTCAATCAGCCCGTCGTCAATTAAAATACACGAGCCTTTTGTAACATCACTTGGAAGATGCTCAAACGTAATAGAGCATATTTCGTTAGTTCCTGTAATTTCCCGTGTAGTGAGTGTAAATAAATCGCCGTCATTGACTATGACAGGTTTGTTGTCTTTAAAGTTTTTTAC
The DNA here is from genome assembly GCA_947628615.1 of uncultured Clostridia bacterium. Lineage (GTDB taxonomy): Bacteria > Bacillota > Clostridia > Oscillospirales > Ruminococcaceae > UMGS1601. Next base: position 18,037 of record CANRAO010000008.1, read on the forward strand.
TCTGATTTCGGGACCTTTTGTGTCAAGCATTGTAGCAATTGGCAGGTTGAGTTCTTCTCTTAGTGAAACTATATCCTTGAATCTTTTTTTGTGGGTTTCATAATCACCGTGTGAAAAGTTGAATCTTGCAACATTCATTCCTGAAAGCATAAGATTTTTTAAAACGTCTCTGTCATCTGTAGACGGACCTATTGTACATACTATTTTTGTTTTCCTCATAATATACAAAACTTTCCTTTCATTGATCTAAATAGGCAAGTTACTATAGGTTTTTCCATAATAATTATACACAAATCATATAATACAGTCAATAAAACAAGATAAAATTTACTTGAATTTTACTATACTAATAAGATTTTGTGATAAAATCTTGTGCTGCTTTGACAGAATATTAATTGCAAACAAGCAGGTAAAGACAAATTAAGACTAATTTCACTTTACTTTTCAGGTGAAATATGGTATACTTGACATAAACAATTCTTGCTGAAGGGAAATAATTGATGCTTGACCATAAAACTGAATGGATAGAGATACATATTAAAACTTCAACTGCCGGAATAGAGCTGGTTTGCAGCAGGCTGACGGATATTGGAATAACAGGCTTTGTCATCGAAGATGCAGAGGACTTCAAGGAATTCCTTAATGATAAAAACGGCAATTGGGATTATATCGACGACGATTTGATGAGTTTGCAGAGCTGTGAAACAAAGGTAATTGTTTATGTTAGAAACGATAGTCTTGCTAGTGAGAATATCAACTCAATAAAATCTGAACTAAAGGCTTTGAAGGATACAGACAAAAATGGTGAATACGGCACGCTTGACATTGAACTTAACAATATTGCCGAGGAGGATTGGGCTAATAATTGGCGCAAATTCTTTAAACCATTGACTGTGGGTGACAAACTTCTTATAAAACCGTCGTGGGAGAAAGCTAATAATGCAGAATCAAGAAAGGTTGTGGAGATTGATCCTGCTTCAAGCTTTGGAACAGGTCAGCATGATACGACACAGCTTTGTCTGCAAAATCTAGAAAAAAACATTCATAACGGCGACAGGCTTCTGGATCTCGGCTGCGGAAGCGGAATACTTGGAATAGCGGGAATGTTGCTTGGAGCATCATGGCTTACTGCTGTTGATATTGATCCTAATGCTGTAAAGGTAACTAATGAAAACATTATTAAGAATAATATTTCAAATGACTGTTTCAAAACTTTTTGCGGTGATATAACGTCAGATTCGGAACTGAGAAGTAGAATCGGCGGAGGATATGATATAATTGCTGCAAACATAGTTTCAGATGTTCTTATTGCTATGAGCGGGTATTTTAAAGAATTTTTGTCAAAGAACGGTATATTGATAGTTTCGGGAATAATCAAGCAGAGAAAAGATGAAGTAATAAGCATTATTGAAAAATGCGGATTTAAAGAAGATAGGGTAATTGAAAGTGAGGAATGGGTTTGCGTATCCTTTTCTCAAATATAACTGGAGGCGAATTGAATGCAGCTATTGATATTTGTAACTAAAAAGGAAGATAAAATAGATCAGCTTATGAAAGAATTAGCGTTGGCTGATATAAGAGGAGCTACTGTTTTATCAAGTACTGGTATGGCAAATTCCATAAAGGATATGGAGGAGCTTCCGATGTTTGACGTTCTTACAACAATGCTCAAGGGCGAAACGGAAATGTCCAGTAAGACGATATTGTTCGCTGTAAAGGATTCAAAGGTCGAGGACGCAAGAAAGGCTATAAATAAAGTGTTCGGGGATTTATCAATTCCAAACTCGGGCATTTTGCTTGGAATGCCTATTTCTTTCTTTGAAGGTTTGAAAGAGGACTAAAAGAATAAACTGATTAGAATTAAAGATACTTTGAACTTATTGGTTTATACATAACCTTTTAATTTACGAATATATAAAGGAACACCCAAAGAGATTGATTTCTCCTTGGGTGTATTTGTTTGTTATATTATGAAACATATAAGTCCTGAACAGCCCTCGTTGATAATACGTTCTACAGCTTCGCTCAGCTTTTGCCTTGCTTCAGGCGGCAGTTTATGCAGCTTGTTGTGCAGACCTTCGTTTACAAGCTCATTCAGCGACTTGCCGAAAATGTTAGACGCCCATATTTTTTCTGGCGATTCTTCAAAGTCGTTCAGCATATAAAGAACCAGCTCTTCTGATTGCTTTTCGCTGCCTACGATTGGGTTAATTTCCGTAGTGATATTAGCTTTCATCATATGAATTGACGGGGCGGTGGCTTTTAATTTTACACCGTACTGACCGCCTTGCTTTATTATTTCTGGCTCATCTAAAGTCAGCTCTTCGGTTGAGGGCATAACGATTCCGTAACCTGTTGCTTCTACCTCTTCCAAAGCACTTTCAAATTTTTCGTAGGCATTCTTGATTTTTATTAATTTCAGTATCTGAGGAAGCAAGTCGCTTTCATCATTAATATCAAGATGAGTGGCTTCCCCGATTATCTTGAAGAATAAATTGCTGTTAAGCGTAATATTCATAACAACAGTGCCTTTTCCTAAGTCCATTTGCTCGATAAAGCAGTTTGCAATGTTTTCATTTACGCTTATATAGTCTACGCAGTTTTTCACCTCACGAATATGTTCTAAGTTTTTTGTGGCTTCTTTTATAGATGTGAAAATGTTTTCTTTAAGCCAGTGTGTTTTTTCAAGCGTATTTATCCACTTGGGCATATTTATGTTTATTTCTCTGATAGGGAACTCATAAAGAATCTGTGAAATGATTTCCATAATGTCAGCTTCGTCAAGGTCAAGACAGTTTACTGCCATAACTGTTGTATTATATTTTTCCCTAAGCTCCTCACAAAGATTTTGAGACGCCTCAGATCTAGGTTCAAGGCAGTTTAAGAGAACAACAAATGGCTTATTGATTTCGCAAAGTTCTTTAATAACACGCTGTTCGCTTTCTTCATATTCGTCTCGGGGAAGATCTGTTATACTGCCGTCTGTAGTCACAACAAGACCGATAGTGGAATGTTCTGAAATTACTTTCTGAGTTCCGATTTCCGCCGCCATATTGAAAGGTACCTCTTTGTCAAACCAAGGGGTGTTTACCATTCTAGGGGCTTCGTCCTCAAAATAACCCACTGCGCTGGGAATAACATATCCTACGCAGTCTATCATTCTTACAGAGAATTTTGCTCCGTCGTCAAGAGTAAGTTCAACTGCGTCTTCGGGGATAAATTTAGGTTCGGTTGTCATAATTGTTTTGCCGCCGGCAGACTGCGGAAGCTCATCAATAGCTCTTTCCTTTACATACTCGTTGTCGATATTTGGAATAACCAGAGTTTCCATAAATTTTTGAATGAAGGTTGATTTTCCTGTTCTCACAGGACCTACAACGCCTATATAAATGTCTCCGCCTGTACGTTTGGCAATATCTGAATATATCTTTTCGCTGTTCATCAATATTTACCTCCTTTAGTCGAGTATAGGAATGAGAAGCATTCCCCGTTGAAGTTTTGTGCTGTCTGACAGTTCGTTTTCCTGAGCAATAGCAGATACCGATGTTGAGAATTTTTTTGCTATTTCCCATATATCCTCGTCCTGCTCGGCATAATACAGCTTAACCGCATAGCAGTTTTCTTTGCTTTTGATGCTGTCTTCGTTTACGTTTATACTTGTAATCAGCTTTCTTGTGTCAAGTTCTTTTATATATCCGCTTATGAACAGCTCTGCTTTTATCTCAATTTTATCTGAAGAAGCTATTGTAAACGTACAGTTGTCTATATATACATTAAGGTCGGCAGTTGAATTTTCATCGACCTTCATATCAAGGCAGTGCTCAAAGGAAATTGTATCTTCGATATATAAAGGACAGTTGTTTTCATCTTTTGCAATTGCCCCGATTTCAATGTTTCCGAATACGATAAAGGTTTTCTTTTCTATATTGTATTTGCTTTGAATATTAAACGGCTTTGCCCAAACGTCAACTGCGGAATTTATCTCAGCGTCATTGCAAGTAAGTTCCGCCTTTATTGTTCGGTTTTCTTTTATCTCAATAGGCTTTTTTTCCAGCTTGATATCAGCGCAGTCATAATTGCACATATATTTTGTTGAATAGGCGTCAGTTGCAAGCTCCAGGGTGTCGTAGCGAAATGCAATACAATTTACAAGAAGAATGATCTCGCACTCTATTTCGCTTGTGTCGCTTGATTTGTTGGGAATAAGGTCTAGAGATGCTATTGAAATATTTGTCATGGCCTCGTATTGTTCGGTTATTCCGTCAATATCTATAATTTGGCTGAATGGTATAGAAAACTTAACAGTTTCAATTTTCTGAGGCTCATCATTATCAATCTCGCAGTTGTAAAGCAGAGATATCTTTGCCTCTCCCTTTATAATCAACTTATTTGCAATTATTTTTTTATCAAAGCTGTTTACAATGCAGTCGGACTTCACAACTGAATTGATTTTGCCCTTTGTTTTGCTTAGTTCAATTTCTTCGGTTATTGTAATTCTCTTAGCAGCGGTTAGTCTTTTAGCTGGGAAGGTCACATATTCCTTTTTAAGCTGTACGTTAAGACCTTTAGCGCTTGAAATTATATCCGTTGACTTTTCACATTCAAGAATCACCTTAGTGCTGACAGCACCCCTTATGTCCAGCCTTCTTGAATTTACAACTCTGCAGTTTACATAGTCAGTAGACGGTGTGATTTTAAAGCACGGATTTTCAGGAGAGCATGAGAGGTCAACGGTTTTGGTGTAATTTTGCTTTTGCTCAATGCAGTTAATACTTGACGATTCGTTCGATAAGTAAAGAATTTTTATAGACAAAGTTAAATCAAAGATAAGTTTTTCACCGTTTACGCTGTGAGAAATTACCTTTGGATAAAAAGAACACTTCAAAATTCTGAATATATCGGGAAGATAGTCGGGAAGTATGTAATCAAGCTCAACAGATTGTTCGCAGCTTCCGTCGAATGCAATTTCGTTTGATATAAAGCTTTCGTGATCTAGTGTTAAATCCATATAAATGTCATCCTCCTTTGGAATGTTTTAGCTTCTTCCTTTAGCATTATATTCACACATTTTTAAGTTATGCATATAATAATAGATTATTTTATTGGCGAATAATTCGGTCAATTTTAACAAATATGGTATACGGCTATTTACAAAACCATATATGTTGTGGTATACTATAATAAATATGTATAAATAATATAAAATTAGGATAAATAAATTCATAAGAACAAATGAAAGGGATATGTTTTCATGGCAAAGAAAAATAATAACTATGATAACGAAGCCATTACATCTTTAAAAGGAGCAGACCGTGTTAGAAAGCGTCCTGCTGTAATATTCGGCTCCGACGGTCTTGAAGGCTGCAAGCACTCAGTCTTTGAAATTTTGTCAAATTCTATCGACGAGGCAAGAGACGGCAACGGCGACAAGATAATACTTACTAAATACAGAGATAACGTTATTGAAGTTGAGGATTTTGGGCGTGGCTGTCCTGTAGATTTCAACAAAAGCGAGAATTGCTATAACTGGGAGCTTGTTTACTGTGAGCTTTATGCAGGAGGAAAGTATAATAATAATTCTGGAGATAATTATGAGTTTTCTCTCGGACTTAACGGATTGGGTGCATGTGCGACGCAGTATGCGTCAGAGTTTATGGACGTAGAGGTTTACAGAGACGGATATAAATATAATCTTCATTTTGAAAAGGGAGAAAACATCGGAGGCTTAGAAAAAGAGCCTACAACAAGAAAAAAGACAGGTACAAAAACCCGTTGGCGAGCAGATTTAGATGTCTTTACAGATATTAATATAGAGAATGAGTATTTTGAAGATATACTTAAAAAGCAGGCGGTAGTGAATCCGAATGTAAAGTTTGTTCTGAGAATTCAGAACGAAAGAGGCTCGTTTGATGAAAAGACTTATTTTTATGAAAACGGAATATCCGATTATGTTTCAGAGATAGTAAATGGTGAGAATTTAACGTCAATTCAGACCTGCTATGCCGACAGAAAGGGAAAGGATAGAGAGGATAAAGAGGAATACAAGGTAAAGCTGGGCGTTGCATTTACCTTTTCAAATAAGGTGAAGTTCTCAGAGTATTATCATAACTCTAGCTTCTTAGAGCATGGAGGTTCTCCTGAAAAGGCTGTCAGACAGGCATTTCGCTCGCAGATAGACAGTTATTTAAAGCAGAATAACAAATATACAAAGAACGAAAAGCCAATTACTTTTGAGGACGTTGAAGATTGTCTGGTACTGGTTTCAAGCTCTTTTTCGACACAGACCTCTTATGAAAACCAGACAAAAAAGGCAATTACAAATAAATTTATATATGACTGTATGACCGACTTTTTAAAGCATCAGCTTGAGATATATTTTATTGAAAACCCCGACGAAGCAATAAAAATTGCAGAGCAGGTTTTGATAAACAAGCGAAGCAGAGAGAAGTCGGAAAAAACAAGGCTTAATCTAAAGAAGACTCTTTCACAGTCAATGGATCTTGCCAATATGGTGGAGAAGTTTGTAGACTGCCGTACTAAAGACGTTTCAAGGAGAGAGCTTTATATTGTTGAGGGAGATTCAGCACTCGGTGCAGTAAAGCTTGCAAGAGACGCTGAATTTCAGGCTGTTATCCCTGTAAGAGGAAAGATTCTCAACTGTTTAAAAGCCGATTATGACAAGATATTTAAAAATGAGATAATAACCGATCTTATAAAGATACTCGGCTGCGGAGTTGAGGTCAAATCAAAGGCAAATAAAGAGATTTCGCTTTTTAACCTTGACGCTTTAAAATTCAATAAAATAGTTATATGCACTGATGCTGATGTTGACGGATTTCAGATAAGAACTCTGATACTTACAATGCTATACCGTCTTACGCCTACTCTTATTGACAAGGGATATGTATATATAGCAGAATCGCCTTTATTTGAGATAACCACTAAGGATAAGACATACTTTGCGTATGATGAAAGAGAAAAGACAGAAATTCTGTCAATGATAGGTGATAAGAAGTATACTTTACAGCGTTCAAAAGGCCTTGGCGAAAACGAGCCGGAGATGATGAATCTTACAACAATGAACCCTGAAACCAGAAGGCTTATACAGGTGCTTCCTCATGAGGAAATGGAGCATACTTCGTTTATGTTTGATATGCTGCTGGGTGATAATCTTCAGGGCAGGAAGGAATTTATATCGATAAACGGACATGATTACTTAGAGATGGCTGATATATCGTAAATGATATAGAGTAAATATTTGTATGTTCTATTTGAGATTTTTCCGTGAAACATATTGCAGTAAAATTGTTGTTGGAACGGCTCGTAAATAAATGAAAAAAGAGCCTTTGATATGCAAAGGCGTGGGGAGTTAAATTAATGGCAAGGAAAAAGAAACAAGATGAAAAAAAGAAGATTCCAGAGGTAAACGCGTATATAGAGGGTGCAGGTCAGGTCGTTGAGGAGAGAATTACAGAAACCCTTGAAAAAAACTATATGCCGTATGCTATGAGCGTTATAGTATCTAGGGCGTTTCCGGAGATAGACGGATTCAAGCCTTCTCACAGAAAGTTACTTTACACAATGTATAAAATGGGGCTGCTCACAGGTGCAAGAACAAAATCAGCTAATGTTGTTGGTCAGACTATGAGACTTAACCCTCACGGCGATGCCGCTATTTATGAGACTATGGTAAGGCTCTCAAGGGGAAACGAAACGCTTTTGCATCCGTATGTTGATTCAAAGGGCAATTTCGGTAAGGCGTATTCAAAGAATATGGCATATGCAGCTTCACGTTATACCGAGGTTAAATTAGACCCCATCTGTAATGAGCTATTCCGTGATATTGACAAGGACACTGTAGATTTTATTCCGAACTATGACAACACTATGCAGGAGCCTACGCTTTTGCCAGCGTCATTTCCGTCAATTTTGGTAAATGCAAATGTCGGAATCGGTGTTTCAATGGCAAGCTCTGTTTGTTCATTTAATCTTTCTGAAATATGCGAGACTACTATTTCATTGATGAAGAATAAGGATTTCAATATTTTAGAGACATTAAAAGGTCCTGATTTTTCAACGGGAGCATTTATGCTCTATGATGAGGACGAGCTAAAAAAAATATATGAAACAGGCAGAGGATCAGTCAAAGTACGTGCAAAGTATAACTATGATAAAAGCGATAACTGCATTGAAATAACAGAGATTCCGCCGACTACTACTATAGAAGCAATAATTGAAAAGATAGTATCTTTGATAAAGCTAGGTAAAATCAAAGAGATTCAGTATATAAGAGACGAAACCGATTTGAGCGGACTTAAAATCACTATTGACCTTAAAAGGGCGACCGATCCTGACAAGCTGATGCAAAAGCTGTATAAAATGACTCCCTTGCAGGATACATATTCTGCAAACTTCAATGTGCTTGTCAATGGTTATCCAAAGGTTATGGGCGTTTATGAGATATTGGACGAGTGGATAAAGTTCAGAATAGGCTGTGTAAAGCGCAGAGTTTCATTTGATTTAAAGAAAAAGCAGGACAGACTTCACCTATTGAAAGGACTTTCAAAGATTCTGCTTGATATTGATAAGGCTATCAAGATCATTCGTGAAACAAAAGAAGAGGCAGAGGTCGTTCCGAACCTTATGATTGGGTTTTCTATTGACGAAATTCAAGCGGAGTATGTTGCTGAAATCAAGCTCCGTCATTTGAATAAGGAGTACATCTTAAAAAGGTTGCAGAATATTGAACAGCTTGAGACCGACATTGCGGATATGGTTGATGTTCTCGACAGCGAAAGACGTATCAAAAAGATTATAATTGACGAGTTGAGCGAGGTATCTAAAAAATACGGAAAACCCAGAAAAACTCAGTTCTATTATGTTGACGATATTGAGGATTATGTTGAGACTGAGGAAGTGCCGGAATATAAATGTACTGTTTTTCTGTCAAAGAGCGGATATTTCAAAAAGATTACTCCTCAGTCACTTAGAATGGCGAATACTCAAAAGCTAAAAGACGGTGATGTCATTTCTCAGGAAATCGAAATAACAAACAAATCAGAGCTTCTGTTTTTCACTGACAAAGCCACCGTATATAAATCAAGGGCATCACAGTTTAACGATACAAAGGCAAGCGCTATGGGTGATTATATTCCCGCGTCGTTAGGCTTCGATGACGGTGAGAATGTAAGATATATGGTTGCCACGACAGATTACAGCGGATATATGATATTTGTGTTTGAAAACGGCAAGGTAGCCAAGGTTCCTCTGAAGGCTTATGAAACAAAGACTAACAGAAAAAAACTTTCAAAGGCTTATGGTGCTAAATCCAGACTTGTTGAAGCGTTTCACATAACTGATGATGTAAACCTTATGCTTAAATCCACAAACAGCAGGGTGATTATATTTAATACAGGTATGCTTTTGCCAAAGACTTCAAGGGATACTATAGGGGTTCAGGCACAGACGCTGAAATCTAAAAATACACTTGATAAAGCGTTTATTGTCGATGACAATACCCTTAAAGTCATGTCGAAATATAAAACAAAGAATATTCCTGCTGCGGGCAGCTTTGCCAAGGATATGGAAGATCCTGATCAAATGCAGTTATCACTGTAACATAAAAAGGTTACAAAAATTAATAGTTTTGTATCTGCTCGGTTAAGTGCCCGGGCAGATTTTTTGTTTAATTTGCAAAAAAAGCTGCATATTAATTCATATACTAATACCTATAAAGAAACCATTTGTTATATTATATTTAGACAAAAAATGATATATTTCATAATAATTTTATAGCAACTTGAATAAAATTATGAAATATTTTCAATTATTACAGAATAGATACAAATTGTTTCATAATGTCTACAATTAGTTTAAACTTGTTGACTTTGATTAATAATGTTGTTATCATAAGTTACACGAGAAAGTATGTTTACGGAGGCTTTTATGGAAAATATTCAAAATCTCTGTATGGGATGTATGAATGAATTGGAGGAGGATGGAACTTGCAGTTATTGTAACTACAATGCAGATTCGCCGTATCTTCAATCATACCTACCGCCGAAGTCTATGCTTGATGATGATAGATATATAGTAGGAAAGGTTTTATCGTATAACGGTGAAGGTGCGTCGTATATCGGTTATGATACGGTCACTTCTTCTAAGGTCGTTATACACGAATATATGCCTGACACACTTTGTTCAAGAACAAAGCAAAGTCCTAAGATTATGGTAAAAACCGATTCTCTAAATAAGTACAAGACATATATGTCGGAATATGCAGAGCTTAATAAATCATTATCCAGAATGAGAACTCTTTCGCATCTTGTTCCTGCAATAGATATGTTTGCTGAGAATAATACAATGTACGCAATTTCAAAATATGTTGAAGGAATTTCACTCAAGAAGTTTTTGCAGGGTAACGGGGACAGGCTCAGTTGGGAACAGATTAAAAAGATTTTTCCGCCGATTTTTACAACTCTTAGTCTTATTCACAATTCGGGAATAATTCACGGTGGAATTTGCCCTGACAACATTCTTGTAACGCCAAAAGGTGAATTAAAGCTGATTGGTTTCAGCATAAGTGCGACAAGGGTAGAAAATTCCGATTTGTCGTCAGAACTTTATCCAGGCTATGCTGCTCCTGAACAGTATAATTCCTTGGACTGGCTGGGTACTTGGACTGATGTTTATGCAATTGCGGCTGTACTTTACAAAATGCTTACTGGAGTTTTGCCGCCTAATGCCGCTTCAAGAAAACAGGCTGATAATATTATTGATTTAAGTCAGATGAGCATAAATATTCCACAGAATGTTTCTAGGGTAATTATGCAGGCTTTAAGAGTAAATCCTGAAACAAGAGTTCAGACTATTACCGAGCTTGTTACAAGACTCTTTGAACAGCCCGAATATGTAGTTGAGCATAAAAAAGGTGCTACACAAACTATACATGTAGATACATCTGATCAACTAGTAAATAACTATAACGAAGATTACGATAATGATAATGACGATGATAACGAAGAAGCTGAAAAGAAAAATCTTATACCTACTGTCGTTGGTTCGGTAGCACTCGCTCTGCTTGTCGGAGTGGGATTGTTCTTTTTGGCAGAGATGTTTACAGGAGGCGGAGATCAAAGCGTCTCCAGTACTGTATCAAGCAATATAACGTCTGTAACAGTTAAAGAGGAAACAACGTCGGCTGAAGGTAGTGATGTAAGCTCAGATTCTTCAAGTCAAGTTGACTATGGAACAGGTGCAGTTATGCCTGATTTGAAGGGTCTGGAATATGAAAACGTCAGAGAATCAATTGAAAACGATTTTAACATTGAAATCAAGGAAAAGAAAAGCAAGAAATATGCTGCGGGTATTATTATAAAGCAGAGTATTCCTGCCGATGTTGAGTATGATCCTGCTAGAAAGAATACATTGAAACTCACTATATCAACCGGAAGCGGCGAATCAAGCAGTTATGATGATAATTCATCTGAGTTGTATTCAGATTCCTCGTATACCGACAAACCAGTCATTCCTGATTATTCAGGGTACACAAAAGACAGCTATGGAGAGGTTTTATCAAATCTCGGTATAACATACGTTTTTTCTTTTGCTGAAAGCGATAGCGTGCCTTCGGGTAATGTTATATCAACAAGCGTTCCTGTAGGACAGGAGTTTGATACAACATCAGATGATGTATTGACAGTAACTATAGCTCAGTAGTTTGAGGTTAATCGGAAATTACAGGTGATTCCTAATTTTTGGGGTCACTTGTTTTTATGAATTATAAAATAAAAATTAAACTTATGTGAATGATTGTTCTGTATCCTTGACTAAGCTGTTTTGCTGTGCTAGTATATTTACTGAACCATTTTATTATCAACATTTTATTGGAGGCAAAATTATTATGGTAAAAACTATCGGAGTTTTAACGAGCGGAGGAGATGCTCCGGGAATGAACGCTGCGGTTAGAGCAGTAACAAGAGCGGCTCTTAACAAGGGATTAAAAGTGTTTGGTATACGCAGGGGATATAACGGATTAATAAACGGCGATATTTTTGAAATGAATGCAAGAACTGTTTCGGGAATAATCCAAAGAGGAGGAACAGTATTATATACTGCACGCTGTCCTGAATTTAAAACCGAAGAAGGAGTTTCAAAGGCAACGGAAACCTGTAAAAAGCTAGGTCTTGACGGAATTGTTGTTATTGGCGGTGACGGCTCATTTAGAGGCGCAGCTGATCTTTCAGCACATGGCATACCCTGTATTGGTCTGCCTGGAACTATTGATAATGATATAGCTTGTACTGAATACACAATTGGCTATGATACAGCTATGAACACAGCAATGGAAATGGTCGATAAGCTAAAGGATACAACTCAGTCACACGACAGATGCTCAGTTGTTGAGGTTATGGGAAGAAGAGCAGGATATATTGCAGTTAATGTTGCGTTGGCTGTAGGTGCTGAATGTGCTATCACTCTTGAAGAGGGATATGACTTGGAGAAAATCATTAAAAAGATTCTTGCTAACAGGGCATCGGGAAAAACACACTCTATCATTATTGTTTCAGAGGGAATAGGAAACTCTGAACAAATTGCAAGGGATATAGAGGAAAAGACTGGTATTGAGTCCAGGGCTACGATTTTAGGTCACGTTCAAAGAGGAGGCTCTCCCACGCTTCGTGACAGAATTGTGGCAACAGAAATGGGTTACTATGCTGTTGAGCTTTTAGAAAAGGGAATCGGTAACAGGGTAATTGGCCTGAGGGATAACAAGGTCTATGACGTTGATATTCAGGAAGCGCTTACTATGACAAAGCCTTTTGACAGTAAGATCTATCAGATTCTAAACGATACGGCATACTAGTATGAAAATAAATTATCATACGTGTTTTTGAGCCTTTGCCGCATAAAAGTCAATGCGTTAATTCTGGCATAACCCAAACCGGCTCAAATTCCGCAAAAAGGCAAAACTATTAGAATATAGAATAATAAAAAAGCATACAGAGTAGGAAATCAGGCGTAAAGTGTCGGGCAGACGGGGAGTTGCTGCTTGAACGAAAAGCTTAATGCTTGCGGTTTGGTTTCCGCATCCCGCTGAATGCATAACGAAGCTTTTCATGCTCCATTATGCACAAAGCATATTTTGAATGGAGGTTTATTTATGGAAAGCTTTTTTAAATTATTTAAGGATTCAGCTGCTGAGCTGAAAAAGATTAGTACTCTCACAGTTAGCGGTGTATTGATGGCACTATCAATCGTTATGAGAAATATGGCAATCAATATCACAGCAGATTTGCGAATTACATTTGCCTTTCTTGGTATAATGGCAATTGCAATGCTTTACGGTCCTGTAGTCTGCGTTATTGCAAACGTGGGTGTGGACGTTATAGGTTATGTTCTCGATGGCTATAAGGCAAGGGATTATAATTTGGGTCTGCTTGCAGTAAAAATTATAATTTCTCTTATTTACGGTATATGCTTATACAAAAAGACAACCGGTAAGTCAATTATAATTTCAAGTATAGTTTCAAGAGTTATAGTTGTAGTACTGTGCAATCTGGTACTTAATTCAGCAGTACTTTACTATTGCTATACCAATAAAAATTTCCCGTTTATGTCAGCTTCAGAATGGACAGCATTTAGGATCTGGTTCACCCCAAGACTGATTAAAAACTGCGTAATGCTGCCAATAGAGCTTGTGATGGTATCACTTCTTTTACCTATGATTTCACAGGCTTATAAAAGAATATTTAAAAAAGCATCTGCATAATCTATCTTTTTTTGCAAATTAATGTATTTATCAGATAAAAAAGTATTATTTTGAAAGGTCTTGATAAAATGATAAATGTAGGATTTATCGGTGCAGGAAATATGGGCTTTGCAATAATGAAAGGCATTGCTGAAAGCGGTCTTTGCAAAAGTATTGATATGGCGACATCCCCCAGCATACAGCTTTCTGCGTTTGACACCGATAGTGAAAAGCTCAAAAGGCTGGAACAGTTCAATGTTTCAGTTTGTACATCGTCAAAGGAATTGGCAGAAAGATGTAAATATATTTTTCTTGCTATAAAGCCCCAGCAATTAGACGAAGTTTTAGATGATATAAAAGATAAGATAACAAGTGATAGTGTGATAATTTCTATATGTGCCGGAATAACAGGGGAATATATAAAATCAAGAACGAACTCAGATGTTAAGGTGGTTTTGGTAATGCCCAATACACCTCTTTTGCTGGGTGAGGGAGCTTCAGCTTTGGCAAAGGTAGAACCTGTTTCTGACGATGAATTTAAACTGGTATGTCGCATATTTACCTCCTGCGGAGAGATATCTGTTATTGATAAAGACAAGATGAAAGAGATTATTGCGATCAATGGCTCATCGCCGGCATTTATATATCTTTACGCTAAGGCTTTTGCAGACTATGCCGAGTCTGTTGGAATTGAGAAACCGGTTGCTCTAAAGCTTTTTGCTAAGACTCTTATCGGTTCAGCTAAGATGATAACCGACAGTGGTAATTCTATTGATGAACTGATAAAAATGGTTTCATCAAAGGGCGGAACTACCATTGCAGGTCTTGAAAAGCTAAGAGAGGGCGATTTGGAGGGTACGGTAAAGAAAGCCTGTGAGGCTTGCACAAAAAGAGCCTATGAGCTATCCAAATAGAGGCAAGAGGCAAGATTTTGCAAGAGATTTGAAACAGAAGACAAGATACAAAACATTTGATATTTTCAAAGTATATTGTGAAAAAAGACAACGGCGGCTCGCTGTTTTGCTTTTTATATTCGGCACATAGTAAAGTAATATATGTTTGTCCTAAAGCATATAATCAACTAACGAAGTTAAAAAACAGGGAGTTGATTATATGACAGAAAGAACGTCAAAGCCAAATGTTATATTCAGAATAATGCTTCTTATGATTATCGGAGTATTAATCGGAACATTGGCTTTTTCTTTTTTAAAGACAAGCACACTGAGCGATTTAAACTTAGTAAATAATGATTATCTGTCAATGAGAGAAAACGGCGATTATATTGAGATCCTATATAGTTCTCTTTTAAATTCATCAGTACTTATAATTTTGCTGTTTCTGCTTGGTTTTTGTGCTATTGCTCAGCCAGCGGCGGTTTTAGTTCCTGTTTATAAGGGATTGGGCTTTGGCGTAACAATTGCACAGATATATTCAAAAAACGGTTTCAACGGCTTTTTTACAGCTTTTCTGCTCATTTTACCTTGTGCATTGGTATCGTCCTATGCACTGTTTATAGCTGTTAGAGAGTCAATAAAAATGTCGAACCGTTTTTTTTCACAAGCCTTTTTAGACAAGCGCTCTGAAAGTACCAGTATAAATGAGTATGTAAGGCTGTATGCTGTAAAGTTCCTGGTTTTAGAGGCTGTTACCGCTGTGTCTGCTGCGGTTGACTGCCTTAGTTCTTTGGTGTATAATGTGTTAAAGTAACTTAGTTTAGGGAAAGTATAGCGTGAAAATACTTTTTCACGTACGTTTTTGAGCTTTACTGCAAATATCAATGCGGCAATTTCGGCAGAGCCGAAACCGGCTCAAATCCGTTAAAAAGGCATGGTGATTTTAAATGGGATTTTTCAGTAACTATGAAAATGCAGGACCGGGTATTCCGAAGGCTCCGCAGGAGAAAACAGATTTCTTTAAATTCTTTGAAATTTACGGACGGCGTTTCTGGAAGTTGATGGAGTTAAATCTTATGTATTTTATTTTTTATCTTCCACTGCTTCTGGGTATGACAATATTGTTTAAAGAAACAATTAGTGTAAATATTAAGGCTGTGGGAATAGGCGCATTGGGAATTATTTTTATTTTAACGATAGGACCGGCAACTGCGGGTTTTACAAAGGTTATAAGAAATTACTCTCAGGAGAGAAATGCTTTTGTATTTGCTGATTTTTTTGATACATTCAAAAAATGCTATAGGCAATCTTTTATAATGGGAATTATAGATGTAATTTTCTCAGTTGGATTTGTGGTGTCGGTTATTTCCTACAGCACATGGGCTCAGCAGAATTCAATTATGTATATTCCGTTTATCATATGTCTTAGCTGTATGCTGATGTTTATAATGATGCACTTTTACATTTATCAGCTGATAGTTTCGACAAATCTGTCTTTAATGCAGATAATTAAAAATTCGTTTCTGTTGGTCGGAATAAGCGTTAAGAGATGCTTATTTAATATAATTATTATTGCAATTATTGTATTTCTAATTTTATTTTTCTACCCGTATTCGGTATTTGTTGTTCCGTTCTTGCCTATTAGCTTCGGATGCTTTTTGATCTGCTTTAACTGTTATCCGTTTATCAGAAAATATGTAATTCAGCCTTATTACAAGGCAAGAGGAGAGGAAAGTCCCGAGTTTGATTACCTAAAAGACGATGGTGAGACTGTCTTTGAGGACAAAGGAGGTACGGAAACTCCAA
Source organism: uncultured Clostridia bacterium (assembly GCA_947628615.1). GTDB lineage: Bacteria > Bacillota > Clostridia > Oscillospirales > Ruminococcaceae > UMGS1601. Next base: position 34,486 of record CANRAO010000008.1, read on the forward strand.
TAAAGAAACAGAGAAGACGAAATATAAAATAATTATACTAAAACCGCCGTTAATAATAAAGCATAACGGCGGTTTGCTGTTATTTTATGAAATTACCGGCAGCGATTTGATTTTGTATCTAACACGAACAGGATCACACAGCGATTTGTATTAAATTACAGAAATTCACGAATGTCTGCGGTTAGCTTTTCCTCAAGATGGATTAGACGTTTTGTGATGTCTTTGGAATTTTCATCAGCGGCTTCGTACTGATTCAGATATCTGTTAAGTGTTTTTACTCCCATATTACAGCCGTCTGTTATAAGGTCTGCTATAGTTGAATCTGTATCTTCAGCGGCGAGCTTCACATTGGTTTTTATCCACGACATACTTTTTGCCATAGGATTGGGATTTTTCCCTTCGTCATGAAATCTGTCAAGACTGGTTTGAATTTCGTCTTTTAGAACCTCGTGTTCGGATTTACACTCTGACAGGCAGGTTCTGAAATAATCGCTTTGTACATGATCCATAACCTCGTCTATTGACGCAACACCCATTTTGATTCCTGCATCACATTCTCTAAGCAATTTTATGGTATCTTGTTCAATCATAATAATTATCTCCTTTAAGTTTTTATATATAATATATCCATTTTTATAATTTATATTTACGCAAAAAAACGGCAGACCCTGTTTTAAGGGAATACCGTTTTTTCATATATTATGTAATTTATCCGTTTCTGCCTTCGACTAAAAATGTAGCTTCCATATCAGCAATATTAAGCACCAATGCCAGTGGGAACTTATCAAGTGCGTTTCCTACTGTGTTTTTGTTTTCCTCACCTGAAAAGCCCATGTGATAGCGTATTGCAAACGCTTCATCTCTTGAAAGCCTCATATATCCGCTAATCATATAAACAGATTTCTCTCCGTGACCGTAGGGAAGATTATCTTCAAACTGATAGTATGGAACTTTAGTCCACTGACCGCTCTCGTCTTTAACGTTTCGCATACTGGTTTTATATACATTTATTTTGCACATATCGTGTAAAAGAGCAACTATTGCAATCGTTTCATCGCTGAAGGATAAGCCGAATTCATCTTTTATCTTTTCACGGCTGAGGTAATCCTTTAAACATTTATATACATTTATACTGTGCTCTGCAAGTCCGCCTTCGTATGCTCCGTGGTATTTTGTCGACGCAGGGGCTTTGAAAAAGTCGCATTTTTTCTTATCCGTAAGATACTCCAAAAGCTCTTTTGCACCATCACGTTTGATATTTTCAGTATATATCTTTGTAAATTCTTCTTTTAATGTCATAATTATTCTCCTTTTTATTTTAAACAATAGAATTACTATATACCTAAAGTATATCATAAAACAAAATTAAAATAAAGCCCATTTACTTGATTTATATATCAATCTGTGGTATTATATTAGAAAATATATTTGCAATTACATACAGAAAGAAATATTGCATAAACAGGTAATGATAGGAGACGTATTTTTATGTGCGGAATAGTAGGTTATGTTGGACAAAAAGACTGTACAAAAATATTGCTAGACTCGTTGTCAAAGCTTGAATACAGAGGATATGACTCTGCCGGTGTGGCAGTAATTCATAATGGGAACATTGTAACAAAGAAGAATAAAGGACGTCTTTCAGGTCTTAGAGAAAAGATGGATAAAGAGGGTTGGCTCAAGGGGAACTGCGGAATAGGTCATACGCGCTGGGCAACTCATGGAGAGCCGTCGGATATTAATTCTCACCCTCACGGAAATGCAAATATAACTATTGTTCATAACGGTATTATTGAAAATTATAAAAAAATCAAGGACTTTTTAGAGAATAAAGGATATGAATTTACTAGCCAGACCGATACTGAGACTGTAGCTAAGCTGTTGGATTTTTACTATAACGGTAACCCTCGTGAAACTATTGCTAAGGCTGTATCGGAAATTGAAGGCTCATATGCTTTGGGTATTTTATTCAAAGACTTTCCAAATGAGATTTTTGCAGTGCGCAAGGATTCTCCGCTGATTGTAGGAAGAGGCGAGGGAGAAAGCTTCATTGCATCTGATGTGCCTGCAATAATCAAGTATACTAAAAAATACTACCTGCTTGATGAAGACGAAATAGCAGTTTTAAAGGCTGATGAAATCAAGTTTTATGACATTCACGGAATGAGCGTTCAAAAAGAGCTATTAACTGCTAACTGGGATTTAGAAGCTGCTGAAAAGAGCGGTTATGAGCATTTTATGCTGAAGGAAATTCATGAGCAGCCAAATGCCATTAAAATGACGATTTCGCCGAGAATAGTTGACGGTATGCCTGACTTTTCTGAATCAGGTATTTCGAGAGAGCTTTTAAACAGCTTTGAACATATATTTATCGTTGCGTGCGGAACAGCTATGTATGCAGGTACTGTTGGTAAGTATGTAATAGAAAGGCTTGCAAGAATACCCGTAACTGTAGATGTAGCCTCAGAGTTCAGATACAGAAACCCTATTCTGACCGATAAGGATTTGGTTATACTGGTTTCTCAGTCGGGTGAAACGGCTGATACGCTTGCATCTCTCAGGCTGGCAAAGAAAATCGGTGCAAAAACTATGTCGATTGTCAATGTGAAAGGCTCGTCAATTGCGAGAGAATCTGATTATGTTGTTTATTCACACGCAGGACCAGAAATTTCAGTAGCGTCTACTAAAGCGTATATGGTGCAGATTTCAGTATTTTATCTTCTTGCCTTTGAACTTGCATATTCAAACGGAATTATCACTGAGGACGAATGTAAACGTCTTGTATCTGTTCTTCAGTCAATTCCTGAGAAGATTGAAGAGGTTCTTAAAGATAAAGACGGTGTATCGTATGTTGCTTCACAGCTTATTGGCACGAACAGTCTCTTCTATATAGGCAGAGGTCTAGATTATGCACTTAGTATGGAGGGTTCTTTAAAGCTCAAGGAAATATCTTATATTCATTCTGAGGCTTATGCAGCCGGCGAACTCAAGCACGGACCTATCTCACTTGTCAATGACGGAATGCCCGTTATAGCTGTTGCTACTCAGAGAGAACTGTTTGATAAGACGATAAGCAATGTAAAAGAGGTCAAGGCAAGGGGAGCAAAGGTTATTCTTGTAACACATTCCTCTATGAGCGTGGACGAGGACGCTGCGGATTTTGTAATTGAACTGCCAACCACCGATGATATGCTTATGCCTATGATCGCGGCAGTGCCGCTTCAGCTTATCGCATATTATACATCGGTTCTTAAAGGCAACGATGTTGATAAACCGAGAAATCTGGCAAAATCAGTTACTGTTGAATAGTTTAATGGGCAGCTTTATAGCTGCCCGCACTATTTTCTTAGTGTTTATTAAAAAATCATGCTATCTCTTGCTTCTTGTTTCTTGTATCTAATAGGAGGTTTTATGGAAAATTACAATGCTTTTATATTTGATTTTGATTTAACTTTAGCAAACAGTACAAAAGGTATATTTATCTGCTATAAAAAATGCTTGGAGCATTTCGGTTACAGAATACCGAATAATGATAAAATATTTAAAACTATCGGACATACTATTCGGGATTCAATAGGCTTGCTTATCGGTAAAAAGCCTGATAATGTTGACGAAATGCATAAATACTACGTAAGTCTTGCTGATGAGTATATGGTAAAGAACACAGAGTTTTATCCAGATGTTATTGCAGTGCTTCAGGTATTAAATCAGGCAGGAAAAAAAGTAGGAATAGTATCGACAAAATTCAGGTACAGAATTATGCAAAGCTTTGAAAAAGAAGGCTCATTTCCTGTTGATGAAATAGTGGGCGGTGAAGATGTAAGATCTCATAAACCCGATCCTGAGGGACTTCTTCTTATGATTGACAGACTGGGAGTTTCAAAGAATGAAACACTTTACATAGGCGACAGCTATATTGACGCTGAAACTGCTCAAAATGCGGGAGTAGACTTTGCAGGAGTGCTGACAGGTTCTACTACGGAGGATGTGTTTTCAAAGTATCCTCATATAACTATAAAGGATAGTATTCTAGATATAATTACAAGCTTGAATAATTAAAGCAGCTGTATGGAAAACAATTAAATATTAATAAATTATTAAATTTACTTGCCTAAAAATACATACAATGGTATAATACATTTATTGATTTTAGGAAATTAAAATAAAGTTTTAAATGTTAAAAATAATCATCGGAGGATTATTTATTATGATTAAAAGCATGACCGGTTTCGGACGTGAGCAGGGCATTGTTGACGGATATGAAATTTTGGTTGAAATACGTTCTGTGAACCACAGATATTTTGAATTCAGCTCCCGAATACCAAGGAGTTTTAGCTATCTTGATGAGAAAATGAAATCTTTTATTGGCGAAAAGGTTTCAAGAGGTAAAGTTGAGACATCAGTTTCCATATCTAAAACCGAAGGTGCAGAGGCTGAAATTGAAGTCAATCTGGATATGGCTCAGGGCTATGTTAAGGCTTTAAGGCAGGCTAATGAATTGCTTGAATTGAATGATGATTTATCCTTGTCAAATATAACAAGGTTTCCTGACGTTTTCAAAATACAAAAGGTTCAGGATGATGAAGAGGTTGTGTGGAACGCTGTAAGTCAGATTTGCAGTAAGGCTCTTGATAAATTTGTCGATATGCGTGAGATCGAGGGCGAAAAAATGTATGATGATATTTCGTCAAGGCTTAACTTCATTGAAGAAAAGACAAATGAGATAGAAAGTATTATGCCAAGTATAATTGAGAGCTATAAAAACAGATTATACTCCAAGATCAAGGAAACGCTTGATGATAAAAACATCGATGAGCAGAGAATTTTAACTGAGGTGGCTATATTTTCAGACAAAATAGCCGTTGATGAGGAAACTGTAAGACTACATAGTCATATTTCCCAGTTTAGAGAGATGATAAACAGTGAAGAGCCTGTAGGGAGAAAGCTTGATTTTCTTGTTCAGGAGTTGAATCGGGAGGTAAATACTATCGGTTCTAAGGCACAGGATCTATCTGTTACAAAGACAGTTGTGGATTTAAAATCCGAAATAGAAAAAATAAGAGAACAGATTCAAAATATTGAATAGAGATAAGTAGAGGATAATGCTTATGCAGTTAATTAATATTGGATTTGGAAATATGATTTCAGCGTCAAGAGTTATTGCGATTGTAAGTTCTGAGTCTGCGCCGATAAAGAGATTGATAAGCGATGCAAAGTCAAAAGGAACTCTTATTGATGCGACATATGGCAGAAAAACAAGAGCGGTGGTTATTATGGACAGCGATCATGTTATTCTGACGGCAGTACAGCCTGAAACCGTCGCAGGACGTGCAGGCGGCAGCGGTGGAGATGAATCTGCCTGCGACTTTGGGGAGCGTGTTTAATATGAACAAAGGAAATCTTTATGTTGTTTCTGCGCCGTCGGGCTGCGGAAAGGGAACTATTCTTGAAGAGGTATTAAAAAATAATACTAATTTATTTTTTTCAGTTTCAGCTACTACAAGAGACCCAAGAGAGGGCGAGGCAGAAGGGGTAAACTATTATTATATTTCCGAAGAAGAATTCAAGAGCGAAATTGAAAACGGAGGTATGCTTGAATATGCTCAGTATTGCGGCAATCTCTACGGAACGCCTAAGAAAAGGGTTTTGGAAAAACTGGATAAGGGCATAGATGTTATTTTGGAAATAGAAACGATAGGCGCAATGAAGGTTAAAAAAGCCATGAATGAGGCTATTTTGATTTTCATTTTACCTCCGTCTGTTGCGGAGCTCAGAAGACGTCTTAACAAGCGAGGGACTGAAAGTCAGGAAGTTATAGACAAGCGTGTGAACGAGGCAGTTGAGGAAATAAAGCGTGCTGTAAATTACGATTATGTAATGATAAATGACGAATTAGAAAATGCTATAAAAGATTTTGAAGCTATTTTAAAGGCTTCAAAACTGACGATTGAAAACAATAAAAATATGATAGGGAAGGTGCTTGAAAATGCTTAGACCGGCAATTTCTCAAATTTTAAAGAATAATGAGAGTTACTATTCGCTTGTAATAGCAGTGGCAAAGAGGGCAAGACAGATTGCCGATGATGCTTGCAGTGAAAAGATTGTTTTAGAAGAAAAACCTGTAAATATCGCTATTGATGAGTTTGCAAGAGGAGATTATAAAATTATTGAGGATCCGAGTTTAAAGTGACTAATTACTTGAGGTGAGATAGGTGCTGGATAAATATCTGGTTGCAAAAGTAGCTGTAAGCAGTACAACGTACAGCTTTGATACTGAATACAGCTATGCAGTTCCAAGCACATTCTCTCATGCTGCAAAGGAAGGATGCAGGGTAATTGTTCCATTTGGAAGGGGAAACAGACGCAGAATCGGATTTATTACTCGTCTTTATGAAAGAGACAGTTATAACCCCGATTTAAAACTTATGCACAGCGTTATTGACAGAGAACCTTTGATTTCCGAGGAAATGCTGAAAATAATTTTTTGGCTTCATGAAAACACATTTTGCACTCTTTTTGAAGCCTACAAATGTGTAGTTCCGACAGGATTTAGTTATAATATTGTAAAAAAGTACAGGCTTGTAAACGCACATATAGACGTTTCTCTTACAAGTGAGGAGCAGAATCTTTTAAACGCTCTGTATTCCTGCAAAAGTGATAAGGAATTTGATAAAATCCTGTCATTGCAGACCGAGAGCAAATCAAAGCAAAGTGTTATTGATTCGCTTTTGGACAAGGGAGTTTTAGAAGAGATTGATAATGTTAAAAGACGAATAAATGATGAGACCGTTAAAATGGTAAAATTTACTCCAGAATATTTGTCCGGCGAAATTTGTGTAGATTTAACCCCAAAACAGAACCTTGTTGTAAATCTTTTGCAGGAATGTGAAAGCGCCTCTGTAAAGGAAATTTGTTATCTTGTAAATGTTACGCCGACTATTATTAAAAGGCTTGTTGAAAAACGTGTACTTACACAGTATGATTTTGAGGTTCTAAGGACTGTTAAAACTTCAGATGTTGTTGAAAGGTCTCTTGACGATATTGTTTTATCTGAATGTCAGAGAAGTGTTTACAACGGAATTAGGGATATTATAGACAGTAATAAGCCTTCCGGAGCGTTGCTTTACGGAGTTACCGGAAGCGGAAAAACGTCTGTTTTTCTGAAGCTGATCGAGCATACTATTAAGGTGAATAAAACTGCAATAATGCTTGTTCCTGAAATTTCTCTGACGCCTCAGATGGTAGGGCAGTTTAAAAGCTATTTCGGCGATATAGTTGCTGTAATTCATTCAAGTCTGTCTCTGGGTCAGAGGGTTGATGAGTTTAAAAGGATAAAAAGCGGAAAAGCTAAAATTGTAATAGGCACGCGAAGCGCTGTTTTTGCACCGCTTAAAAATATAGGCTTGATAATTATGGACGAAGAAGGTGAACACACCTACAAATCTGAATCTTCACCGAGATACCACGCAAGAGATGTTGCAATACAAAGATGCGGTTATAATAACTGTACACTTCTAATGGCGTCTGCAACGCCTTCATTAGAAAGCTATTACTATGCTAAGAAAGGCAGATACCACCTATTTGAGCTTGAAGAGAGATATTCGAATGCCGAGCTTCCCAAAGTGGTAGTTGTCGATATGCAGAGGGAAGAGGAGTGCGGAAACGACAGCCTTTTCAGCAGAGAGCTTATTACTTCCATCAATGAGCGATTGAAAAGACACGAGCAGAGTATTCTGCTTCTCAACAGGCGGGGCTTTAATACAAATGCTGCCTGCTTAGACTGCAAAAAGCCTATAGAATGTCCTAACTGCAACATTCCGCTGACATATCATAAGAAGAATAACCGGCTTATGTGCCATTACTGCGGCTATTCAATGGTATTTAATAATGAATGTCCCGACTGTCACGGAAAAAACATTAAAATGACCGGCGTCGGAACTCAAAGAGTTGAAGATGAAATTCAAAGGCTTTTTCCTGACGCTCGTATTTTGAGAATGGACGCAGATACAACATATTCGAGATTTGCATATGAAAATAACTTCAAGGCTTTCGGCGAGGGTAAATACGATATAATGCTTGGAACTCAGATGATAGCAAAGGGTCTTGATTTCCCAAACGTAACGCTCGTAGGCGTTTTATCTTTGGATAAAGCTCTGTTTGCGGGCAGCTTTAACAGCTATGAGAGAACTTTTTCTCTTTTAACACAGGTCGTCGGAAGATCGGGAAGAGGAGAGAAAGAGGGAGTTGCGTTTATTCAGACCTATGTACCTGAGCATTATGTTTTGGAGCTCGCCTCACGGCAGGATTACAAAGAATTCTATTCTCAGGAAATTGCTTTAAGAAAAGCACTTGTATACCCACCGTTTTGTGATATATGCGTTGTGGGAATAAATTCTCCTATTGATATTCAGGCACAGAAGGCGTCGGACACATTCATAGGAATATTAAAGAAAAATATAAATGATTTGTCGTTTAAGTTTCCGATGAGAGTTTTAGGACCTTCTCAGTTCTCGTTAGGGAAAATAAATAACAGATATAGATATAGAATAATAATAAAGTGCAAGAATGAAAAGCATTTTAGAGAGCTGATGAGCTTATCTCTAAAGGAGGCTATGAAGCATAAAGATTTTTCTAATGTAAGAATTTATGCTGATATAAACGGTGATTTTGGGGTATAGAACAGCTTTACAGCCTATCGTTTACATAAAGAAAGGATGAATGTAATAAATAATGGCTATCAGAACTATATTAAATAAGAGTGATGAAGCTTTGTCAAAGGTCTGCAAACCTGTCGAGAAATTTGACGAAAAGCTGTGGATTTTACTAGATGATTTAGCTGAAACTCTAAAAAAAGCCGATGGTGCAGGACTTGCGGCACCTCAGGTAGGAATTCTCAGGAGAGCTGTCGTCATTGATGTAGGAGAGGGATTGTATGAGCTTATAAATCCTGAGATTATTGAGACCTCCGGTACTCAGTACGGGGTTGAAGGCTGTTTATCCTGTCCGGGAGAATGGGGCTATGTTACAAGGGCTAAGAAGGTTAAATTCAAGGCACAGGACAGAAACGGAAAGTGGTATGAAAAAGAGGTCGAGGATCTTTTTGCAAGATGTGTTCTGCACGAATGCGACCACTTAGAGGGAAAGATATTTACAAGATTAATTGAAGAATATGTTGATGCAGAGGAAGAAAGCTGACAATGAATATAATTTTTATGGGAACGCCAGATTTTGCAATTCCTGCTTTAAAGACGCTGATAGAATCTGAACATTCACTTTCGGCTGTATTTACACAGCCGGATAAGCCGAAAGGAAGAGGTCATAAGCTCACTCCGCCGCCTGTAAAGGTTTTGGCTGAGCAAAACGGAATAACTGTTTATCAGCCTGAAAGCTTGAAAAAAAACGCTGATGAATACATTTCAATTATAAATGACATAAAACCTGATATAATAGTTGTAGCAGCATATGGAAAAATCCTTCCAAAGGAGGTATTGGATATTCCAAGGCTGGGGTGCGTGAACATTCACGGCTCTTTGCTGCCGAAATATCGGGGTGCGGCACCTATCCAATGGGCAGTATTAAACGGAGATAAGGAAACCGGGATAACAACAATGCTTATGAACGAAGGACTTGATACCGGTGATATTCTGCTGACCGAAAAAACAGAAATCGGAGAAAATGAGACAGCTTCGGAGCTTTTTGATAGATTGTCATTAATTGGAGCAGAGCTTGTGCTTAAAACGATTGATAATTTGCAAAAGGGAAATATCACACCTAAGAAGCAGGATAATTCAAGAGCAACTTATGCACCGATGCTTTCAAAGGATTTATCGAATATTGATTTTAACAGACCCGTGTATGAGGTACACAAAAAGATATGCGGATTATCTGACTGGCCTTGTGCTGTAACTTCGATTAATGGAAAACGGCTGAAGATTTACCGTTCCCAGATCGTGTCAAACACAAAGCCGGATGCCGAGCCTGGTGAGATCATAAATGAAAAGGACTTTACAGTTGCCTGCATTGACGGAAGTATAAGGCTTGTTGAAGTACAGGCTGAGGGTTCTAAGCGAATGAAGTCTGAGGATTATTTGAGGGGCAAACCTGTTTCAAGGGGAACAATGTTAAATAATTGATAATTGATAGTTGATAATGGATAATTAGTTATTTATGTAATACTATAAGGAGGATAATATGTTTTTTTATTATTATGATTGGACTATTCTGATTTTAATACCGCCACTTTTGCTGTCGCTGTATGCACAGTTCAAAGTGAATTCAACATACAAGAGGTTTTCAGCGGTAAGCAATGCAAGAGGATTGACCGGCAGAGATGTTGCAAGACGTATTTTAGACGCTAACGGTCTTTACGATGTTAAGATCGAGCATATCAGAGGAAACCTTACCGACCATTACGACCCAAAATCCAACACTGTAAGACTTTCTGATGGCGTTGACAACAGCACTTCTGTTGCTGCAATCGGTGTTGCAGCTCATGAATGCGGACATGCGGTTCAGCACGCTGAAGGTTATGCTCCTGTAAAGTTAAGAACCGCTATGGTGCCGATAACGAATTTCAGTTCAAAAACAGCTATACTTTTTATCATAGTTGGTCTTATAATTTCTAATATGTACAAGGTAACTCAGGGGAATAATATAGGATTTACTATTGCAGTTATAGGGATCTGTCTATTTGCAGTTGCTACTGTTTTTCAGCTTGTTACGCTTCCTGTTGAGTTCAATGCAAGCTCAAGAGCGCTTAAAACTCTTGAAGCAGATATGATTTTGTATGATGATGAGATACCAATGGCGAGAAAGGTATTGTCCGCCGCAGCGTTGACTTATGTAGCTGCTTTGATTTCATCAATTGCAAGCCTTTTGAGAATTGTTCTTATTGTATTCAGCGGAAACAGGAGACGCTGATGCAAAACGCAAGGGAATTTACAAAAGATCTGCTTAATGCGTGCTTTGAAAAGTCGTCTTATTCGAACATCTTGCTTGACAACGCATTTGTTAAAAGTGATTTGACCGAACAGGATAAAAGATTTGCCGCAAATTTATTCTACGGTGTAATTGAACGCAGAATAACTCTTGATGCAGTTATAAATAAGTATTCTAAAAGGCCTGTTGAGAAATTGTCAAGCGATGTTTTACAAATTTTAAGAATGGCTGTTTATCAGATTCTTTATATGGATTCTGTACCCGACAGAGCGGCTGTTTATGAAAGTGTTAAGCTTGCAAAGACAAAGAAAAATCCAGCACTCGGCGGTTATGTCAACGGAGTGCTCAGAGCATTTCTTAGAGACGGCAAGAAAATTCCTGAATTTGGTGATAGAATAAGCAATTTATCTGTAAAGTATTCAAGCCCCAAATGGCTGATTGATAAATGGATAAGTGAATACGGCGAGAATGTTACGCTTGCTATGCTGGAAACCTCTATCGGCAGACCTCCGGTTACGGCAAGACTGAATGTTTTAAAAAAGCCTGCTGATGAGATTGTCGACGGCTTAAGAAAGTCGGGCATTGTGACTAAGACCAGAATTGAGGTCAATAATTGCGTTGAATTCTTGAACATCAGTGAAATAAGCAGTTTAGATTTATACAGCAAGGGTATGTTTCATATACAGGATATATCAAGTCAGCTTTGCTGTGAGATTTTAGATCCAAAGCCAAATGAAACAGTTCTTGATGTCTGTTCGGCACCCGGCGGTAAGGCATTCACTATTGCTGAGATTATGAATAATAAGGGTAAAGTGATTGCTTGTGATTTGCACAAGCAGCGTGTAAGACTTATAGAAAACGGTGCTAAAAGATTGGGTATCAATATAATTGAAGCCAGATTGAACGATGCTGCAGTTTATTCTGATAAAATTGGTTTGGCAGACAGGGTTTTATGTGATGTTCCTTGCTCGGGACTTGGCGTTATCAGACGCAAGCCTGAGATAAAATATAAAAACCCAAGCGATTTTGATAATTTGAAAGATATACAGAGAAAAATTCTTGAAGTTTCTTCTAAGCATCTTAAAAAAGGCGGTGTTTTGGTTTATTCTACCTGCACATTGTCTAAATCTGAAAATGATGATATTATTGATTGGTTTTTAGAAAACAACCCTGATTTTGAAAAGGGAAGCATAAATGGTTTTTCAAGTATTTCTGATGGAGAATACAAGATAACTGTTACTCCAAAGATGTTTGACAGCGATGGATTTTTTATTGCAAAATTGATTAAGAAAAGGTAAAATATAAAACACAATGACAGAAAATAATCAGGAAAAAATTGATATATTGTCACTTAGCCTTGGTGAACTTGAGGAGAAAATTCAACTTTTGGGTGAAAAAAAGTTCAGAGCTTTGCAGATTTGGCAGTGGCTTCACATAAAAAGAGTCAGAAATTTCGACAAAATGAGCAATTTATCTGCACAGTTTAGAGATAAATTATCCGATATATTTTGTATAAAATCACTAATTATTTCAAAAAGACTTGCGTCAAACATAGATAATACTGTAAAATATCTATATGAACTGCCTGACGGCAATCACATTGAAACGGTTCTGATGGAATACAATCACGGATATAGTCTTTGTGTATCTACTCAGGTTGGCTGTAAAATGGGGTGCAGGTTTTGCGCATCCACTATTGCAGGTTTCAAAAGAAACCTTATGCCGTCTGAAATTCTTCTTCAGATATACGAAACAGAAAGGGATTCAGATATAAAGGTTTCAAGTATTGTACTTATGGGAATAGGAGAGCCGCTTGATAACTTTGAAAATGTCATAAGGTTTTTGGAGATTCTTAGCGACAAAGACGGCAATAATATGAGTCTTCGCCATGTTTCTCTCTCCACCTGCGGAATTGTTCCCAAAATTTATGATTTGGCAGATAAAGATTACGGGATCACACTTTCTGTTTCTCTTCATGCAACTGATGATGAAAAGAGAAGTGAAATAATGCCCGTTAATGATAAATATAATATAAATGAGCTTATTTACGCTTGCAGATATTATTTAGATAGAACCAAAAGACGTATTTCTTTTGAGTATGCGTTAATTGACGGCGTTAATGATTCAATTGAGCAGGCTAAACAGCTTAAAAGACTCTTGCGTGGTATGCAAAGTCATGTTAATATAATACCAGTTAATAAAATAAAAGAACGTGAGTTTACATCAAGCAGGAAATCTGCTGTCAGGTTTCGGGATATGCTTATTGATTTAGGAGTAAACGCTACAGTGCGCAGAACGCTTGGTTCAGATATTGACGCAGCCTGCGGTCAGCTGAGACGAGAGTATGAGATATAGAAAGAGGGTGAGCGAACTTGTTTGTAGTTGCAAAAAGCGATGTCGGCAAAACACGACAGGAAAATCAGGACAAATTCTGTATAAAAGTAATTGATGATGAAGTGGTTGCCGCCGTTGTTTGCGATGGAATGGGCGGCGCTCAGTCAGGTGGTCTTGCCAGTGAGATGGCGGCTAATACTGTTTTTGATCGCTTGCTTTTGAATTACAGAAATGACGCCGATGACAACAGTATAAGAAATATGCTGATCACTTCTTTAACGGCTGCCAATACACTGGTTTATGAAAAGTCAAAAGAAGATGAAGACAAAATGGGTATGGGAACTACCTGCATCGGTGCTATAATACGTAAGGATAAGGTTTATATTGCAAGCGTCGGAGACAGCCGTGCCTATCTTCTTGACGAAAACGGAATCACACAGATAACAAACGACCATACTATTGTTGAAATTCTCTATGAACAGGGGAAGATAGAAAAAGACGATAAAAGCAGTCATGAAATGAGTCATATTATAACGAAGGCTGTTGGTACCGAACCGGATTTGGATCCGGATTATTTTGAAGTAGAACTAAAGCAAAATTCAGTAATTCTTATTTGCTCAGATGGACTTACCAATTATTGCAGTGATGAGCTCATATATAGCTATGTATATAATAAAGACCTTGAGCGCTCACTTGAAGATTTGATCAATTATGCAAATGAAAAAGGCGGTAAGGATAACATCACAGTAGCAATTATAAAGAATTAGTGATAAGGGAGGAAAATGTTTTGGATGCTAATATAGGAAAAAAGCTTGACGGGAGATATGAAATTACCGAGCTTATCGGTATCGGCGGAATGGCTGATGTTTATAAGGCTGTCGACATTATGGAAGACAGAACAGTTGCCGTTAAGATTCTGAAAAATGAGTTTTCAGAAAACGAAGAGTTTTTAAGAAGGTTCCGAAACGAAAGCAAGGCTATTGCTGTACTTTCACACCCTAATATTGTTAAGATATATGATGTAGGATTTTCAGATGAAATTCAGTATATTGTTATGGAATATATTGATGGTATAACATTAAAGGAATTCATAGAGCAGCAGGGTGTTTTAAGATGGAGAGACGCTGTGCATTTTATTACACAGGTTCTCAGGGCGCTTCAGCACGCTCATGACAGAGGTATTGTTCACAGAGACATAAAGCCTCAGAACATTATGCTCTTTTCAGACGGCACTATAAAGGTAATGGATTTCGGAATTGCACGCTTTTCACGTTCAGACGGAAAAACGCTTTCTGATAAAACGATTGGTTCGGTTCATTACATATCGCCCGAACAGGCAAGAGGCGATATTACCGACGAAAAAAGCGATATATACTCTGTTGGAGTTATGCTTTATGAAATGCTTACGGGGAAAAAACCTTTTGACGCAGAAAATCCTGTTGCGGTAGCGCTTATGCACATGCAGGAGGTTGCAAAGAATCCAAGAGAGATAATAAGCACTATTCCCGAACCTTTAGAGGAAATTGTGTACCATGCAATGGAAAGAAATCCGTCAAGAAGGTATCAGTCAGCTTCTGAAATGATAAAGGATATTGAAGCCTTTAAGCACAATCCGGATATAATATTCGGATATAAGAATATGAATGAGGTTGATGCTCACAAATCGAGCGAATCAACTATATTTTTCAATCCAGTTAAAAATGATGAAAATAATTCGGATGACAGTGATATAATAGACGTCGATCCGAATGCTCCTGCTGAAACTTATAATAACTATCCTGATGATTATTACGACGAAGAGGATGAAGAGCCGGTTAGAAAGCGTTCGTATGTTGTTCCGATTTTGTCGGCAGTTACTGTGGCGGTTGTAATAATTGCAGCAGTAGTAATTCTGTTTATGGTTATTAAATCTGATGCTTTCGGAAGTAATACCAATAAGGTTGAGATTCCAAACTTTGTAGGACAATCAATTGTCGACGCTAAAAATGAATACGGAGAAAAGTTAATATTTATTATTGAATCAGAATTCAACGATGAATATGCTAAGGATATTATTTATGAGCAAGATATTCCTCAGGGAACTATTAAGAAAGAGGGTTCAGAAATCAAAGTAACGGTTTCAAAGGGACCTAAGACATCTGTTATTCCTGATTTGAAGAATCAGACGTATGAAGCAGCAAAATCTATGCTTGAAAGTCTTAATCTTGTGCCTATGCAGAGTCTTCTGCATGATGACGATATAGTAGAAGGCCGTGTAATTAAGACCAACCCTGAAACAAATGAGGAAGTTCCTCAGGGTTCGTCTATTACGGTGTTCGTCAGCAGTGGTCCGCTTGAGACTAAGGTTAAGGTTCCTTCGCTTGTTGGAAGAACTGAGGACGATGCAAAGGCATTACTCGAAGAAAATAAACTTAAATGTGAAGTTGAAAAAGTCGACACTGATGAGGTTGATAAAGGAAAGGTTGTTTCACAATCTATTTCCAAGGGAACAAGCGTAGAAAGAGATACTGTAATAACCATTGGTGTTTCTACAGGAAAAGCAGCGTCTAAAACTGTAAATATTGATGTTTCCGTACCTGTAGGAGCATGGGGAAGCTACAAGCTATTGATATATGTCAACGGAAATCTTGAAAATACTCAGTCTTTAGGTGATGCTGAAACTGTTGCAGGCGGTTCTATAAGAGTTCCTGTTACGGGACAGGGAGAACAAACTGTATCTATTAAAGTACAGCGTGATAATGATTCTGAAATGTACGGATCTTATAATGTAAACTTTGCTGAAGGCACTTATTCAGCCACATCGACAAATTCTAGTGCGTTTACGTCTATAACCCCTGAAAAGGAAACTACTTCATCTGAGACAGATACCACAGATAGTGAATCTGAAACGACTTCGTGGAGTCAGACAACAACAAATAATGCAGGTTAATTGAATGAATAAAGAGGGACTAATTATAAAACTGATCGGAGGCATCTACTTTGTAGAAGCCTCTGATGCTATATATGAGTGCAAAGCAAAGGGTTCGTTCAGAAATGATAATATGTCTCCCGTATGCGGAGACAGGGTAGAAATTCTTATAAAAGACGGAGAAACTCCTGTCATTACCAAGGTCTATGAGCGAAAGTCTTTTATAATAAGACCTCAACTCGCAAACCTTGATTACCTTGTATTGGTCAATTCTGTCTGTGAACCTTCTCCAAACCTGCTTTTGATTGATAAGTTCATTGCTATTGCCGAATATAAGGGGATAGAACCCGTCGTCGTTTTCACTAAGATCGATAAGAAAAGTGCAGATGATCTTATGTCTATTTATGATAAGGTTGGTGTAAAGGTTTATTCTGCTGATAATACAACAGGTCAAGGGAGCGATGAAATAAAAGAACTTCTTAAGGGGAAGCTGTCTGCTTTTACAGGTAATACGGGTGTTGGTAAATCCAGTCTTCTAAATAATCTTTTTCCTGGTCTTAATTTAGATACTGGTGAGGTCAGTAAGAAATTAGGACGTGGAAAGCATACCACAAGATGTATTGAACTCTTTAAATTAGCAGACGGCGGATACATTGCAGATACGCCTGGGTTTTCCTCATTTGATACAAATAAATATGACATAATCTTTAAAGATGAACTTGCCTCCTGCTTCAGAGAATTCGGCGAATTTATAGGCAAATGCAGATTTCAGGACTGCAATCACATCAGCGAACCGGGATGTGAGGTAATTAATGCTGTAAATAACGGCATTATTGCAAAATCACGGCATGAAAGCTATGTAAAAATGTTTGAGGAAGCGAAAGATCTTAAAGAGTGGGAGCACTGACCGTTATGAAAAAATGTCTTATAACAGGTGGCTGTGAAATTATCAATACAAAATGGCTACAAAACATTTCAAAGCAGTATGACTATATAATTGCAGCGGATAGTGGATATAAAACTCTTAAAAAGTCTGGCATTAATATTGACATTGCAATTGGTGATTTTGATTCGTTGGGTTATATTCCTGATGATGTCAAGGTTCTAAAGCTGGAAGTTGAAAAGGACGATACTGATATAATGTCGTCAGTAAGATATGCACTTAGCAATGGTGCAAAAGAAATAGCAATAATCGGCGGAATAGGAGGACGTCTGGATCATACTGTTGCCAATATTCAAACGCTGGGCTTTATTGCCGATAACAAAGCAATAGGAGTTCTTATTGACGAAAATAATGAAGTCAGAGGTCTTTTGCCAGGTGAGTATGAGTTTGGAAAAAGAAACGGATATTCACTTTCGACATTTTCATTAACTGATAAGGTTACAGGTCTTTGTGAAAGCGGGGTAAAATACTCTCTTGACAATGCAGTTCTGACAAATAAATTTCCGTTTGGTGTGTCAAATGAAATAATTGACGAGAGCGCAGTTATTTCATTTGAGGAAGGTATTTTGCTAGTGTGCTTTTCAAAGCTGTAACAATAAACGGCTTATTAGAATATTATAAAGTATTCTTATCATGAGAGGAGAGTACATATGAAAATAGTGTTGGTCAAACCTCCGAAGATCCTTTCGGGAATACTTAGAATGGTATTTAAGATTAAAGGTCCGGAATACTAAATAATTGTGCTTAGCTTGTGCTGAGCACTTTTTCATAAAAATGATACTTCAGCATATAAATAAATATCTGTAGATCCGAAATAAGGAGGTCTTTGCTCTCTAAGGGCAAAATGTTCTGTATGTTGGAATTCTCATTAAAGAATTATAAAATCAAGCTATCATTCAGTTTTTTTGCAGTTCTGGCTGTTCTGTTTTTCATCGGAGATAATTTTGCCGTCATAACAGCATTGCTATGCTGTTTTTTACATGAGTTTGGACATATGGTAATGATGTATAAATTTTCAGTACCGATAAATGAGATAACTCTTTACGGCGGCGGAATAAAACTGAAAAGCGATACAGACAGGCTGTACAGTAGGAAAAGCGAAATATGTGTTCTTCTTGCCGGAGCAGGAGTAAATATTTTATGCTTTTTTATTTTCAAGGGATTTCTTACGCAGCTTGCGTATACAAGCCTTATCCTGGGACTTTTTAATCTTCTTCCGTTTAAATATTTCGACGGAGGACGTGTATTACAGCTGATATTTGAGGATTCGGTATCTGTTTATATGTACTCAGCATACAAGGTTTTACGTTCGCTGCTTATACTTGTAACAATCAGTGTAATAATTATAATGATATATAAGGGCATAACAAATTTATCGCTTATCATAACACTATTATACATTGTTGTTTCTGAAATTCTTTGTTGATTTATTTGCAAATTGTTATACATAAAATATTAATAAAAAATTCAGGAAATATCTTGAATTTATAATTTCTTTATGATATAATATATAGGCATTTGAATTACCGTCGTTAAAAGCGACGAGAGTTAATGCCTGCTTGTTAAGGCAAGACATTAAAGCGGACAGTCCTCTGATTTTGTGAAGCAAAATGTATGAATGTCTGAAAATAATTAGGAGGTATTTAAAGTGGACGCTTTAAAGCTAATTTCAAATTCAAGTATGAAATCTGAAGTTCCCGTTCTTAGCATTGGAGATACTGTAAGGGTACATGTTAAGATCAAGGAAGGCGATAAGTCAAGAATTCAAATTTTTGAGGGAACAGTTATAGCTAAAAAGCATGGCGGAATTAATGAAACTTTTACAGTTCGCCGAGTTGCTCATGGCTGCGGAATTGAAAGAGTTTTCCCGCTTCATTCACCTGTTGTTGAAAAGGTTGAAGTAGTAAGAAGCGGTCGTGTACGCAGAGCTAAGCTCTACTATCTGAGAAACAGAGTAGGTAAAGCTGCTAAGGTTAAAGAAGCAATTAAATAATTGTTTATAAAGGAGCAAAGTAATTTTGTTCCTTTTCTTTTTAAAAGTACTTGAATTTTGTATGTTTTTTTGTTAGAATTAAGATATATTTTATAAAAAGAGGTACTATAAATGGAAGATAAAAGCAACGAGATTTACAGTAATGAAGATTATAATAAATTTAAAGAAAAAAAATCTATCGGAAACGAATTAATGGAATGGCTTGAATCAATAGCTATTTCAATTTTTATAGTGATATTGGTATTTACTTTTGTTTTCAGAATTGTAATTGTTGACGGAAGTTCAATGGTTCCTACACTTCAGGACGGGCAAAGACTGATTATATCCCATCTTTTTTACACTCCAAAGCAGGGGGATATAGTTGTTGTAAACAGCCCGGGACTTAATAAAACTATAATTAAAAGAGTTATTGCTACTGAAGGGCAGACTGTTGATATTGATTTTGAAAAGCATACTGTTACTGTTGACGGAAAGGTTTTAGATGAGCCATATATTAATGAACCGACAGCTAGAAATGACGGTGGAAATACTTATCCTTTAGTTGTACCGGAAGATACTATTTTTGTTATGGGAGATAACAGGAACAATTCTACTGACAGCAGAAGTCCTTATGTAGGATATATTTCAATTGACGATGTGTTAGGAAAGGCTGTATTCAGAATTTTTCCTTTTGACTGCTTTGGCAGGATAAAATAGTTTTTGTTTAAAATTATAAAGTTAGCATCCTAAAATTTTTCAAAGATGAAATTGAAAAATGGGGTAAAATTATGGTTTTGGGCGAATTAGAAAATAAGATATTGGAATTAGTTAATAGCGAAATTATTGACATAAACAAAGTCGAGGAGTTATTCAAAAATGGTGCAGATCCCAATGCGTTAGTGGATGACAAACCTGATTTGGACTTTGATAACAATATTCATTGGTCAACCTTTTTTACTTATTGTATTTTATCTTCTCAGCAAAACAATCCGGATTTTTACCCATTGTTAGAAGTCTTTATAAAATACGGTCTGGATGTAAATAAATATGGATCGTCATTAATTGATGATTTTCATTTCATTTCTGATAGATGTGATATTTATGAAATGACAAAATTAGTTTTAAATCATGTAACTGACAGAACTAAAATTGAACCGGCATTATCAAGCATTAATACAGTAGAGTCTTGGTTAAATTGCAATATAGACGAAATATGTGATGCTGAATCTAATGACTTTTATGGGTTATATGTGTTAGTAGAATCATTTCTCAATAATATTCCGTATAATTCATTCTATCGCTTGCCAAAGCAAATAAACGAAGAGTTTAAAAATATATATGTAAATGGTAATTTTGTATCAATAAATAAGAATAAACTATCAGTCGAAATAAATAAATTTGAAAAGTCAGTGACTACAAAAATTGTTATGGAGAATAACACATTAATTGTACAGGATAACCATAGCGTGTATATTAATAACGACGACACGCATACATATGAAGAAAATGAATTTACTGATTATGCTAACTCTCATTTTAAGAATGAAAAAGTTATTGATATAAAGTTTAAACATTTTGAAGTAAAATTAAGTCCTGACTTATGTGCTCAAGATAGAGCGGTAACAATTAATTTTACAAATAATAAAAAGTTAAAATATGCGGTTGACATAGAAAATAATTTGATTACAATTGAAGTAATATAATGAGGTAAGAAATTAACTGTTAAAGGAATGATAGCCATACAAGCAAAAGATATCAAGAATTCAAAACAAAAAAGTACAACAGAAGCCCCGATATCCTGGTTCCCCGGACATATGGCGAAAACACGCCGACTTATGCAGTCTAACTTAAAGCTTGTTGACGCAGTTGTTGAAATGACAGATGCAAGAATTCCTATTTCAAGCAGAAACCCGGAAATGGACAGACTCGTTGGTTCAAAGCCAAGACTGGTTATTCTTAATAAATGTGATGCTGCCGATGAAACGGTTACCTCTATGTGGCTTGATTTCTATAAAAGAAACGGCGTCAATGCTCTTTCAATGGATTGCAGGAGCGGTAAGGGAGTAAGTAAGTTTATTCCGGCACTAAAAGAGCTTTTAAACGATCAGATAGAAATATGGAACAGCAAAGGAATGGTCGGAAGACCTCTGAGAATAATGATTGTCGGAATCCCAAATGTAGGAAAATCATCTTTTATAAACAGACTTGCAGGCACTAAACGAGCAAAGGTCGAGGACAGACCGGGAGTAACCAGAGGCAAGCAGTGGGTTTCAATTGGCAATGATATTGAATTACTTGATATGCCAGGAGTTTTATGGCCTAAGTTCGAGGACAAAACAGTAGGTGAGCATTTAGCTTTTACAGGTGCTGTTAAAGACGACATAATGGATTTAGAATATCTAGCTTGCAGACTTTTGCAATTTTTATACGAGAATTATTCTGAGAATATTATAGAAAGATATAATATTAGTCTTGATAATATTCAAAATGACACAATGTCGCTTAGCGATTGCACATTGGGCTTTGAAATTCTTGAAAGAATCGGAAAGAAGCGTGGATTTCTTATTTCAGGCGGAGAGATAAATACTGAGAGAACCGCTGTAACTGTGTTAGATGAATTCAGAGGCGGAAAATTGGGACGTTTGTCAATAGAAAAGCCGGGAGATATTAAATAGGATAAGAGTATGGAATTATATGAATTTGACAGAAGTATAAGAAGCGGAAGGATAATCTGCGGTGTTGATGAAGCAGGCAGAGGTCCATTGGCAGGAGATGTATACGCTGCCGCTGTTGTTTTTGAGGATGATACTGTAATTGAAGGTATCAACGATTCAAAAAAGCTGAGTGAAAAGAAAAGAGAAGCTCTTTTTGATATAATAACAGAGAGAGCAAAAGCGTATAGTATTGCAACAGCAAGCATTGAGGAGATTGAAAATCTGAACATTCTCAATGCGGCTATGCTTGCAATGAAAAGGGCAGTTGAAGGTCTTAAAATCAAGCCGCAGTTTGCTTTGATCGATGGAAACAAATCACCGGAAATTGATATTCCGACAGAAACCATTGTCAAGGGCGACGGTAAATCGCAGTCTATAGCAGCGGCGTCAATTCTGGCTAAGGTCGCTAGAGACAGATATATGAGACTGCTAGACGAAAAGTATCCGCAGTATCAGTTCTCAAAACATAATGGCTACGGAACAAAACTTCATTATGAAATGATAGAGAAATACGGCATTTCGCCAGTTCACAGACCAAGTTTCTTGAAAAAGGTTTTGAACAAATGAAAAGCAGAGAGATAGGAAATTTAGGCGAGCAAACGGTATGTGATTACTTAGTCAAGAACGGCTATGAAATTGTAAAGAGAAATTTCACCGTTAAAGGCGGGGAGATTGACATTATTGCAATGAAAGATAATACTGTTTGCTTTGTTGAAGTTAAAACAAGAAAAGTCACTTCTTTAGCCTCGGGTGAGGAAGCTATAACAGCGTCAAAACGCAAGCATATAATATATGCGGCGGAAAAGTATATTCGAACCTTATCAATTGTTCCAAAATGCAGATTTGACGTTGCAGTTGTTCAGATGAAAAACGAAAAGATTATGAAGCTAAAGTATTATGTTAGTGCTTTTGATAACAGTCATAAGTAATTTCAGGAGGTTTTTATGTATTATAAAAGTACCAGAGACAGCAATGTAAATGTAACGTCTGCGCAGGCTATTGCGCAGGGAATTTCAAAAGACGGAGGACTGTTTGTTCCCAGTGAAATACCAAGAATTACATTTGATGATATAAAGACAATGGGAGATATGAGTTATCCTGACAGAGCCGCATTTATTTTTTCAAAGTATCTGACAGATTTCAGTGAGACTGAAATAAGATACTGCGTAGACAACGCTTATACTGATAAAAATTTTGACACAAAAAATATATGCGAACTTGCTCAGCTATTTGACGGAACATATATGCTTGAGCTTTGGCACGGTCCTACTTGTGCATTTAAGGATATGGCACTACAGATACTACCTTATCTTATTACAACATCATCTAAAAAAATCAATCTTGATAAAAAGGTTGTAATATTGGTTGCTACATCAGGTGATACCGGAAAAGCTGCCCTTGAGGGATTTAAGGACGTTGAAGGAACTCAGATAATGGTATTTTATCCTGTTGACGGCGTATCTAAAATGCAAAAAAAACAAATGACGACTCAGGAGGGAGAAAATGTAGCAGTTTGTGCTATTAAGGGTAATTTCGACGACGCTCAAAACGGTGTGAAAGCTATATTCACTGACAGCGAGGTTGAAAATGAACTGAGTAAGAACGGTCTTATGTTCTCATCTGCTAACTCTATAAACTGGGGACGTCTTGCTCCCCAAATAATATATTATGTTTCTTCATACTCACAGCTTGTGAAAAATGAAAAAATTAAATTGGGTGAAAAAATTAATAT
Source organism: uncultured Clostridia bacterium (assembly GCA_947628615.1). Classification (GTDB taxonomy): domain Bacteria; phylum Bacillota; class Clostridia; order Oscillospirales; family Ruminococcaceae; genus UMGS1601. Next base: position 58,027 of record CANRAO010000008.1, read on the forward strand.
TGTTGTTCCTACAGGAAACTTCGGTAATATTCTTGCTGCATATTATGCTAAGAAAATGGGTATTCCTGTTAATAAGTTGATATGCGCTTCAAATTCCAACAATGTGCTTACCGATTTTCTCAACACCGGTGTTTACGACAGAAACAGACAATTTTACACGACTATCTCTCCGTCTATGGATATTCTTATTTCTTCTAATCTTGAGAGACTTCTCTATCATCTCTGCGGCGAAAATGACGGTCAGATAAGAGAGTGGTTTTCATCTCTTGCTGACAGCGGAAAATATGAGGTTTCTGATGAAGTCAAGGCTGTATTGAAAGAAGAGTTCTATGCAGGCTTCTGTGATGATATTCAGACTAAAGCTTGCATTAAGAAGCAATTTGACAGTCATTCATATTTGTGCGATACTCACACTGCCGTAGCTGTAAAGGTTTATGAAGATTACAGAGAAAAGACAGGGGATACGACAAAGACCGTTATAGCGTCTACCGCAAGCCCTTATAAGTTTTCTAACAGCGTTTTGGATGCACTCGGCGAATTTAACTCTTCACTAGATGAATTTGAGCTTGTTGAGAGGCTTTATAAAGTTTCAAATCTAGAAGTTCCAAAGTCTTTAGCTGAGCTTAAAGATAAGGAAGTACGCTTTAAAGATACAATAGAGAAGTCTGATATGAAAGGCTTTGTATTAAAATCACTGGGATTATAAAGGTATTAAAAGCTGTATGTAAAATCGTCTGCCGGTTAAGACAGACGATTTTCTGTGATATTGGTTTTAGCCCTTTGGCTTAAATGTTCTGCAGATTGTTTCATCACAGCAGTCAGGCTTGTCGCAGCAGCAGCAAATATCTACTTTGCCTGCTACACATTCGCAGTTATCTCTGTTATAAACACAGCTTGAAACATCACAGTTAATTCCTTGAATTTTATCGTGTTGCATTTTAATCACCCTGCCTTTGTTTGACAAAGGCTCCTTTCTGCAATTTTACGATATTTTTCTTAAAATACAATCTTAAATTTTTAGAAAAATATCCGTAAAGCGTATGTGAAATTCTTTCACATTACTTTTTGCAAGAATGGTCTTGCAAAATTATTATAAGCAAAATAAAAGAGATTATTCAGAAATTTATGGAAATTTGGAGGGCTTGATTTGGCATTATATACTATCGGAGATCTTCATTTATCATTTGGTGTAAACAAGCCTATGGATGTTTTCAAGGGCTGGGATAATTATCAAAAAAGATTAGCAGAAAATTGGCAAAAAAAAATCAAACCAGAGGATACTGTTGTATTACCCGGTGACTTTTCCTGGGCAATTAATTTAGAAGAAGCTATACCTGACTTTCGTTTTGTTGAGAATTTAAACGGCAATAAAATTCTTATAAAAGGCAATCACGATTATTGGTGGGAAACCAAGACTAAGATGGATAATTTTTTTAAAGATAACGGATTTAAGACGTTTTCAATTTTGAATAATAATCATTATAAATATGGCGATTTTGGAATTTGCGGTACTCGTGGTTGGATAAACGAAAACGGAGCTTCGGCAGATAGAAAGGTTCTGTTAAGAGAGGCGGGCAGACTGGAGATGTCTATAAAGTCAGCATTGTGCGAGAACTTAAATCCTATAGTTTTTTTACATTATCCGCCGATTTATTATAACGATAAAAATTATGAGATTTTAGAGGTTCTTGAAAAGTATAATATAAAAAAGTGTTTTTACGGACATATTCACGGAAGAGCTATAAACTACGCAATAGACGGAGTTGTCGGCGATATTTTGTATAGGCTTGTGTCAAGCGATTATCTTGAGTTTGATCCTTTGGATATAACTGACATAATTCTTGATTAAAATTAACAAAATCGTCTTGAAATATGATTTGCACTGTGATATAATATTTAAGATATTTTTAAATGTGGAGGATGTTAATATGAGTTTAAAGTCTAATAAAGAGATTGAGAAAAATAAATATGAATTGGAGATAGAAATTTCAGGCGAAGCATTTGAGGCTGCAATTGAAAAGGCATATCAGTCGAAAAAGAAAAATATAACTGTACCGGGATTTAGAAAAGGTAAAGCTACGAGAAAGATAATCGAAAAAGAATACGGCGAAGGAGTATTTTATGAGGACGCAGTAAACGCTCTGGTTCCTGGTGAGGTTGACACAGCCGTTTCAGAGGCAGGTTTGGAGCTTGTTACAAGACCTGATGTAGAAGTAGTTTCTGTAGATAAAGAAAAGGGTGTTGAGATAAAAGTTACTTGTATAACTAAACCTGAGGTTAAAATTGAGAATTACAAAGGTTTAGAAGCAACAAAAACTGTCAAAGCTGTAACTGATGAAGACATTGACAAGGATATTGATAATTTAAGGCAAAAAGGTATGAGAATTATTGATATTGATAACAGACCATGTCAAAACGGCGATGATGTTGTAATTGATTTCGACGGCTATACGGACGGAGTACCGTTTGAGGGTGGAAAGGCTGAAAAGTTTACTCTTTCACTAGGCAGCGGTCAGTTTATTCCCGGCTTTGAGGATCAGGTATGTGGTCACAGTATTGGTGATGAATTTGATATAAACGTAACTTTCCCTGAAGATTACGGTGCTGAAGAATTAGCAGGCAAGGACGCCGTATTTAAAATCAAGCTGCATGAAATTAAGGCTAAGGAGCTGCCCGAGCTTGACGATGATTTTGTTAAGGACACAACTGAATTTGATACAGTTGAGCAATTAAAGGAAGACGTTAAGAGAAAACTGGAGGAAGCTGAGGAAAAGAAAGCAGATTCTGAGGTCGAAAGCGCACTGTTTGATCAGATTATCGACAATGTCGAGGGTGAGATCCCTGAGGTTATGTATGAAAACAGAGTTGAGGAAATGATTCAGGATATGTCTCAGAGACTTGCGCCACAGGGAATCAGTCTTGATATGTATCTTCAGTACACAGGCTCGGATATGGATACATTGAGAAAGACATACCGTGAGCAGGCTGAAAAACAGGTCAAGTTAAGACTTGCTCTTGAGCAGATTGCAAAAATGGAAAACATTGAAGTTACTGATGATGAGGCTGAAGAAGAATTTAAGAAAATGGCTGAGAATTATAAGATGGACGTTGAACAGGTCAAATCTTATGTTACATCAGACGCTTTAAAGAAGGATTTAGCAGTAGGAAAGGCAGCAGATCTTGTAAAAGATTCTGCAAAAATCAAGTAATACTTATTCGCCCGCAAAGTTTGTGGGCGATAAGCGTATATGAACAAATTGAAATGGAGGAGATATTATGTCGACACTTGTCCCTTATGTAGTTGAACAAACAAGTCATGGAGAAAGAAGTTATGATATTTTTTCAAGACTGTTAAATGACAGAATAGTTATGCTTACAGGACCTATTGATGATTCTGTAGCAAGCGTTGTAGTTGCACAGCTTTTGTATCTGGAAGGTCAGGATCCGGAAAAGGATATAGATTTATATATTAACAGTCCGGGAGGTTCGGTCACCGCAGGTTTTGCAATTTACGATACAATGCAGTATATTAAGTGTGACGTTTCAACTATTTGTATAGGTCTAGCCGCATCGTTCGGCTCATTTCTGCTTTCAAGCGGTGCAAAGGGAAAGAGATTTGCTCTGCCTAATAGTGAAATTCTTATTCACCAGCCGTTGATTTCAGGTGGAGGACTGAGCGGACAGCAGACAGATATTCAGATACACGCTGATAATATGCTCAAGACCAGAGAAAGACTTGAAAGGATACTGGCAGAAAACTGCTCAAAGGACGTTGAAACAATTCACAGAGATTGCGAAAGGGATAATTATATGACTGCAGAGCAGGCTATGCAGTACGGATTGGTAGATAAGGTTATTACAAAGAGATAAGGACGGTGCTTATGCCTAACAAG
>CANRAO010000009.1 GCA_947628615.1 uncultured Clostridia bacterium
TTTTCGGCGGGTGAGCTTTATCTGCCGGTACGTTTGAAACCGCAGGGAGAAAACAGCCTTAAAAATCTGGTGAACAACGGAGTCGACCATATTGAGTTCAGAATGTTTGATATTAATCCTCTCGCACCGAATGGAATCTTTGTCGAGGATCTAAAGTTTTCACATTACTTTCTTATCTATCTTCTAAATCTTCCTGATTTTGAATTCACAGAAGATTTGCAGGCGATGGCGATTAAAAATCACAAGGTGGCGGCAGGTTTTTATTTAGACCAAATAGCAATTAACAGTTATCCTGCTGTAGATGCGGCTTTTGGAATTCTTGATGATATACGCATTTATTTTTCTGATTTTGCGGAAATTACAGAAATTATTGATTATCAATGCAACAAACTTGTTGGTAAGAACAGGTATTCAGATATGATCTATAGGGCTTACCATAAAGATTTTCATAATAATTTTCTGAAACAGATAAAAGAGAGGAGCGATGTAACTGTATGTGCGAACTGCTTGGAGCGAGTCTGAAAAGACCTGCAGATTTCAGAGAATATCTCAAAGTGTTTTTCAGCCACAGTATTGAACATCCTCACGGCTGGGGAATTATGAGTATGCAAGACGGTAAGCTGATAATTCAAAAGGAGTCGTTGTGCGCCTCTGAAAGCCCTGCGGCAGCAGAAGCAGTAGAAAGACTTGTCCCTCAAAAAGACATTCTTGTGCATATCAGATACGCAACGGTCGGCTCAAAATGCATAGAAAACTCTCATCCGTTTTCGGGAACAGATAATTCTGGCAGACACTGGACTTTAATTCATAACGGTACTATATATTCGGGAATGGAGCTTGTTAAATACCTTGATTTGCAAAACGGCGATACCGATTCTGAGAGGATATTTCTTTACCTGCTTGACGAGATAAACTGTGAAATTAAAAAAAATCCCGATCCTGATGATAAGGTCAGGTTCGGGATAGTCGACAGGCTCGTAAAAACGCTTTCACCGAGAAATAAGCTCAATCTTATGATTTTTGACGGAGAGGTCCTGTATGTTCATAAGAATATGAATAACACGCTTTCTTATAAGTGTACGGAAGATGGGGTGATCCTTTCCACTCAGCCCCTTGATGATAACGGTTGGCGTGATTTGCCTATGTGCAAAACATTTGCATTTAAACACGGTGAGAAAATATTTGAGGGCGCTGACCACGGAAATGTCTTTATTCCAACGCTTGATTATATCACCGCTATGGACGCTATGAATATTTAAACCACTGACAATTTACTGTTAGATAGCAATGGTTTCTATTCTGAATGTTATTGCTTTCCCTCATCATTCAGCCATTTAGCCGCATCAAGAGCATGATAGGTAATGATAATATCTGCACCTGCTCTTTTTATACACAAGAGATTTTCCATAACAATTCTCTTTTCATCAATGATGCCCGTTTTTGCAGCAGACTTGACCATTGAATACTCTCCGCTGACATTATATGCGGCAATGGGAAGATTACATATCTCCCTTGCTGATTTCAAAATATCAAGGTAAGCAAGTGCAGGCTTTATTATTATCATGTCTGCACCCTCATCTATATCGTCGAGAATTTCACGCATAGCCTCTCTGCTATTTGCACAGTCCATTTGGTATGTTTTTCTGTCACCGAATTTCGGGGTGGATTCAGCTGCCTCTCTGAAAGGGGAATAGTATTCCGATGCAAATTTTGCACTGTAAGACATAATTGGAATATCAATATATCCATTCTCGTCAAGTATTTTTCTGATAGCTTTCACACGTCCGTCCATCATATCAGAGGGAGCAACAATATCTGCTCCTGCTTTAGCAAGACTTACCGCCATTTTTGCCAGCAAGGGAAGTGTTTCATCATTGAGTATTTTGTAGTTGCTGACTACTCCGCAGTGACCGTGTGAAGTGTATTCACAAAGACAGACGTCCGCAATTACTATAAGCTCAGGATAGTTTTTCTTGATGTATTTTATTGCTTTCTGGGTTACTCCGTTATCGTCATAAGCACAGGACGCCTTATCATCCTTGTGAGCAGGAATTCCGAAAATAAGCAGTCCTGAAATACCGCTTTCTGATATTTGCTGTAGAATATCGTCAAGCCTGTCAATTGAATATCTATAGATCCCCGGCAATGATTGTACGGGGGTTTTTATGTTTTGTCCTTCTTCAACAAATAAAGGGTAAATTAAATCACTTTTGCTGAGTTTTGTTTCACGCACCATTCTGCGCATCTGAGGGCTGACTCTCAGCCTTCTGAATCGATTCATTTGCTGTGTCCTCCAAAATTAAATCTATTATTCCTTCAACAGAGCTTTCAGCGGGAATTTTGAAATCGGCGTTTTTATATTCTTTTAGTCTGTTTCCGGCAACCTTTCCTATGCAAATGATTTTTGTGCGTTCTGAAATCTCATTTCCTGCATAGAAATAATTCTTTATTCCGCCGGCACTTGTAAATACGATATAATCTGTTTCGGCTGTTATCGGGTGTTCCGCTTTTTCTGCGTAAACAGGGCAGTAAGATGAAATATCGTCGTAGGATATTCCTTTTTCATCAAGCGGCATAAGAAGCTCTTTCGAGCCCTCTGAGGAGCGAAGAAAAAGAACCCTTTTTTCTTTTGAAACGTTTTTTGCAACAGTCTCTCCCAAGGCTTTTGATGTGAATTTTTCAGGTATCAAATCAGGATAGATTCCTGAGCTTTCAAGTACCTTCGCCGTACCTGTTCCGATTACCGCAATTTTTATGCTGCCTATATTTCTTATATCAATTTTTAATTCCCTATACCGTTTTAAGAATATTTCTGCGCCGTTGGGACTAGTCAGTACAAGAAACCCGTATGATGATATATTTCTTAGCGCATTATCAAAAGCGGCGGCATCTTCACATTCTTTAATATTCAGCCGAACGCTCTTATAAACCCTTGCCCCAAGACATTCAAGTTTTGATGAAAGTTTGTTCTGTATTTTTTCTGTTCCTGTTACTGTGACGGTAATTCCCTCCAGAGGTGCATGATAAGTGGGCGAAAAATCATATCGTGCGGTTTCTCCGATTACAATTACAGCGGGAGTTTTAAGCCCTGCATTTTTTGCCGCATTCGCTATGCGGTCAAGGCTTTCACGAACGATTTGTTGAGTTTTGTATCCGCAGTTTGAAATTACAGCGGCAGGAGTGTCCTTGCACATTCCGCCTGCAAGGAGTCCATCTACGATTTTTTCAAGATTTCTAAGACCCATAAGAATTACAAGCGTTCCATTTAGCTTGGCGTATTTCTCTAAATTTTTCGGCATTAAATCATTTGATGTGTGACCTGTTATTACATGAAAACTGCGGCTTATATTCCTATGAGTTACCGGAATTCCAAAAAGCTCGGCAACTGCTATTGATGATGATATTCCCGGAATAACTGTATACGGAATGTTGTTCTCCCTCAGAGCAATTATTTCCTCACCGCCCCGACCGAAAACAAACGGATCCCCTCCCTTCAGCCGTGCAACAGTTTTTCCCTCAAGAGCCTTATAAACAAGTATCTTGTTAATTTCCTCCTGAGGAATGGTATGACTTCCTGCACGTTTTCCTACGTGGATTTTTTCTGCACCTTTTGGGATAAAATCCAAAAGTCTCATATCTGTAAGAGAATCAAAAACAACTGTGTCACATTGCTTTAAGGCTCTCATTCCACGCAGAGTGATAAGATCGTATTCTGCACAGCCTGCTCCGATAATAAATACCTTTCCTATTATTCTCATAGCTGTGAAACCAGCTCCTTTGCAAGCTGTTTAATTTGTAAAATATCCGACGCTTTGGATATTACTCTATTCGGATCTACAGACGCTTTTAATGTGACCTTTCCGTCTTTATGTATTGCCAATGCCCCAAGCGGTACAGAGCAGTCTCCGTTAAGAAGCGTTACTATCTCACGCTCTGCTTCAAAGCATATCTGAGTTTCCTTATGAGTAACTGACTGTACAATTTCTGATACATAAGATTTTGATTTACACTCTAGTGCTATAATTCCCTGACATGGAGCAGGCATAGATTCGTCACTGTCAAAAAAACGGAACTTCCAGCCGTCGGCTTCAGTTATTCCCAGACGTTCAAGTCCTGCGGTGGCAACAATAATTCCGTCATACTCTCCGCAGGCAAGCTTGTTAAGTCTTGTGTCAACATTTCCTCGAATGTCCGCAAAAGAAGCATTTTTATAAAGACGGGCAAAATTCATTCGTCTGCGAAGACTTCCTGTTCCGACGGTAAACGCAGTTTGAGAATTGTATTCGGTCTGAGGCATAGTTACAAGTACGTCTCTAAAATCGCCTCTGGGCAGAACTGCTGATATTTCCAGCCCATCGCTAAGCAGGTACGGCAAATCCTTTGCGCTGTGAACTGCTATATCAATTTTTCCCGATTGTAAAGCATCTTCGATTTTCCCGATGAATACACCTTTTCCTCCGATATCAGACAGCGGAGTATTCAGCAGTATATCGCCTTTTGTGGTGATGGGTACAATTTCAGTTTCAATTTCGGGAAATTTATTTTTAATTGCATTTATTGCTAAGTCAGTCTGCGCTATGGACAGTCTGCTTTTTCGTGTACCTATTCTAAGTTTCATCTATATAAATTCCTCTATAAGTGTTTTTATTTGCTTGTCATCGGTTTTTCCGCCGAGAAGCATTTCAAGCAGTTTTTCCTGTACCGCCTGTCTTTTTTGCTGTGTTGGGATTTTTTCTTTAATAAGCGGGCGGTATTTACCCAAAATACTAACTGCGTCAAGATTTTTTTCATCTAAGAGCTGTTCGATCCGCTCTCTGAAATATTTGGCAAAAAGCGGACTTTTTCCCCCCGTAGAAATTCCTACGGTTATATCATCCGAGCAGACGAGAGAAGGGAAAAGAAAAGTGCATTTTTCCTTGTCGTCAACCGTATTTACTGGGATCTTTCTTTCTTTGCAAAGACGGAAAATTTCATTGTTTGCATTTTCATCTCCTGTGGCTGATATTACAAAATCTGCACCGTCAAGATCTGATGGTGCAAATTTTCTGCGTATGATTTCAATTTTTTGATTATCAGAAATCTCTTTGCAGACTTCAATGGAAACTACTTTGATCTTTACTCCAAATGGTGAAAGCTTTTCAATTTTTCTAAGTGCTACTTTTCCGCCGCCGATTATCAAACAACTAAGGTTTTCTATATCAACAAAAAAAGGAAAATATCCCATTGTCGGTTGCCTCCGAATTCCTTAATAAATATAAAACAAAACATCAGAAAAGTCATTAACTAATAGTTAATTTTGCAAACTGACCGCATAGCGTTTTTCTAAAATTCATATATAATACATATATTCGTTTTCACTATTTGCAGTACGGCATTGCTCAGCAACCTCAGCAAGAGTGATTTTTTTAACGAAATCCTGTAAATATAAATTCATTTTATCCCACAAACATTCGTTGACCGTTGTTTTGAAACTAGAATTATCCTGCGAATCATCAATATAAGAACCGCTTAGAATTGTTATATCAAGCGCATTTATTATATCAAAGAAAGTGATTTTGTCAGACGGTCTTGCCAGAACATATCCGCCTCTGGCTCCTTTTTGACCTCGTATAAGATTTGCCTGTTTAAGCGCAATAAGTATGTGCTCAAGATATTTTGCGGAAATATTGTGACGTTCTGATATACCTGCAATAGAAACCGCCTTGCCGTTATTGGAATTTATCGCGATGTCTGCAAGAGCAATTATTCCGAATTCTACTTTTGTTGAAACTTTCATAATGTTTACGTGCCTTTTTTCAGGCAGCAATTCACCCCAAACTAATTTTAATTCATATAAAACATATTGTATTAGTAGTTATTATATCATACTATTTTAAAATTTGCAATAGCTATATTACGTCTAATTATTAATAAATATTTAATTTCTATTAAACCTATTGACTTACTAGGACAAGTGGTTTATAATATTCAAAAACAGCCGTAGAATGTCTTGGATTGTGAGTTGAAACAGGTGATTATAAAATGAATTTTAATACAGCTTTGTTGCATGGTGTATCTCAAGCAGATAAAAACGGTGCGACCATTGAACCGATATATCAGGTAAGTGCATTTGGGTTTGAGACTGCTGAGAAACTGGAAAAAGTATTTAATAATAGGGCATCAGGTTTTGCATACACAAGAATAAGCAATCCGACCGTCGAATCGTTTGAAAGGAAAATATCTGCTCTTGAAAAGGGAATAGGGTCAGTTGCCTGTTCATCGGGAATGGCTGCTGTTACAATGTCATTACTGAATATTCTTGAGGCAGGCGATGAAATTATTGCAGGTTCTTCGCTGTTTGGCGGAACGATAGATTTGTTCGGTGATTTGTTGGCGTTCGGAATTAAAACCAAGTTTGTAAATAATGTTACTGCGGAGGAAGTTGAACCACTAATCAATGATAATACGAAGGCGGTTTTTGCTGAGCTTATCGGAAATCCCCGACTTGACGTTGTGGATTTAAAGAGTGTGTCAGAGCTTGTTCATAGCAAGGGTGTTCCTTTTGTTGTGGACAGCACAACTGCCACCCCGTATCTTATAAATCCGTTTGATTATGGTGCGGATATTGTTGTACATTCCTCTTCAAAATACATAAACGGCAGCGGAAATTCAATTAGCGGAATAATTATTGACAGTGGAAATTTCAAATGGGATACCGCAAGGTATAAGGTGTTGGAAGAATATAAAAAATACGGAAAATTTGCTTATATAGCTAAGCTTAGAAACGGTATTTGGAGGAATGTGGGCTGTTGTCTTGCACCGATGAATGCTTTTTTAAATTCTATAGGACTTGAAACACTGGGTCTGAGAATGGAGCGTCTTTGCAATAACGCTTTACGTCTTTCAGAGTATTTTGAAATGGTGGACGGCATTGACGTTAATTACCCTGCTCTGAAATCAAGCAAGTATTATGATTTGGTTCAGAAACAGTTCGGAGGAAAGGGCGGAGCGATCCTTACAATCCAAACAGGGAGCAAGGAGAGTGCATTTAAGCTGATAAATAATCTTAAATTTGCAATAAACGCTACAAATATAGGTGATATAAGAACTCTTGTGATTCACCCTGCCAGCACTATTTATGCTCACTCTACCGAGCAGCAGAAAATCAATGCAGGAGTTTTCGAGGATACCATCAGAATAAGCGTCGGCATTGAGGATCTGATCGATGATTTCAGTCAGGCATTATATTACATATAGGAGATTATGATTATGGCAATAGATTATGCTACCCTTAAAAAGGGCGGATTTATGAGACAAAAGCAAAAGAATAATTTTTCGCTAAGACTGCGTGTGGTCGGCGGAAACCTTTCTGCGGTTCAGCTTGCAAAAATTGCTGAGGTTGCTGATAAGTTCGGGGACGGTCATGTTCATTTGACCTCTCGGCAAAGCGTAGAAATTCCGTTTATCAAGCTTGACGATATAGATGAAGTTAAAAAGGCTCTCGGTGAGGGCGGAGTAGAACCCGGCGTTTGCGGGCCGAGAGTGCGTACCGTTACGGCGTGTCAAGGCGAGGCGATTTGCCCGAGCGGATGTATTGACACTTACGGACTTGCCAAAGAGCTTGATAACAGGTATTTTGCAAGGGAACTGCCGCACAAGTTCAAGTTTGGCATAACGGGCTGTCAGAACAACTGTCTTAAAGCAGAGGAAAACGACCTTGGAATTAAAGGCGGAATCAAGGTTAGTTGGCGTGAAAGCGATTGTATTCAATGCGGTGTGTGCGTTAAAGCCTGCCGAACTGAGGCACTCTCGCTTATTGACGGAAAAATAGTTCTGGATAAGGAGAAGTGCAATTACTGCGGAAGATGTCTAAAGGCTTGTCCTACCGAGGCGTGGGACGCAGTACACGGATACATAGTTTCGTTCGGAGGACTGTTTGGAAACAGCATAAGCAAAGGCGAGACTATTATTCCGTTTATTGATAACCACGATAAGCTAATGGAGGTTTGCGACGCAGCTATTCAGTTTTTCGACGACAATGCAAATGCAGGAGAGCGTTTCAAGTTTACTATAGAACGAATAGGCAAAGAAAAATTTAAAGAAGAAATTCTGGAGGCGTATAATAATGGCTAATTTTAATATTGATGATACTGTGGACATCACCGACGTGGTATGTCCGACAACATTTGTAAAGGCAAAGGTTGCACTTGAAGAGCTTGACGACGGACAGATTTTATCTGTAAAAATGAATGACGGCGAGCCTGTGCAGAATGTTCCGAGAAGTATTAAGGAAGAAGGTCATCAGATTTTAAAGCTGATTGACAACGAGGACGGTACATATAATCTGATAGTAAAAAAGGTTGGTGATTAGAATGTCGGTTAGAGTAAATGCAGACAATTTTGATACCGAGGTTTTGCAGTCAGAGACTACAGTTCTGGCAGATTTTTATTCAGACAGCTGTGTACCGTGCAAAAGGCTTTCGCCTGTGTTGGCGGAAATTGAAGATACGCTTTCAGATAAAATCAAGGTAGTTAAAATCAATATAAATTTTGACAGCGAGCTTGCTGAAAAGTATGAGATACAGTCTGCACCAACGATTTTGTTTTTCAAAAACGGAAGTGAAGTATCGAGACTTTCAGGGGCAGTTAAAAAAGAAGAATTAATAGAAACCATTAATAATTTACAGTTAGGAGAATGAACGATGACAATTACAGTTGCAGGAGTACAAAAGGAATACGAGGACGGGATCAATGTTGCTAAGCTCATTGAGCTTGAGGACGTTGAAACACCGGAATACGTTACGGTAACAATAAACGACGACTTTGTCGACAGAGGAGCATTTGAATCCACAATTATCATTGACGGCGACAACGTGGAATTTCTTTATTTTATGGGAGGCGGTCATTAATGGCATTTACAAACGAACAGCTTGAACGTTACTCACGCCATATCATTTTAAAAGAGGTAGGCTCAAAGGGACAGAAAAAACTGCTTGATTCAAGTGTTCTTATAATCGGTGCCGGAGGATTAGGTGCACCTGCCGCAATGTATCTGGCAGCTTCAGGCGTTGGAACCATTGGGATTGCCGATGCTGATGAGGTTGATCTCTCAAATTTACAGAGACAGATCATTCATTCTACAAATGATGTAGGCAAGGCGAAGGTTCTGTCTGCTAAGGAAACTATGGAGGCTATGAACCCTGATGTTACAGTAAATACATATCGTACCTTTGTTTCAAGCGATAATATAATGGATCTCATAAAGGATTATGATTTTATAATAGACGGTACGGATAATTTCCCTGCAAAGTTTCTTATAAATGACGCCTGCGTAATGGCAAAAAAACCGTTTTCACACGCAGGAATTATTCGCTTTAAAGGACAGCTTATGACATATGTTCCCGGGCAGGGACCGTGCTATCGCTGTGTGTTTAAAAATCCTCCGCCAAAAGACGCTGTTCCTACCTGCAAGCAGGCAGGCGTAATCGGTGCAATGGGCGGTGTGATCGGCAGTCTTCAGGCAATGGAGGCTATCAAGTATATTCTCGGAATAGGAGATTTGCTGACGGGATATTTGCTTACCTACGATGCAATCAATATGGAGTTTCATAAAATTAAGCTGCCAACCTATACTCACAATTGTGCAGTCTGCGGAGATAACCCTACTATTACAGAGCTTATTGATTACGAACAGGCAGAATGTGATGGTGTATTATGATTAAGCTGAAAAAATCTGATTATCTAAAAATGCTTGCTCATGCTGAAAAAGAACTGCCAAACGAGGCTTGCGGGCTTATCGCGGGAGTGATTAGTGGTGATGGAGCAAATAAAGTTATTGAAAAGGTTTATCTTCTCACCAATATTGACCAGTCCAATGAGCATTTTTCACTTAATCCCAAAGAACAGCTTGCGGCGGTCAAGGATATGCGTATAAACGGATTTGTACCTTTAGGCAACTGGCATTCACATCCTGAATCACCGTCAAGACCGTCTGATGAAGATAAAAGACTTGCCTATGACAGCAAAGCAAGTTATATGATTCTGTCGCTTATGGATAGAGAAGATCCTATACTTAATTCTTTTAAAATACAAGGCGATAAAGCTGATAAAGAAGAGCTGATAATAGAGGAATAGCATATGTATGATATTATAATAATCGGCAGTGGTCCGGCGGGTCTTTCGGCGGCGGTATATGCAAGCCGTGCACGGCTCAAATCGATTGTCGTTGAAAAGGATTATGCCGGCACAGGACAGATTGCAGTCAGCGAATGTGTTGACAACTATCTTGGTTTACCTGAAATTAGCGGCTATGATTTGGGTGAAAAATTCCGTGAACACGCAGAAAAATTCGGTGCAGAGTTTTATGATGGAGAAGCGGTTTCAATTTCACGCTCAGACGGTTTTTACACTGTCAGTTTCAAGAACGGCAAAACACTTGACGGAAAAACAATAATATACGCCGCAGGCACATCTTACCGAAGACTTGACATTCCCGGTGGAAAACTGCAGGGAGTATCATACTGTGCGGTCTGCGATGGTATGTTTTACAAGAATAAAACCGTTGCGGTAATCGGCGGAGGAGATACTGCACTTGAAGACGCTTTATATATGTCAAGAATTGCAAATAAGGTTTATCTGATTCATCGCAGAGACGAGTTCAAAGCAAACAAGGCTTTGCAGGAAAAGGTAAAGGATACACCTCTAATAGAGCTTGTGCTGAATTCTGAGGTTTCTGAAATTATAGGTGAGAAGAGAGTTGAGACAATTAAAATTTTGCAGTCTGGCAGAGAAAAAGAACTTACGATTAACGGCGTGTTCGTAGCAATAGGAAGCATACCAAACACCACACTGTTAAATGGTATATGCAGTCTTGACAAGAGCGGGTATATAATTGCCAACGAAGACGGAATTACTTCTGCTGAGGGCATTTTTGCGGCAGGAGATGTAAGAACAAAAAAGCTCAAACAGGTTGTAACCGCCGTATCAGACGGTACTAATTGTGTGAAATCTGTAGAAGAGTATCTAGCGTATTAGATATTTTATATAGTTATTTTTGGAAATATTTTTAATAAAATCCACACAAGTTTATGTGAGGATTTTCTTTTACATCTCAAACCCATCCGTAATCCCACTCAACCTTGCTGTGTCCTTTTTAACATAATACAATAACACTAGTTATATGTAATGTTTAAAAATAAATCGGTAGATGCTTTATGTGTCAACCGATTTTCTTTTATAACAAAAACAAATTTTCAACACGCACAACTTAGTGTGTATTGAAAATTTGTAATAAAAATCATATTTATCGGCAGCTCCGTTTTTTGTACTATTTTGTACGTCAAGGTTCGCCAAACCTCTGGAAGTGAACAATCTCACGTTCTCTAAGGAATTTGATAGGATCTCGAACGTCAGGGTCATCGGCAAGTCTTAGTATGTTATCATAAGTAAGTCGGGCTTTTTGCTCAGCTGCTAAGTCCTCTGTCAGATCGGTAATAGGATCTCCTGTTGACTGGAATGTTGCAGCCGAAAACGGCATTCCCGATGCTGCCTGTGGATACAGTCCTGTTGTGTGGTCAACAAAATATGTGTCAAAGCCGCCTTCTTTGATTTCTTTTATAGAAAGGTTTCTTGTGAGCTGATAAACTATGGCACTTACTATTTCCATGTGACCAAGTTCTTCGGTGCCGATATCTGACAGTATAGCTTTGACCTCGTTGCAGGGAGCAGTATATCTTTGCGATAAATAACGCATTGCAGCACCTAACTCTCCGTCAGGACCGCCAAATTGTGTAATGATAACTTTTGCCAGAGCAGGATTAGGATTTTTTATGTTTACCGGATATTCTAATTTTTTCTTATATTGCCACATTAATTCTCACTCCTTTCCCAGGGCCATGGTTTTGTTGCCCATGTCCATTCATCATCGCTGTTTACTCCGCTTACCGTTATCGGTGCATATTTGCTTTCATATTCGGCAACTGCTTCTTCATATTCTTTTTGATGCTTTCTAAAGTATTCAAGAGCCTCTTTGCAGGTTGGATGACTGTCAAGAAACAACTGTGCCTCAATTACTGCGAAACCGTGCATTCTTACCGACTTTAACAGCTTACTTTTTTCTGCATCCATTTGAAACAGCCTCCTCCCCTATGAATGGTTTGTCAAGTGATGGGAATATTGTACCTCTGCATAGTGCAATGTGAGCATCATATGTTTTTTCCCATTCCTGAAAAGGAACATATGCCATTGCTATAGGCGTTTTTTCAGGAAACTTTCCTTCAGGCTGCGGACAGCCTTCACAAAAGCCCTTTGCACATATGTCAGATGATTTAGTTGTATAAATCTCCATGTGAAATTCTCCTTATTATTATTTGTGATCATATGCCCGCAGTGCTGTAATGCTGTTTATCTGTTAAAATGTTTTGGGCATAAAATATGTAATAACTCTTTTGAGTTGTTACATCACACTTTATTATATGTTGATGCGAAAATTTTGTTATTATAGGATAATTTGTAATTTAATAAATGTAAAAGCCGCAGACATAATTTTGTCTGCGGCTAAATATTTACTTGAAAAATATCACATATTAGTATATAATTAACGTATGTTTATCAGAATAATGTTGAGTGATAAAAAGGAAAACTACTATGAAAAGATTTAGTATGTTCAGCAATTATAATGCTGAAAAAACAGGCGGAATTGCAGTTGCCGCTTTTATTATAAGTTTGATTTTTAAGGGAAGAAAAAAGAATGGAAAGCATAAGAGTATATTTGTTAGGTTTTTAAGGAATTTTACCGGAGTTTCATCAGCGGTAGGCTTTGCCTCAATACTGGGAGCAAAAAATGCCGTTAAGAATAAAGACGACGGCATTAGCTTTGAGCAAGCCGCTGAGATGTATAACAAATCTGTCGGCGAAAAGGTTATAGATATTGAATATGATAAAAATGGAAAAGCTAAGGGTACAGGCAAATGTACTAAAACTTATTCTGATTTAGATAAAATGACTTCGCAAAAGTAATTTACCGTTTATTGGAAAGGTGTGAAGTTTCATGTATAAGAAATTGCTTGCTTCTTTGGGTTTATGTGCAGCAGGTGCAGTGATGATTGGAAAAAAGAAAGCAAACGCTTGGTTTTCAGATACTCACTCGGCTATATTTGAATCCGCTCTGGAGATTTTGAAAAACGATGGTAAAAATGACGCTTATAAGTTTTTTGAAGAGCACAAAGACCGTATATCATATGGGGTCATAGTACCCGATTTCAAGGGGGACAGAAATAAGGGCAGCGGTATGCACTATTATTCATCGTGTGATAAAAACGGAAATGCACTTCAGCCCTTATATACAGGCTATCTTGCAAACAGATTAGGCAAGTATGCCCCTTCGGCAAGAACAATGCTGGAGGAAAATTACACAATGAGCTTCATTCAGTTTGCAAATGATATGAACGATATGGCTCTGGACTCTTTGGGAAGATGTATTCATTTTATTTCTGATATAGGATGTACGGTCCATACGACTAACCTTATATCCTTACCGTTTAACAACAATCCGCATCATTGCTATGAAAAATATGCTTTGGCGAATATGGATAGATTTCATACCGACAGCGGAGATGAAAGTCTTTATAGTGCCTATATGAATAAGAGCGTAGGAGAAATGCTAAATATATTGTCTCAGGAGTCTGCAAAATACTATGCCGACGTAAAGGCTGTTGAGGATACAACATTTGAAAACGCACTTAGAAATATGCTTCCATTAACCGAACAGCACGTTGCGGCTTTTATGAATTCATATTATGAAAGGCTTTCTGAAAATATTGATAAGGCTCTGAAGGTTAAAAAGAATATCAGAATAAAATCTGCTTGCGACGGTTCTTATCTTACTATTTATGATAATTGTAGAGCAGGACTTTCAAAATTGAACGATAAATTAAACCAGACGTTTAATTTAAGACTTAATCTTGACGGCAGCGTCAGAATAGTGAATAAAGAGGGGAATCTTCTTTGTGACGGTATGTTTGGGTTTAAGTGCGGAAAAGCAATAAAAAATAACGGTTTCAGGTTTACTGAAACAAACGGCTTTTATAAAATCTCAACTGAGTATTCACGTTTTTCAAAGCTGCTTACAAATTCAAAAAGACTTATAAAATACAGAGTATTTCAAAATAATTTCAATCCGCTTGATGAGGGTCAGCTTTGGGTTATTGAAAAGGCTTAACCTTATAAATTTTATTTTCATATAATATTGATAAGTTATATAATTCTGTGCGGATTTCTTAAAAATAATATGTGAACTAATTACTGAAGGGAATGTATATAAATGAAAACACTTGTACTTTTATGCGACGGAATGGCAGACTATCCTGTTAAGGAGTTAGGCGGTAAAACTCCTATGGGTGCGTCAGTTACGCCTAATATGGATAAGTTGGCTAAAAAAAGCTATATGGGGCTTGTCAAAACTGTTGCCGATAATATGAAGCCGGGAAGCGACGTTGCAAATCTCGCTGTTTTGGGGTATGACCCGCAGATCTACTACTCAGGACGTTCTCCGCTGGAGGCAGGCTCTATAGGCATAGATATGAAGCCTACGGACGTTTCTTTCAGGTGTAATCTGGTAACTTTGTCTGATGAGGCTGATTATGCAGACAAAACAATTCTTGATTACTGTGCTGATGATATTTCAACGGCTGAGGCAAGAGAAATAGTAAAAACTCTGGCTGAACATTTCAACAATGATGAATTTCAGCTTTATTCGGGGGTTTCCTACCGCCACTGCCTTATTTGGAATAACGGTACGACTGACGTCGGAACACTTACTCCGCCGCATGATATAACAGGGAAGCCGATAAAGGATTACATACCGTCGCATCCCAATGCTAAAAAGCTGTATGATATGATGGTTGAGAGCTATGATGTTTTGAAAGATCACCCTGTAAACAGGGCGAGAGAAGCCAGAGGTCTTAGACCGGCAAACTCTATGTGGTTCTGGGGCGAGGGAACAAGAAAGTCTCTTATGCCGTTTGAGGAAAAATACGGACTGAAAGGTTCGATAATTTCTGCTGTTGACCTTTTAAAGGGAATAGGTAAATTCAGCGGTATGAATGTTGTTGACGTTGAGGGTGCAACAGGATATATTGACACAAATTTTGAGGGTAAAGCCAATGCCGCAATTAAAGAATTTAAGAACGGTCAGGATTTTGTTTACATTCACGTTGAGGCTCCTGACGAGTGCGGTCATAGGCATGAGATAGAAAACAAGAAAAAATCGCTTGAATTGATCGATGAAAAGATTTTAGGTCCCGTTTTGAATGCTCTGGAGCAATATGACGACTACAAGGTTTTGATTATGCCAGACCACGCAACTCCGCTTGAGCTCAGGACTCACACGAACGACCCTATTCCTTTCCTGATGTATCATAAAAAGGGAGAGGTTGAGGGCAAAGATGAGTTTACCGAGCAGACCTGCAAGGATACAGGCGTCTATATAGAAGACGGTCATAATATTTTGAGTATGTTTTTGAAAAGGTAAAATGTATGTGATATAAATACAGTTGTATTTCAACAAAAAACTATAAAATGTTATAAGTTATTTGTATTAATTGTCAATTGACGCGGTTTTTGAATACTAATATAATAATAGTTGTAATATTTAAGGGGAGGAGCTCATAAAGAGCGTGATATAAAAATGGTTAAGGTAGTAAAGTTCGGCGGAAGCTCTCTTGCAGACGCCAAACAGTTTAAGAAAGTCGCTGATATTATTAAAAGCGACAGTTCAAGGAGATTTGTTATTCCGTCAGCTCCGGGAAAGAGATTTGACGATGACACTAAAATAACCGATATGCTGTACTCGTGCTATTCAAAGGCTGCGAGGGGTCAGGACTTTGAAAAAGAGTTTGAGGAAATAAAATCAAGATATAACGGAATAATCAATGAGCTTTCGCTTGATATTTCTTTAGAAGATGAGTTCAATACCATAAAAGCCTGCTTCACTCAAAAAGCAGGCAGAGATTATGCTGCGTCAAGGGGCGAATACTTAAACGGAAAATTGCTAGCAAAATACTTGGGTTTTGAATTTATCGACGCTGCCGATGTTGTTTTCTTTGACGACAAGGGAGCTTATGACAGCAGCAAGACAGCTTTTGTTATGGGCGAACGTCTTAAAGGGGTGGAGTATGCAGTCATTCCCGGTTTCTACGGCTCTATGCCCAACGATACGATAAAGACATTTTCACGAGGCGGTTCTGATATAACAGGTTCAATCGTTGCTTCGGTTGTAACTGCTGATATTTATGAAAACTGGACCGATGTTTCGGGATTTTTGATTGCTGATCCGAGAATTATCGACAATCCGCTTCCGATTACTTCTATTACATACAAAGAGCTTCGTGAGCTTTCGTATATGGGTGCTACCGTTTTGCACGATGAAGCTATTTTTCCTGTCAGAAAGGCGGGAATTCCTATAAACATCAAGAACACTAACAAGCCTGATGACACAGGTACAATGATCGTAGAATCGACATCACAGAAGCCGGAATACACAATTACAGGTATTGCAGGAAAAAAAGGTTTTGCGGTTGTAAATATTGAAAAAGATATGATGAACTCAGAGCTTGGATTCGGCAGACGTGTTTTAGAGGTTTTTGAAAAAAACGGTGTTTCCTTTGAGCATATGCCGTCGGGCATAGATACTATGAGCGTTATAATTCATCTTGATGAATTTGCCGAGAAGGAGCAGGAGATACTTGCAGGACTTCACAGAAACGTTCAGCCTGACTCCATTGAAATTGAAACTGACCTGGCACTTGTTGCGGTTGTCGGACGGGGAATGAAGTCTAACAGAGGAACTGCCGGAAGAATATTTTCCTCACTTGCTCACAGTCATGTTAATGTAAAGATGATAGATCAGGGTTCCAGCGAGCTTAATATAATCGTCGGGGTTGAAGAAGCGGATTTCAAAACGGCTATTAAGGCAATTTACGATATTTTTGTTTTGCAGAAGCTGTAATTTGAAGACTGTCTTGCTTGTATTGGCAGGGCAGTTTTTGTTTTTTTGCTTGACAAAGGTGGTATAATATACTTAATAAAAAGAGTTAAAAATTACGCTTGATGCTTATTGTGATAGGCGGAAGATTTTATGGATATAGAACGGAGATTATAATGACAGATTTCATTGAAACAGTAAAAAGTGTTTCATCACTTGCAGTGTTCAGAAGCGTTTTAAAGAACAAAACAGTTGAAAAGCTTTTAAAACTTCTTAGCGACCTTAGTGATAAGACAATTAATCAAAAAGATTTGATATTTGAATATTCGGAATTTGTAAGCGAGCTTTATCGGTACAGCGACAACCTCACTGAGTTTTTTTTGAATATAGTTTTGGAAGATGAAAACGTCTATATGATAAAAAAAGGTGCAGGTGAAAAAATCAGTCCTCTTTTAGAAGAGCGTTTGGCAAGTGAGCTTATTATTCTTGAGAATCTTGCAAAAATAAACTGCGGTGATGTGGCAAGAGCCATTGGCTACGATGGACTTCCTAAATGGAAAACAGAGGATATTGATTTTTCAAAAATTTATTCAGAAAGAATAAGTGAGATAAACAAGTTCGGATACGGAATTTATGCAAAGAATCATATTTTCGTTATCAAGAACGGAAAAATAAAACCTGTCAGCTTTCCCGATAATACGAGGCTTTCACAGCTATCAGGCTATGAGGCTCAAAGACAGACGGTTATTGATAACACGCTAGCTTTGCTTAACGGCAAACCTGCTAATAATGTGCTTCTTTACGGCGACTGCGGAACAGGAAAATCGTCGACTGTCAAAGCTATCGCCAACGAATACAAAAACAGGGGTTTAAGGCTTATTGAGCTGAAGAAAAAACAGCTTCATGAGATACCTCTGATTGTTGAAACGGTAAGCAGAAACCCTTTGAAATTCATTTTGTTTATTGATGATTTGTCATTTACCGAAAACGATGACGATTTTGCGGCGCTTAAAGCCATATTAGAGGGAAGCGTGTCATCTGCCGCTGACAACCTTGTGATTTACGCTACCTCAAACCGCCGTCATTTGATAAAGGAATCTTTCTCAACCAGAGAGGGAGATGACATTCATTTTAACGATACGATGCAGGAGCTTTTGTCATTATCGGACAGGTTTGGAATAAGAGTAGTATTTGAAAAGCCTGATAAAAAGCTTTATCTCAGTGTTGTTGAGGATCTGGCAAAGCAATATGAACTGGATATGTCAGTTGACGAGATAAAGAAAAGGGCTGAGGTTTTTGCTCTTGAACGCGGAGGAAGGTCCCCGAGGGTTGCAAAGCAGTTTATTGAATTGTTGAAAGGAACTGAGAAGTAATGGAGCTTAGAAAGGTTGAAACAAAAGAACAAATTGAAGAAACGGCAAGGCTTGCCAATGAAATCTGGAATGAGCATTACATCAGCATTATTTCACAGGAGCAGATTGATTATATGGTGCAGAAATTCCAGTCTGCTGAGGTTATCGCCGAGCAGATCAAAGAGCAGAATTATGAGTATTATAACTTTGTTGAAAATGGTAAAAGCGTAGGTTACTTTAGTTTTGTTGAGCAGGAGGGCGGCGTGATGTTCTTATCTAAGATTTACCTGCTCAAATCAGAACGCGGAAAGGGATTTTCAAGACAGGCTTTTGAATTTCTGAAGAAAGAGGCAAAAAGTCGAGGTCTTTCAAAAATCTGGCTTACGGTCAACAGGGGGAACAAGCACTCGATAGAAATATATAAAAAGTTCGGAATGTACATAGAGCGTACTCAGATAGCCGACATCGGCGAGGATTTTGTTATGGACGATTTTGTATTTGTCTACGACATCTAGGCGGCGAGCCGCCGCAGGCAGTGCTGCCTTTGGAAAGTTAGTGCAATGTGTTTACTTTGTACAACGGCAGGATAGTACTTCGTTTAAACGGCGGGATTTACTTTAGTTTAAAGACCGGCGAGCCGCCGCAGGCATATAGGTAAGAGGCTAGAACTAAACTTTCTCACAAAGTATAAGTCTGCCGTTTTGAAACGTAAAACATTAAATTAAACTTTTAAAAGGCAGCAGAGCATCCGGCGTCACGCCGGCGGCAGGCTAGTACCTAGATGCAAGAAACCAGATACCAGAAGCAAGAGAGGCGAGTTGCCGCAGTACCTAGAGGCAAGATATTTAGAGGCAAGAACTAAACTTTCTCACAAAGTATAAATCTGCCGTTTTGAAACGTAAAACATTAAACTAAACTTTTAAAAGGCAGCAGAGCATCCGGCGTCACGCCGGCGGCAGGCGGTGTTGCTTTTGGAAAGTTCTTGTAATAATTTTAACTTTTTTAAAAAATGTTGACAAAAGAGATATAATGGTGTATGTTGAATTATATCAATAATATAAATGGAAAGAAAAGAGGGTAATTATGAGAAAAAGAATTTTATCAGTTCTTACGGTGACTATTCTGACAATGAGTTTTGCACTAGGAACAATAGCAGAGGCTGTTAATATATCATTGCTGGGAAATTTATCAGAAGCTGCAGACGGATATGTTTGTACATATTGCGAGGATAGTGATGGTTACTGGACGAAGTTTACTCATGATGATAAGGGACATATAATCTTAAGTGAAGATAAAGACGGATACACTGAAACTTATGCTTATGATGAAAAGGGCAATAATATATTATATGAGGACAGCGACGGTTATCGAGTTAATTATACCTATGACGAAAGAGGAAACTTGATCCGTACGGAGGATAGTGTTGGGTACTGGACAAATTACGAATATGATGAAAGAGGCAATGAAACACTTATTGAAAATGAGTATATGTCGATAAGTATTAAATATACATATGATGAAAAGGGATTAATGCTAACCACGGTATTGGATTACGGTCCAGAAGTAGGCACTGTTACATATTCTTATGAATATGACGGTAATGGAAATATGACATATGCAACTAACAGCGATGGTGATTGGGCAAAGTACGTCTATGATGAAAACAATAGGCTTATTCAGACGGAAGACAACTATGAAAACGTGATAAAATATCAATATGACAATAACGGTAATATTATACGCTGCGAGGATAATAACGGTTATTGGGTTGAATTAAAATATGAAAAATATAAAAAAGAATCGGAAAAACCTAATAATAATAAACCTACAGTCTATCCATCTAATCAATCTGCACCGAAGAAATCTACAACTGCAGTGAAAAAAGATGACAAGGCAACTCAAGCAGAAAAGGACAAGTCGAACGTTCAGAAATTAATGGATAAGGTGAAAATTAAGAATCTTACCGCAAAAGTAAAGGGTAAGAAAAAAATAGTAGTAAATTGGAAGAAAGTTCAGAATGCAAAGGGATACCAAGTACAGGTATCAACAAATAAGAAATTTAAGAAAAACAAGATAATCATTAAAAAGAATGTTAAGGGAAATAAAGTGGTTATCAAGAATAATAAGATAAAGAGTAAAAAGACCTATTATGTACGAGTAAGAACTTACACAACATATAAAGATGTAAATGGCGTTACCCGAAAGGCATACAGCAGTTGGATTAAAAAGAAATTAAAAGTTAAGACTAAGTAGAAAGTTAATGTAATAAAACCGCTCAGGCAATTAAGCTTGGACGGTTTTTGACGTTTGTAGTATATATTAAATTGAATACTCACTATGTATCGTATTTTGAGATTATAAAATTAAGTACAAAAACATAAATTTGGAAAAAATTATCAAATAATATACACTTTTTTATTGATTTATTAACAACAAGTGTAGAAATGCTTGATTTTTATTATAAAATATGTATAATAATATTATAAATACAACACGGAGGTTAGTTATGGAAATCTTAAAAGTATCTTCACAATCTATACCAAACGCAGTTGCAGGAGCTATTGCCGGTGTAATTCGTGATAAAGGTTCTGTAGAAGTACAAGCAGTTGGAGCTGGCGCTACGAACCAAGCAATTAAGGCAATTGCAATTTCAAGAGGATTTTTATCACCTATTGGCATTGAACTTATTTGTATGCCTGCATTTGCGAACGTAGATATTGATGGCGAAAAAAGAACAGCTATAAAGCTAGTTTGTGAAGCCAGATAAGTAAATTGTTTTAGAGGGATGATTGTAAGTAAAAAGGACAGTAAATTATTTTACTGTCCCTTTTATTTTTGCAAAAAAGAAACTCCGGAATCTGTAATAAATCCGAAGTTTTTATTGAAGTTATTTTATAAGTCCCCAAATATCCCTTGCGTAATCTTCAACAGCTCTGTCAGCAGAGAATATTCCTGCGCAGGCTATATTTTTTAAAGACATCTTCTGCCATTTAGTTTGATCCTTATAACATTCAGAAGCGTAAGCCTGAGCTCTTTGATAATCCTCAAAGTCTGCAAGAACCATATATGGGTCGCTGTTCTTCAGAGAATTTGCAACCTCTTCAAATGTATTTCCGTTCACTCCGCCGTACAGCTTGTCAATTGAAGCACGGATAATACCGTTCTCGTTATAGTACTTCTCAGGGTGATATGAAGATTTTCTTGCTGTCACTTCGTCTGAACTCATACCGAAGGTTATGATGTTTTCCTTTCCGACCTGTTCGCAAATTTCTACATTAGCGCCGTCCATAGTACCCAAAGTAACAGCACCGTTCAGCATAAGCTTCATATTACCTGTTCCAGAAGCCTCTGTTCCGGCAAGTGAGATCTGCTCTGAAATTTCAGCGGCAGGCATAAGCATTTCTGAAAGTGTAACGCAATAGTCCTCAAGGAATATTACTGACAGCTTTTCGTTTATCTGAGGATTTTTCTTTAGTTCCTCGCCGATAGACCATATCAGCTTGATTATTTGTTTAGCCAGATAATATCCCGGTGCTGCCTTTGCAGCGAAGATATATGTTTTAGGTACAAAATCAGCATTTGGATTTTCAAGGAGATAGTTGTACTGTGCAATTATATTCAAAGCATTCAAGTGCTGTCTCTTGTATTCGTGCAGACGCTTTACCTGAACGTCAAATATCGAATCGGTATTTAAGGTTATGCCGTATTTGCTCTTGACGTATTTTGCAAAGTTGTCTTTGTTTTGCTTTTTGATTTTTGCAAGACTGTCTAAAACAGCTTTGTCGTCTTTGAACACCTCAAGCTTTTTCAGCATTGCTCCGTCTTTAAGAAAATCGCTGCCGATTTTCTCGCGAAGCAGATTTGTAAGACCCGGATTAGACTGATAAAGCCATCTTCTGTATGCAATACCGTTTGTAACATTTTTGAACTTGTTAGGGCAATCTACATATTCATCGTGGAAAACGGTGTTCTTAACAATTTCTGAGTGAATTTTTGAAACTCCGTTTACGCTGTGGCAAGCGTGAACGCAGAGATTTGCCATCTTAACAAGATTATTATTAATGATAGACATACGGGTAACGAGTGCTTCATCGTCATATCTTTCCATAAGGTCTCTGCAGTATCTCTCATTTATCTCCACAATAATAGAGAAAATACGAGGCGTAACCTGTTTTAGAAGATTGCAGTCCCATTTTTCCAAAGCTTCTGCCATAACAGTATGATTTGTGTATGCGAATGTGTTGGTTACAATGTGCCAAGCCTTGTTCCACGAGAATCCGCAGTCGTCAAGCATAATTCTCATAAGCTCAGGAATCGCAAGCGTAGGGTGGGTATCGTTTATATGAATTGCAACCTTTTCGTGAAGATTATCAAGGGTGCCGTAGGTTCTCATATGTCTGTCAACTATATCTGCAATTGAAGCCGCACACATAAAATACTGCTGCCTCAGCCTTAGCGATTTGCCCTCTGCGTGATTGTCATTAGGATAGAGTACCTTTGATATAGCCTGTGCCATTGCATTTTGTCCGAGAGCCTTTCCGTATTCTCCGCTGTTGAACATTCCCATATCAAACGACGGACTCTCTGCACGCCACAATCTTAATCGTGATACTGCATCGCTGTCATATCCTGAAACGTATAAGTCATATGGAACAGCTATAACAGTAGTATAGTTTTCGTGTGTTACACAGTGATACTGATTGTCCCAGTATTCTTTTAAATCACCATCAAAATGCACTTCAACCTGTCTGTTGTTTCTTCTTACAAGCCAGCAGTTTCCTCCCGGAAGCCAGTTGTCAGGAAGCTCTGTCTGCCAACCGTCCTCCAGCTTCTGTTTGAAAATACCGTACTCATAGCAAATAGAATATCCTGTTGCAGCGTAGCCCTGTGTTGCAAGACCGTCAAGATAACAAGCCGCAAGACGTCCTAGACCGCCGTTTCCAAGACCTGCGTCAGGTTCGCATTCAAACAGATTGTTTATATTGACGCCGAAGTCCTTCATTACTTCGGTTGCCTCATTGATAATATCAAGGTTGTAAAGAGAAGTCTTTAAAGATCTTCCCATTAAAAACTCCATAGACAAATAATAAACCTGCTTCTTGCCTTCGGAGTTGATATTGTTCATAAACTTTTTGTGTTTTTCCTGCATTAGCTCTACAACAATTCTTGAGAGCGTTTCGTAGAAAACCTTGTCAGACACTTCATCAGGGGAAGTGTCAAACTCTTTGTCGATAATGTTTAAGATTTTCTCTTTTAATTCACTTTTTGTAATAATTTGATTTTTACTTGTCTTTTTAGAAACTGCCCCCGATTTTGTCTGCTTTGCAGAAGATTTAGTCTTTGATGAAACCGTCTTCTTTTCAGCATTTTTAGCTGATGCCATACTGTAACCAGTCCTTTCAATAGAAAATAATTATCAGGCATTAATATTTTTCGTTTTTTATTTGTTACAAACTGATATTTTACTTATAAATTTTAAATACATAACCTTGATTATACAGTAATAATTACTAATTGTCAAGGCAATTTTTTATACAATATGCCAAAAAAATATGATTTTTTGCTTATAATAAAGATATATATATATTATAAACTGTTTTATTGTTTTTAGTATAATAAAAATGTTTTAAATGATTATCGCCATAGATTAATTACAAGTAAATAAAAAAATTTTTCAAAAGTTGCATTTAAACGTGCAACTTTTTTTATTTTTCTGGGATATGTGAAAGGGCAAATAAAGTTCTTTCATTTCTCAGGTCAGGAGAAAATCATATACGAAAGGAGAACAGATGTGAAAAGATTTTCGGATAGAAAGATTCGATCAACATCAGCGGTTGAGCTAGCAAAGCTGGCTTTGGGCAGAATGCTTTTTTCTGATAAAAGCGACGCAATAAGACTTTCTTTGAGCGACAGCAGCGATATGAATACGAAGTCATTAAACAGCGACAGTCTGCTTGCAGTTTCTGATATTAAGAGGAACAAGGACGGCGGCGTTGATATAAAGCTGTTTGATATGATCAAGGCGGCTGAGCTTATGTTTGAAATAGGCAAGGAGGAAAACGGGAATGAGGAAACAGGAGCAAATTTCCTCGAGGGCTTTTTGAAATCTGCAAAACAGCTTAGCTTATCACAAGATACTGCGAAAGAAACCCCAGAACAAAGTGATGTTTCCTATTCTGATGAGGTGTGTGAAGTTTGATCAAAAACACAGCTTACAGAAAGTATTCAAAAAAGCAGATGCAGGTTATGACATGGTGGGCGGACGACCGCTTTAAGGACAAGGATGTAATAATCTGCGACGGTGCGGTAAGAAGCGGAAAGACTACCTGTATGGCATTTTCGTTTGTTATGTGGGCAATGACTGAGTTTTCCGGAAGGACATTCGGATTATGCGGAAAAACAATCACCTCCCTCAAGCGTAATTTAGTAGAGCCTTTAAAGGAAATGCTCAGGCAGACGGGTCTTAAACTGAACGAAAATTCAACTAAAAACTTTCTTGAAGTTTCAAACGGAAGGTATAGAAACAGGTTTTATTATTTCGGCGGAAAGGACGAAAGCTCTGCATCTCTTATTCAGGGAATAACGCTTGCAGGTGTTCTGCTTGACGAGGTCGCTCTTATGCCGAGGTCGTTTGTTGAACAGGCAATAGCAAGATGTTCGGTAACAGGCTCTAAGCTGTGGTTTAACTGCAATCCCGATAATCCATATCACTGGTTTAAAAAAGAGTGGATAGATAAAATAGAGGAGAAAAACGGTCTGTATTTAAAGTTTACTTTAAATGATAATCCTTCATTGAGCAAGCAGGTAATAAAGCGTTATCACAATCTTTATTCCGGAGCTTTTTATGAGCGTTTCGTACTAGGTAACTGGTCAAGCGTTTACGGCTGCGTTTATCCTATGTTTGACCCCGAAATTCATACCTTTACACAGTCGCCCGAAAACATTGAAAGATATGCTGTATCCTGCGACTATGGAACTGTCAATCCTTCGTCATTCGGGCTTTGGGGACTTTCAGACGGTGTTTGGTACCGTTTAAAGGAATACTATTATAATTCCCGAACTGAAGGCTTTCAACGAACTGATGAGGAGCATTACAAAGGCTTGGCTGAGCTTTGTTCTGACTGTAAAATCAAACCGGAGGCGGTTGTGTGCGATCCGTCGGCTGCTTCGTTTATTGAGTGCATAAGACGGCACGGAGTTTTCAATGTCATGCCTGCTAAAAATGATGTTATGAGCGGTATTCGCAAGGTGAGCGACGCTATATCAGACGGGAAAATTAAAATATCAAGATCCTGTACTGATACGTTAAGAGAATTTACTCTTTACCGCTGGGATGAAAAAAGCGGATCGGACTGTCCTGTTAAGGAAAACGACCACGCAATGGACGATATAAGATACTTTGTTTCTGCTTTTGTATATACGTCGGGTGACGATTTCTTTGTAATGTCACTTGACAGAAAGTAATGAGCTGAAGCTATATTCTAAGAAAGGATTATAGAGTGAATAATTTTCACGCGGGATTTGTGCCTTTAAGCCATAATGAATAGGCAAAATGCTTTCAGTATTTTAAGGCACAAACCTAAAAGGGAACAATTTTAATGAAACTTAAATTTAAAGAAAAAGAACCGAAGGCAGTAAAGTTTGAACCTATTGCATCTTCAGCTGAAAGGGTAAACGGTAAAGAGGTATTTCGGCTTGCGCCTACAGCTTATACCTTTGAGCAGGATTTTTATGAGACTTTGAGAAGTCAGGTTCCGATAATTGACGCTTGTATAGGGAAAATTGTCAGACTGACAGGAGGTTTTAAACTGGTTTGCGAGGATAAGAGATACCAAACCGAACTTGAAGAGTTTATGGAAACGATTCCTGTAGGAATTTCAGGCTCTTCGTTAAGTACTTTTATGGATATTCATCTGGATCAGCTTTTGACATACGGAAAGGCGATAGGGGAGATCCTCATTGACCCTAAGACAAAGCAGGTATGCGGGATTTACAATGCAGACCCTACTCATTTTGAGGTCAAGGAGGGCGAAACCCCTTGCGACAGACGTATTTACGCAATAAGCGGAGCAAATGACAGGCTAATCGAATATCCTGAGCGGATAGTTTATACAGCGCTTAACCCAAACCCTAAAAACTCAAACGGTGTTTCGATATTCAGAGGGCTTCCCAGTCTTGCAGGTATACTAATGAAGGTTTACGACTGTATAGGTCAGAACTTCGACAGAATAGGCAATATAAGATATGCGGTAACTTATAAGCCGTCAAATGAGAACGATAAGGCATTTGCAAAAGAACGTGCAATGCAGATTGCGAAAGAATGGTCGGACGGAATGAACGCATCACGAAACGGAATTGTTAAGGATTTTGTTGCAGTGGGAGATGTTGAGATTAAGGTCATAGGCGCTGATAATCAGATCATTGATACAGATATTCCGGTAAGACAGCTCTTAGAACAGATGATTTCAAAGCTTGCAATTCCGCCGTTTTTGCTGGGGCTTAATTGGTCTACGACCGAGAGAATGAGTCAGCAGCAATGCGATATTCTAACAAGCGAGCTTGAGTATTACCGCAGACTTTTAACACCTGTTATTCGCAGAATATGCGAAACATATCTTCATCTTTTAGGAGCAGAAAGCAGAGTGTTTGTAGAGTGGGATAATATCAATCTTCAGGACGAATCTGAGCTTGCAAAGGCAAGGCTTTATAATGCTCAGGCAGAAGCGCTGGAAATAGAGAATGAAAGGAGAAAGACAAATGGCGAAGTCAGCGAAGCTGAGTAATTCAGATGATTTTGAAGTAAACGAAGAGATTATGGAAAAAATCAATACCTACGCAAGAAAAGAACTTACCCCAGAGGAAGTTTATGCTTTTCCTGTTATTCTCTGCGATAATGACGTAGACAGAGACTATGAACGCTTTTCTGTGAAGTCTTTAGAGACGCTGGCAGAAATGTTTATCGGTAAAACAGGTATTTTTGACCATAATCCAAAAGGCGAAAATCAGACGGCAAGAATCTTTGACGCCGAGGTTAAAACAGATAAAAGCAAAAAAACCGTAAACGGTGAGGATTACACTTATCTGCTTGCAAGAGCTTATATGCTGAAAAATCAGAAAACTCAGGACTTAATATCTGAGATCGAAGCCGGAATAAAAAAAGAGGTTTCAATAAGCTGTAAAATCGACAGCGAGATATGTTCTGTTTGCGGAGCGGATAAGCGAGTTAGACCGTGTGCGCATATAAAAGGAAGAGCCTACGGTAATAAAGTTTGTCATATGATTCTTGAGCATCCGTCAGATGCCTATGAATGGTCATTTGTTGCTATTCCGGCACAGCCTAATGCCGGCGTTTCAAAAAGCTTTTCGGATTTTTCAAGCAAAGAAAGCTCAAACTTAACAAGGAAAAAAATCTGCAAGTCAAATAAAACTCTTATAAAGGAACTTGAGCATAAGGATAATATGATTTCACTGCTTTATGACGAAATAAGGCGAGACGTTATATCTATGAAGTATTTATGCGACCCCTTAGTTTCAAGAGAAGATTTTGAAAAAACTATTTCTGAACTTGATTGCGAAAAGCTGCTTGAGCTTAAGAAAACGCTTTTTGAAAGGGCTCAGAACAGAAGTCTTTTTACGCCTCAGCTTTGGACGAAAAAAGACGATAAATATTCACAAAGCAAACATAAAAATTTAGAAAATAACAATCAATTTAAG
Organism: uncultured Clostridia bacterium; assembly: GCA_947628615.1. Classification (GTDB taxonomy): domain Bacteria; phylum Bacillota; class Clostridia; order Oscillospirales; family Ruminococcaceae; genus UMGS1601. The sequence continues at coordinate 28,027 of CANRAO010000009.1, forward strand.
CTAGCTGAATAGCTTTAAGAAAAGGAGAAAATTATGTATAAAGATATTAAACTGGAAAAAGGACTTTACAACATCACAGGAAAAAGCTTTACACAGGCTTTAACCGAGTTAGACCCAGATGAAAATTACAAGGATACGGATTTAGCGGGTCTTGACGCATATGAGCGTCAGCTTAAAAGATTTGACATTAAGGTTCACGGCGAAAACTGCGACCGTGTTGAGAAATTCTTTTTGTCAACCGATTCAGCAGTTCTATTCCCCGAGTTTGTAAGAAGATGTATCAAAGAGGGTATGGACAAGGCTTCAATTTTATCTGAGGTCGTAGCTGCAACAACTTTAACAGATGAGATCACATACCGCGGACTGACTGTTACAAAGTCAGGATCCGATACTGCGGTTTCAGAAGGCGGTACGCTGCCAAATACAAACGTTAGACTTTCGTCATCTGCGACAAATCTGTCTAAGTTTGCAAGAAAGCTGTCCTGTTCTTATGAATCAATAAGAAAGCACAGAATAGAAACCTTTGCAGTCATTCTTAAAGATCTCGGTGCTCAGATCTCAAGAGCTGTAAATGTTAAGGCAACCGATGTTCTTCAAGCAGGCGCTTCATCAATGTCAATAAGCGGAGAGGCTTTGACATACGCTGATTTAGCAGATTTTTGGGCTTCAATGGATTCATATGATATGACTACAATGATCTGTTCACCTGCTGATATGGCTAAAATTCTTGCATTTGAGGAAATGAAGTACTGCGTATCTGATTATATGACAAGCGGTATGGTTAAAACTCCATACGGTGTAACAATTGTAAAATGCAGCGACCTTGACGGTGTTGCTATCGGAGTTGACAAGAACTGTGCGCTTGAAATGATTTACGGAACAGATATTATAGTAGATTTCGACAAGCTAATATCAACTCAGTGCGATGAAATTGCCTGCTCGATTACAGTTGGTTTTTCTATGATCGCCGACGATGCAGTTAAGACCTTGCAAACTGTTTAGTTAATTAACTTGACGGTTAAAATTTTATAACAGGAGTGTTTTAAATGAACCTCGATTCTATTACTGATGTATTTCAGGCTATTTCTGAACTTTCAGACAGCGATGTACAAAATTACGGCGATACTATAGACGACGCAAAGGATTTTATAGAAAAAAAGCTTATCTCTATTCCTACATCACCTGAAGATATAAAAAGGTGCGAATATGCAGCGGCTTGCGTGGCTTATTATGATTATACAATTCTTTCTTTGATGAAAGAAAAAAGAGGTATAACATTAACAGGCTCTGCTACCGAAACCCTTAATCATAATGAAAGGCTAGAAGGGGCAAGAGAACTCAGAAATAATGCGTTGGAACGTATTTCTGATCTGACACAGGATATGGACTTTATTTTTGCCTCTGTAAGGGGATAAATATGTTTGACGATTTAAAAACAAGTATTAAATCTGTTTTATCCGGTAATGGGATTTCTGTTTATGATGAGTACTACGATATAGATCTGGTCAGAAACTATAACAGAAATATCGGCTTTTTGAGTATAAAGGAAATTGAAAAAATCAATGATTATCAAAATTTCAGAAGTGAACGCAAAGAAATAGCGTCTGAGGTTTTTGTTACTTTTGAATGTAAGGTTATTGCTAAAAAAGGAATGACAGCAATTTCATTCTCGCAGACTATGAATAGTGTGTATGCGGATTTTCTGTTTAGTCAAGACGTTAATTCTGTTTCTATAAATATTGAGAATTTGAAAATCAACAGCCTTTATTCACGGCTTGAATCAAATATTACTTTAAAATTCAAATATTATCTGTCAGAAACAGTGCTGCAAAAGTGATTTGATAAAGAGAAGGCTTAAAAAGTACCGAACTTAAGAGCTTTCTCTTTTCAAACAATATTAAAGTTTTAAGCGTTTTAACCGCTTTATGCGATAAATGCAGAATATCGGAAAGGAGGATTGCTCATTAAGGAGCATAACTATAAGTATGACGGAAAATAATTCTAAAAATACAATTATAATGTATTATGATTACTATAACCTCTATATAAAGGATTTTAAAGTGAGCAGGTCGGCAAAAGTTACTGAAATATCGACATTTACTGATGAAAAGCAATTTTGCTATCAGGGATATGAACATCAGCGGCTTAAAGCAACAGCTTTGATCGATAAAAGCAGAATATCTGATATATTGATTGTGTTAAACAGCTTTATTGGTAATATTTCAAAAAATATTATTATAAATGATATTGATTATGGGTCTTATTTGCTTACCGATTACGAGATTTGCGTCTCTGAGGATGATTATTTATATGAAGTTTCATTGTCTTTTATAAAAGCGCAATAGTATATTATTAACAATATTAAAGAAATGATGGTGATTTAAATTAATGTAGTAAGTGCACAGATAAGAGTAATGAATTCAAGCGGTACAGTCTCGACGGTAAGCTTGAATAAATGTATTTATTTTAGTGTTGATAAGGAAAGGTATACTCCTTATACAACGTTTAAAGGTTCTTTTATTACATCTCAGTATTTTGAAGAAGTAATTTCTATTAATTTTTTAATAGATGGTACTGCTGTTCATTACGGTTCTATTGATATGGCAAGAATAACCTATAGCTCCGGAAATTATAGACTTGATATATCTTCACGTTCATATACTCTTGCATTGGGACTGAATCAGCCTAAGCCGCAGATTAATTCATCTGTTACGCTAAGCAATTTGTTATCAAGAAATGTTTCGCTGAAAAATGTCACATATGAAACAGGAACAAAAAGTATTAATTATATATATGTTTTAGAAAACTCAACACTATGGGATGCGATTGTGGCATATTCATTAAAAGCGTATAATAAATACCCATATATCTATAAAACAAATGAGATAAGAATAAATGAGCCTTCAAGTATCAGAACCAAAAACTATAGCAAAACTAATGTTGTTGAAATATATAGCGGTTCTACATTATCTAATCTTCTTTCACATATTCATATGAAGGATACTGAGGATAATTATGAAACGTACAATCTGATTGACAGTTATGCAACATCAAGAGATATTGTAAGGCATAAGCAAATTCCTCTTGACTATCAATGGTTGGCTGATACTAATATGGCTTTGCAAAGCAGAATTGATTTTGCAAAGAGAGGTACCAAATATAAGGGCATAAAGGCATTAGGATATATGGGCGAAGAGCTGTTTGATAAGTTTAATTATACTGATTTCAATCAGTCAAATAAAACCGCCACTATTCATAAACTCAATATAACCGGCAGGAATAACATTATTTATACTACAATGTATGAATACACCGATGCATATTAATTTTTAAAAGAATAAGTAAGCAATTTTCAATAATAAAATTTGCATAAAAAAAGGAACAGATTTTCCATATCGGAAATCTGTTCCTTATGTTTTAATGTTATTTTATTTAGAAGTGCTTTTAGGCGTATTTACAGCCTTTACTGCATTCCTTGTAGTCTTGATATTATTCAGTGCAGATGTCAGGGATTCCTCTGTTGACGCCAAAACGTTGTCTATCTTTTCTGACATAGCATTTCTAATATCTCTGTCCATAGCGTATGCCTGATTTGTTATTTCAGCAGCCTGTTCCTTTGCCTGTTTCATAATCTCATCATTTGATACCAGAACCTTGGCTCTGTCTTCAGCCTTTTTGATGATAACTTCTGCTTTTTTATTAGCTTCGGTAATGATGATAGCTTTATCATTCAAAAGTTCTTTGGCATTTTTAATATCAGCAGGAAGGTTATATCTAATGCTGTCGATATATTCTCTCAGTTTTTCAGTGTCTACAAGCGTTTTCTTGTTTGTGAAAGGAACTGTAACCGCTTTGTCAAGCAATTCATCCATTAAATCCAAAATCTCATCAATCTTCATTTTTCTTTCTCCTTGCTTTTTGGGACTTTAGCCCTTTTATTTTTGTTTTTTATAATTAAGTATTTTACATAACACATAACACACAAACTATTAAGTAAAATACTTCGTATACATTTACTTTGCTATTCTCCTTTTAATTATGTCAAGAACAGCAGGCGGTACAAATTCACTGATATCTCCGCCGTAGCTTGCAATTTCCTTTACTACGCTTGAACTGAGATACATATTTTCTGCTCTTGTGGTAAGGAATATTGTATCCGCTTTTTCATAGAGCTTTTTGTTTGCCAGCGCCTGCTGAAATTCATATTCAAAGTCGGTAACAGCACGAAGACCCTTTACAATAGCTATTGCACCTTTTTGTCTGCAATAATCAGCCAGAAGTCCTTCGCATTTGTCAACCTTAACATTCGATAAATGCTTGGAAACTGATTTAATCATATCAATGCGTTCTTCCGCTGTAAAACTGCTGACCTTTTGTGAGTTTATCGAAACGGCAACGATAACTTCGTCAAACAAGTCAGACGCACGTTCGATAATATCAAGATGCCCTAGGGTTACAGGGTCAAAGCTGCCCGGACATACCGCAATTTTTTTGTTCATTTCAAGTCCCATCCCTGAATTGATGATATTAAGATATATTATGCTAATCTAAATCAGATGGTATAGAATAATAGGTAAGAGAAATTTTCCCGTATTTCTTAGTTTTAACTTTTTTTAGCCTTCCATAACCGCTTTCAAGAACAAGCTCGTTTTCATGCTCGCAGACAACTATAGAATTATCTGACAAAATTCTGTCTAAAAGGGGAAGTGCCTTTTCAATAAGTCCCTGTCTGTAGGGAGGGTCTAGCAAAGCAATGTCTATACCTGTTTTTGCAACTGATAAATATTCTATACTGTCCATATTTAAAACTCTCGTCTGCGAATTGAATCCACAGACCTCGATATTCTTTTTTACTATATCAACGGAGTTTTTGTTTTTGTCAACAAAAACACAATGCTTAGCTCCTCTGCTTATAGCTTCTATACCAAGCTGCCCCGAGCCTGCAAAAAGATCAAGTACATTTGCTCCCGGTAAATCGAAATGTATGCTGGAGAATATGGCTTCTTTAACCATTTCTGTAGTCGGTCTTACATCAAGACCTTCAAGAGTAATCAGCTTTTTCCCTCTTGCAATGCCTGTAATAACTCTCATCGTTAGACCTCTTGTTTCCTTCATAAGCGACTGAATAAAAGATTTACCCGATATTTTGTCAGCTTTTGAACATTTTTATTATAATATATATTTTTTGTTTTGTCTATATGAATAATGCCCAAATTTGTTAATGATTTGTTATTAATATATAAAACATAATTAATAAATATGTTCTATATATTAAGTATAACACAATATATAGTGTCTTGAAAATGTTGCGAAAAGATAAAGAGGACGGTAAAATGTTTTTCCGCCCCCAAAAATCGCATTTTTATTTGTGTTTTGTCAATATGCACAAAAGTTTTATTAAAAATTTTCTTTGCCAAGTACATACTCTATCAACAGCCTATTGCAAATAGAGAAGTAATTAGCACTGAAATGTACAGTCAGAATCTTAGTGACAGCCTTGACAGTCTTCGCAATCTCCGATATCACCTATAATAGGAGTAGGGTCAACACCTTGCTTTTTATAGTAGTCGGCAATTGCAGATTTCATAGCTTGTTCTGCCAAGACAGAGCAGTGCAGTTTTGCAGGAGGAAGTCCCTCGAGTGCCTCGACAACAGCTCTGTTTGTCAGCTTTAAAGCCTCGTCAATAGTTTTGCCTTTAATAAGCTCGGTAGCCATTGAAGATGTAGCAATAGCAGCTCCGCAGCCGAATGTTTTGAATTTAACGTCGCTGATAACACCGCCGTCAACCTTGATGTACATTTTCATTATATCTCCGCATTTTGCGTTGCCGACTTCTCCTACACCGTCGGCATCGGCGATCTCACCTACATTTCTCGGATTGGTGAAGTGATCCATAACCTTTTCTGAATATATCATTTATACCTTCTCCTTTCGCTAAATAGTACCTGTTATTCCTTCGTTTTTGCATATGCGCTCCCATAAAGGAGACATTGAACGCAGTCTGTCAACGACCTTTGGGATCGTATCTAAAATATAGTCTACGTCCTCGTCGGTAGTTTCTTCTGAAATAGAAAGTCTAAGCGAGCCGTGAGCTGTTTCGTGAGGAAGCCCAATTGCCAACAAAACATGGGAAGGATCAAGACTTCCCGATGTGCAGGCAGAACCGCTTGAAGCTAAAATACCATACATATCAAGCATTAAAAGCAGACTCTCTCCCTCAACGCCTCTTATTGAAATGTTCACGTTTCCGCAAAGACGTTTTTCTCGGTCTCCGTTGAGCCTTGTTTCCTGAATTTTTAAAATTCCGTCAATAAGTCTGTCACGCAGCTTTGAGACTTTTTCCTGCTTTTCCTTTATATTCTTTGTAGCATCACGCATAGCCTGTGCAAGCCCTACGATTGACGGAAGATTTTCAGTTCCTGCTCTCTTGCTTTTTTCCTGAGCTCCGCCGTGAATAAGATTAGGAAGTGAGATCCCTCCTCTCACATACAAAGCCCCGACTCCTTTAGGAGCGTGGATTTTATGTCCAGATAAAGAAAGCATATCAATGTTCATAGCCTTTACGTCTATCTCAACATTTCCCACAGCCTGAACAGCGTCAGTGTGAAATGGAACTTTCTTTTCCTTGCAGATCTCTCCTATTTCTTTGATAGGCTGAATGGTTCCTATTTCGTTATTTGCGAACATTATAGTTACTAAGCAGGTATCCTCACGAATTGCATTTTTTATATCTTCGGGATCAATAAGCCCCTTTTCATCAACAGGGATGTATGTTACCTCATACCCTTGCTTTTCCAAAAACTCGCAGGTGTGAAGTACAGCGTGATGTTCAAATACCGATGTTATTATATGCTTCTTTCCCGATTTTGCACCGTTTAAAGCCATACCTTTTATTGCCCAGTTGTCCGCCTCAGAACCGCCCGATGTAAAGAATATTTCATGCGGTTTTGCGCCTATTGCTTTTGCGACGGTTTCTCTAGCTTTTAAAAGAGCTTTTGCAGCACTTTGCCCCAGCATATAAATGCTTGACGCATTTCCGTATTCTTCAGTGAAGTAGGGGAGCATTGCGTCTAAAACGCTCTTTGAAACCTTTGTAGTTGCGGCGTTGTCGCAGTAAATAAATTTTTTATCCAATTTATATCAAGTCCTTTCGGTTTTAAAGAAATAGTATAGAAAATAATTCATATAGAAATACTATATTTTATCTATATTATATAACACTATTAATGAACTTACAAGTGTTGATGTATTAACAAATTTTTAAGGTTAGCACAGAGTAACTTAAAAGCTGCATAAACCCATCAAAATTTTTTGGATTCCATAACAGCCAACTCGTCGCAGCGTTCGTTTTCAGGATGACCTGCATGACCCTTTACCCACACAAATTTAACTTTGTGTTTACTCAAAAGAGATAAAAGAGTTTCCCAAAGGTCAGGATTTAAAGCCTTTTTCTTATCTGACTTAATCCAGTTGTTAGCTTTCCAGTTTTTTGCCCAGCCTTTTTCAATAGCGTCTATAATATATTTGCTGTCGCTGGTTATTGTTACCTCGCACGGCTCTTTTAATGCAGAAAGTCCTGCAATTACTGCAGAAAGCTCCATTCTGTTGTTAGTTGTTTGAGGATGCCCGCCAGAAAGTTCTTTTTTTATATCTTTGTAACGCAGAATCACACCATATCCTCCCGGACCGGGATTGCCTGAGCAGGCACCGTCTGTGAACATCTCAACTTTTTTCATAAGATCTCCGTTCTTTAATAAAAAATAAATTGGCAAATGTAATGGTATTATACAACAGTTTTATAAAATGTTCAAGTACTAATTCGCCTAAATGTGGTATAAAACAAGTGACATTTATAATTGTATATATTTATATCCACACTTTTTAATTTAATTTTTTGGCAAATTGCACAAAAAGCATTTGGAAAATTAGAGAATTTAAACTGTTGATTTAAACATACAACTAGTTTATAATATTATTAGGTATTAGGTTAAGTTTTTGTACGGCTTAAAACCAATTATAAATAAGGAGGAATTATGTTGAAAAACACAAAAAGAATCGGTTCTGCAGTTCTGGCTTTATTAATGTGTCTTGCTGTCTCGGGCTGCACTAAGGGCGGCGATGAAGACAGTTCGCACGTTGATAAAGTAAAAGTAGCTTCGACAGCGTCTGCTGATGCAATTGAAGCTATACCTGACGGTGCTCAGAAAGAGATTATCTGGATGGGAACTTATAATCTTAATCCGCAGAGAGAGGAAGATGAAAAAACTGTTGAAATGACATTGTTCAATAAGAAGGGCGGCTCAGTGAAATGGACAATGGTCAATGACGCAGAGAAATATGATAAGCTGGCTACAGCTATTACATCGGGAAAGGATGTTCCCGATATATTCAAATATGAGTGGATAGCATTCCCTTCTCACGTGGTTACCGGAATGTATCAGCCGGTTGATGAGATCGTAGATTTTAACTCTGATTTGTGGAAAGATGTTAAGCCCACGGCAGATCAGTTCTCGCTGAAGGGCAAGCATTATGTTGCTCCTATAAGCTTTAGCGTTGGAACCCTTATGATGTATGATAAGGATATTATTGATAACGAAGGCTTAGATGATCCTTATGAGCTTTATACCAAGGGCGAGTGGAACTATGATACATGGTATGAAATAATGTCTAATTTTAAGCAGAATAATAAAGGCGAAGAGGAAAGGTATGGTATTGCCGGTTGGTTTGCACCTCAGCTTGTTCAGCAAACAGGTCAGACTATGGTTACTTATGAAGACGGTGTGTTTAAGAATAATGTAAACAGTCCTGCAATTGAGAGGGCAGAGGAGCTTCTTTACACAATCGGTAAAGAGGGTCTTGTTGATCTTAACTGGTACGGATCAGCAAAGAGCTGTTTCGAATCAGGAAATACATTATTCTACAATATGGGACCTTGGGCAATGACAGGAAATAACGGACCTACAGCAGAAGATAACTGGAAGGTCGTTCCGATCCCACCTGATCCTCAAAGCGACGGAAAGTATATGAGTTCTGATATGCTTGCATATATGTGGGTAAAGGGCTCTACTGCTAAAGAAGCAGTTAAGTGCTGGTATGAGTGTGCAAGAGTTGCTACTTTGGATGAAGCATATAAAGAAACAGGAAAAGAGAAATTCTTTGTTGCAAATCCTGGTTGGGACGAAGAAATGTATCAGGTGCTTCAGGATGCAAGTTCAAGCGAGTATAAACAAATTTTCGATTTCGGTTACGGAATTTCGTCTACTCTTGCAGAAGATGATTCGGCAAATGGAAAACGTGCACCGATTGGAGCATTGTATGAAGATATTTATAAGCCAGATGACAGCGGAGTTCAAAAAACATGGACGGCTTTGAAAAATTCATATACAGGTACTATAGATTCTGAGCTAAAAGCAATGAATAAGAAAATTAAAGAATTCAAATAATATTTTATTTTAAATAATTTAAGAGCAGTTCTCTGTTTAAGAGAATTGCTCTTTTTTAACATTATATTAGACTGCAAAGCTCCTCAGCGTAGGCAGTTTCAACGGTCTTTTTGTAAATTATTTTAACTCCGTGATTTTGTAACCTCACAGTAGACGCATATTTGTTTTCATTTTCATTATAGTTTACCGAAGCAAGCAATACTTTTATTGAACTGCGTGCAACCAGATCTATAATCTCTTTTTCATTTGTTGTACCGCCGTGATATGCCGTGATTATTACTGTGCTTATATTTGAAAAATCAATAAAAGATAAGTCCATTCCCACATAGCTGTTTAAAAGTAAAACGCCTTTTTTAAATCCGTTGAATTTTATAAGGTTTTTATGCTCGGGCGGAAGGGAATCTAAAGAATAAAAATCATTTGACAAAATGCCCGACTGGGTAATTTGATAACCCTTATGAACAGTCATTTTGCCGTCGCCGTTTCGGTAGGGAACAAACACCCCGTGTTCGGTTCTTTCGTTCACGATTTTTTTAACGGCACAGGCGAAGTTTTCAGCTCCGTTTGCCGAATTATCGCTTAATACCTTGTCGCTTGATACTAAATAAACAGGTGGCAAGTCATTCTCAAAAACTGAAAGCATATTTGCGAAAAATCCGAGAGTATCTGTTCCGTAAGCTATTATAATTCCATCGAATTTATCAAAGCTGTTTGACTTTAGATATTGCAAAATTTGTTCCCAGTCTGAAAGTTCCATATTTTCTGACAGCTTGTTCATCAAAAAAGCACATTCAAATTGAACATTTTCTTTTAAATCGCTGTTGCTTTTTTCAAAATTTCCGATAAGCATAGGCTTTTCCTCAGAAAGGCTTGGGAGAATACCGTTTTTCGTCGCAACTGAGGCTATTGTTCCGCCTGTGAATATAAGTTTTATGTTGGTCATTTTTTTACTCCTTTATCTAGCTTTATTTTATATTTTTTAAAGTGTAATGTCAAATGGATGCTTTTTAAATATAGTTTTTTATCTGTTATAGTCCACAAATAAAGCCTTGCGCTTTTGTATAATTTTATAAAAATAATTTCTTTACATAAATTTTACTTTACTTTCTATGATGTGTATAATATAATATACAGCGGAATATGTAATAAATAATTATGGTAAAACTAAGACAGGAAATGAGCGAAAATATTTAATATACGGCGTGATTTTACATCTTTTAGGTGATATAACTGCACATAGAACGATTGTACCTCAATTTATGGTTGACAGAGCTACTGATTCTAATTATAAAAATAGTAAAAATAGATTTGAAACAAAACATTTTGGAAGTAATTGGGGCAATGTAAAGAGTTTGGTTAAAAATGGCAAGCTAGATTTTACTACTTTACAAAAGTATTCAGCAAAAAAAGATGAAGTAAGTATCAAAGAATTCAGAAGAAGGTATGAAGATAATACAAAGGTTGTACCAAACAGAGTATTAGCAGCTGAAACTATGGCTGACTATTTTATGCATTATTTCAGTTATGGATTTGATATTAGCATATTAGATAATATACCATATGCTAATGTTAAATTAATAAATTATACCAATTATCGCAATCAGGGATAATATTAAGGAGTGTATATTTTTTGAAAAAGTTATTTTGCTCATTGATGGCGTTAATAATGCTAACAACGATCTGTGTATCAAATATAGGTGCGTCTATAGGTGCGTCTGCTTATGTGCCGCCAATTTTTGAATATGATAATAATACGGTATATTTTAGTGAAAATGACTTTTCAGGGTTTATTGACAGTGAAATATCAGGTGCAGTAATTCTTGATATAAATGCAGGAACTAAAGTATTTAATATTCCGGAAACAATAACTTATAATGGTATAACATATCCTATAAAGCATTTATATATTACTGCTACTTATGGATTTTCAACCTTTACCAAAAGTATAGAGGAAATAAATATCAGTAAAAATATTGAGACTATATTATTTGATTTTGTAAGTAGCAGTGGATATTATGCTTATCTCAACACCTTAAAAACTATAAATATTCCCGCAGGTTCAAAGCTTAAAGAACTATTTTTACCTCCATGTCCAAAGCTGGAAAAAATAAATATACCTTCCGATTCGAGATTAAAAAATATAAGTATTGGCGGTTGTCCTAAATTGAAAAAACTCTCCCTGCCGAAAACGGTTAAATATTGCTATGTTGGAGAAGATGCACCTAAGCTGAAGGTTAAAATAGCAAAAAGTAATAAGTATCTAAAGGTTAAGGGAAATCAGATACTTTCAAAGGACGGAAAAAAATTAATTGATATAGTAGGGAACAAAAGCAAGGTTACAGTTTATAAAACAGTAAAGGTAGTTGATAGTTGTCTTGATAATAAATATTTGAAACAATTAACTATAGGGCAAAATGTCACTAAATTTTCAGATGATTTTTTAAATGTTTTAAATGTAAGTAAAAAAATGAAAATAGTATTAAAGCATAAAAATAAAGCACCTAAAATTAAAAAGTATTCAATTTGGGCATATGACATAAAAGGCATAAATTTTTATGTGCAAAATAAGAAAGTAGCAAAAGATCTTAAGAAAAAATTAAAGGGCGGTGGAATTGAAAAAGCAAAAATCCTGATAGGCAAGAAAGTTATCTATAAGATTGAAAACTATTAGAACTTAAGTAGACACAGAAGTATGTCTGCTTTTTGCGTTTAATTCAAGAAATTGTGTTTATTATTAAAATATTATGAACTTGTATATTTACCCTTTTCAAAAGACTGTTTTTATGGTATACTTATAAAGTATTTTCTAAAAACGGAATATACAAATTCAATGTTTACATTCTGGAGGAAAATTTATGGTAAATGCAATCGTTGGTGCTAACTGGGGAGACGAAGGTAAGGGAAAGATCACCGATATGTTGGCAAGAGAATCTGATATTGTAATCAGATTTCAGGGCGGTGCAAATGCAGGACATACTATTGTAAATGATTACGGAAAGTTTGCGTTACATACTCTGCCGTCGGGCGTTTTTTATGACCATACCACAAACATTATTGGCAATGGAGTTGCACTCAATATACCTGTGCTTTTTAATGAGATCGAGCAGGTGGTAAGTCAAGGTGTTCCAAGACCTAAAATTCTTGTGTCTGACAGGGCGCAAATGGTTATGCCTTACCATATTTTATTCGACGAATACGAGGAGGAAAGGCTGGGCAAGTCAAGTTTCGGGTCTACGAAATCGGGAATAGCACCTTTCTATTCAGATAAATACGCAAAGCTGGGCTTTCAGGTCCAGGAGCTTTTTGACGAGGAAGCATTAAGGGCTCATTTAGAGAGAATCGCTCCGCAGAAGAATGTTATTCTTGAACACCTATACCACAAGCCTTTGCTCGACATTGACGAGCTTTTCAATACCTTAATGGAATACAAAAAAATGGTTGAGCCTTATGTCTGCGACGTTTCGCTTTACCTTGCAAACGCTATTAAAGAGGGTAAAGATATTCTGCTTGAGGGTCAGCTCGGAACACTGAAAGACCCCGATCATGGCATTTATCCTATGGTTACTTCGAGCTCAACATTGGCGGCTTACGGCGCTATCGGGGCAGGAATACCTCCTTATGAAATAACGGGAATCGTAACCGTCTGCAAGGCGTATTCTTCAGCAGTCGGAGCAGGAGCGTTTGTCTCTGAGATTTTCGGCGAGGAGGCTGACGAACTAAGGCGCAGAGGCGGTGACGGCGGAGAGTACGGAGCAACAACAGGTCGCCCGAGACGTATGGGCTGGTTTGACTGTGTAGCATCAAAGTACGGCTGTCGGCTTCAGGGAACAACTGAGGTAGCGTTCACTGTTCTTGACGTTTTGGGGTATCTTGATAAAATCCCTGTCTGCGTTGGATATGAGATAGACGGCGAGGTTACGACCGACTTCCCTGTAACAACTAAGCTTGAAAAGGCTAAGCCCGTTTATGAGGTTCTTGACGGCTGGGAATGCGACATAAGAGGCATTAAGAATTACTCAGATTTGCCTGAGAATTGCAGGAAGTATATAGAGTTCTGCGAGGAGCATATAGGCTACCCGATAAAGATGATCTCAAACGGGCCTAAGAGAGATGATATTATTATAAGATAGGTATAATAAAATGGCTGACACATTAGTGTGTCAGCCGTTTTTTGTAGGTTTTCTTGATTTTGGATAAGGCTTTAAAACATTGGTTCTATTTAAAAGATAATCAATACTTGTATTATAATAGTCAGCGAGCTTAATTAAAATAAGTGTCGGCAAATCATTTTCGCCTGTTTCATACTTTGAGTATCCCGTCTGTGACATATTTAGAATTTTTGCTATTTGCTTCTGTGTGAGGTCGTGATCCTCACGCAAATCACGTATTCTTTTGTACATATTCCTCACCTCGGAATAATTATATTATAACCTGAAACAGGGTATTGACATTTAACCTGAAACAGGTTATAATAATATTGTAATCAGACAGCTATAACATATGTATTTTAAAATAATTATTATACGGGGGTGATAAAATGTAAATATGATTTGGCTTTTTTATAATGGTTGACTTTAAAACCCAAATTGAGTAAAATGTAATTAGGATAATATTTTATTTTTTAGGAGGAAGGCAAGATGAAAAAGTTTTTTAGTTTAGTGACAGCTTTGATTATGGCAATCAGCTTGGTGGGCATATTTCCTTCGGTGGCAGCATCAGCAGAGACCTCTGGTGATTACGAGTATACTGTTTTAGAAGACGGTACGGTTGAGATAACAGGATATACTGGCAGTGAAACTGAAATTGAAATTCCTGATGAAATTGAAGGAAAAGCCGTGACGAGCATCGGAAATAAGGTGTTTTATTGTTGTGAAAGCTTAGAAAGTATAATCATACCAGATAGTGTAACTAACATCGGGAGCTATGCGTTTTGGGCTTGCCACAGCTTAACAAGTATAGAAATACCGAATAACGTTACAGACATCGGAGAAAGTGCATTTCAATATTGTATTAGTTTAAAAAGTGTAATATTGCACGATAGTATAATAAATATTGGAAATTCAGTATTTTCAGATTGTGACAGTTTAGAAAGCATAACAATACCTGGTAAAGTAACAAGTATTGGTGGTTATGTATTTATGAATTGTAATAGATTAACCAGTATAACATTACCTGATAGCGTAACAAGTATTGGTGATTATGCATTTTATGGTTGTAGCGGTCTAAAAAGTTTAACAATACCAATTGGTGTGAAAAGTATTGGAGAAAATGTATTTTTGCAGTGTTCCAATCTAACAGATATAAATGTTAATTCAGATAATACACAATATTCATCTGATAATGGAATTCTATTTAATTACGATAAAACCGAACTGATACAATATCCGCAAGGTAAAAAAGAAACGGCTTATACAATACCGGAAAATGTGACAAGCATTGGAGATTGTGCGTTTACATTTTGTGAAAGTTTGACAAGTATAACAATACCTAATGGTATGATAAGTATTGGTAGGAATGCATTTACTAGGTGTAATGGTTTAATAAGTGTAACGATACCTAATAGTGTGATAAGTATTGGGATCTCAGCATTTTTATATTGTGATAGTTTAACAGAAATAAATATTGATTTAGGCAATAAGCAATATATATCTCAAGACGGAGTTCTATTTAATTATGATAAAACCGAATTAATACAATATCCAAAAGGTAAAAAACAGACAACTTATACGGTACCAAGCAGTGTAAAAAGTATAGGAGATGGTGCATTTTATCATTGTGACAATTTAGAAAGTATAGTAATTCCAAATAGTGTGATTAATATGGGAGAAGATGTGTTTGAGTCATATTACTGGGAAATAACAATTAAATGTTACAAGGGCAGTTGTGCAGAACAATACGCAATTGAGAACGGAATGAAATACGAGTTAATAGGTGATAATAAGACAAGTTCCACAATTTCACCACAAAAGCCGAATGATGCATCTAAGAACAAAATAACTGTTTCACCCATCAACCCTAAAAAGATAACACCAAACAAAAATCCAGCTAAACCAGCTAAGGTAGTAAATGTAAAGGTGAAATCAAAGAAAACGAGAAAACTAAATGTTTCTTGGAAAAAGGTCAGCGGAGCGACAGGCTATGAGGTTATGTATGCTAAAAATAATAAATTCAAAGGCAAGAAAACGGTTAAAGTCAAGAAAAACAAGGTAACTCTGAAAAGGTTGAAATCAAAGAAAAAGTATTTTGTTAAGGTAAGGGCATACAAAAAGGCAAACGGCAATACATATTACGGTAAGTGGAGCAAGGTTGTTAAGAAAAAGGCTAAGTGATAGAATTACTTAGGATAAAAATATAAAAACGGCTGATACATTAATTATGTGTCAGCCGTTTTTGCCAATATACTAAATTTGTATGTTTAAAATACAAAATGAACATTATTATTACAGTATAATACTTAAAACTACTAATTCTAGCAATTTATTTGACTTAATAAAAATAGTTTTGTATACTTATTATAAAGAATAGAAGCGAACAACTGTTATTGTGAAAAATTGAAAATAGGTGATTAAAATTAATTTCAAATACGCACTGATAGCTTTTTTGATTTTGGTTATATCGTCTTGCGCAATCGTTCTTTTGACCATTAACAGTAATGATGAATCTTCATCGACAAAGTTGATAACCAGCGTTTATGAAGATTCAAACACAAGCGACAGTACAGAGACATCAAAGGTAAGTAAAAAAAAGACAACAAGTACAAAAGCATCTAATAAGACTAGCAAGAATAATAGGACCAGAGGACAATCTACGTCTGCTAAATCATCAAAGAAAACTACATCAACTACAACCTCAGTAAAATTTCCGCTTGATATTAACAAAGCGACCAAGGACGAGTTAATGCAGATTGACGGGGTAGGAGAGGTCACATCAAAGAAGATTTTGTCTTATAGGAAGAAGCTCAAGTATTACTGTAATTTATTACAATTAAAAGATGTTGACGGAATAGGCGACGCCACATACGAGAAGCTGAAGAAATATCTTTATGTATCAAGTGATAAGTACAAAGAGATGGAGGTAACTTCGGCGTCTGACAAGAGTAAAACTACATCAAAAACAACAAAGGCAAAGACAACAAAAGTCAAAACCACGAAAAGAAAAACATCAAAGACTACTATTAAAGCACAGTCTACAGAAATAAATGAAATGACAATGGTCAATATAAACACTGCGGGAAAAGAAGAACTAATGGATAGTTTATTGATTGACGAGGAAGAGGCGTTATTGATAATAGATTTTCGGACGGATATAGGTGGGAAATTCACTGACACACTTGAACTATTATATAAAATAGGAAAAAGCGAATACAACCGCATAAAAGATTATATTACGGTATAAATGATTTCGCTGAAAACTCCTCTGTTGTGTGATATACTGCAGAGGATATTTTTTGAATAATAATTTCGTATTTAAGTATAATAAAAAGAGTTTAGTAAAAAAATATTAGCAACTTATTACAGTAATAAAGTTAAACAATTTGTAAATTGTATTGACAAAGATTTTCTTATGTGGTATAATTTAATGGTTGAATTGTTATGAGGTCTTATTTTTAAATTTTGGGATATAGCCAAGCGGTAAGGCAACGGACTTTGACTCCGTCATTCCGGTGGTTCGAATCCACCTATCCCAACCAATTACGAAATGAATTAAGTAAACTTTTTATAGATATATTTTGGGGTATCGCCAAGTGGTAAGGCAACGGACTCTGACTCCGTCATTCCGAAGGTTCGAATCCTTCTACCCCAGCCATAAAAGGCGAACAAAAAAGATGCAAAGCCGGAAGCCCCGATTTTTCGGGGCTTTCAAACGTTTTCGAGCAACTTTTTATAAAGAGTGTTTTATAGATGCATTTTTATAGTTTTATGATTGTAGAAGGATTTGAACTAATACAAAACCAAATATTAAAAAAATCAGGCACATAGAAAAAATCTATGTGTCTTTTCATTTTACAAAGAATTTAAACTTGTGGATATTAATGTTTATATAAAAGTTATTGACATACTTTGATATGAATGATATAATAAAGCATATTAGTGAAGGAGGAAAAATGATGACTAGTAAAAAAATCAGAATACTGTCATTTTTGACTTGTTTTGTAATCATATTAGTTTCGTTTGTTTCTTCTGCTTATGTAATTAGTCATATCGAGCATGATTGTACAGGCGATAATTGTTCTGTATGTACTTCTATTTCTGCAGCAGAACATATCCTTGATAATCTGGGAACAGGAAAGATAACTCCATTAGCTTTAACAGCTGTAATTGGCTTTCTTGTTTTATCTCTGTCTAGTATATTTTCTGAGATTTATATAAAAACACTGATAGGTAATAAAGTAAGGCTAAATAATTAAGACAGTTATAGTACAAGGGATTGCTATACCCATTTTTTGAGTGAATATAGCAGTACCCTTGTCTTTTTATGCCTAAATTTAAAAATATCGGAGGTTTTTATAAATTATGAAACGTATTTTTTGTACTATTTTAGCTGTAGTATTAACATTAGCTTGTTTTACAGCGTGCGGCTTTGATTCATCCAAGAAGAAAGATAATTCTGAACTTTCTATTGTTACAACTATTTTTCCTGAGTATGATTGGGTACGTCAAATACTTGGGGATAACATTAAAAAAAATGCTGAACTAACAATGCTGTTGGACAGCGGTGTTGATCTCCATAATTTTCAGCCCTCTGCTGATGATATTATCAAGATTTCTTCCTGTGATATGTTTATCTATGTTGGCGGCGAATCTGATAAATGGGTAGAAAACACTCTTAAAGAAAAAAATAATGAGAATATGGTTGTCATTAATCTGCTTGATGTTCTTGGAGATACAGTCAAGGATGAAGAATTGGTTGAAGGTATGGAAGACGAGGAACACGACCATGATGATGCCGGTGGTGAAGATAACGAGTACAAGGAAGAAGTTGAATATGACGAACACGTTTGGCTCTCGCTTAGAAACGCTGAAACTCTTTGCAGATACATTGCGGATAAGCTATCTGAAATAGACGCTGATAATGCAGAGGCTTATAAAACAAATTCAGAAAATTATATCGGAAAGTTAAAAGCTCTGGACGCTGAGTATCAGTCAGCGGTTGAAAGTGTAAAGCAAAAGACAATATTATTCGGAGATCGTTTTCCTTTCAGATATTTGGCTGATGATTACGGCTTGAAGTATTATGCTGCATTTTCAGGATGCTCTGCCGAAACAGAGGCAAGCTTTGAAACAATATCCTTTCTAGCAGGAAAGGTTGACGAACTCGGTTTGAACAGCGTTTTAACCATTGAGGGAACAGATAACAGTATTGCTGAGACCATAATACAAAATACAAAAACCAAAAATCAGAGTATATTGACACTTAATTCAATGCAGTCTATTACCTCTGATGATGTTAAAAATGGTGCTGATTATCTTGCTATTATGGGTGATAACCTAACTGTTTTGAAAAAGGCTTTAGTATAGAAAAACGGAGGTGCAAAAATGTCTTTATTATTGTGTGAAAACGTATCTCTCGGATACGATTCTAAAGTAGTTTTGTCAGATTTAAGTTTTTCTGTAAACAGCGGCGACTACCTTTGTATAGTCGGTGAAAATGGTTCGGGTAAAAGTACGCTGATGAAAACTATTTTGGGTTTAAAAATGCCTTTGAGCGGAAAAATTTCAATGGGAGAAGGCTTAAAACAAAATGAAATAGGTTACCTTCCGCAGCAGACGGTAATTCAAAGAGATTTTCCTGCATCAGTTTGGGAAATAGTGCTTTCCGGCTGTTTGAACAAAAGCGGACTATCACCATTTTACTCAAAGGAAAACAAAAAACGAGCAAAAGAAAATATGGAGAAAATGAATATAACATCTCTTTCTAAACGGTGCTATCGTGAATTATCAGGAGGACAGCAACAGAGGGTGCTTCTTGCAAGGGCTCTTTGTGCAACTGAGAAAATGCTGTTGCTTGACGAGCCTGTTTCGGGACTTGATCCAAAGGTAACAGCGGAAATGTATTCGCTGATATATGACCTAAACAAGCAGGGGATTACTATTGTAATGATCTCCCACGATATTCAGGCAACTGTAAAATATGCAAGTCATATTCTGCATATAGACGATGACATTTTCTTCGGAACAAAGGAAGAGTATATAAACAGCGTAAAGGGCAGACTCTTTTTAAATACAAAGGAAGGTGAAGAATAATGTCGGCAATGTTTGAAAAACTTTCTATGTATTTTGAATTCCCATTTGTGAGATATGCGTTGATCGCCGGAGTGTTAATTGCTCTTTGTTCTTCACTTCTGGGAGTGACCTTAGTTCTTAAAAGGTTTTCCTTTATCGGAGACGGGTTGTCTCATGTTGCGTTCGGAGCAATGGCAATAGCTGCAGTTCTTAACTTTACTAACAATATGCTCTTTATGCTTCCGATAACGGTAGTATGTGCAATATTGCTTCTTATGGGAGGTCAGAACAGAAAAATCAAAGGTGATGCGTCAGTAGCAATGATTTCTGTTGGCTCGCTTGCTATCGGATATCTGTTAATGAATCTTTTTTCTACATCGTCGAACCTTTCAGGAGATGTTTGTAGTACACTTTTCGGTTCTACTTCTATTCTTACATTAGACGTTACTGAGGTTATATTTTGTGCAGTTTTATCAATTATTGTTGTTATTGTATTTGTTTTGTTTTATAACAAGATTTTTGCGGTTACATTTGATGAGAATTTTGCAAGAGCAACAGGAATAAAAGCGTCTGCCTATAACTTTTTAATTGCCGTAATTATTGCTGTTATAATTGTTCTTGCTATGAATTTAGTTGGCTCTTTGCTTATTTCTGCTCTCATTATATTTCCTGCATTGTCGTCAATGCGATTGTTTAAAAGCTTTAAAGCGGTAACTATTTGTTCTGCTGTGTTTTCTGTTGTATGCGCGGTATTAGGTATTCTAATTTCTGTTTTATACGGAACACCTGTCGGCTCTACTATAGTTGCAGTTGATATAATAGGATTTATTATATTCTATATTTTAGGCATTTTTGGAGGTAAACGAAGATGAAAAAAACTTTAGCTATTTTTATTTTAATTGTTCTTGCTTTTGGTATGTGTGCCTGCGGACAACAGAAGAAAAGTACCGCTTCCGCAAAGACGCTTCCTACAATTATAGATACGACTGAATATGTTTTGTATCAAAATATATTTATGAACGAAATGGGTTCGGACTATGAAGGTAAGGCTGTTACCAAAAAAGGTACATTTACCACAATACATGATGAATTTAATAATACTACACGTTATTATGTATGGGGATATAACGATCAGACAAAGTGCTGCGACTGGCAATGGGAACTTCATTTTAAGGAAACACCAAAGCTTCCTGCTAACGGTTCATTAGTTGAGGCTGTCGGAACATTTACTGCTGATGAAAAGTCTTTGGATGGTTATTGGATAGATGACGCTAAACTTACCGTTAAAACAGAATATAACGGACCTGAATGTGATGTAGACCTTACCTCAATGGGAGGAACGCTTGAGCGAGTACAGCTTATAAATATACAGCAGCACCCTGAAAAATTCGAGGGAGATAATATATACGTTTACGGTAGAGTTTACTCACCTACAAGCATACAGCATCCTTATTATGATAGCGTCTGGACACAGGAGTTTTCAACAACAGATACAACACCGGCGACAGGAACTGTGGTAATCGTATCAGGTATTCTAAAGAACGGTATCATAACAGAAAGCAAGGTATCGGAGACAAATCAGTATTAATTAAAGCTATAGCTAAAATTTGGGCACATAGAAATAAAAATCTATGTGTCTTTTTGTATTGTTGGGTGATTTTTGATAAGTGTACTAAAAAAAGTATATACGCTTATTTTTATTATTCCGCTTGATTTAATATGTTAAAATAAGTATAATTAAAAATGGTATAGAAACAATCTTATTAGAAAAGAGATGACATTATAGCATGAATAATATCCACCTTGAAACATTTATACGCATTGTAGAGGCGGGAAGTTTTAATAAAGCAGCAGAGGAGCTGTATATTACCTCAACTGCTGTTATAAAGCAAATTAACCTTCTGGAAAATGACGTAGGTGTGCAGCTCTTTGAACGAACACATCGGGGACTTAAATTAACAAAAGCAGGGGAGTCACTCTATAAAGATGCGAAATATATCATTACATACTGTAATGAAGCTGTGCGTCGTGCAAGAAGTGCTATGATGGAGAAAAATTCAGTTATTCGCATTGGTACGTCTCCTATTACTCCTGCTCAGATATTGACTGATTTGTGGCCAAAAATTCACGAGCATTGTTCTGATATCAGTTTTCAGCTTGTTCCTTTTGAAAACACTCCGGAAAACGCAAAAGAAATACTCAAAAATCTTGGTCGGAATATTGACGTCGTTACAGGCATTTTCGATGATACTATGCTTGAAGTAAGACAATGTGCAGGTCTTGAGATCACAAGAGAGCCGCTGTGCTGTGCAGTATCAATATACCACCCGTTGGCTGGTAAAGATAAGCTGACTGTGAAAGATTTATACGGTGAGAATTTATTGCTGATGCATCGTGGATGGAGTTATTATGTTGATAAACTTAGAGATGAATTAACAGAAAAACATCGAGAGATAAATATTGTTGATTTTGATTTTTACGATATTAGTATTTTCAATCGCTGTGAACAGGAAAAAGACGTTTTGTTAGTTATAAAAAGCTGGGATTGCGTACATCCGATGATGAAAGTTATACCTGTTGATTGGGAGCATAATATACCGTTTGGGGTGCTGTATTCAAAAATGCCTTCGCCGACAGTAGAGCGATTTCTTATGGCAGTAAAAACTGTAATTGAACAGAAGCAGTTATAACCTATGGTTTAAACTGATGAACTAATAGAGACTTCTTATGAAGTCTCTATTAGTTTATGATATAAAGTATAAACGAAATATAATAAATTTAAGACTTAGGAGGAAAATTTTTATGGAGTATACTTTATTAAACAATGGTGTTAAAATGCCGATGGAGGGTTTCGGAGTTTTTCAGGTGCCTGATCCAAAGCAGTGTGAGCAGGCGGTTTTGAACGCTTTGTCTGTGGGATACCGTCTTATTGATACTGCTGCTGCATATATGAATGAAGAAGCTGTGGGTTCGGCTATTAAAAAGAGTGGCGTTATGCGTGAAGATCTGTTCATTACGACAAAGCTATGGGTTCAGGATACAAATTATGATGGAGCGAAAAAAGCCTTTGAGGCTTCGCTTAGTAAGCTGGGTCTTGAATACTTAGACCTTTATTTGATTCATCAGCCTATGGGCGATTATATTGGCGCATACCGTGCTATGGAGGAGCTTTATAAGGAAGGACGTATTCGTGCTATCGGTATTTGTAACTGTTATCCACATGTACTTGCAGATATTTGTGAGACGGTCGAGGTAATACCTGCGGTAAATCAGGTGGAACTACATCCATTCTTTCAACAGGAAGACGCACTGGCTCTTATGAAGGAATACGAGGTACAGCCTGAGGCATGGGGACCTTTTGCTGAGGGAAAGCATGGTATTTTTACAAATCCTATACTTACTCAAATTGGTGAGAAATACTCAAAAAGTGCCGCACAGGTAGTTTTACGCTGGAATGTGCAGCGTGGCGTAGTAGTTATTCCGAAATCTGTTCACAGAAGCCGTATGGAGCAGAATTTTGATATATGGGATTTTAAGCTGACTGATGAGGAGATGAAGTCAATTTCTTCGCTTGATCTCGGTCACAGCGAAATTGTCAACCACTATGATCCTGCCTTTGTAAAAATGCTTCATAATATGAAGATTCATGAATAATACAATATTTTAGGAGGAATTTATTATGGCAAAAAATCTGATTATCTACTACTCACGCAATGGTGAGAACTATTGGAACGGAAGTATCAAAAACATTGAAAAGGGCAATACCGAGATAGTTGCAGAATTTATCCAAAAAGCAGTCGGAGGAGATCTGTTTAAGGTTGATACAGTTAAACCCTATTCGAGTGATTATATGACCTGCACTCGTGAAGCGCAAGATGAGTTACACTCAAATGCACGTCCTGAATTAAAACAGTATCTTGATGATATTTCAGATTACGACAATATTTTTGTTGCAGGTCCTTGCTGGTGGGGAACTTACCCAATGGCAGTTTTCTCACAGCTTGAACGGCTTGATTTCACAGGCAAAAAAGTTATGGCAGTTATGACCCACGAAGGCAGCGGACTTGGTTCTTGTGAGCGTGATTTGAAAAAGCTGTGTTCAGGTGCAGTTTTCGGTAAAGGTCTTGCTGTTCACGGTGCTGACGCTGCGAAGTCGGAAATCACAGTTGCTGAATGGGCTAAGAAAGCAGTATAAGGGGAAAATGAGTAAAGATGTAGTTATATTAACCAATGCAAGACAGATAAGTTAAAGTAGAGGAGGACTGACTATAATGCAATTTAGTTTAAGTGAAAAAAAGTTTTATCGTATATTATCAATAGCTTTGGCATTTGTTATGCTGTTTGCACTTATAAATGTGAATAGTATACCTGCACAGGCAAAGGACAATAAAAAAATTGTAATTTTGTATTTTAGTGCAACGGGAACGACAAAGGCAGTAGCTAAGAAGATAAAAAAGAATACAAATGGAAAGCTGATTGAGGTCAAAGCTGCTGACGCATATACTTCTGCTGATATTGATTGGACAGACGACAACAGCCGTGTGACCAAAGAGCATAATAGTGCTTCATCTCCTGCAAAAAGCAGTGTAAGACCAAAGATAAAAAATCTCAGTGCAATTAAAAAGGCAGTCGAAAAAGCAGATGTTGTTTATATTGGGTATCCTATCTGGTGGGGGACTGCCGCATGGCCAGTAAATGGATTTATTACTGCAAACAATTTTACCGGAAAAACTGTGATACCGTTTTGTACTTCGTCCAGTTCCGGAATTGGTGAAAGCGGAGAGCTTTTAGCAAAGGAAGCCGGAACAGGAAACTGGCTGGAGGGTGAAAGATTCCAGTCGGGAGCATCAGAAGACGATGTTAAGGACTGGGTAGAAGGTCTTGATTTATAAAAAAATTATCTGATTACTTGAAATAACTTGAAAAAACTAACTCTCTTAATCACATGGAAAGTTTACGGTCAGCTTTGCGACTGCATTAACTGTTGTTGCCTCAGATTATGTAGGTATGTTTCGGCAAATAATGGGCTAAATAAATTGAAAATAAGCGTACAAAAATATTTATTAAAAACTATTGACAGGATAAGTTAGTAAATGAAAGCCCCGATTTTTCGGGGCTTTCTTGTTTTGTAGCTTTAGCGTAAAGCAACCACCAGTTCTACTGGTGGGAATAAAAAGCTTAAGCAAAAGGATAAAAAAATAA
>CANRAO010000010.1 GCA_947628615.1 uncultured Clostridia bacterium
TTATCCTTTTTTGTGCCACCCGTTTTTCGAGTGCCTGATTATTATATCACACCATTTTTCCTTTGTCAAGGGGTTTTAAAAATTTTTTTATGAGTTTTTTTAGCCATAATTATTAACAGAAAAACCTGTTTCTTTTGAATTTATTCGACAAGTTAGCTATACATATATTATAATGCATCAACTTTTTCTATCATTAAAAAAATCTTGTTTTTTGTTGACATATAAGTAAAGTAGTTGTATAATAAGTCTACAACCTTATCAAGAGTGGCGGAGGAAACAGGTCCTGTGAAGCCCGGCAACCTAATTCTTTTATTAAGGTGCTAAATCCTGCGGTAAGAACCGAAAGATGAGGAATTTAGGTGATAAATTCAAGCGTTTCGGTTTTGAAGCGCTTTTTTATTTTTTAGGAGGAATATAAATGTCAAGAAATCTTTTTACTTCTGAATCTGTAACAGAGGGACATCCTGATAAAATTTGCGATCAAATTTCAGATTCTATTTTGGACGCAATGCTTGAGCAGGATCCTTATTCAAGGGTTGCCTGTGAAACAGTCACTACAACAGGAATGATTATGTGCATGGGTGAAATAACCACGAAGGCACAGGTTGATATTCCCGAAATAGTCAGACAGACTGTAAACAAAATAGGTTACAATAACGACGCTTACGGCTTCAACGGAAACACCTGTGCTGTTTTTACCGCAATAGACAAGCAGTCTCCTGATATTGCACAAGGTGTTGATAACGCCTTAGAGGGTCGTGATGAAAACCTAAACGACATCGGTGCAGGAGATCAGGGTATGATGTTTGGATATGCCTGCAATGAAACTCCAGAGCTTATGCCAATGCCGATATCTCTGGCACATAAGCTGGCATTAAAGCTAACAGAAGTCAGAAAGAACGGAACTCTTCCCTATCTCCGTCCTGATGGGAAAACGCAGGTAACCGTTGAATATGACAGCAATAACAAGCCCTTTAGAATCGACGCTGTAGTTGTCTCATCTCAGCACGATGAAAATGTTACTCTTGAGCAAATAAGAAACGACATTATTAAATACGTTGTAAAAGCTGTTATACCGAACGAACTTCTTGACGATAAAACACAATATTTTGTAAATCCCACCGGCAGATTTGTTATCGGCGGACCTCACGGAGACAGCGGACTTACCGGCAGGAAAATTATAGTAGACACCTATGGCGGAATGGGACGTCACGGCGGCGGTGCATTCTCAGGAAAAGACCCCACAAAAGTTGATCGTTCGGCGGCTTATATGGCAAGATATGTTGCTAAAAATATTGTTGCCGCTGATCTTGCAGATAAATGCGAGGTTCAGCTTGCGTATGCAATCGGCGTTGCGTCGCCTGTTTCGGTTATGGTCGATATTAATACATTCGGAACAAGTAATTTGAGTTCTGAAAGAATAAGTGATGCAGTAAGAAAAGTTTTCGATCTTCGCCCGTCGGCTATTATCGAAACTTTAGGTCTTCGCAAGCCGATTTACAGAAAACTTGCGGCGTACGGTCATATGGGACGTGAGGATCTAAATGTTGCTTGGGAGAAAATCGACAAAGTCGAAGAACTTAAAAAAGCTGTTTTATTATAATACAAAAAATTAATAAAGGGTGTTATAAAATGAATTTATTCTTGATCCTGGCATTTTTATTTTTTATTGGCTCTGTTTCGGGCTGGCTTCTTGAACTGCTTTTTCGGCGTTATTTTTCCAGTTCCAATCCGGAACGAAAATGGATCAATCCTGGATTTTGCATCGGTCCGTATCTGCCATTGTACGGCGTCGGTTTATGCGTATTATATTTATTAGCTTCTCTTAATATCTTTAGTATGATCGATCCTGTTTTTAATAAAGCTTTAATTTTCATTCTTATGGCTGTATGTATGACTGCTGTTGAATACATAGCCGGAATTATAAGTGTAAAAGTATTTAAAATTCGTTTGTGGGATTACAGTAATGAATGGGGAAATATTCAAGGAATTATCTGTCCTAAATTTTCACTGATTTGGGCATTGCTTGGTTCTGTATATTACTTTCTTATTCACCCTTATATCCTCAACTCTTTGAAATGGCTGTCGCAGAATCTTGCATTCTCCTTCGTTATCGGACTGTTTTTCGGCATTTTTATAATTGACGCCGTAAAATCTGCTCAGCTTATTACAAAGCTCAAAAGATTTGCTGATGAAAAGGATGTTATCGTTAAATATGAACACCTCAAAGAATATATTCGTAAAAAACAGGAAAAAGCAAGTCAGAAGCATTACTTTTTCCGTCCGTTTCATTCTAATCAAGCAATAACCGAAAATTTGAAAGAAATGTTTGAGTCTTTTGAAAAGTATAAGAAACACTAAATATAACTACCTAAAAAAAGGTTGCCTGATTATCAGGCAGCCTTTTTTATAATACTATTCTCTCATTCTCATTTGAACTCGGTCTTGTCATAAGCTCTTTTAATGCAATATCAACCTGTTTTCCCTCAAACAAAACCGAATACAGCTGTTCTGTTATAGGCATCTCGACTCCCTGAGACTTTGCAAGCGCATATGCTGTTTTTGTACAGTAATAACCCTCAACCGTTCCGACCATTCTCACAGCTTCTTCAGGAGTACTGCCTTTTCCAATTAAAATCCCCGCACGTCGGTTTCGTGAATGCATACTTGTGCAGGTAACGATCAAATCTCCTATTCCTGTGAGACCTGCAAACGTGCTGGTGCTTGCCCCTAATGACACACCTAGACGGGCAATTTCACTGATACCTCTTGTCATAAGAGCCGCTTTTGTGTTATCACCAAAGCCCATACCATCGCATATACCTGCAGCAAGAGCAATTATATTTTTCAGCGAACCGCCTATTTCACAGCCTATAATATCATCATTTATATAAATTCTCAATACCTGACTTGACATATTTTCCTGAATATGTTTTGCCGCCTCGTGATCTTTTGAAGATACAACAACAGTTGTAGGGATCCCTTTTGCAAGCTCCTCTGCGTGAGAAGGACCTGTAAGCACAACTACTCGGTTTTTATCAAACACCTCCGAAACTACAACGCTCATACGCTTTAACGTTCCGTTCTCTAAACCCTTAGAGGTATTTACTATATAGGTGTTTTCGCTCATAAATGGCTTTGCTGTTTCGCAGGTCTCTCTGACAAATGAAGAAGGTATACCCACAACAGCTATATCCTTATCCCTGACGCAGGAAATATCAGTTGTCAGTTTTATGCTTTTGGGAATAATAGCTCCGGGCAGCTTTGCTTTTAGCTCTCCCGTTCTCTCAATAGCATCAATTTCATCTTTGAACTTCGACCACACAGTTACATTATGCCCCAGCTTGTCGCACATAACAGCAAGCGAAAGCCCAAATCCACCCGAACCAAGTATAACAATATCCGACATAATAATCCTCCAAAATATATTTAGCCCTTACTCTTGAAACTCAGCTTATTTTCTTCGTGGTTTTTAAGTCTTATTATATTCGCCTTATGTTTATATATAATCAGCACAGCCAGTAAAACAGCAAAAAGAACATTTATCCATACACCGTCATAACCTCTAAGCAGTTGAGTAATGCCCGTCAGGAACGGACAGAAAGTCATAGATACTATAGACCCCAAAGAAACATATTTAGTAATTGATACAATAATAATAAATACAGCTAAACATAAGAGAGTTGTAACTGGGTCAACTGCAAGCATTGTAGTGCAGGCAGTCAGAACGCCTTTTCCGCCCTTGAAACCATAGTATAACGGAAAAACGTGTCCGAGCACTACACATACTCCCGCAACATATCCTATAAACAAACTGTCGCCAAAAAACTGAACACTCAAAATGTCAGTTACAATAAAACGTGCTAAGACTACCGCAATTACACCCTTGAACAGGTCGCACAAAAGAGTTATCAAAGCAGGTACTTTTCCGTAAACTCTCAAAACATTGGTCAAACCCGCACTTTTACTGCCGTAATTTCTTATATCATCGTGCTTTAGCAGTCTGCATACAATCAGTGCAGAATTAAAGCTGCCGAAAAGATACGAAGCTATTGCAGTAACAGCTATACATAAAAATTCAATCATAAAATTCTCCCTGTTATTTTGTGTCGTTTGCTCCTCTTTCTCTCACTATAAATCTCATAGGAGTTCCTTCCAGACCAAACGTTTCGCGAATCTGATTTTCCAGATACCTCTGATATGAAAAATGAAACAGCTCCGCTTTATTTACAAATATAACGAATGTCGGCGGTTTTGTTGTCGGCTGAGTGATATAGTAAATTTTAAGCCGTTTGCCCTTATCAGACGGTGGCTGAACTCTGCTTGTTGCATAAGCCAAAACATCGTTGAGCTTTCCTGTTGAAATTCTTATAGAATTTTTCTCAGCAACATATTTTATAATGTCAAACAGCTTAACTAATCTCTGACCTGTCTTTGCAGAAATGAACACAAAAGGAACATACGACATAAAGCTGAAATCGTTCTTCAGCTTATTTGTGTATTCAGACATAGTGTTTGTATCCTTTTCAACAGCGTCCCATTTGTTGACTGCTACAACACAAGCCTTTCCCTGCTCATGGGCATATCCTGCAACCTTTGAATCCTGCTCGGTAAAGCCTACAGTCGCATCTATTACAATTACTGCAACATCTGCTCTGTCAACCGCCATATACGCCCTAAGAACACTGTATTTCTCTATGCTTTCAAGAACCTTAGACTTTCTCCTGATACCTGCTGTATCAATGAATATAAACTTTCCTTTTTCATTTTCAACTTCTGTATCGGTGGCATCTCTGGTAGTACCGGCGATTTCTGATACGATAAGTCTTTCCTCGCCGCAGATCTTATTTATTATTGAAGACTTGCCTGCATTCGGCTTTCCGATGACCGCAACCTTGATAGTGTCATCATCGTCGTTTTCCTCAGTTGTATCAGGAAAATATTTTATTACCTCGTCAAGCAAATCACCCGTTCCGTGTCCGTGAATTGAAGAAACAGCAATGGGATCGCCGATACCGAGATTATAAAACTCGTAAAACTCCGGTGGCGGATCGCCGATATTATCACATTTATTAACGCATAGAACAACAGGCTTTCCCGACTTCATAAGCATTTTAGCTACATCATAGTCATTAGCAGTTACACCTGTTTTTATATCAGTTATGAAAATTATTACATCTGCACTAGTTATTGCCACCTCTGCCTGACGCTTCATCTGTGTAAGAATAAAATCGTCGGTTTTAGTCTCAATACCGCCTGTATCGACAAGCATAAACTGATTGCCCAGCCATTCGCATTTAGAGTAGATTCTATCTCTTGTAACTCCCGGTGTATCCTCCACAATTGACAGCTTTTGCCCTATAAGCTTGTTAAACAGCGTAGATTTTCCCACATTAGGTCTGCCGACAATAGCAGCTATCGGTAATGCCATAAATCTTAATCCTCCAGGTAGAATTTTTACACGAAAAAAGCAGAGAAGGAAAACTCCACCTCTGCTTTACAAAGATGTTATTTATCGTCACTTTTCTTGATAACTTCTACACCTTTATAAAATCCGCAATTTTTACAAACTTTATGTGGAGCTGTAAGCTCGCCGCAATTAGAACACTTGCTTAATGCCGGTGCGTCTAATTTCCAAACAGCAGAACGTCTTTTATCACGTCTTGCTTTGGATACCTTTCTCTTTGGTACTGCCATTGTGGCACCTCCTCTTAGGATATTTTTAATTAAGTATTGTTGCGGCTATTAACTCTTTGAGCATTCGCAAGAAGCTTCATTGAGGTTTTGTCCACAAACGAAGCACAAGCCCTTGCAGTCTTCCTTACACAATATCTTTGAAGGCAGCTGCAACAATAAATCAGAAATAGCCAACTCATTCAAGTCAAGAACCATATTTTCGCACACTATATGTCCGTCGTCCTCTTTTTGAGAACTGCGAACGATCGTATGCTCAAAATCATAATCATATTCCCGCTCGAAATTTTTAAGACATCTGTCACAAACGTGATTCAAAACAAAACTTACATTAATTTTTAATGTTACAATTCCCGCTCTGTTTTCGACTTCTCCGTTTATAGATACAGGTGTTTTGAATGAAACCGCTTTATAACCGTCAAGCTCGTCAAGTGGTATTTTATAATTGATCTCTTTACGCTCGCCAATTATATCAAAAAGCTGTTTTAGTTGAATTTTCATCCTAACACCTCAAACATCACAAATTACATTATAACTATTATAATTTACATTGTCAATAGTTTTTATGTAATTTTAAAACAAACTAATGCTTTAAGTCTTACATAAACGCCTTTACTCTGTCAGGAAGCTCCTGTGCATCGGTTGAAACCGTAAAAACTATATTAACGTCTTTTGCATGAGCATTCAGCTTTTCAAACATAGCGCCAAGCTTGTCATAATCCCTTCCCCCGATTTTCAAAATACCATCTATGAAAACCTCCTGAATATCATAGTTTCCTGCAAGCATACCTGTTACAAAGCCGTAAAATGTATCAAAGCTGTCAATTGCATACTCATCTGCATCAACAAGTCTTACACTGTGAGGAAGATCATATGTGAGCTTCATTCCCTTTTCAATACAAACAACATTACCCGTTGCTTTATTTGAAGCCTCAGTAATTTTGTCAACTAAGATTTTCGTTTTTCCTGTTCCTTTTTTTCCTGTTATAATGCTGATCATAACAACACTCCGTTCCGCCCCTTCGGGCAAATTTATTTTAACGGACAGACCTGTCCGAAAATGGATTAAAATATTAATTAATAGTAAATAAAATTGATTACTTCAGCTTTTCCTCAAGAGCAGCCTTCTGATCTTCATAACCCGGCTTTCCTAAAAGTGCAAACATATTTTTCTTGTAGCTCTCAACACCCGGCTGATTGAACGGATTTACGCCTAAAATATATCCCGAAACAGCGCAAGCCTTTTCAAAGAAATATACCATCTCGCCGAAATTTTCCTCGTCAAGTGCGTCAACCTCAATGACTACGTTAGGTACTCCTCCGTCAGTATGAGCCAAAATCGTTCCTTCAAAAGCCTTTCTGTTTACATCAGACATATTCTGATTTGTAAGAAAGTTTAAGCCGTCTAAATTTTCAGCGTCCTCCTCTAAGAACAGATCACGCTTAGGTTTTTTTATATCAACGACCGTCTCAAACATGATTCTCGAACCATCCTGAATAAACTGTCCCAGTGAATGAAGGTCAGTTGAGAAGGTAGCTGACGATGGGAATATACCCTTGTTATCCTTACCCTCGCTTTCGCCGAAAAGCTGTTTCCACCATTCTGCCATCATTGTAAATGCAGGCTCATATGAAACAAGCATTTCAACCGACTTGCCCTTTCTGTTCAATATATTTCTTACAGCCGCATACTTATAGCAGTCGTTACCGTCGTCCTTTGAGTATTTTTCCATTCCATTCTTTGCGCCTGCCATTATCTTATCAATATCGCAGCCGGCAACTGCAATAGGTAACAAACCAACTGCCGTCAGAACAGAAAATCTTCCGCCGACGTCGTCTGCTATTACAAATGTCTCATAACCCTCTTTGTCGGAAAGCTCCTTTAATGTTCCCTTTTTAGCGTCAGTAGTTGCAAAAATTCTGTTCTTTGCTTCATCTTTGCCGTACTTATCCTCAACTAGCTTTTTAAAAATCCTGAAAGCAAGCGCTGGTTCTGTAGTTGTTCCAGACTTGGAGATAACATTTACACAAATATCCTTGCCCTCGCATATTGATAGAATTTCCTGAAGATATGTCGGATTTATATTGTTTCCGACAAAATATATATCTGGAGTATCTTTCTTTAAGTTGTTATAAAACGGCGACTTCAAAAGCTCAATAGCTGCTCTTGCTCCCAGATATGAACCGCCTATTCCTATTACAATGAGAATATCTGCCTTTTCCTTTATTCTTTCAGCCGCTGCCTTAATTCGTTCAAACTCGTCCTTATCGTAATTTTTAGGAAGGTCAACCCATCCTAAAAAATCATTTCCCAAACCGTTTCTTTTTTCAATTGTATTGTGCGCTTCACTTATCTGCGCCTTCATCGCTTCCATTTCGTGTTCTCCAATAAAAGAACCTAGATGCTTCATATTTAATCTTATTGCCACTTTCCAATTTCCTTTCTAATTTTAACTAATATTATTTTACTATAAAACAAGTTTTTTTTCAAGTGCTCTTTTTGCAACTTTATGTAACAATTAAGTTTTTGTGCAACTAATACAATTTTTATCTAATTTCTTAGTAAACTTAACAAGAGTTTGCCAAACGCACTTACTAAATCTATACGCTTTACGTCACTCTTAGTATATATATTGCGTTTTAATAATTCCTTTGAACCCATACGGAATACCAGCTCGCCTATTTTTGTATTTTTTGCAACCGGAGCTTCCAACTTGCTCATTCTGTCAAATGTAACGCTTATCTTCCCTGCTGTTCCCCTTTTAATAACAACACTTGCAGTTCCGTCAACATAGGTATCAGTTTTTAATTCAAAACCGTGAGTTACATTAATAGGTTCTACAGCGTCCTTAGGAACGTCTGGAGCATATAAATCAAACCCTTCAAATCCGAAATCAAGCAATTCCCTTGCATCACTCGCCCTGCTGTCGCTATCTTTAGTTTTAATTGCAACAGCTATCAAACTCAGCTTATTCCTTGATGCTGATGCGGAAATACAGTTTCCTGCCTTATCTGATGAACACGCTTTAAGTCCGCTTATACCTTTATAATTTTTTACAAGAGTATTGAGATTAACTAGCTCTGCTTTTCCTCCCCTTACACTGTCCATCCAGGTTGTGAAGAAGCCTTTCAAACTTTCATACTTTACAAGTTCAGCAGATAAAATGGCAATATCCTTAGCGGTGGAAATATTAGAAGAACTTATACCCGTACAGTCAACAAATTTTGTATTCTTCATTCCAAGCGATTTGGCACGGTTGTTCATAGCCCTGACAAATGCCGTCTCACTTCCCGATATGCCTTCCGCCAAGACAACGCTTGCGTCGTTTGCATTTCCAATAGTAACAGACTTTAAAAGCTCCCTTATACTTATCTTCTCACCGACATCCAACCAAATCTGCGAACCTTTTCTAGAATTTGCCTCAGCAGACGTTATGAACTTTCTGTCAAGCGTGAATTCCTTATCAGTTTTTAGCTTTTCAGCAGTCAGAAGTATTGTCATAAGTTTCGTGAGATATGAGACAGGAACTCTTTCATTTGCTTTTTTACCGAATATTACAGTCTTTGTTGACGCTTCATACAGCACTGCATTTTCTGCCGTAACTGATACTTCCGATTTTTTATGTTCCTTTGCAGAATTCAACGCCGCAGCAACGGCTTCTTCTGACCTTGCACCGTCAGCAAATGCCTTTGTGAAAAATAACGACATCGTTATTATGCAAAGCACTAGAGCGAATATATTTTTTACTATTCTCATATGAATACTCCCCTTTGATCTATAACTTCATTTAACTTATTCTTTAATTAATTTTATGCTAAAGACAAGGGTTTATGCCCGGCGAGCCGCCGGTGGCTCTCTGCCTTTGATGAGTTTGTAAAATGTGTTTACTTTGTATAACGGCAGGCTAGTACCTAGATACGAGAGATTAGAAGCCAGAGGCAAGAAGCAAGACCGGCGAGCCGCCGGTGATTCTCTGCCTTTGATAAGTTTGTAAAATGTGCTTAAATTGTAATCAATTAATAATTAATAATTGATAATTGATAATTGACAATGGATAATCGCAAAAGACAAGAAAAGCGTCCAAGTCATTTTATTGACCTGAACGCTTTTGCTATTTATTTTGTTTTTTTCTTAACAACCTTTGACCATTTTCCTGTGTAGGTTTTATTTCCTATCTTTTGATATGCTCTGACCTTGATATAATACTTCTTTCCTGATTTCAGCTTTTTAAGAGTTACTTTGTTTTTCTTAATATTCTTTTTTACCTTTGCATTTTTCATGCCTTTCTTTAAAGAATATTTTACTTCATATTTTACTCCTTTTATGTTTTTCCAAGATACTTTTAGCTGTTTCTCTTTAATTGGCTTTACCTTCAGTTTTTTGACCTGCGTCTTTTTAATAGTTTTAATATTACCTTTAATCACAGACGAAACATCTACATAAGTCATTTTAAGTTTTTTATAAGAGTCTGCATCTGCATCTGAAGGTAAAACCATACCAGAAGTCCATGTACTATAGTCAAATTTATTTCTTTTAAATACTGTCAGCTTTGAAAAATCAACATTTTTAACCTCAGACTTTTTCAATTCTATTATATCCGTTATATGCCTTGCTGTCTTAGTTTTAGGAAACTTCCAAACGGAATTATATGACATAACTAAAGTATTATCAAAGTTTTTAACAATGCCTTTATTTACAAAGCTATGACAAGTATACTTATTGCCGTAAATACAATTTACCAAAAGAATATTGTCTTTAAAGAACTCTGCCTTTTTACCGGTAAAACCACAAGCAGTATAATCCTTATAATTTTTAATTACGAAGTAAAAATTTTTACTTTTACCAATATTGTAATTCAAGTTAAATGAATCACCTGCTATTAATTTGTTAGCATAATTGAGTACATTTACCATATTTAAGGTAAAGCTTTCATCAGGAGTTGTATTTGTCTCTGAATTTGAGGTAGCATTAGAATAATCAATGGTAACATTTACTGTTATTTTTGAAAAATCTACACCTGATATATCTGATTTTTTTAATTCAATCAAATTCTTATCATACGCATCTATAGGCATACTTATGTATGATTTATTATATTTATAATTGAATTTAAGCGTTCCATCTGCACCTTTTGATATTGTAGGATTTTCATATCCGCCTCTGTCTCCGTTATAACTTATAAGCCAATTCACTAATAAAATATTTTGATTAAAAAATGATTTATTGTAACCTTTAAGCCCTTTACTTTCAAGTGTTTTGTATTCATCATAATTCTGAACAAAAATATAATATCCTAAACCAGCTGTTGATTGGTCAATATCCAATGCACTAAATACACTGCCGCCAAAGCCCCACTTGCTGTTAAAGTTTAAATAAGTATCAGCAGTTGTAATAAATGCCGTCAATGACACAGATGTTATTGCCATAACAGCAGAAACAATGAAACTTAATACTTTTTTCATAATATCTCCCCATTAATCTATGTAAACTATACAAAATTTATAATAACACACAATTTGTAGACTGTCAACAAAAAATCTACTTTTATACGATAATGGTTCTCAAACTTTCTTTTTTGTGATTTTAAAGACAAACTAAATGCAGGAACCAACTGACTTGCTTCTAAAAAATAAACGGTACAGCAAAAGCCGTACCGCATTGTTATTAAGTATTAAATTCAGTTTTTGACTATTTAACTATAAATTTATCGATCTGTGAGAATAAAACCTCTGCATTCTCAGTGTGAGCAACAAGCTCAATTGCATTGGTCAGATCCAGGCTGAAAATACCCATAATCGACTTTGCGTCAACTGCATATCTTCCTGAAATCAAATCCACATCATAGTCACACAATGATACTGCGCTTACAAATTCCTTTACATCAGAAATTGATTGCAATAAAACCTTTGCTTTTGTCATAATAAATTCCTCCCTAAAAAATGTTTTATTGTTGAAAACCCTTAGGAATTCAGAGAATCATTCCTCTTTTAATTCTCTAACTAAAATATAGCATATTTTTTTTAATTGTCAAGGGGTAATTGAAAAAAATAAGTAAATATATTATAATGTTCAAGTAAAATAAAACGCAGAAAGTTAATTTATAGAATATACACAATAAATCTGTAGTGTTTGTGTAATTCTCATATTATTATTAATTTTTACGGAGTAATTCAAATGAAAATATATTTTTACACTCTCGGCTGTAAGGTAAATCATTACGAAACTGAGGCACTTAAAGAAAATCTTATAAATTCATGTCACAGCTGTACCGATTCAATTGCTGACGCCGACGCTGCAATTGTGAACTCCTGCACTGTGACAGGACAGGCTAATCTGAAATGCAGACAGATACTTCACAAGATAAGAAAACAAAATCAAAACTGCATACTTATTCTCACAGGCTGTTTTCCGCAGGCTTTTGAAGATGAAGTTAAAACCTTTAACTTCTGTGATATTATATGCGGCTCTGCAAACAAAATGGATATTCCTAAAATGCTTGATGAATATTTGTCATATGATAATACAGACAATTGCGGAAAAAGAAAACAGATAATCAGAATTGAGAAACACGAAAAAAATGAAAAGATAGAAAATATGAACATCAACGGTTATGATGACAAAACAAGGGCAAATGTTAAAATTCAAGACGGCTGCGACCAATATTGTTCATATTGCATTATTCCATATGCAAGAGGGCACATCCGTTCAAAGAGCTTAAATGTATTAAAAGACGAAATAGCTGAGCTTTCAAAAAACGGACACAAGGAAATTATACTGGTTGGCATAAACCTATGCTGTTACGGAAAGGATTTAAACGACGGCAAGAGCATAAGACTTATAGACGCAATAGAAACCGCCTGCTCGGTTGACGGAATTGAACGTGTTCGGCTCGGTTCAATAGAACCTGAAATGATTTCTGACGAGGATATAGAAAGAATGTCAAAGTTGGATAAGCTATGCCCTCAGTTTCATCTATCGCTTCAAAGCGGCTGTGACAAAACCTTAAAAGAAATGAATCGCAAATACACTTCAAGTGAATACGAAACTCTGTGTAATAAACTGAGAAAAGCCTTTCCCGACTGTGCAATTACTACAGATATTATGGTAGGCTTTCCGGGAGAGAGCGATGAGGATTTTGAAAAGTCGCTCAGCTTTGTACGAAAAATAAAATTTGCCAAAGCACATATATTCCCTTATTCTATCAGAGAAGGTACATCTGCGGCAAAACGCTCCGACCAGATTGACGGACACACTAAAGAATACCGTACAAAAACTATGGAAGCTGTATGTAAAAAGTCTTCATCTGAATTTCTTAAAGCTCAGGTAGGAAAAATCTGTCCTGTGTTATTTGAAAAGGAAAAGTCTACTGAATACTTTGAGGGACATACACCGAATTTCACAATTGTAAAAATTCCGAGAAATAATCCTAAAACACCTCAAAACAGTTTGCGTAAAAGGATTTTATATGTTAAAATAGAAAAAGCTGAAGAAAATTATTGTATCGGCAGTTTTGCTGACGATTTAACTCTAACAGAATCTATTTATGTATAAGGAGTTGTGACTATGCCAGTTTATCGAATTTATGTTGAGAAAAAGCCAAGCTATGCCTCACAGGCAGAAACTCTTCTCAGCGGAATTAAATCAGTTTTGAAAATTCCCGAACTCACACGAATAAGAATTGTCAACCGATATGACGTTGAGGGTCTGTCGGAAGATGATTTCAAAAAATGTATTCCCGTTGTATTTTCCGAGCCTGCTGTTGACGTAACTTATAATGATATACCAAAACTTCAATCCAATGAAAATATCATAGCTACAGAATATCTTCCGGGACAGTTTGACCAGAGAGCCGACTCGTGCGCTCAATGTATTTCTCTGCTGACCGGAGGAAACCGTCCTGCTGTAAGGTCGGCTACTATATATATATTGCAGGGAGATATTTCTGAGAAAGACATTAACGATGTAAGAAACTATCTGATAAACCCTGTTGAGAGCCGTGAAGCGTCCCTAAAACCAGTTGATACTCTTGATATCAAATATGATATTCCTGAAAGAGTTATTTCTATTGAAGGCTTTATCTATTCAAGCGATACAGAATTAAAGGCTCTTATGACGTCTTTAGGTCTTGCTATGGATTTTGACGATATAAAATTCTGTCAGGATTATTTTAAAAATACCGAAAAGAGAAACCCGACGATCACTGAAATCCGTATGATAGACACATATTGGTCAGACCATTGCCGTCACACCACTTTTTCAACTATCATTGATGATGTAGACATTAAAACGCCTTATATTGACGAAACCTACAAAGATTATTTAAAAACAAGAAAGAAGCTTTATGAAAACAGAACTGACAAGCCTATTACTCTTATGGATCTTGCGGTTATCGGCGCAAAGAAACTGAAAAGCGAAGGACTGTTAAATGATCTTGATGAAAGCGAAGAAATAAATGCCTGCTCAGTTAAAATAAAGGTTGACGTTGACGGCAAAAGCGAGGACTGGCTGTTGATGTTCAAAAACGAAACTCACAACCACCCTACTGAAATAGAGCCTTTCGGAGGCGCCGCTACCTGTCTTGGCGGAGCAATAAGAGACCCTCTGTCGGGACGCTCATACGTTTATCAGGCAATGAGAGTTACCGGGGCATCAAATCCTCTTGTTCCTTTTGAAGACACTGTTGCAGGAAAACTGCCACAGAGAAAAATAACCGTCGGTGCAGCTAACGGATATTCCTCTTACGGAAACCAGATAGGACTTGCTACAGGACACGTCAGCGAAATATATCATCCGGGATATGTTGCAAAGAGAATGGAAATTGGCGCAGTTATCGGTGCTGCTCCTGCTGAAAACGTAAGGCGTGAGCGTCCTGAGCCGAATGACCTTGTTATCCTTTTAGGAGGTAAAACAGGACGAGACGGCTGCGGAGGTGCAACAGGTTCTTCAAAATCCCACACTATGGACTCACTTGAAACCTGCGGTGCTGAAGTTCAGAAAGGTAACGCTCCCGAAGAAAGAAAGCTGCAGAGACTTTTCAGAAAACATGAAGTTACTAAAATGATAAAGAGATGCAATGATTTCGGTGCAGGCGGAGTTTCTGTCGCTATAGGTGAACTTACCGACGGCTTAGAGATAAACCTCGATGCTGTAACTAAAAAATATAACGGTCTTGACGGTACTGAGCTTGCAATTTCAGAGTCTCAGGAGAGAATGGCGGTTGTTATTGCAAAAAGTGATGTTGATAAATTCTTGTCAGAGGC
Source organism: uncultured Clostridia bacterium (assembly GCA_947628615.1). Classification (GTDB taxonomy): domain Bacteria; phylum Bacillota; class Clostridia; order Oscillospirales; family Ruminococcaceae; genus UMGS1601. The sequence goes on from CANRAO010000010.1 coordinate 14,956, forward strand.
TGAAAAGGAAAATCTTGAAGCTACTGTTGTTGCTCACGTTACCGACGACAGACGTTTAAAAATGAACTGGAAAGGCAATGAAATAGTTAATCTTTCAAGAGATTTCTTGAATTCAAACGGCGCTGAAAAACACACAAAAATTACAATTTCAGAGCCTTATATCTTAACAAGTGGGAATATAGATAACAGCCCTGAAAAGTGGGAGGCAATGATCTCAAATCTTAATATATGCTCTCAAAAGGGTCTTGTTGAGAGATTTGATTCAACTATAGGTGCAGGAACAATCCTTATGCCTTACGGCGGAAAATATCAGAACACTCCTACTCAGGCAATGGCTGCTAAGATACCTGTTCTGCATGGGGAAACTACCACAGCTTCAATAATGGGCTGGGGATATGACCCGTTTCTGTCAGAAAAGAGCCCTTACCACGGTGCAATTTCAGCAGTTGTTGAATCAATATCAAAGGTCGTTGCCGCAGGCGGAAAACATAAAAAATGCTGGCTGACCTTCCAGGAGTATTTTGAAAGAACACAAAATGATCCTAAGCGTTGGGGAAAGCCTCTTGCCGCACTTCTTGGAGCATACAAGGCTCAAAGTGAGCTTGGCTGTGCTTCGATAGGCGGTAAGGACTCTATGAGCGGAACATTTGAAAAGATAGATGTTCCTCCTACACTTGTATCTTTCGCAGTATCGGTTGCGGATTCTTATGATGTAACTTCTCCGGAATTTAAAGAAGTCGGATCTAAGGTTATATATCTAGCTCCTAAATATGACGAAAACGGAATTATAGACTTCCAAAGCGTTATAAATATTTTTGAAAAGGTCGAAAAACTCATCAGCGAAGAACAGGCATTGTCATGTTGGGCAGTATCATTCGGAGGAATTTCAGAAGCTGTTGCCAAGATGAGCTTCGGTAACAAAATCGGATTTAGATTTACCGGTGAAATTACACCGAAAGAGTTATTTACACCTTGCTATGGTGCTTTTGTAATCGAACTAAAAAGCAATATTGAAACCGAAGAAAGAGTTATCGGTGAAACTATTGATGAATATAAAATTTACACATCTGATTATGAGCTTGATCTTGATCATCTTCAAAATCTTTGGGAAAACAAGCTAGAGCCTGTATTCCCTTCCAAAATTGATAATGACCACGGTGTTGTCGACAAATATTCATATAGGTCTGAAAACAAAATTAAACCTATTGCTCCTATTGCAAAACCAAGAGTTCTTATCCCTGTATTCCCGGGCACAAACTGTGAATACGACACCGCAAGAGCCTTTGAAAGAGCAGGAGCTTTGCCTGAGGTATTTGTTATTAAAAACTTCTCTGCCGAAGCTATTTCAGAATCGGTTGAGGAAATTGAAAAACTTATAAGACAATCTCAAATCATTATGCTTCCGGGCGGTTTCAGTGGCGGAGACGAGCCTGACGGAAGCGGTAAGTTTATAACATCATTCTTCAGAAATCCACGCCTTACTCAGGCGGTTCACGAGCTTTTGAAGTACCGAGACGGTTTAATGCTCGGTATCTGCAACGGCTTCCAAGCACTTATTAAGCTTGGTCTTGTGCCTTACGGAAAAATAGTAGATATGCGGGACGACTCGCCTACCCTCACCTTCAACACAATAGCACGACATCAATCAAAGATGGTAAATACCAGAATAGCTTCAAACAAGTCTCCGTGGCTTGCTGAGTGTAATGTGGGAGATATTCACACTGTTGCTATTTCTCACGGAGAAGGCAGATTTGTTGCAAGTGAGGAGGAAATTGCAAGCCTTGCAGCTAATGGGCAGATCGCAACTCAGTATGTAGATTTTGCAAACCGTCCAACTATGAACATTCACTGCAATCCGAATACTTCAATGTCTGCAATTGAGGGCATCACCTCGCCCGACGGCAGAGTTCTCGGTAAAATGGGACACTCTGAAAGAATCGGTGAGGATATTTCAAAGAACGTTCCCGGAAATAAAGACCAGAAAATATTTGAAAGCGGAGTTAAATATTTTACTGATTAAACTAGTTTATAGCAAACTAAAACACCTTATGAGAGATTTGTTCTGTCATAAGGTGTTTTTCTTATAATTTTCTCCGTCTGGAATTTCTCATCTCACGGCGCTTTAAAACATCATTTTTTACTCTAATCTCCTTCTGGTTTTCACGCTCGTTTTCTACCATAATTCCAAGCCTCTTTATTCTGTTTCGGCAGGTAAACGACACAGCGATTATACCTAGCAATACAAAAATTAATATTACTTGAAATACAGATTCACACAGCTCATAAGTATTTTTTTCATCTTTGAGCCTTGAAACAATGCTGTCTCTTAGCGTTTTCTGTGAATCGCTTATATATTTAACACAGGAGGTGTACTCATTACTTGATATAAATTCACGAGCCTTGTTCTGCTTTGCCTCTTGTATCATTTTGTTTAAAGCGTTCTGCTCGGCAGGAGCAATATATTTATCCCAAGCACTGTCAATCTTTGATAAGATCTCTTTCTCACTTTTCTCAAGACCAATTGCTTGCATCATTTTTCTTGCTGTAGCCATATCTCCCGTTGTAACATTTTCTTTCATATAATCCGAATAATAATCAACATTAGAAGAATCAACATATAAATAAAGCAGATTTGTTCTGTTGAGAAAACTCGAGTGGTACTGATTTGAATACTTAATCATATCGTTCAGTTTATTGTCAACCGACATTGCCGCTCTGCCAAAGAAAAGATATACAAGCAAAATTAGCAAACTGAGAATACATAAAAAAATCATAAACGGTATCTTACTGAATGAGATCATTTTTTTATTCAGCTTTGACATCAAACCATTCCTTTCGCAAGACTGGATTTTAAAAATTTCTTTATAATAAACTACTTATATATTATTTTGATTTAAGTACAATTATACTTTATTCGACTGCTTATGTCAATTAATAATGTTGACAAACCTGTCTCAATTTAATATACTTAATCAAACAAATAAAAAGAGAACTCGGCGTAAAATAAAAACGTCGGAACGGGAGACTAAGATGAAAAAGATTTTTTTAATATTATACTGTGTTTTTATCTGTATCTTATCAGCTTTTACTGCTTTTGCAGATGAAGAAATAAGATTTACTCTATCTGCTGAGGAGGTTGAAAATAACACTGCTGAGGTAATTCTGGTCTGCGACCGAAACCCAGGAATCTCAGAAGGAGAATTTAATATTCTTTACAATTCCTCAATTATAGGTCTGAGCGGTTATGAATTTGCAATTGACGGCTTTACAACGGAGGAATTTGCTGATGAAGGACGAGTAAACGTAAAATTCAGCAAAACAGACAATGATTTAAGCGCCGGCGGAAAAATATGTTCGCTGAAATTTGATATAAAAAACTCTGATGAAGATCTCGCAGGAGTTACAATAGAATTTACATCATTAAAAGACAACGACGGCAACGAACTAAGCCGGCTTGTAGAGTCCTGTGAAATAAATATTCCTGACGGAATTGAAGAAAATACAGACATAAATTCTGATACTGACAAAGGGGAAGCTAAAACCGATAAAATACAGTCTGAAACTGAAAAAACTGACAATGAAGCAGAAGACGCAGTTTCAAACTCAATTGAAAACGAAAACGATATTTCAGAAAAAGTTTTACTTATAATAGGCGGAGCAATGATAATTGTCGGTGCAGGAGTACTGTTTGCTAACTTTAAATCCAGAAATAAAAAATAGGTATTTATATGCTAAAAAACCTCTCAGTGAAGATTATTCTTCTATGAGAGGTTTTATTATTTAACAGTTTAAAATTTTAGCTTTTTAATTCTTTCAACCGCTTCTTTTGTCTTTTCTCTGTCGCCAAAGGCTGTAAGCCTGAAATAGCCCTCGCCGTTCTTTCCAAAACCTGCACCGGGCGTTCCGACAACATTTGCCTCATTCAGAAGCTTATCAAAGAACTCCCAGCTTCCCATATTATTTGGGCACTTCAGCCAAATATAAGGCGAGTTTTTACCTCCAGTATAATAAATTCCCAACTCGTCAAGTGCGTTTGCAATTATTTTTGCGTTTTCCTGATAATAGCTTAAATTTTCTTTTATCTGTTTTTGTCCCTCTTGTGAAAATACAGCGGCTGCTCCGCACTGTACAGGATAGGAAACTCCGTTAAACTTGGTTGCCTGACGTCTGTACCATGTATCGTAAACTGAAACATCTTCTCCCGATTTATTTTTCATTTTTAGTTCTTTAGGAATAATAGTGTATCCGCATCTGGTTCCTGTAAATCCAGCAGTTTTGGAAAGCGAGCAAAACTCAATTGCACACTCCTTAGCGCCTTCAACCTCATAGATACTGCAAGGAATATTATCCTCTGTTATGAATGCCTCGTATGCAGCATCATATAAAATTATGGCATTCTGGCTTTTTGCGTATTCTATCCACTCGCTCAACTGCTCTTTAGTATATGCAGAACCAGTAGGATTATTAGGTGAACATAAGTATATCAAATCAGCCTTTACATTCTTGTCAGGCATTGCGGCAAAGCCGTTTTCTTCAGTTGAATCTGCATACAGTATTTTTCTGCCGCTGATAATATTTGTATCTACATATACAGGATAAACAGGGTCTGTTACCAATACTGTATTATCTTTATCAAAAATATCAACTATATTTCCGCAGTCAGATTTTGCACCGTCAGATACAAAGACCTCATTCGACGAAACATCTACATTGTTCTTTGTTTTATAATAATCGGCAATCGCCTTTCTTAAAAACTCATACCCGTCATAATCAGGATAACCTTTAAAAGTCTCCTTGTTTGCTAGTTCATCAACGCCCTTGTGCATAGCATCTATTACCGCAGGAGCTAAAGGCAGCGTAACATCACCTATTCCCAGCCTTATAACATCAGCATCAGGGTGTGCCTTTGTGTAATCATTTACCCTCTTTGCTATTTCCGCAAACAGATAATTTGCAACAAGATTGTTAAAGTTGTCGTTCATTAAAGCCATTTTATATATTTCCCTTTCTATTTATTTTTATATTATAACCGTTCCCGTGCATACTGTTACAGCTTCGCCTGTCATATAAACTGTTCCGTCATCTGTATATCTGATTATCAGATCTCCGCCGCGCAGCTTAACTGTAATATCAGTATTTCTCTCGCAGTATCCGTTTAGAACAGCCGCAACAGCAGCCGCACAAGCGCCAGTTCCGCAAGCCCATGTCTCGCCGGAACCTCTTTCCCACACTCTCATCTTTAGAGTTTTCTTGTCAATAACTTGAATAAACTCTGCGTTTACTCTTTCAGGGAAAATTTCATTTCTTTCAAACTTAGGTCCTACTTCCTCAAGCGGGAATGTATCTACATTATTTACAAATGTCACGCAGTGAGGATTTCCCATAGAAATACAGGTAATGTTATAGTCATTACCGCCTATATTCACCGTTCTGTCGATAATGCTGTCGCCGCTTAAAGCAACAGGTATCTTCTTAGGATCAAGTTCTGCCTTACCCATTGTTACCTTTGCGCCAACTACTTCGCCGTAGTGCCTTTGAAGCTCAACATGGATAATTCCGCTTAAAGTTTCAATATCCATCTCGTCCTTGTCAACAAGACCGTTATCCCTCATAAACTTCGCAACACAGCGAATTCCGTTTCCGCACATCTTGCCCTCAGAACCGTCTAAATTGAACATTCGCATCTTTGCGTCTGCAGCCTTTGACCGCCTTATAAGTATAACTCCGTCTCCGCCGATTCCGAAATGTCTGTCTGATAAGCGTATACTTAGTCCCTCCGGGTTATCAATGCGCTGATCAAAGCAGTTGAAATAAATATAATCGTTTCCGCAGCCGTGCATCTTGGAAAACTCAAGCTTCTGCTTTTCTTTTCTCATATCGTTTATGTCAACAAGCTCGGTTGAAAGCTCTGAATACTTGCTCTTTAAGCTGGACGCAATAGCGTTTGCCGTATCAATAGATGTCAGACACGGTATGTTTCTGTCAACTGTTTTTCTTCTTATCTTAACGCTGTCTCGCTCCGGGTTTCTTCCCTTTGAGGAGGTAGATATAACATAGTGTATTTTACCGCTCTCAATCAGTTTCAAGGTATTGTTCTCACCCTCGTGAATTTTGTCTACAACTATAGACTTTATGCCGTTTTGTTCTAAGGTTTTAGCTGTTCCCCTTGTAGCGTATATTTCAAATCCAAGATCCTGAAAAGCCTTTGCAGTCTCTGCAATTTCCGGCTTATCTGAATCCCTTACAGTTATAAATACTCCGCCCTCTTTCTCAAGAGTATAACCTGCTGCTATAAGTCCCTTATAGAGCGATTCCTCAAGAGTGTTAGCAACTGCCAGAACCTCACCTGTAGACTTCATCTCAGGACCTAAATGGTTATCAACGTCTATAAGCTTTTCAAAGCTGAACACAGGAACCTTGACTGCAATATACGGAGAGTTCGGATAAAGTCCTGTTCCATAACCCATATCGCTCAGCTTTTCACCCAGCATAGCCCTTGTGGCAAGCTCAACCATAGGCACACCCGTAACCTTTGAGATATACGGAATAGTTCTCGACGAACGTGGGTTTACCTCGATTACATAAAGCTCGTCATGATAAATGAGATACTGAATATTTACAAGACCCTTTGTTTTTAGAGATACCGCCAGCTTTTTAGAGCAGTCAACAATTCTGTCCATCAGCTTGTCGGAAACATTCCACGCAGGGTAAACTGCAATAGAGTCTCCCGAGTGAACACCTGCCCTCTCTATATGCTCCATAATTCCCGGAATAAGAATTTCCTCGCCGTCGCATATAGCATCGACCTCTATCTCAGGTCCCATTAGGTATTTATCAATAAGTATCGGATTTTCTATCTCCTGTGCAAGAATTATAGCCATATATTCTTTAATATCGTCGTCATTGAAGGCTATTATCATATTCTGCCCGCCCAGAACATAAGACGGTCTCATAAGAACAGGATAATGTATTCTGTTAGCAACCTCTAAAGCTTCCTTTGTAGTCATAACGGTAAATCCCTGAGGACGCTTTATCTTGTGCTCCTCTAAAAGCTCGTCAAAACGCTCTCTGTCCTCAGCAGCGTCAATGCTGTCAGGCGGAGTTCCCAAAATATTAACGCCGTTTTTAGCCATATGCTTTGTCAGCTTGATAGCCGTCTGACCGCCGAATGCTACAACTACACCGTATGGCTTTTCTATATTGATGATGTTCATTACATCTTCATTTGTCAAAGGCTCAAAGTAAAGCCTGTCAGCCGTATCAAAGTCAGTTGAAACGGTTTCAGGATTGTTGTTTACGATAACAACATCAAAGCCCTGCCTCTTTAGCGCCCATACACACTGAACAGACGCATAGTCAAACTCAATTCCCTGACCTATCCTTATAGGTCCGGAGCCGAAAACTATAACGGTTTTTCTGTCTCCCTCTTTAGCCGAGTTTATAAACTGCTCTGCTTCGTCGTCCTCGTCGAAGGTAGAATAGAAATACGGAGTCTGAGCGGCAAATTCCGCAGCACAAGTATCAACCATTTTAAATGAAGCATACTTTTTCTCTTGAATCTTACAGCCTGATATTTCTTCTATTACCTTGTCAAGATACCCCAGCTTCTTTGCTCTTAAATAAAGCTCGTTTGTCAAAACGCCTTTTCTGAGTTCCTTTTCGATATCTATAAGTTTATCCAGCTTATTTAAAAACCACTTATCTATCTTAGTTATTTCGTGAATTTCATCAACCGAAAATCCCCTTCTCATTGCCTCATATACAACGAACAGCCTCTCATCATCACAGCTGTGGAGCTTCTCTCTGATCTTTTCATCGCTCATTTGAATATGCTTTTCTGACAAAAGCGAGCTCAGTCCTATTTCAGCACCTCTTACAGCCTTCATAATAGCCTGCTCAAAAGTAGTGCCGATAGCCATTACCTCTCCTGTTGCCTTCATCTGAGTGCCGAGAGTTCTCTTAGCATACACAAACTTATCAAAAGGCCATTTAGGCAGCTTAACTACAACATAGTCAAGTGCAGGCTCAAAACAAGCATATGTCTTTCCTGTAACTGCGTTTTTAATTTCGGCAAGAGTGTAACCTATAGCTATTTTAGCAGCAACCTTTGCTATCGGATAACCTGTCGCTTTTGAAGCAAGAGCCGAAGAACGTGATACTCTCGGATTAACCTCGATAACTGCATATTCAAAGGTATCAGGATTTAATGCAAACTGACAGTTACATCCGCCCTCTACCTTTAGAGCGTCTATTATTTTCAAAGCTGCCGAACGCAGCATCTGATACTCCTTATCAGCAAGAGTAACAGTTGGTGCAATAACTATCGAATCTCCGGTATGTACTCCTACAGGGTCAAAGTTTTCCATTGAGCAGACGGTTATAACATTACCCTCTTTATCACGCATAACCTCAAACTCTATCTCTTTCCAGCCGGCTATACATTTTTCAACCAAAACCTGCGTTATCGGCGAGAGATAAAGTCCGTTTCTTGCTATATCAATAAGCTCTTCTTCATTGTTTACAATTCCTCCGCCTGTTCCGCCAAGCGTGAATGCCGGACGGATTATAAGCGGATAGCCTATACCCTCCTCATTTGCAAAGGCAACAGCATCTTCAACGGTATTTACTACCTTAGAAGGTATGCACGGCTGACCAATAGACTCCATTGTGTCCTTGAACATCTGTCTGTCCTCAGCCTTGTCAATAGTCTCCGGGTTTGCACCTAAGAGTTTTACATTATATTTATCCAAAAACCCCTCTTTAGCAAGCTCCATTGATAAGGTAAGTCCCGTCTGTCCTCCCAAAGTTGAAAGAACACTGTCAGGTCTCTCCTTCATTATTACCCTCTTTACCGTTTCAAGCGTCAGCGGTTCTATGTAAATCTTATCAGCCATTGCTTTATCTGTCATTATCGTTGCAGGATTTGAATTTATAAGTATAACCTCAAGACCTTCCTCTTTTAAAGCACGGCACGCCTGAGTTCCTGCATAGTCAAATTCAGCCGCCTGACCGATAACTATAGGACCCGAACCGATTACCAGAACTCTCTTTATATCTTTATTTAAAGGCATAGAAATTTTCCTTTCTCAATTATAAGATTTTATTTACTGTGTTCTTATAAACTATTTCTAATCCAGATTTCCTGTCTCAATAAGCCTCATAAACCTGTCGAACAGAAATCCTGTGTCAAGCGGTCCTCCGCAAGCCTCCGGGTGGAATTGTACCGAGAACGCAGGCATATTTTTATAGTCCACACCCTCGCAGGTCCCATCGTTAGCATTTGTAAAGCTGAGCGTTGCATTTTCTCCCAGACTATCATTAACAACTGCATATCCGTGGTTCTGACTTGTTATATAGACCCTGCCTGTTTTCTCGTCCTTAGCAGGCTGGTTTGCTCCTCTATGACCGTATTTGAGCTTTTCTGTCCTTGCTCCCTGTGATAATGCCAAAAGCTGATGTCCTAAACAAATTCCAAAAATCGGTATTTTTCTATCGCAGATTTTCTTTATCTCTTCAATTATGTCTACATTATCAGCAGGATCTCCCGGTCCGTTTGAAAGCATAACTCCGTCAGGGTCAAGCTCAAATATCCTCTCTGCCTTTGTAAATGCAGGCATAACTGTTACCTCGCAGCCACGCTTTACAAGTTCACGGCAGATATTCGCTTTAGCTCCCAAGTCAAGAAGACATATTCTTTTCTTGACTTCTCCCTCCGGCTTATATGTAACTTCGCTATTGCAGGTTGTGTTCTTTACAGCGTCTACTATCTTATAGTTCTTTAACTCGGTCAGCCCGAAATCTGTTGTGCCTTCCATAAAAATCTTGCCGTTCATAACTCCCGATTCTCGTACTATTTTCGTCAGGGCTCTTGTATCTATTCCGTAAAGCCCTATAATTCCTTCCTGCTTTAAAAAAGTGTCAAGATCACCCTCACAACGAAAGTTGCTGGGCTCTTGACACCAATCTCTAACAATATAACCCTTAACATGTGGGTGCGAGCTTTCAAAATCAGAAGGAATAACGCCATAATTACCAATCAAAGGAAAAGTCTGAACAACAATCTGTCCATAATAACTAGGGTCGGTCAAAGTTTCCAAATAGCCTGTCATCGCCGTTGTGAAAACAATTTCCCCAACAGTTTCACCGGTCTGCCCAAAGCTTTTACCTTCGAAAATTGTTCCGTTTTCTAACATCAGATACGCTTTCTGCATCTTAATCCTCCCATTCACTGCATAAAAACTAAACTTTTTTTAGTTATCTAATTAAGTATACACTATAATAAATATTTTGTCTATGTCAAAAATATTAATTTTCATAAATTTTAATAATTTCAATAGCAACCTCACGCTTTGTTATTCTTTTATCCATTGCCTGCTTCTCCAAATACTTATGAGCACGGTTCTCATCAAATCCAAGATACTGCATCAAAACAAATTTCGCTCTGTTTACCAGTTTCATCTCTTCAATTCTGTTGTGAAGTTTCTGATTCTCCAGCCTAAGTCCCGAAAGCCGATTCCTTGACGCATTAATAAATCTTATCGCTTGTATAAATAAAGCCTTGTTTATGGGCTTTTGTACAGTCATAACTCCGATAGGCTCAACAGATTGGCTTACACTTTCAAAATGTTCGCTTTTAACTATCATAAGACAGCTTGAATTTGTCGAGTCAACGCATATCTCAGCTAAGTTATGACCGTATTCATCTTTCAGAGGAGCGTTTATCACTGTTAAATCAAATTCTGAATTTGACAGAAGTCTTTTTGCCTCAGAAGAGCTTTTTGAAATAGTAATTCTCGGCGTTGAATCCCCTTTGAACATTGCCGCAATAAGCGACGTCGCCTTATCATTAGAAGATACTATAAGAATACTATCCAATCTGTTTCACCTCCCATTCGTTATATAATTAACAATTATTTGTTCTCTTATCTCTTACCTTTTGTCGATTTTTGCTTGCCTCTTTAAAAAGCAGTAATTACACAACTTTCCAAAAGCGAACTAAAAGCAACATCACCATTACATCTAAATGGTTAGAAAATAAACTCTCTCGAAGGCGTCTTTGTCATCTGTATTATTGTAATTTTCATACTGCTGTTTTTTTGATTTCAGAAAGAAATCGACAATTTCCTTTGGCATATAAGTATATAAAAACTTGCTGTTTTGTGCCAGATCGACCGCTTCGTTCAGATTTGAAGGAAGGGTACTTATTCCCTTTAACTCACTTTCATCTGCACAGCTTAAATTTATATTGACCGAGCTGCACAGCTTCTCATTATGCTCAACGCCGTCAAGACACGCATAAATAAGCAAAGCAATTGCAAGATACGGATTGCAGGCGCAATCGGGAGAACGCAGAATTACACGGGCAGTATTATCCTTGTCCATTGGAACCAGAATAAGCTGGGCATGGTTTTGATGCGACCAAGTTATATATTTAGGTGCAAGATACTCGCCGAACCTCTTAAAGCTGTTTACAGTTGGATTTAAAAACACCGTCATATCTGCAACTCTGTTAAGAATACCTGCCACAGCACTGCTTCCCAAGCCGCCGCCTTTATCAGAAAAATTCTCAAAAAGCTCCTTGCCGTTTTTAGACATAGAAATGCCAAAGTGAAGTCCGTTTCCGCTTTTATCATTGATAGGCTTCGGCATAAATGATGCATATAAGCCGTTTTTGTCTGCCATATTTTTTACGACCGACTGAAAGGTCTGTAAATTATCTGCCGCATTCAAAGGATCGCTGTATTTAAAGTAAACCTCATTCTGTCCCGGTCCGCTTTCGTGCCTTGAAGATTCAGGTATTATATCCATCTGCTCAAGAGTAAGGCAAATTTCTCGGCGAACATTTTCCCCTTTGTCGATAGGAGAAGCGTCAAGATAGCCTGCATTGTCATTCGGTATCATTGTTGGGTTTCCGTCGTCATCACACTTGAACAGATAAAACTCGCAAGATGTTCCGAATTTGAAAGTGTAACCAAGACTTTTAGCCTTGTCAACAGCATTTCTCAGAATAGCTCTTGCATCGCCGCCGAACTCGCTTCCGTCAATATTCTTTATATCACAGTAAAGCCTTGCAACTCCTCCGTGCTGAGGTCTCCATGGCAGCATTGCAAGCGTATCAGGATCCGGGAACAAAAGAAGGTCAGAACGGTTAAAATTCATAAAGCCCTCAATGTGAGAAGCGTCAAATCTTATTCCGTCAGCAAAAGCACGTCTGAGCTCACAGCTGTTTACAGATATATTTTTCTGATTTCCGAACATATCCGAAAATACCAGCTTTACAAATCTGACGTCGTTTTCTTTAATAAACTGCAAAACATCTCTCTCGGTATATTTCATTTTTAATCCTCCTATCGGAATATAATGACCTAATAATTAAATTTATTTTATGGTGTTATACAATACCTTTACATAAATTAAGGAATAAAACAGCAAATTGCTGAACTATTCCTTAAAATTATACATTATTTAATTTGCTGTGTAAAGACGTTTATATGGATTTTTTGTATCAGGAGTTAAAACATAGAATTTGTGATCCATAACCTTCTTCTTATTAACTCCGAATTTTTTACAGTACTCGCTTATATAACCGTCAATTTCTTTTAGATCAGCCTTAGTAGCTTCATCTGCCTTTACCTGCTTAGGCAAATCAGCAGGACAGTTATCCGTTCTTAAAAATATCTTTCCTCCGTGCATTCCTGTTCCGCAGAAATAACCTACTATCTGCTCGTCTTCATACCCTAAACCGAGTACTACAATATATCCTCCTGCCTGATACTCGCCTAAAAAGCTGCCTGCCTTTCCGCCAATTACAAGCACCGGTATCTTGTTCATATATGACTTCATATGTATGCCTGCTCTGTAGCCTGCATCGTCTCGAACATAGATCTTTCCGCCTCTCATAGCGTATCCTGTTGCGTCTCCGGATGAACCGTTGATAGTTATTGTGCCGTCATTCATTGTATCGCCGGTTGCATCCTGAGCACTTCCGTTTACAGTGATATTGCTTCCGTCAAGATAAGCCCCAAGTGCATTGCCCGGTGTTCCGTTTATCACAATATTTCCGCTTGAACGTCCCGCTCCGATATATCTCTGACCTAAGCATTTATCTATCGTAATTGTTTTATCCTTGCAAGCCTTCAGCTTTTTATTAAGAAGCTGAAAGTGCATATCCCCTGCCGTAATATTCATAAGTTATTTCGCCCCAATCGGGAGCCTCCCCCTTTCAATTACTTTGCTAAAAATTCATTTCTGCTTTTTCTTGAAAATGCCATAAGCTGCGGCTTTTCTTTTATCAAGTCAAAGTCAATAGAGCTCAGCGGAGTACGTTTCTTGATAAGACTAGTATAAATTCCCGCTCTCTTGACATCACCTATCATTATGTAACCTTTAAGCCTGTTTGATTTGTAAAATAGTTTTTTATAGCTTTTTCCCTCACGGCTGACATAACAATCGCCTTCATAAGTTCCTGCTGTGATTATGTGAAGACCAAAGAAGCCAATTGCATTCATAGGTATAGCATTATCATAAGCGGCGTCTCCGCCTGCCATATTTATACCTGCAGTCTCACCCTGCATATATGCGTTAGGCAGCAATGCCATAACCTTATTCGAATTGCTTGAAACATCATGCGATTCTGTACAGTCGCCTGCTGCGTAAATATCTTCTATTGATGTTCTGCACTCATCATCTGTAACTATTCCCCTGTTCACTTTACCGCCAATATCGGCAATAAGCGAAACGCACGGACGAACTCCAACCGCAAGCACCAATATATCAAAATCTATCTCAGCTCCGCTGACAAGCGTTGCTTTGTTTTTCTCAAATGACTTTACACTGTCGCTTAAATGGAATTTAACACCCTTTGATTCAATATGCTCACGGACAACAGCCGAACCGTCAGAATCAAGTATAGACGGAAGAATTCGGTCTGCCAAATCAACAACAGTAATGCTTTCTACCTTGTCGTTAATTCCCTCTGCACACTTTAATCCAATCAATCCGGCTCCGACAATGAGTACCTTGCTCTGCGGTGTAATTGCCTTTTCCAGCTTATGAGCGTCGTCAAGAGTCATAAAGCTGAATTTTTTCTTTACCTTGTCAAGACCGTCCATAGGAGGAACAAATGGTACAGAACCCGTTGCGACCATAAGCTTTTCATAAGGCACTTCCCTGCCGTCTGAAAGCAAAACCTTCTTAGATTTTTTATCTATTGAAATAACCGTCCTGCCCAGCATTTTTTTGACCTTATTATCCTTGTAAAAGCTGTCGGGCCGATATTTCATTTTCTGCTCGTCGGTCTTTCCATAGAGAAGATATGAGATAAGCGGTCTAGAATATGTGTGATGAGGTTCGGACGCAATAAGTGTTATCTCACCGTCTTTATCAACGCTTCTTATTCCCTCAACACAGCCGATAGCTCCTGCCGAGTTTCCGATAATTACATACTTGCTCATTTTTACCGCCTCCTATTCTTTCTCTTCATAAATTATGGCTCTGTTAGGACAGCCCTCAACACACGCTGGCTTTCCGTTTGAATTTTTAAGACAAAGCTCGCATTTCTGCACAACTCCGTCATCAGACGGCATTATTGCACCGTATGGACAGGACATAATACAGGTATAACAACCCACACATTTATCCTTGTCGATCTCAATTACCCCGTCAACTACTGACAATGCCCCCGTTATACAGCCTTTAACGCACAGCGGTTCCTCGCAGTGGCGGCAGGAAACCGCAAAGGATATTCCGTCTTTTTCCTCTATTTGAATTCTGGGATTGATCTTTACATTCTTAAGTGCCTTTGACATATCGTCCTTTCCTGAATTTGCAAAAGCACAATTATATTCGCATAAATGACAGCCTAAGCACCATTTTTCATCAACATATATCCGCTTCATAAATCTACCCTCCGCAATAATTCAATTGATAATTGATAATTGACAATGGATAATTTAATATCCATTGTACCTATACCATTTCCATTTGTACAGTCCGCCGTTTCTCTAACTATAACCTTGTTCAAATTTATCAAAATCAGCAGAACTAACATCAGCATAGTTTTTTATATTTCTACTTTGTAGAACCTGCCGTTTCTCAAACTATAACCTTGTTCAAATTTATCAAAATCAGCAGAACTAACATCAGCATAATTTTTTACATTTCCACTTTGTAGAACCTGCCGTTTCTCAAACTATAACCTTGTTCAAGCTTATCAAAATCAGCAGAACTAACATCAGCATAGTTTTTTACATTTCCACTTTGTAGAACCTGCCGTTTCTCAAACTATAACCTTGTTCAAGCTTACCAAAGGCAGCAGAACCAACGGCGGCTCGCCGTTATTCACCGGCGTGTTTTATACCGAGAATTTGCAACTCCTTCTCGGTTAAACCGATGCCCCTGAGCATTAACCTGTTACCACGCAGCGACTCGATAGAGTTGATACCCATACCGCCCATTATCTCTTTGATTTCATGATTCCAAGCCGTAAGAAGATTTACAAGTCTCTTGTAACCTATATCAGGGTTTAGACGTCTAACTAAGTCCTCTCTCTGTGTTGCAATTCCCCAGTTGCATTTACCCTGCTGACAGCTCCTGCATAAATGACAGCCAAGTGCCAAAAGTGCAGAGGTTCCAATATAAACTGCATCAGCGCCGAGTGCAATTGCTTTTACAATATCTGCTGATGAACGAATAGAACCGCCTACAACAATGGATACCTTGTTTCTTATTCCCTCTTCACGAAGCCTTTGGTCAACGCTCGCTAATGCAAGCTCGATAGGAATACCCACATTGTCTCTGATTCGAGTAGGAGCCGCTCCCGTTCCTCCTCTGTAACCGTCTATTGCAATTATATCAGCTCCGCCTCTTGCAATACCGGAAGCAATCGCAGCAACATTATGTACCGCCGCAATTTTTACAATAACCGGCTTTTTATAGTCTGAAGCCTCTTTAAGCGAATAAACAAGCTGTCTCAAATCCTCAATAGAGTAAATATCATGGTGAGGTGCAGGAGAAATAGCGTCTGAACCTTCGGGAATCATTCTCGTCTTTGAAATGTCATCGCCGACCTTAATTCCCGGAAGATGTCCGCCGATACCCGGTTTTGCACCCTGTCCCATTTTGATCTCAATAGCAGCGCCTGCATTCAGATAATCCTTATGAACTCCAAAACGTCCGGACGCAACCTGTACAATAGTATGAGGACCGTACTTGTAGAAATCCTTGTGAAGTCCTCCCTCGCCGGTATTGTAATATGTACCAAGCTCTTCAGCGGCTCTTGCAAGGCTCTCGTGTGCGTTGTAGCTTATTGAACCATAAGACATAGCCGAGAACATTATAGGAATATCAATCTTTAACTGCGGCGTGAGATTGTTCTTTATCTCACCCTTTGAGTTAAACTCAACCTTTTCAGGCTTTGCACCTAAGAAAACTCTTGTCTCCATAGGCTCACGAAGAGGGTCTATTGACGGGTTTGTAACCTGAGACGCATTTATAAGCATCTTATCCCAGTAAATGGGGTACTTCTTAGGATTTCCCATTGATGAGAGCAAAACTCCGCCTGTTCCTGCCTGCCTGTAAATTTCAGTGATATTCTCACTTTTCCAGTTTGCATTTTCTCTGAATGTATGATTAGTCTTTACGATTTTCAAAGCCCTGGTAGGACAAAGAGAAACACATCTGTGACAGCATACACATCTTGAATTGTCTGCTGTCATACAGTCTAAATCTTCATCATATTTATGAACTTCATTTGCACATTGGCGTTCGCATACCCGACAGCCTATGCATTTATCTTTATCCCTTACAACTTCATATTCGGGATATAAAAAATCTATCGCCATAATAAACCTCCGTTTAGATATTAGATATTAGAAGTTAGCTAAAAGAGACTGGAGTTTATTTTTTCAGACTTCTAATATATAGTTTTAAATCTATGATCTCTTGCCGCTTGACTTCTTTCAAAAGCATACAACCTCCAGCGACCTACCGGTATAGCTGTTTCTAAAGCTCTGCCATTGACTTTGGCTGTAAAGTTGCTATAACAGGCTCTCCGCCCTTAGGCGACCATATTTTGTCAAGCTCAGGTTCAATGATTCTTATAGCGCATTCTTCACTTGCCATATAAACCATATCGTCCTTTTCACCGACTACCATCGACCTTAGCTTTAGTCTGTCGTTAAGAGCCATAAGCCCTCCCTCAAAACCGAGAATGATCGAGAACGGTCCTGTTATAAGAAGTCCGGGAAAAGCATTTCTTAAATAGTTGAGTTTATCTCTTTCTTTCTTAGGCATACTCTCTATCGTAGACCAGAAAGGTGCCGCTATAACATTTGCTGCGTCCTCTAAGGATAGCTTTTGTTTTCTTAAAAGATAATCTATGATATATGTAATAACTTCTGTATCTGTCTGAAGAGTACACTTGTAGCCGTACATCTCAATATCGCGTCTGTTAGCATCGTAGCTTGAAATCTCGCCGTTGTGTACTATAGAATAGTCAAGCATTGCAAACGGGTGAGCTCCTCCCCACCAGCCGGGAGTGTTTGTAGGGTATCTTCCGTGTGCAGTCCACGCATATCCCTCATACTCGTCAAGCCTGAAATAATCTCCTACGTCTTCAGGAAAACCAACTGCTTTGAATACTCCCATATTCTTTCCGCAGGAGAAAACATATGCTCCTTCTATATTGGAGTTTATATTTATAACGCTTCTTGTAACAAATTCCTTTTCATCAAGCTGACTGTCAGTAAGTTTTGTCGGCAGCGGATTTACAAAGTACCTCCAAATAAGCGGTTCTGCCGTAATAGTCTGGTTGGGCTTAACAGGAATTTTTGACAGGTTTATAATATCAAAGTGCCTGTCTAAAAATCTTTCACATTCCTCTCTCGACTTGTTTGAATCATAAAAAACATGAAAGGCATAAAGGTCTTTATACTGCGGATATATTCCGTATCCTGCAAAGCCTCCTCCTAATCCGTTAGAACGGTCGTGCATCGTTGCTATTGATTGAACGATTTTCGATCCGTTTATTTTCTTACCGCTTGTCGAAATCATTCCCGAAATCGCACAGCCCGATGGAATTCTTATCTCTCCCTCTTTCAGCATACAAGCTTCCTCCTGACTTATAAATTATAATGTATAATAATATTCAGTGTTTATCATATCTGTTCACAAATTCTAATACAAAAAAAGTATTCACAAAACAGCCGCAGTATAACCTGCCGCTTTAGTGAACACCATTGTCCCGAATATTAACCTTAATTATTCTATCACATCACTAACACCTTGTCAAGCATTTTTGCAGAATTTTTTTGGTGAAAATTCATTTTTTAAAATTTCAGCAATAAAATTTACTTGAATTATATTAAAATTTGCAAGTTTTACAATTCAAACTTGCAACCGGTGAATATACTATATTAAATATATACTATTTGATTTTATTTTGTATGTTTTGTTATTGAAAATAACTAAAACTTTATCTCAAAGAGCTTTTTCATTTGAAAAAATGTACAAATATCAAGAAAAACATAAAAAACACTTGACAAAATAAAATAAAAAGAATATACTAACAGTGTAAACAGCAAAGGTGCTGTGGACGTTTTAACGTTCGCAGTGCCTTTTTTAATTTATAATTGAAATGGAGGAAATTCACATGAGCAACATTCCTGAACTGTTCGGCGAAGATGTATTTAACCTCAGGGTTATGAAACAGAGACTGCCTAAGGAAACATTCAAGGCTCTGAAGAAAACTATCGACAACGCTGAACCTTTGGACTTGTCTGTCGCAAATGTTGTGGCAAACGCAATGAAGGACTGGGCAGTTGAGAAAGGTGCGACCCACTTTACTCACTGGTTCCAGCCAATGACAGGCTTGACAGCTGAGAAGCATGACAGTTTTATCTCCCCTACCCCTGACGGCGGAGTAATAATGGAGTTAAGCGGAAAAGAGCTTATCAGAGGTGAACCTGACGCTTCATCATTCCCATCAGGCGGATTGAGAGCTACATTCGAGGCAAGAGGCTACACAGCGTGGGATCCTACCTCATTTGCATTTATAAAAGACGGTTCCCTTTGTATTCCTACAGCATTCTGTTCATACACAGGTGAAGCACTTGACAAGAAAACTCCTTTGCTTCGTTCTATGGACGCTGTTTCAAAATCAGCACTTAAAATTCTCGATTTGTTCGGCGTAAAAGCTAACAGAGTTTTTTCAACTGTCGGACCTGAGCAGGAATACTTTCTAATTGAGAGAGAGGATTATGCAAAGAGAAAAGACCTTATCTATACAGGCAGAACATTGTTCGGCGCTCCCGCTCCAAAGGGTCAGGAGCTTGAAGATCACTATTTCGGTTCTGTAAAGATAAGAGTTTCAGCATATATGAAAGATTTAGACGAGGAACTATGGAAGCTCGGAATTACAGCTAAAACAAAACACAACGAGGTTGCTCCTGCACAGCACGAGCTTGCTCCTATTTTCACAACAACAAACATAGCGTCAGACCACAACCAGCTTACTATGGAGGCTATGAGAAAAGTTGCTAAAAAGCACGGCTTTAAATGTCTGCTTCACGAGAAGCCTTTTGCAGGCGTCAACGGAAGCGGTAAGCACAACAACTGGTCGCTTTCAACAGATACAGGCATCAACCTTTTAGATCCGGGTAAAACTCCTGCTGAAAACGCACAGTTCCTGCTCTTTTTGACAGCAGTTATCAAGGCAGTGAACAAGTATCAGGATCTGCTAAGACTTTCAGTTGCAACTGCAGGAAACGATCACAGACTTGGTGCTAACGAGGCACCGCCTGCTATAATTTCGATCTTTTTAGGCGACGAGCTGACAGCTATCCTAGACGCTATCTGCAACGACGTAGATTACGATAACGACGGCGTAGCTGATTTACAGATAGGCGTTGACGTTCTGCCGTCATTCCCTAAGGATAACACAGACAGAAACAGAACCTCGCCTTTTGCTTTTACAGGTAACAGATTTGAATTCAGAATGCCGGGTTCAAGACTTTCAGTTGCCGGACCTAACACAGTACTTAACACAATTGTAGCAGATGTATTAGACGAGTTTGCTGAAAAGCTAACGGGCGTTGACGATTTCCAAGGCACTCTTCACGAGCTTATTAAAGAAACAATCAAGGAAAACCAGAACATAATCTTTAACGGCGACGGCTACAGCGATGAGTGGCCTAAGGAAGCTGAAAAGAGAGGTCTTTTGAACCTCAGATCAACTCCTGAAGCTATCCCTCATATGGCTGATCCAAAGAACATAGAAGTTTTTGAAAA
Source organism: uncultured Clostridia bacterium (assembly GCA_947628615.1). Classification (GTDB taxonomy): domain Bacteria; phylum Bacillota; class Clostridia; order Oscillospirales; family Ruminococcaceae; genus UMGS1601. Next base: position 35,242 of record CANRAO010000010.1, read on the forward strand.
GCACGGTGTTTACACCGAAACCGAAATTCGCTCAAGAGTTGAAATTCTCTTAGAGGAATATGTAAAGATCATAAACATTGAAGCGCTGACTATGATAGATATGGCAAAGAAAGACATTCTGCCTGCTGTTTCATCATATGTAAGAAAGCTGAGTCAAACTGCAAAACTTGCAAAAGAATGCGGCGCTGACCCTGCTTATGAAATGGATTTAGTCAAGAAGCTGACAGATTTAGAAAAGGAAATGTACAAGAACCTCCAAAATCTTGAGGATATCACTGTTAAGGCTTCGGGCATAGAGGATATGAAAGAAGCGTCAACCTTCTATCACGACGAGGTTCTCACTGCAATGGGTATGCTAAGAGCTCCTGCCGATCAGCTTGAAACTCTTGTCGGCGAGAAATACTGGCCTTACCCGACATACGGAAAGATGCTTTTCTACGTATAAAAACAAGTAAAAATAAATAATTTTTGTACAAAGAGGTACAAATTCCAAAGGCTTACTGCCCTACAGAATTTGTACCTTTTTATATTAATAAACACCAACAAATAAAGGAGAGATTATTATGTTAACTTTAGCTGAAAGCGGCAGCATTCTGGAAACGGTAATGTCTGAAACCAGCGGTCTGGTATTCGGAGTATGGTTTCTGATTGGTGCAGCTTTAGTATTCTGGATGCAGGCAGGCTTTGCAATGGTCGAAACAGGCTTTACAAGAGCAAAGAATGCCGGTAACATTATTATGAAAAACCTGATGGACTTCTGTATCGGTACGGTAATGTTCATCTTCATCGGTTTCAGCCTCTTATTAGGCGAGGATCTAGTCGGATTTATCGGCAAGCCGGGATTGGATATTCTCACTGCCTATGAGAGCTTTGACTGGTCAAACTTCGTATTCAACTTAGTATTCTGTGCTACGACCGCAACAATCGTTTCGGGCGCTATGGCTGAAAGAACAAAGTTCCTTTCATACTGTATCTATTCAGCAGTAATTTCTGCTCTTATCTACCCAATTGAAGCACACTGGATCTGGGGCGGCGGTTGGCTTTCACAGCTTGGCTTCCACGATTTCGCAGGTTCATGCGCTATTCATATGGTAGGCGGTATCTCAGCTCTTATCGGAGCTAAAATCCTCGGTGCTCGTATAGGTAAGTTTACAAAAACCAAGGACGGAAAAATCAAGGTTCACGCTATTCCAGGACACAACCTCACCATCGGAGCCTTGGGTGTGTTCATTCTATGGCTCGGCTGGTACGGATTTAACGGTGCTGCTGCAACAAGTGTTGAGCAGTTAGGCTCTATTTTCCTTACAACAACAGTCGCTCCTGCTGTTGCAACTGTAGCTTGTATGATTTTCACTTGGATAAAATACGGCAAGCCTGATGTTTCAATGTGTCTGAACGCTTCACTTGCAGGACTTGTTGCTATCACGGCAGGCTGCGACGTTGTCGACTGCACAGGTGCTATTATAATCGGTCTTGTCGCAGGACTTTTAGTTGTGTTCGGAGTTTGGTTCTTAGACTACGTTCTCCACATTGACGACCCTGTAGGTGCTGTTGCAGTTCATATGTTCAACGGTATCTGGGGAACGCTCGCTGTCGGTCTTTTTGCAACAAATTCTGTTCCTGGAAATGATTTAGTTGGTCTTTTCTACGACGGAGGATTTTCACTTCTCGGCAAACAGCTAACCGGTTTTGTTTCGGTTGCCGCTTGGACAGCAGTTACTATGACCATCGTATTCTTCCTTATTAAAGCAATTGTAGGCTTAAGAGCAACAAGGCAGGAGGAAATCATCGGTCTTGACACTACAGAGCACGGTCTTGTATCATCTTACGCTGACTTTGCTCCTGCAGTTTCGGCTATCTCTGCATACACATCAGACGACGCTCAAAGTGTAGAAAAAATCACACCGCCTCCTACACCTGCTGTTCCTGTAAACAAGGCTGTAGAGGTTGAGAATTACACAGTCGGCGATCCTAAGATAACAAAAATCGTTGTTGTATTCAAGCAACAAAAACTGCAAGACTTTATCGCCGCTATGGAAAACATCAACGTAACCGGTATTACTGTTACAAATGTACTCGGCTGCGGTATGCAGAAGGGTCAGGCAGAGTTCTATCGTGGAGTTGAGGTCGAGGCTAACCTGCTTCCTAAGGTCAAAGCAGAAGTCGTTGTATGCAAGGTTCCTGTAAACACCGTTGTAAACGCCGCTAAATCGGCTCTATACACAGGTCATATCGGTGATGGTAAGATCTTTATTTATGATATTGAAAACGTAGTAAAGGTTCGTACAGGTGAGCAGGGCTATGACGCTCTTCAAGACGACTAATCAGTGAGCCACTGATGGCTCTGCTGCCTTTAGCGACTAGAAGCAAGAAATTTAGAAGCAAGAAACAAGATATTGTTATCAGAACTTTGTGGAAAATTAGGTCTTGCATCTTGTCTCTGGTTACTTGCCTCTAATAGGGCAGGCTTTACTAAGAGAAATAAAATTTAGATTATGAGTGATGAGAGCAACCTCCCTAACATTTTACTTTGCCCCCATCCCACTTATAAATTATTTGCAAAGCGCACTCAGGCTTTAATTAGCTTGGGTGCGTTTTGGCAGGGGTAAACCCCTGCACGCAGTTCTGCCTTTGGAAAGTTTGCAAAATGTATTTATTTTGTTAAACGGCAGACTAGTACTTTAGTTATAAAATCACGAACCGCAATGGTACACCACTGCACGCAGTTCTGCCTTTGGAAAGTTTGCAAAATGTGTTTACTTTGTACAACGGCAGACTAGTACTTTGGTTATAAAATCACGAACCGCAAATGGTACACCTCAGCACGCTCTGCTGCCTTTGGAAAGTTTGCAAAATGTGTTTACTTTGTACAGCGGCAGACTAGTACATAGATGCAAAAGGCAAGAAACCAGATGCAAGAAACAAGATATTAAATATTAGAAGTAAGAGATTGAATTTCTCTTACTTTTCTTTTTTTGGGTCATCATCAATCGGACCTATCTTTGCTTCATACTCACAAACGCAGTTTTCTATTAAATGTATTATCTGCTCTTTTACAGTGCGTCCGTAATATTCGGCTATGTAATTAATTTTTTCGAGCGTTTCAGGGTCTGCTCTAAATTGAATACGCTTAAAATTCTTATCCATTTTTTAAACCTCGCTTTCTTAAATTAATTATATCATATTAATATATTAATTTTTATTCAATTTTGGAATAATTCCAAAACAGAATAAAAAACTGCCAAGGCTAAATTTTTCCTTGACAGGTGCTTGACATATTAATATTGTGTGATATAATATAAGTATAAAAAGGGTGCCATACAAAGCCTTACGGCTTGCGGTTTTTCCCTAAGTTTTTGATGTTTGAAACACCGTTACTTTTGGGAGTAGGCGGTGTTTCTTTTCTATTCTATGTAAGAAACTCTAGTTTTTCTTATAAATTATAAGAAGAATTAGAGTGATAATATCAGTTATCATACTAACGAATAAATACAATTCAGCATATGATACCATATCATCACCCCCTTTCGGGGAGAAACCGCCACCGCTGACCGTTTATGTACAGCACCCTTTGGCTAATTATAATATATTTATATTATTATGTCAAACTAGAAAACATTGATAAAGATAAAAAAGTAAGAGAAAAACTGATCTCTTACTTTTTTGTTAATATTTAATACTAGCCCATTTATTATAAGTGACTAGCCTGCCGTTTTGCAAAGTAAACACACTTTGCAAACTAACCAAAGGCAGCAAAGCGTGCAGGGGTCTACCCCTGCTATACCATAAGGTCACAAATCTGATTAGAAAACTCAAGCGGATTTTCGATACTCATTCCCTCAATCAGCAGAGCCTGGTTATATAAAAGCTCTGCATAGATTTTCAGCTTATCTTTATCGCTATCATAAAGACTTGTCAGCTTATCATATATAGGGTGCGAAGCATTTATCTCCAGAGCCTTTTCAGACTTCACCTTATTATCTCCGTTCTGAGGCATTGAATTTAACACCTTTTCCATCTCGATTGAAACCTGACCGTCGCTTGAAAGACAAACAGGATGTGTTTTCAGCTTTGAAGAAAGTCTTACCTCTGAAACCTTATCGCCAAGAGCCTCTTTCATATAGTCGAACATACCCTTGCTATCCTCAGTTTTCTTTTTGACCTCCTCTTTTTCCTCATCGGTGGTAAGGTCAAGATCGCTTGCCGAAATTGATTTGAACTCCTTCTCCTTATAGTTCATAATCATCTTGATCGTAAACTCGTCTACGTCGTCGGTAAAGTAAAGAATTTCATAGCCCTTATCTTTAACAGCCTCCGTCTGAGGAAGCATATCAATGCGTGCCTCGCTCTCGCCGCAGGCATAGTAAATGTATTTCTGGTCGTCCTTCATACGGCTCACATACTCATCAAGCGTAACCATTTTGCCCTCAAAAGACGACTTAAACAAAAGCAGATCCTGCAAGGTATCCTTAGCCATTCCGTAGCTTTGATATATGCCGAATTTCAGATTAAGACCGAATGCCTTGAAAAACTTTTCATAGTCTTCCCTTTTATTTTTAAGCATTTTGGAAAGCTCGTTTTTTATTGATTTTTCAATGTTCTTGGCAATAATTTTAACCTGTCTGTCGTGCTGGAGCATTTCTCTTGAAATATTCAAAGACAGATCCTGCGAATCTACAAGACCTTTTACAAAATTAAAATAGTCAGGCAGCAGATCCTCACAGCAGTCCATAATCATAACTCCGCTTGAATATAGCTGCAAACCCTTTTTATAGTTCTTTGTATAGTAGTCAAAAGGTGCTTTTGACGGAATAAACAGCAAAGCGTCATAGGTTGCGATGCCCTCGTTCTTAGAATGAATATGCGTGATAGGAGCTTCATAATCGGCAAACTTATCGGTATAGAAGCTGTTGTAATCCTCATCTTTAAGCTCGCTCTTGTTCTTCTTCCAGATTGGTACCATACTGTTAAGTGTAACGATTTCTTTTACAGTAATAGGCTCAGGCTCTTTATCCTCGCCTTCCTTTTTCTCAGGATACTCCGTTCTCTCCATTTCCATTTTGATTGGAAAACGAATGTAGTCTGAGTACTTCTTTACAAGCGACTGGATTCTATACTGCTCTAAGAATTCGTCATAGTTCTCCTCATCAGTATTCTCCTTTATTTCTAAAGTAATTACCGTTCCTGCTTTCATATCTGAATCGTACTCATCAATTGTATAACCCGATACGCCCGAAGATTTCCAGATATGTGCCTTATCCTCTCCGTATGCCTTAGAAACTACAGTAACCTTCTTTGCCACCATAAATGCCGAATAAAATCCCACTCCGAACTGTCCGATTATATCAACATCACCGTCAAGATTATTGTCATTCTTGAATGCAAGCGAACCGCTCTTTGCAATAGTGCCGAGATTATTTTCCAGCTCATCTTTTGTCATACCTATACCGTTATCAGATATGGTTAGAATTCTTTTTTCCTTATCAACCTCTATATTTATTTCAAAATCGTCCTTATTTAGTCCTATACTCGTGTCGGTAAGCGATTTAAAATACAGCTTATCTATAGCGTCTGACGCGTTTGAAATAAGCTCTCGCAAAAATATTTCCTTGTGCGTATAGATAGAGTTGATCATCATTTCTAAAAGTCGTTTAGATTCTGCTTTAAATTGTTTTGTTCCCAAAATCGGTCATTCCTTTCTGCGTCTTAAAAAATTTCAGTACTGTTAGCACTCTAATCGTTTGAGTGCTAACAGTATTATATCACCGCTAAAACAAAAATCAAGTACGGAATATATTTGTTAATACTTTATTTACAAATCCGCAAGCCGGCAACGGTGAGTTGCCAGTGAATTTTTGCCCTTTTCTACTTGAAATTCTGCATAAAAATGTGTTATACTATAATTCCTATAAAAATGAAAGGAAACATAATAATGCAAATAAGTTCACTTTTTGAAAAAGGTAAAACAGTATTCTCGCTTGAGATTTTTCCGCCTAAGAAATCTCAGGGCGGAATTGACACTATATATAAAACGCTTGACGGTCTTTCTGAGGTTAAGCCCGATTTTATTTCATGTACATACGGAGCAGGAGGAAACATTGCTGATTCCTCGACTGTTGACATATGCTCAATAATTCAGGAAAAATACAACATAACTCCCCTTGCACACCTCACCTGCGTGAACTCTTTAAAATCTGACATCGACTATATACTTGCAAGTCTGAAAAACAAGGGCATAGAAAATATTCTCGCCCTGAGGGGCGACAAAACGCCTGATGTTGAACCTAAGAAAGAATTCAGCTATGCGTATGAACTGATCGAATACATCAAAAAAGACTGGGACTTTTCCATTTCATCAGTATGTTATCCTGAGTGTCATCCTGAATGCGACTCGCTTTTTGATGACATTATGCATCTTAAAGCAAAAGTTGATATAGGCGCTGAACATCTTATCTCTCAGCTTTTCTTTGATAACAAGTGCTTTTATGACTTCGTTGAAAAAGCAAGGCTTGCAGGCATAAATGTGCCAATAGAAGCAGGAATTATGCCTATTGTAAACAAAGGTCAGATAGAGCGTATGGTTTCGCTTTGTGGAGCAAGTATACCTCCTAAATTTGCTAAAATGATGAGCCGATTCGGTGATAATCCTGAAGCAATACGCGACGCAGGTATAGCATATGCAATCGACCAGATAGTAGATCTAATTACTAACGGCGTTGACGGTATTCACATCTACACTATGAATAATCCGTATGTTGCAAAAAGGATATTTGAAGCTATTGATAATTTAAGATAAAGATTTTCTAAAATACTTTTATTGGAGGAATGTTCTTTGCAGAGATGGTTGAACATATGAACGAATATACATCTACTGAACTGATGTCTGCACAGCAGAGTGAAAAATATGCTTTAAGAAGAAACGTAACAAAGCTGGGAGTACTTTTTATACTTTATGATTTTGTTTTTTTGCAGTTGGGAAGACAGATTTTTCTCTATCTTTACTATGCAATTTTTGCTAAAAGCCATAACTTTGACCCCGCTGTTATAAACAAATTTCTTCAAAGCAAGACAGATATTATTAATTCAAGTGCCTTTAAAATGTCATTTTCCTGCTTTGTAATTGTACTTTCTTTAACTCTAGTACTTATAACTGCACGCATAATGGGTATAAAAACTTTATCGACTGTTAAGGTAAGCAAAAAGAATATTCATCTGGGACTGTTAATGTACCCTATCGGGCTTTTAGTCAATACCATTATGACGACTATTACGTCGATCATAACAAAATTATTTAGTTCCGGCGGAACGAATATCCCTACTGCCGACTTTTCTGTTGATAAGGCAAGTGCATTAGCTATAATAACAACGATATTATACCTTGTAGTTGTTGCTCCAATTTCTGAGGAAATAGTTTTCAGAGGACTCATTCTAAAGACTTTGTCTCCTTTCGGTAAAAAAAATGCAATAATTTTATCTGCTCTTTTATTTGCACTTATGCACAAAAACATTCCTCAGGCAGTAGGGGCTTTCGCTATCGGAATTATCTTTGCAACTGTTGATACCAAGGCGAATTCTATCGTACCTTCAATTATTATGCATTCGCTCAATAACTTGCTGCCATGCCTTTTAAATATCAACTCGAGTGTTAATTCAACTTTAATTACTATATTATACAACGCTCTTGTCTATGCTATTGTCATCGTTGGTATAACTATTACAATGCTGAAAGGCAGACAGCTTTTAAATCTGAAAGCAGAAACGGAATCAGAAAAATCATCACTTCCTGAAGCAAAGAAACGTATTGAAATATTTTTAAATCCCATAATCGTTATATATATAGGCATAATGGTTTATTCAATAATTGTGAGCATTATTAAAGCTAATTAACTTAAGAAGATTATCTCTCTGCACGCAGTGCTGCCTTTGGATAGGTTGTAAAATATGGAAGTTTGTGCAACGGAGGACTGAACATAGTACAAAATTACATCAAATAAAAAACTCCCGGGCAATAAAAACTGTGGGTTTCTTGATATTTTTGAAAAGTTCCTACTTACCCTTGAAAAATTAAATCAACTGTGATATACTATATAGGATTTAGGTTCAATCGATCCGAGATATAGGTGTGCAGGTCCTGTGCAATGAAACGCTGTGAACCATGTCAGGCGGGGAACCGAGCAGCATTAAGCAGTCTGTTTTATGTGACGCAGTTTCGCCTGCTCGCCTTTATGTCGGATTGATTGTTTTTAATTGTTAAAAAATGAGGGAGGTTTACTTTATGTATCATGCTCTTTACAGAAAATGGCGTCCCCTGACCTTTGACGATGTTGTTTCTCAACCGCACATTACCACCACCCTCAAAAACCAGATTCAAAGCAATAAAATCGCACACGCATATCTTTTCACAGGTTCACGAGGAACAGGAAAAACAACCTGTGCGAGGATTTTTGCAAAATCCATAAACTGCCAGCATTCAAACAGCGGAAACCCCTGTCTTGAATGTGAAATATGCAAATGTGCCGACAATGAATCGCTTATAGATATTATTGAAATCGACGCCGCTTCAAACACAGGCGTTGATGATATAAGGGCTTTAAAGGAATCTGCCGAGTATCTTCCTGAGCAGTGCAGATATAAGGTATATATCATAGACGAGGTTCATATGCTCTCGATCAATGCCTTCAACGCACTGCTTAAAATTATGGAGGAGCCCCCTTCGCACGTCATATTCATTCTGGCAACGACCGAAGTACACAAAGTACCTGCGACTATTATTTCACGCTGTCAGCGCTTTGATTTCAGAAGAATAAAAGTTGAGGATATAGTTTCACGGCTTGAGTTAATAGCAAGTAAGGAAAACATAAATCTTGACAATGACGCCGCTACCCTGATAGCAAAAATATCTGACGGAGGAATGAGAGACGCTTTATCTTTGCTTGACCAGTGCATAGCGTATTCTGATATTGTCGATTTAAAAACCGTTTCAGACGCAGCAGGAATTGCAGGTCGAGATTATCTTTTCAGTATTCTTGAAGGTATTTTCGCCTGTAATATAACAGAAGTTATGGAGACCATAGCGTCTCTTTACGATATGGCAAAGGATATGACAAGGCTGTGCAATGAGCTTTTGGAGCAAATGAGAAATCTAATGCTTATAAAAGCAGTTCCAAAAAACGATATGGTAATGTGCCTGCCCGATGAATACAATAGACTGGAAACTATTGCAAACAAAACCGATATGGGTAATATTCTTGAAAAAATCGAGGTTTTAAGCGATTGCAATGAAAATCTTGCTAAGGCAGCTTCTAAAAGAATAGAACTTGAAATGTGTATGGTCAAGCTATGCTCAAACAAAAGTATTTCTTATAGTTATTCAAATACACCAAGTACGTCTTATACAAATGATAAAAATCCTGTACCTGAAGCTATTAGTAATAAAGAACCTGAAAATACAGCCTATAAAACGCCACAAAATACTTCAGCAAATATCAAAACGACAACTGATAGACAAGAAGAAATGGCACAGGAAAACACTCAGAACGCTGTTAAAGAGCAGTCTGCGAATATTCCCAAGAAAAAGGTTTCAACAAAGGATTTCGTTCCTCTAGACTGCTGGGACGAGGTTGTTGAAAGGTTCAGGAGTGAATGTCCTGCGGCAGTTGGATTTTTGTCGAAGTCAAAGGCGTTTATCTATGAAAATATGATTTTAATTATTGTCAAGGACGCTTTTGATTTAAAGATGTTTAAACTGCAGATTTCTAATGTAAACAGAGTTATAACTGATTTCTTCGGAAGGAAATTCACAGTATCGGTAAAAGCTATGGATACAAGTGAAAACTTAACCGCAAATCCCAACACGGAAAATCATTCCGGGATTACAACTTCAAGACCTATTGATAAACTTATTGACAAAGCAAAAAGTGCAAACATTGATTTAGAAATAAAATAATTTATATTTGGAGGAGTATTATGAAAGCAAGATTACCTGCCGGCATGGGCGGCGGACCGCAAAATATGAATCAGATGATTAAGCAGGCTCAAAAAATGCAGGAGGATATTCAAAGAGTTCAGTCTGAGATCGACGAAAAGACCTTTAAAGCGTCTGTCGGCGGCGGAGCTGTTGAGATTGAGGTTATGGGCAACAGAACTGTACAATCGCTTAAAATAAAGCCTGAGGTTGTTGATCCTGATGATGTTGAGATGCTTGAGGATCTCATTATGAGTGCCTTTAACGAGGCAATCAACAATATAGAAAAGGAAAGCGAAGAGGAAATGTCCAAGGTAACAAGCGGCGTATCTCTTCCCGGGTTATTCTAATGGCAGAAGCTAATGCACTTCCGTTAATTGAGCTTGCAGAGCAGTTTGCAAAGCTCCCGGGAATAGGTATGAAAACAGCACAAAGGCTTGCATATTTTGTTATGTCTATGAGCAAGGAGGAAGCTAAAGAATTTTCCGAAGCAATAATTCGTGCTCACAGTACAGTTCATATGTGCAGAATATGCCAGAACCTCACCGACAAGGAGATCTGTCCAATATGTGATGATTTAGAACGTGACAAAACAACTATATGCGTTGTTGAAAGTCCCAAGGATATTACAGCCTTTGAACGAACAAGAGAATACAAGGGTGTATATCATGTTCTGCACGGTCTTATCTCCCCTATTAACAACGTCAGCCCTGACGACATAAAGATAAAAGAGCTTCTGGAGAGAGTGAACAATAAAGAGATTTCCGAGGTAATAATGGCAACTAATCCCACCGTTGAGGGCGAAGCAACTGCAATGTACATTTCAAGGCTTCTAAAGCCTCTCGGAATAAAAGTTACAAGGCTAGCGTTTGGGCTTCCTATCGGCGGAATTTTGGAATACGCTGATGAAGTAACCCTTTTCAAAGCGCTTGAAAATCGCAGTGAGATTTAATTTTTATCAGTTAGTATAAAGGGTGTACATCAAAATTTGGTGTGCATCTTTTTTAGTGTCACTATCAAGAGAGAATACATACTATAAAATAAGTATCTTTAATTTCTTCGGAGTGATAATGATGAACAGATATAATAATTCAAATAATAATCACAAGTGTAAAGATGATTTAAATAAAAATTGCAAACCAAACCCTTGCTGCAATAGTTGTCCATTCACTATATACTGTTCTCCGGGAACTATTGGACCTACTGGGGCAACTGGTGATACTGGCAGTATTGGACCAGTGGGGCCCACTGGAGCGACTGGTGCTACTGGTGATACAGGACCAATCGGACCTACAGGTGCGACAGGTGCCACTGGCGAGACAGGACCAATCGGACCTACTGGGGCGACTGGCGCCACTGGCGATATTGGACCAGTCGGACCTACCGGAGCGACTGGTGTAACTGGCGATATTGGACCAGTCGGACCTACTGGGGCGACAGGCGCTACTGGCGATATTGGACCAGTCGGACCTACTGGAGCAACAGGAGCTACTGGTGATATTGGACCAACTGGACCTATTGGGGCAACTGGGGCTACGGGTGATATTGGACCAGTTGGACCTACTGGGGCAACTGGAGCCACTGGCGATATTGGACCAATTGGACCTACTGGGGCAACAGGTGCTACTGGCGATATTGGACCAGTCGGACCTACTGGGGCAACTGGAGCTACTGGTGATATTGGACCAGTTGGACCTACTGGAGCGACAGGTGCTACTGGTGATATTGGACCAGTTGGACCTACCGGAGCGACTGGTGCTACAGGTGATATCGGACCAGTTGGACCTACTGGGGCAACTGGTGCTACAGGCGAGACAGGGGCAACAGGAACAGGAGGCGTGCTTAATTTTGCTGACTTCTATGCATTAATGCCTGCTGATAACTCAGACACTGTTGCACCTGGTACAGATGTAGATTTTCCGCAGGACGGCCCTAACAGCGGTTCAGGTATTGCACGTGCAGGTGCAAGCTCTTTTACTCTGGCTGAGATCGGCACTTATCAGGTATTTTTCCAGGTAAGCGTATCTGAAGCAGGTCAATTAATACTAACTTTAAACGGTGCCGATTTAGATTACACCGTATCAGGCAGAGCAACAGGTACGTCGCAGATTGTAGGTATGGCTATTGTGGAAACAACTGTGATCAATTCCACTCTGACCGTACAAAACCCTTCGGGAAACTCAACAGCACTTACAATTACACCTGCTGCAGGAGGAACCAGACCTGTTTCAGCACATCTTGTTATAATACAGATTCAATAATTGAATAATAAAAGAGGTGTAAAGTTACTTATAAATAGAAATACTCCTTATTGTGACTACAATAAGTCGGTCAATCTTCATGTTTTTATCCTTTCTATCTTTTTGTCATCAAAACTCTCGCATTTCCGAAAATTTAACTCCACTCTCCGTTGCAATACCTCCATACAGTTTTTCGTTATCTTTTCCAATTTTGACATAATGCGAAATGACATATTGTGCAGAAAACGGCATTTCAGGTACAACTTCAATCAAATCTTTTATTGAAAACCATTTTAGTTTTCCCTCATTGCTGACTACAACTTTATTTTCATTGAGCAAATCGGCAAAAAAGTAATAGTTTTGCCGTATCTCACCGTTTTTTAGTCGAAGCGTAATATAGCGAAGTGATAAATTTGAAATGTCTTGTTCTGTAAGTCCTGTTTCTTCATATAATTCTCTTAAAACACAAGTCTCTGCGTCATTAAGTTCATCTTTTTCAAAATGGCCGCCTGCCGAGCCTGTATATGAAGGATCTATAACTTTAGAACCAATTCTATATAAGAGCAGTAAACTATCGTCCTTTTTTAAGTATAAGCTTGTCATATTTCTAAGTTTTCCGTTCATAGGTCTATCTCCTCCGCAAAAAATTATTTATCACTTGACATCAATACTGCGCACTCCACATATGCCATCCGCACATGAAGTTTCACACCCATTCCTATCCACGAATAAACTTATCGATTACTTTCCGCTTTGCCTGTGGGTTCAGTTTTAGAATCTGCTTCTTAATCAAAGCATAGCTTTCGATGGGATCGAGGTGAGGTAAGGTAAATGAACGTGTATACCAAAAATTCTCTACTGTTGTAAATACAGTGCTATTCCATCCATAACCCTCGCCGTATTTATTCTTTTTCTGCGCCCTACCACACATAGTGATAAACAATGCATTTGTCCTTATTTCTAAGAAGGTATTTTTCAAGTTCCTCTACACCATATCTTCTCGCAAACTCTGCAAAATCACGAATACGGGGTTTATCAAGCATACATCCGGTACAAGGAAAATCCGAACATTCCCAACAGCCGTTCACTCCTTTTTCTTTACAACAGTTATAGTTTTTTCACCAGCCGTGGCTTTCACAGCCTCCGTCTTGACAACCCGCACAACCTTTACTTTCAGCACGCAAGTCCGCAAAATGCGATAGCTTTCATTATTGTGCCTGTGCCGCCTCCCATTCCTCTTTTAGCTGGCTAATCGATTGCTGCCTTTCGGTTCGTTCATCTCTCACAGCTTTTGTGGCGACATCAAAGAGATTGTCATTGAGCTGCCATTTCTCCCGTGTGCGGTCTCCGTCCCCAAAAAGAGCAAACGCTGTGGCTCCGAGGGTATAGACGTTTGTAACCTCATCAATGGAGGCCCCGAGCTGATATTCCTCCGGCGACTGAAAGCGAGAGCTGCCCCACATTCGTCCCATATCGTTGATACATGGCTGCTTGCGGAAAAAGTCAATATCGCAAATCGTTGTTTTACCATTCTCAACGTCATACAGGATACAGCCGTCATAAAAGTCAATGGCAATGTAATTTTGTGAGGCAATATACTCAAAGAAATCCAGTATGTCGCTGAACACACAGAGCCTGTCATGGGAGGAAAGCTGCATGAACCGCTGATGCGACGCCGGATACATAACTCCCATACAGTCTCCGGCGGCCCATTTGAAGACCATGATAAAGCCGCCACCTAAATCCTTTGCTTCAAGAAATTCGATCAGATTCTTGTGCTGCAAATCTCTGTAAACCGGTAATGTAGCTTTCAATCTGGCAACTGCATTCGCAGGGTCGCCTCCATATTGTTCCGTAGGAGCACCGGCAAATTTGACAAAGTAACGTTGTCCGTCCTTTTCCATTCCAAAACAGATATTTCCTGAATCCTGATCATCAAATACTTTGAATACCGTTCCGTACTCTTTCAGAAAGCTGAAGTCAAAAGCACTTTTCAGCTTGAACGTAATCCCATCAATAGATTGCAGATAATATCCTTTGAAATACCATGTCGGCACCGGATTGCGCATATTATCATACCAATGCAGAACATCTTTCGCCTGGTTCAGCATGGTGTTTACTTCATCCTGTCCGAAGGGGATTGCCCAATACACGGAAGAAAGTGTGTTGCTCGCGATATAAAGGGCGAGCAACTTCCAGAATTCCAGCGGAACATCGTCGTCAAAGTAACCGTTCACCATGCCGGACGCAAAAAGCGGCGACTTCTGAGCGCACCATACGATACGGTTAAATTCCTCCCACGGATCGCCGAAATCATACCGGTCAAAATCAATGATTTTCAGTTTTCCGTCCCGGTCGATCATCATGTTGCCGATGTGATAATCGCCATGCTGGAAAACCTGCGGCCGGTCTTTCAGCAAATGGCGGTTTTCCCGTATATAGTCGATGAACGCCTGTCCGTTCTCATAATGGATCGGGCACTCCATATACTTCTGGATTTTGCCGTCCATTTTCCGATTGAAACGGCTTTCCCAGTCCTCCTGCGTTTCCGGAGCCAGTATCGAATGGATTTTCCGCAAAATACGTCCAGCTTCCAACCCATATACATACTGCTCGGTATCCGCCAAGAAAGGAATCACACTCTCTGCGTCATCTCCGTCAATCCATGTTTGAACCGTATATACACCATCCTCACAGGCGCCGAACTCAACGGGTTTACACATGGGCACATCAAGAGCCGCAACCTCCTGCTGCATACGAAACATATCCGCCCGACTTGCGCTTTTCTCTTTGGGCGTAATCCGTAAAAGATATTTTGTACCGTCAGAGGTCGTTGCGCAATATTTCCGATCACATGACCAGCCCTTATTGATTGGTTCCTTGTTTACAAATTTCATTTGAATCATAAATCTCTCCTTTGCTATGCGTATACGGTTATATCATCCTAAAATGCTCCAGTGCCGCCCTGATCGCCGCCTATTTCTGCGGCGGCTTCTTCAGTAAGCGGCATGAGCTTTTCTCTCCCACTCCAATCGAACGATGCGGACTTTTCATATATTTCCATCTTATTCTCCGGCGACAACTCGCCTGTCGCTAAAAAGCCCATTGCTTCCCAAAATGGTCTTCCTGTAACCGGATCAGCAGTCAGATACATTTTATCCGCGCCGTCATTGATAAACATCCATTCCATCCGCCGGTACATCGCCCGGCCATAACCTCTGCGGCGATACTCCGGCTTCACATAGAATTCCATAATGTAGCCGTACCCCGGCTTAATGAAGCCTTTGTGATCTTCATGGTCGATTTTTCCGTA
>CANRAO010000011.1 GCA_947628615.1 uncultured Clostridia bacterium
ATGCAGTACGGATTGGTAGATAAGGTTATTACAAAGAGATAAGGACGGTGCTTATGCCTAACAAGGACGGTTTGAAAATTTGTAATTTTTGCGGTTTGGCTGAAAATCAGGTAAGAAATTTATTTTCGGCAGGCGATGTGCATATATGCGACAACTGTGTAATGTTCTGTTATGATATTATGGCAGAGCAGGGTGATGTTGCCCGCCGCAATGAGAGAAAAAGCAATTCTGTTAAATCAAAAAGGGATCTAACAGATGAAAAGGATTTTACTCTTACCAAACCTATTGAAATAAAAAATGTTTTGGATCAGTATGTTATAGGTCAAGATGACGCTAAGATTTCTTTAGCAGTGTCTGTTTATAATCATTATAAAAGAATTTTAAACAATAAAGAAAATGACGATAATGATGTTGAAATACAAAAAAGCAACATACTTCTTTTAGGTCCGACCGGAACAGGAAAAACTCTGTTGGCTCAGACGCTTGCAAGAATTCTCAATGTACCCTTTGCAATAGCTGACGCAACAACATTGACAGAAGCTGGTTACGTCGGAGACGATGTTGAAAATGTTCTTACAAGGCTTATTCAGGCGGCTGATTATGATATTGAGGCAGCTCAAAAGGGAATAATTTATATTGATGAGATAGATAAGATAGCCAGAAAAAGCGAAAATACTTCAATAACAAGAGATGTAAGCGGAGAGGGAGTACAGCAGGCTCTTTTGAAGATAATAGAGGGCTGCGTATCTAATGTACCTCCTCAGGGCGGAAGAAAGCATCCGCATCAGGAATTTATACAAATAGACACAAAGAACATCTTATTTATCTGCGGAGGAGCTTTTGACGGTCTTTCTAAGATCATCAATAAAAGAACAGATAGGTCGTCTCTTGGTTTTGGAAGTGAAATAAAAAAGAGCAATGACAAAACAAACTATAATATTTTTGAGAAGGTTGAACCGCAGGATCTGGTTAAGTACGGTCTGGTTCCCGAGCTTGTCGGAAGACTGCCTGTTATAACAGTGCTGAATGATTTAGACGAGGACGCTTTGGTAAAAATTCTCACCCAGCCGAAAAACTCACTTATAAAGCAGTTTACAAAGCTGTTTGATTATGATAACATTGAGCTTGTTTTCACTGAGGAAGCAAAAACTGCAATTGCAAAAAAAGCTATTGCCCAGAAAACAGGTGCAAGAGGACTTCGTGCTGTTGTTGAGGGAATATTGATGAACGTTATGTTTACAGCGCCGTCTGACGGCGATATAGTTAGCATAGTAATAAATGAAGCTTGTGTAAATGAAGGTGAAGCACCTGAAATTCACAGAGCTAATAAGGCAAGAAAAATAGGATAAAATTAAGCTCCCGATACTGTCGGGAGCTTTTTGTGTAACTAAATCTTTTCAAGGTTGTTTAAATCAAAAGGCGTTGCCTGATATACCAGATAGTTAAGCCAGTTAGAAAACATCAAATTTGCATGGCAGACCCAAGAATGAACAGGCTTGTTATTAGGATCATCATTAGGGAAGTAGTTGTATGGAATGTCTATATTAAGTCCCTTTTCAATATCACGCTTATATTCGTTTGCCAGAGTTCTTTTATCGTATTCTGAATGTCCAGTCAAAAAGAACTGCCTGTCCGTTTTATCTGCAACGATATGTACACCGCTTATATCAGATTCAGTTAAAATTGTTAACTCTTTTACCTTTTCAATATCCTCTTTTCTGACTTCGGTATATCTTGAGTGAGGAACTAAAAAAACGTCGTCAAAACCGTTCAAAAGAGGATGCTTAGGGTGCAGGACCTTATGCGGAAACACACCGAACATTTTCTTCTCAAGAGGATATTTAGGTATTCCGTAGTGGTAGTAAAGTCCTGCCTGTGCGCCCCAGCAAACGTGTATTGTTGAATATACGTTTGTCTTTGACCACTCGAATATTTCGCAAAGCTCACTCCAGTAATCAACGTCCTCGTAGTCCATTTGTTCAATCGGTGCGCCGGTAATTATCATTCCGTCATATTTATTGTCTTTAATGTCGTCAAAGGTTTTATAGAACGATAGTAAGTGTTCCATCGGCGTGTTCTTTGATTTATGAGAAGCCATCTGAACAAGCTCTATATTGACCTGCAGAGGAGTATTTGACAACAGCTTTAAAAACTGAGTTTCGGTTTCAATTTTTTTAGGCATTAAATTGACTATAGCAATTCCCAAAGGTCGAATGTCTTGATGTTCTGCTCTGTCGTCAGGAATAGCAAATATGTTTTCCTCTTCAAAAACCGAAAAGGCAGGAAGGTTATTTGGTATTCTTATTGGCATATTATTAACTCCTTCCGTAAAATCGTCTATTGCATTATAGTATAGCATAAGTTCCGTATGTTTTCAAGCGTTAAGATTAGATGACTTAACATAAAACTTATTACTGAATAATTCCTCCGCCTACAACAATATCATCGTCATATAAAACAACTGCCTGACCTTTTGTTACAGCTCTCTGCGGTTCATCAAACTCAATGTTCAAAGTATTATCATCCGGCTGAGTTACTGTTGCCCATTGTTCTGCCTGCCGGTAGCGAACCTTTGCTTTAACCCGTATTGGAACTTTTATTTTTTTTGTTGATATAAGGTTGATATTCTTTGCAGTAAGCGTTTTTGTGTATAAATCTTCTTCTCTGCCGAGTGTAACGGTGTTATCCTTCGGATTGACCGCTAAAACAAAAGTAGGATTGTTAGATAAGGAAACTCCCAGACCCCTGCGCTGACCTATAGTATAGCGAATTATACCTTTATGTCTTCCTATTATATTTCCGTTTAAGTCGACAAAATCGCCTTCAGGATAGGATTTTCCTGTATACTGTTCAATAAAATCATAGTATTTTTTATCCTGAACAAAACATATATCCTGACTGTCGTGCTTATCGGCATTTATTAAACCAATGTCTTCGGCAATTTTTCTTACATAAGACTTATTCATTTCGCCCAACGGAAATATGGTGTGTTCAAGCTGCTTTTGAGTCATGCAATACAAAACATAACTTTGGTCTTTAGACTTGTCTACAGCTTTTTTTAAGAGATAACGGTTTTTCTCCTTGTCAAATTCAATTCGGGCATAATGACCGGTAACAACATAGTCGAAATCTATTTCCTTTGCACGTTGAAAAAGTTTTTCAAATTTAAGATAGCGGTTGCAGTCTATGCAAGGATTAGGCGTCATTCCGTTTTCATATGCACATATAAATCTTTCTATTACATTCTCTTTGAAATTATCTGAAAAATTAAAAACATAGTAGGGTATATCAAGCAAATATGCAACGCTTCTGGCGTCCTCAACATCCTCCGCTGAACAGCAGGTGTGCTTATTTGAAATACCAATATCATCGTTGCTGTAAAGTTTCATTGTTGCGCCAATGCACTCATAACCTTTATTTGTCATTAAATAAGCGGCTACGCTTGAGTCAACGCCGCCGCTCATTGCAATAACAGCTTTATTATTCATAATATTCTTCACCCTGTAAACAAATGAAATAGTTTATATTATAGTTGAAAGTTCTCATATGTGCTTTCACAGCTTCTCATTGCAAGAATTGTCTGTTCAATCAAATAATCCAACTCCCAGCCGAGCATATCAGCACCACGCTGAATAACCTCTCTCGAACAGCCTGCCGCGAATTTTGCGTTTTTGTATTTTTTCTTAACCGATTTAACTTCCAGATCGCTGACACTTTTTGACGGACGCATGAGCACAACTGCACTTATAAGTCCTGTAAGCTCGTCAACTGCATACAGAACCTTTTCCATTTCGTGCTCAGGTTTGATGTCAACGGTGAGCATATAACCGTGGCTTGCCACAGCGTGAATTAATTCTTCATCAATTCCTCGTTCACGCATGATTTTCTGTTCTTCAATGCAATGTTTTTCAGGGAATTGTTCAAAATCCAGATCGTGCAAAAGCCCTACCATACCCCAGAAATCCACTTCGTCGTTATATCCTAATTTTTCTGCAAAATAGCGCATAACGCCTTCAACGGTAAGAGCGTGTTTTAAGTGAAAATGATCTTTATTATATTCGGTCAGCAGTTCCCAAGCTTCCTGTCTTGTAAATTCTTTATTGCTCAATTTATACACGTCCTTTATTTTCTTAGAGTGATGATAATTAATTGTAAAATAATATGTGAAATTTGTCAAGCGACAAAAATAAAATAAAAAAACTTGAAATAAAATGAAATATAGTATATAATATTTCTATATTATTGATAAGGAGTAAAATTTTATGGAAATGATGGATTCAATCGGCTATGTAAAAAAGTTTGATAAAGAAGTAGGAGAGGCTATGGACGCTGAGCTTGCACGTCAGAGAAGAAACCTTGAGCTTATCGCAAGTGAGAATATTGTTTCGGGACCTGTTATGGCTGCAATGGGAAGCGTTTTGACAAATAAATATGCAGAGGGTTATCCGGGAAAAAGATATTACGGAGGATGTCAGTGTGTTGACGTTGTTGAGAATATTGCTATAGACAGAGCCTGCAAGCTCTTTAACTCTAAGTTTGCAAATGTTCAGCCCCACTCAGGTGCACAGGCAAATACTGCCGTTTACTTTGCACTGGTTAATCCGGGCGATACAATTATGGGTATGAGTCTTGCACACGGAGGTCATTTAACTCACGGAAGCCCTGTAAATTTGAGCGGAAAGTATTTTAACTTTGTTTCATATGAGCTTGGCGATGATGAGAGAATAGATTACGATGAGATTGAAAGACAGGCTAAGGAATGTCAGCCTAAGTTAATTGTAGCTGGTGCGTCAGCTTACCCGAGAATTATTGATTTTGAGAGAATTTCAAATATTGCTAAGTCAGTCGGCGCATATTTTATGGTAGATATGGCTCATATTGCAGGTCTTGTTGCTGCAGGAGAGCATCCTTCGCCAGTTCCGTATGCCGATGTTGTTACAACAACTACTCACAAAACACTTAGAGGCCCTAGAGGAGGACTTATTCTCACAAACGACGAGGAGCTTGCTAAGAAGTTTAACAAAGCCATTTTTCCTGGAACGCAGGGCGGTCCTTTAGAGCACGTTATCGCCGGTAAGGCAGTATGCTTCGGCGAGGCATTAAAGCCTGAATTCAAAGAGTATCAGCATCAGGTCGTTTTAAATGCCAAGGCTTTGGCTGAGGGTCTTGTTAAGAGAGGCTTCAGGCTTGTTTCGGGTGGAACAGATAACCACTTGGCTCTTGTTGATTTGCAGCCTTTCAATATTACAGGTAAGGAATTAGAAAACAGACTTGACGAAGTTTATATTACTGTCAATAAGAATGCTATTCCAAACGATCCGCAGAGTCCGTTTATCACAAGCGGTATAAGAGTTGGAACTCCTGCAGTTACAACAAGGGGACTTAAAGAGGACGATATGGATATTATAGCAGAGTGTATCTATCTCACTGCAACAGATTTTGAAAACAAAGCAGATGAGATCAGAGAAAGGGTAAATGAGCTTTGTAAGAAATACCCGCTGTATTAATGTGATCAGAATAAATATCATAGGAGTTGACCGACAGTGAACAAGCCTTTAGCAGATCGAATCAGACCGAAAACGCTTGATGAAGTTGTCGGTCAATCTCATTTATTGGGTAAAGATAAGCCGCTTAGAAGAATAATCGAAAGCGGTCGGATACCGAATATGATTTTCTACGGGCCTTCCGGAACAGGCAAAACAACAGTTGCAAGAATTATTGCCGATAATACAAATCTTAAAATGTATAAACTAAACGGAACATCTGCTTCAATTTCCGATATTAAAGAAATTATTGCAGAGACCGAGACATTTGAAGGCTTCAACGGTATACTGCTGTATTTAGACGAAATTCAGTATCTTAATAAAAAGCAGCAGCAGTCTTTGCTTGAGTATATAGAAAACGGAAAGATAACTCTTATTGCATCGACTACAGAAAATCCCTATTTTTATGTATTCAACGCAATTATAAGCCGTTCAACGGTGTTTGAGTTTAAGCAGGTAAGTTCAAATGATGTAGTTCCAGCTGTTAAGCGTGCTTTTCAGATAATCGCAGATGAAATGGGTGTTAAGTTGCGTCTTGAAAGCGGTGTTGTTGATTATATTTCCACAGGCTGCGGAGGAGATGTCAGAAAATCATTGAACACAGTAGAGTTATGTGTTCTTTCGGCAGATAAGAATAACGAGTGCTTGGAGATTTCTCTTGAAAACGCAAAACTGCTGACTCAGAAAAGCAATATGCGCTATGACAAAGACGGCGATGAGCATTATGATATTCTTTCTGCTTTTCAAAAGTCGATAAGAGGAAGCGATGAAAATGCGGCTCTTCACTATGCGGCGAGACTTATGACAGCAGGTGATTTTACATCCCTTTGCAGACGTCTGCTTGTAGTGGCGTCAGAGGATATCGGACTTGCTTATCCTATGGCGGTCTCTATTGTAAAATCTTGTGTAGATAGCGCACTGCAGCTTGGGCTTCCTGAAGCGAGAATTCCTATTGCAGAGGCTATAATTCTTTTATGTACTTCTCCTAAGTCTAACAGTGCTTATAATGCGATCAACTCGGCAATGGACGATATTCAAAAGGGAATGGTTGGTGCTATACCCAGACAGCTTCAGAATATGCACTTTGACGGCGATGATGCAGAAGTTAAGGGGCAAGATTACAAATATCCTCACGACTTTCCTAATCATTATGTTAAACAGCAGTATCTTCCTGATAATTTAAAAGACAGAGTTTATTATGAATTCGGAGATAATAAACAAGAGCAAACAGCTTTGCAGTATCGGAAAAAAATCAAAGATCAGTAAACAAAAGCTAAGGAACAAATTCCTTAGCTTTTATTTTAAAACTCAGTATAAATTTGCTTGTGACAATTTTCAGTTGAGTAATTCCACTTGTCAATGTGTCCGTCGGTAATATAGTAATTTATTGACTTGTCATATTCATTGTCTGAAAAAACATCGACAATAATCAGCTTTACCTTCATTTTTTCAGGGATAATTGATTTTATGAATACACTTGCAGATTGACCTATATGGACGTTATCCTTCGGCTCGGCAAGACCGGCAAGGTTAGGAGTAAGTTCTATAAAAATTCCATAGTCCTCAATTGAACGGATAATTCCTCCAACTGTCTGTCCGACCTCGAATAAATCAGCGTTTTCAGACCAAGTTCCTAAAAGCTCCTTGTGTGTTAGAAAAATTCTGTCGCCTTCTCTGCCTTTTACAACGGCATAAATATCCTGTCCGTTGTAAAATCTGTCTGAGGGATGAGAAATTCTTGATACGGAAATAGCGTCTATAGGTATAAGCGAAGAAATGCCGCAGCCTATGTCAACAAAGCAGCCGAATTGCTCTATATGAGTGATCTTTGCAGATATGACATCACCGCTTTTAAGAAGATTAATATGGTTTTCAACACATTCCTTTTGAGCTGATCTTCTTGAAAGAATAACTATAGTCTCGTCATTTTCATCTTTTACAATATCCGTAACTTTAAAGCATACTGGTTTATTGACTCTTGACAGCAACGCAATATCCTTTGTTTCGCCGCTGTCTATTCCGATTGCTCCTTCTATTCTTGGGATTATTGCCTTTGTACCGGGAATATCAACTATAATATTGTGTTCACAGTCGCACATTAAAGCCTTTGCTTCAAGAATTATGCCTAGATCTTTTGCTTCATTCAAAGCGCTTAGCGACTTTAAATAGCTTTTGTTGGTGTTGGTATTTATCAGTTTTCCCTCAGGCAAATAGTTTTTCATATAATTATCATTCCTTCCTTTGTAATTGAGCTTTTAATAATCAAGCGCAAAGTAACTGTTTGTTTTTTACTTTTCTGACAATAATGTTTAATATATCGTATAGAAAGTTTTATATCTAATTCTATGAGGACGTTTACTTAAATATGCCTTATAGAGGTCTATCAGAATTACAGATGTTTACTGTTCAGAAAAATAATTGTTATTTATAATTACGATTATTTGCTTTTTTGTTTAGAATATGATATACTAACTTCTTGAGTTAATATATATTAATATGATTGATTTTTCGTTGGAGTGATAATTACGGATATAAGGATTAACGACATATTGATTATGAAAAAGAAGCATCCGTGCGGTGAGAATAAAATGCTTGTTCTCCGTTCGGGTATGGATTTTAAGCTAAGGTGTGTTGCCTGCGGACGTGAATTTATGATAGCACGTTCTAAAGCTGAAAAGAACATAAAATCTGTTATTAGAGATGGGGATACCTAGCATTTTTGCAGTATTTATGAAATAAAATAAAAAAATCTATAGGAGAATTTATATGTTTGAAAAGCTGAAAGCGCTAGAGGAAAGATTTGAAGAAATTAATAACAAGCTGATGGAGCCTGATGTTGTAAATGATCAGGCGCTTTATATGTCGCTTATGAAAGAGTATAAAAGTATTACGCCGATAATTGAAAAGTTCAGAGAGTATAAAAAGTCAAAAGAGTCATTTGACGAGGCTGTAGAGCTTTTGGAAGCCGGCGGACTTGATAAGGATTTTAAAGAAATGGTACAGCTTCAGTATGAGGAATCCAAGGAACAGGAAGAAACCTTAACTGAAGAGCTTAAAATTCTGCTTTTGCCGAAAGACCCTAATGATGATAAGAATGTAATTGTAGAGATCAGAGGAGGAGCAGGCGGAGAGGAGGCATCTCTTTTTGCAAACACGCTCTACAGAATGTACACTATGTATGCTGAAAGCAAGGGCTGGGGTATTGAGGTTATCTCTGCAAATGAAACAGAGCTAGGCGGATTTAAAGAGGTTTCATTCAGTATACAGGGAGAGGGAGCATATTCAAGGCTAAAATATGAAAGCGGAGTACACAGAGTACAAAGAGTGCCTGAAACTGAATCGCAGGGCAGAGTTCATACATCTACTGTAACTGTTGCGGTTTTACCTGAAGCTGATGATGTCGAATTTGAAATCAACGAAGCTACTGATTTGAAAATAGATGTTTTCAGAGCGTCAGGGGCAGGCGGTCAGCATATAAATAAAACAGAATCAGCAGTAAGAATAACCTATCTGCCTACAGGTCTTGTTGTTGAATGTCAGGACGAAAGAAGTCAGCATAAAAATAAGGAAAAAGCACTCAAGGTATTGCGTTCAAAGCTGTATGAGGAACAGCAAAGAGCTCAGGAAAATGAAATTGCGGCAGTCAGACGTTCACAGGTAGGCACAGGAGACCGTTCTGAGAGAATCAGAACCTACAACTATCCTGAGGGAAGAGTTTCAGACCACAGGATCGGGTTGACAATTTATAGATTAGAACAATTTCTCAATGGTAATATGGATGAGGTTATTGATGCATTGGCTACTGCTGATCAGGCTGCAAAGCTTGCTATGCAGGATAGTGACAATTAATCGGAAAGAACGCATTTTATGGAAACTAAAGTTTTAAAACCTACAAAGGAAAATATCCGTTATTGTGCAGAGCTTATAAAAAGCGGAGATGTTGTAGGTATGCCTACAGAAACAGTATACGGTCTTGCAGCTAATGCTTATGATGAAAGCGCTGTTAAAAAAATTTTTATGGCAAAAAAGCGTCCTGCTGATAATCCGCTTATAGTTCACATTGCCGATATAGGTATGCTTAAAGAGCTTACGACAAGTATTCCGAAAATTGCGATTACAGTTTGCGAAAAATTCTGGCCCGGACCTTTGACCGTAGTTTTGCCTAAGAGTGACAAGATTCCATTGATTACAAGCGGAGGTCTGGACACTGTTGGAATAAGACTGCCATCTAATAAGGTTGCGAGAGAGCTTATTAAAGAGTGTGGATTACCTCTTGCAGCACCGTCGGCAAATTTATCAGGAAGCCCTAGTCCTACAACGGCGGAACACGTTTTCGACGATTTAAACGGCAGTATTCCTGCAATACTCGACGGCGGAAGTTGTTCTATAGGCGTTGAATCTACAGTAATTTCTTTTGAAAATGATATAATCAGATTGTTAAGACCTGGCAGAATTTCTGTTGATGATTTAAAGACAGTTGCGTCTGATGTGATAATTGATAAGGGCGTTTTAGAGATTATTTCAAATGATGCAAAGGTAAAATCACCAGGTATGAAATATAAGCATTATTCACCAAAAGCAGATATTACGCTGGTTGACGGTTCAATTGAATTCTTTGAAAATTATGTAAGTGAGCGTAACTCTATTGACACATATGCTTTGATTTTTGATGATGATAATACTTCCGAAGATATAAAGTCAATTAAATACGGTAATAACAGCGAACAGCAGGCAGAGAGAATATTTGCAGTTTTAAGAGAAGCTGACAAAATCGGAGCAAAAAGGGTATTTGCAAGATGTCCTTCAAAGGACGGTATAGGGCTTGCCGTATATAACCGAATGCTCCGTGCTTCCGGATTTAAAGTAGTTAAAGAGGGTGACTGAATGAAGCCTTACATTGTCGGGCTTACGGGTCAAAGCGGTGCGGGAAAAACAACTGTCTGTGACGTTTTTAAGTCACTGGGATTTCATATTATAAACGCTGATTTGATTTCAAAAGATATAACGGAAAATAAGAAAGCCTGTATAGCAGAGCTTCAGGCGGCTTTCGGAGAAGAATATATTGATAACGGAATTTTGAACAGAAGAAAGTTAGGTTCTTTAGTTTTTGATAACAGAGATGAGCTTGATAAATTAATGTCAATCACATTTCCGTACATTTTAGATGATATAAACAGCCGCATATCAAAAATAGGCAGTAACGAGCTTGTTTTAATTGACGCGCCTACTTTGTTTGAAAGTGGATTGAATAAACGCTGCGATAAAATTGTCAGTGTTATAGCTAATAAGGATTTAAGGCTTGCTAGAATAGTTAAACGAGATAAAATTTCTAAAATAGAAGCAGAAAAAAGATTTTCGTCTCAGTTTCCTGAGAAATTTTTCAGAGAAAACAGTGACTGTCTGATAGTAAACAACAGCAGTGAGAGTGAGCTTATAGAAAAAGCTGTTTTAACGGCAAAGAATATTAAGGAGATTTACCATGGCAATAAGGGCAAGACGAAAGAATAGGGGAACTGTTTTTTTGGTTGTTTTAGTAATTCTTTCAGTAATTGCTTTTGTAGTATTCAAATCAATACCGGCTTTTTTAAAGAAAAACATTTATCCTAAAAAGTATTCTGAATATGTAAAGCAATACAGTGAAGAATATGATATAGATGAAAACTTTATATATGCTGTTATCAAAACCGAAAGCGGGTTTGATCCTGATGCTAGATCAAGCGTTGGTGCGGTAGGTCTAATGCAGCTTATGCCTATTGCTTTTGAAGAAGTAAGTAATAATATTGACGATAACAAAGGTCTTAAATATTCAGATATGTATAATCCTGAATACAACATTATGTACGGCACATGGTATCTGGATTATCTATACAAGCAATTCGGTTCATATGAGTTGACGATTGCGGCGTATCATGCAGGGATGACGCAGGTACGAGGCTGGTTATATAGCGGGGTTTTAGATGAAAACAATTTGAATTTGGATAATATACCAAGTGAATATTCAGATACAAGGCACTACATAAATAAAGTTATAAGCGCATATAAAGAGTATAACAGACTCTACAGATAAAACAGAAAGGATGATTTCAATGTCAGAATCAAAGGCTAAAGACTTAAAGAAGGAGTTATTCAGTAAAAAGAAAAATGCAGGTCTTATAATGAGTGAAAGTGAGATCAAAAAGGCTGATGATTTTTGCAAAGGATATATGAGATTTTTAGACGCTGCCAAAACTGAACGTGAGGCTGTCCGCGAATCTGTAAGACTTCTTGAGGAAAACGGTTTTGTAGAATATGATTTCAAAAATGCCCTGAAACCCGGAGACAAGATATATATAAATAATCGAGGCAAGGCAATCATCGCTGCAATTATCGGAAGCGGAAATGTAACAGAAGGCTTCAGAATCAATGCGGCGCACATTGATTCGCCAAGACTTGATCTAAAGCAGAATCCTGTATATGAAGACAATGAGATAGGATTTTTCAAAACGCACTATTACGGCGGAATAAAAAAATATCAGTGGACAACTATTCCTTTAGCACTGCACGGAGTTATAATAAATTCCAAGAATGAAAAGATAGTGGTCAATATCGGCGAAAGTGAAGATGATCCTGTATTTTGCGTCTGCGATTTGCTTCCTCACCTGGCAACACAGCAGATGAAAAGAACTCTTTCCGAAGGCGTCAAGGGTGAGGAACTGAATATTCTTATCGGTTCAAGACCATTCAAAGACGATGAAGAATCGGAAATGGTCAAGCTGAACATCATAGATATTCTTAACAAAAAGTATGGAATAGTTGAAGATGATTTTATTTCTGCAGAGCTAGAGGCAGTACCTGCATTCAAGGCAAGAGATATTGGGTTTGACAGAAGTATGATAGGTTCTTACGGTCAGGACGACCGCGTTTGTGCATATACTGCACTGAAAGCACTTCTTGATTGTGATTGTATTCCAAATAAGACAGTAATTACAGTGCTTACTGATAAAGAAGAGACTGGAAGCGACGGAAATACTGGTCTTAATAGTTCGTATTTAAAATATTTCATATATGATTTAGCTGAGAAACTCAGTGGAAATGCGAGACAGGTAATATCCTCCTCCGAATGTTTGTCAGCCGATGTAAATGCCGCATTTGATCCTACATTTCCCGATGTTTTGGAAATCAGAAATGCTTCAAAAATAAACTACGGCGTATGCGTAACTAAATTTACCGGCTCCAGAGGAAAATCAGGAACTTCCGACGCTTCTGCTGAATTTGTTGCAAGGATCAGAAATCTCTTGGATAGCAAAGATGTTATCTGGCAGACTGGCGAGCTTGGGAAAGTCGACTTGGGCGGCGGCGGAACTGTAGCTCAGTATATAGCAAATCTCAATATTGACGTGATAGATGTAGGAGTTCCTGTACTTTCAATGCACGCACCTTTTGAAGTAACTTCAAAAATAGATACTTATATGGCTTATAAGGCCTTTAAAGTTTTTATTGAGGATTGATTTTCTAGTAAAATATACACTTGCAATTTTTTGCAGGTGTATTTTTTATGCTTTAAAATCGACATATTTATTAAAAGGCTTGGATTATAATATTAGCATAGCGTGAGGTGATACTCGTTGAAGTGCATATATGCCGATGTTTTAGTCATAACTAATATTTATTTTACATATTTCTTCATTAAAGTATTAAGCCTTGTTTTTCATATTAAAACTAATGCAAAAAGAGTTGCTTTGGCTTCAGTTGCAGGAGGCATTTCGGCGCTTTTAATTTTGATTCCGATTAATGATTATATAATAATGCTGTTAAAGCTAGCAGTTGTGTTTGTGATAATTCTCATCTGCGGATTTTCAAAAGATAAATATGATGTTATAAAGTATTCGTTGGTATTTATTCTTATCAACATAGTTTTTTCAGGTCTTTGCTTTGCATTCTGGAAGCTGTCAGGAGGCAAAATGATATATGTAAAAAACTTTACTGTTTATTTTGATACATCCTTGATAATGCTTATACTGATCACAATTTTAGTGTATTTTGTAATGACTATAGCTGATTACTTCCTGATCAATAGAAAAAACCTTACAGGTTTATATACAGTTTCTTTTAATCTTTTTAACAGAGATTATACTCTAAAAGGTGTAGTTGATACCGGGAACAAGTTATACGACTACTTTTCCGGACGTTCAGTTGTTATCTGTAAAAGTAATGAGCTTTTTGGGTTATATAACGAGCTTTTAAATCAAAACATAAATTCAGGATTTAGACTTATACCGTTTAATACGATTTCATCAAATGGTCTTATACCTATAAAGACAATGCAGGGAATAAGAATAACAGACGAGGACGGAAATGCTAAAGAAGTACGAGCGTGTATTGGAATTACAAGCAGTGAGGAAAACGAGTCGACTGCAATATTTAACCCTGGTATATTAAGCTAAACTGAACAAAATAAAAAGATTACATAAAGTAGGAAAGGGGATATGCTCTTAAGGGGCAGGGCAAAATGAAATTAAATTTATTTTTTAATAAAGTTCTAAGCAAGATCACTATTTTATTCAACAGAAAGAAGAAGTATATAGATTATATAAACGGCTCTGAATCACTTCCTCCTCCTCTTTCAGCCGAGGAGGAAGAAAGAGCCTTCGATCAGATAAAAAACAACGATAACAGAGGAAGAGAGACTCTGATAGTGCATAATTTAAGACTTGTCGTATACATAGCGAAAAAATTTGAATCTACAGGAATTGGAATCGAAGACTTGATTTCAATAGGAACGATAGGGTTGATTAAAGCGGTAAACACATTTCAGGTCGATAAAAATATAAAGCTTGCAACGTATGCGTCTAGATGCATTGAGAATGAAATACTAATGTTTCTGAGAAAATCCAATCAATACAAAAACGACATTTCAATTGATGAACCTCTTAATGTAGACTGGGATGGAAATGAGCTTTTGCTTTCAGATATTTTAGGCACAGATGAGGACGTAGTAATAAGGGGAATAGAAAATGAGGTAGAGCGCGAGCTTGTTTTAATTGAGATTGAAAAATTAAATGACAGAGAAAAACAAATTATGAAAATGCGTTTTGGTTTATTAGGTGAAAAGGAAATGACTCAAAAAGAGGTAGCAGATATTGTCGGAATATCTCAGTCATACATATCTCGCCTTGAAAAGAGAATACTAAAGACAATAAGAGAAAATTTAGAGAAGATATGTTAGCACTAAAAATTTTATATGCTAGCACTCTTGTCAATAGAGTGCTAAATTTCATCTTTTCATCACTAAAATTTCACATAATGAACATAATAGGGCATTATTATGTAGATGTCGAAAGGAAAGAAGTGATTCCAATGGATAAGGAATTATAACAACAGAAAAAATTTAAAGAAAATTTTAAGGAGGAATTTATTATGTTATACGGATTAACACCATTTGAAAGAAGCACTTACGATTTATTCAATGTTTTTCACGAGTTTGAAAAGGACTTTTTCAACACTAAGCCATCGCACGACTTGAGATCCTGCAAAACTGATATTTGTGATAAAGGAGACAAATATGTTCTTGAGGCTGAACTGCCGGGATTTGCAAAAGAGGATATCAACATTGATATAAACGGAGACTGTCTGACACTGTCTGCTACGCATAAGTCAGAAAAAGAGAATAAAGACAAAGACGGCAACTATATTTGCAAAGAGCGTACTTTTGGTTCATATGAGAGAAGATATGACATTTCAAATGTAGACGCTGATGCTATAGAAGCTGAGTATAAAAACGGAATACTCACTCTTGATTTGCCTAAAAAAGCAAAAACAGAGCCTGAATCAAGAAGACTGGAAATTAAATAATAGTTCCATTTTAATACTTCCTTTATAGACTACCTGCTATGTTTAAACATAGCAGGTATTTTTATTACCAGAAATTGACCATGTGAAAGCCAATGGATTTTTGTATATTAAAAAACTCTCAGCCAATAATTATATTAAATTAATTGTTGGAGTAGATTAATATGCAATTTAATAAGGTAGAAATAAGCGGTGTAAATACTTCTGAGCTTCCAACTTTGAGAGAATCTGAGAAGCTAGAGCTTTTAAAAAAGGTCAAAGAGGGAAACAAAAAAGCCAGAGAGGAGCTTATTAAAGGAAATCTTCGGCTTGTATTAAGTGTTTTGCAGATGTTTGCAGGAAGGGGAGAGTCTCCCGATGACTTATTTCAGGTAGGAGTTGTAGGTCTTATTAAGGCTATTGATAATTTTTCTCTAGACTACGACGTTAAATTTTCCACTTATGCATTTCCAATGATTTTGGGTGAGATAAGAAGATACCTTAGAGACAATTTTCCTATAAGGGTAAGCCGTTCGCTTCGTGATTTAGCCTATAAGGCAATGCAAGCAAAAGAAAAATATATCAATGATAATCAAAAAGAGCCAAAAATTGAAGAAATAGCAAAAATAATTGACGCTAAAACTTCTGATGTTGTAACTGCACTTGAATCCATCTGTGATCCAATTTCAATATACGAGCCTGTATATTCCGATTCAGGAGACACTTTATTTGTTCTTGATCAGATAGGCGACGGAAATAACGATATAAGCTGGCTGAATGAGATCTCCTTGAAAGAAGCCATTTCAAAGCTGATGCCCAGAGAGAAAAATATACTCAGTCTTAGATTTTTTCAGGGTAAAACACAAGTTGAAGTAGCAAAGAGCATTGGCATTTCGCAGGCTCAAGTTTCAAGGCTCGAAAAGGGTGCATTGGAGCAGATAAAAAAACAGTTCTGCTGATTTTTGAAATTTAATACTAATTGAGAAAGTGCGGTAAGTAATGATAAACGCCGCACTTTTTATAATACATAAATTTGTATATCGGTCTTGACAATAAGAAATTTATATGTTAATATATCAAAAATTAAAGGCTGTGATAAGAACAAGTAGCATATCCTTGTTATTTTAAGAGAGCTTTCGGTCGGTGTGAGAAAGCAATAACGGATTTGTGAATACATCTTTGAGCCGATATTCTGAAATTGCAGTAGGTTTATTCGACTTACGCCCGTTAAAGCGTTATGAGTTCATGGTGAAGTTTAACGCTGTGATAAATTGAGGTGGTACCACGATTTATTCGTCCTCTGGCTTTTGTCAGGGGATTTTTTTATATATATGTATATATATATATATATGAAAGGGGTGATAACCGTGAAATCAGTATTCGATTTCATCGATTATGTGTAATAAACAATACGTAAATTATCTGTAAAGATTTAAAAAATAAATTCGGAGGAAGAAAAATGACATTATTTGAAGAACTAAAAAGAAGAGGTCTGTTAGCTCAGCTAACAGACGAAAAGGAAATTGAGGAACTAGTCAACGCAGGAAAAGCCACATTCTACATCGGTTTTGACCCTACTGCTGACAGTCTGCACGTCGGTCATTTTATGGCTCTTTGCCTTATGAAAAGAATGCAGATGGCAGGAAATAAGCCAATTGTTCTTATCGGCGGCGGAACAGCTATGATAGGCGACCCATCTGGAAGAACAGATATGAGAAAGATGATGACCAGAGAAACCATTCAGCACAATGTTGACTGCTTTAAAAAGCAAATGAGCCGTTTTATTGATTTTTCTAACGACAAAGCAGTTATTGTAAACAATGCCGACTGGCTTATGGACTTGAATTACGTTGAGGTTTTAAGAGAAATAGGACCGCACTTCAGCGTAAACAGAATGTTATCACACGAGTGCTATAAGCAGAGAATGGAAAGAGGTCTATCTTTCCTTGAATTCAACTATATGATAATGCAAAGCTATGACTTCTATGTTCTATATCAGAAATACGGCTGTAATATGCAGTTCGGCGGAGACGATCAATGGGCGAATATGCTGGGCGGAACCGAGCTTATCAGACGCAAGCTTGGAAAAGACGCTTATGCAATGACGATAACTTTACTGCTCAATTCAGAGGGCAAAAAGATGGGCAAGACTGAGAAGGGTGCTGTATGGCTTGACGCAGATAAAACCTCGCCATATGATTTTTACCAGTACTGGAGAAACGTAAATGACGCTGACGTTATAAAGTGCTTAAAGATGCTCACCTTTGTTCCTATTGAGGAAATCGAGGAAATGGAAAGAACTATGGAGGGCGCAGAACTAAATAAAGCCAAAGAAATATTAGCATATGAACTTACAAAGCTAGTTCACGGTGAAGAAGAGGCAGAAAAAGCACAGAATGCCGCCAAATCAGTTTTCGGAAGTGCAGGTGTAAGCGACGATATGCCGACTACTAAAATCAGCGCCGATGATTTGAACGAGGACGGCTGTATAGGTCTTCTGACGCTGTTAGTCAAGTGCGGTCTTGCGTCGTCAAACGGTGAAGCTAGGCGTCTCGTGCAGCAGGGCGGAGTATCAATAAATGATGAAAAGATTTTAGAACCAAAGATGTTCTTAAACCTTGATGAATCTGTAATTATCAAAAAAGGAAAGAAAGTTTTCCATAAAGCTGAAAAAGAATAACAAAAAAGGTGAAGAGCAATTCTGCTTTTCACCTTAATTTTTATTGATCCATCATACGTCTTTTAACTTGACGTATATCCGTTCCGAAAAATCTGTATGGGGTAAACATTCCAGTGAGCCTTGATATAATTCTGTCGTCGTATTTTTCGTTTAATTCTGAAAGGGATAAGTTTGTAGAGACGATTGTAGGGATCTCCATATTTATTCTGGTATTAATGATGTTATACAGAGTAGAATTATTGAAAGGGGTTGAAAACTCAGATCCTAAATCATCAAGTATAACCAAATCAGCATCTAGGATTGTTTCAACTGTATTACCGTTGCTTCTTCCGAAGTGGTCATTCTCAGCTTTAATAAGAAAATTATTTATAGAATCAAAAACCACGTTAAATCCCTTTTCAATAAGCGACTTTGCAATCATAGAAGATATAAAGGTTTTCCCCAGACCTGTTTTGCCTAAGAAAAATAATGAGCAGGAGTCTTTTGAAAAGGTATCAACGTAATTCCTGCACTGATCAAGAATTTCATTCATTCTCTCTCTGGGTATAATGCCCGATTTATCATCGGGGAGATTAGAGTATAAATTCAAATTGAACTCGTCAAAATCATGCAGTTCAATTTTACAGCTCTCGTTAAGCTCTTCTATAGTATATTTCTTGATCAGCTCGTTAAAACATTGGCACCTGCTGCCGTTTACATATCCGCTGTCATTGCAAATAGGACAGGTGTATTTAGCTTTTAAATAGTCCTCCGGATAACCAAATTCTTTAAGCATTATTTTAATCTTGAATTGGTTTTCAAGATTTTTTTCTTTTAGTTCATCAATGATTTTATCAATGTTTTCACTGCGTGAAATTATAGCCTTTGACAGATTTATGCTTGTCTGCAAAATTCTGTTGTACAAAGAATCAATTTCAGGAGCCTTTTTGCTGATTTCTTCTTTGTGAAGTTCAAGAGTCTGAAAGGCTTTGGAACGTCTGTTTTCAATTTCCGATGCCGCTTTAGAAAAAGCAGATAGCGATATGTCGTTATTCATTATTGTTATTTTTATCCTTTCCTTTTATTTTAGGAACGTGATTCAATGTAAATTCATAGAACTCATCAAGATCGTATGAATGTTCATTTTCTTTACATTTTTTCTTGGAATTATTCTTTTTTGATTTTGCATCATGTATATTTACTTCATCAATAGTAAAAATATTCTCTTTCGACCAGCTTATTATAATTTTATTTATATAAGGGAAGGACAGCTTGTTTATCTGGTCAACACATTTTTCGTATGCAAGCTGAATCATTTCAGTATTATACCCAAGTACTGTCCAAGAGTTAATATATTCCTTTTGCTTTTTAGTGAGATTTGTTGTTATACCGAATATTTTAGCAACTTTATTTTCAATTTTGTGCGACTTCATCATTTTTATGATCTCAGCTTCAACCTGTTGGTATGAAGTAATATCCTGCTCAAACCAGCTTTCTGCAATGCTTTCAACGTATCTTATACTTGATTTTCCTATGTCCTCGCAGTATTGAACAAGTAAGAGTATCGAGGCAATCGGGAATCCGTAATTTTCAACAAGATTAATATATCCGCATTGTTCTGTAAAGCGTAATCCTCTCTTTAAAATAATTTCAAGTTGAGAAAACATTTCCTTAATTTCTTTTTGACTGTTTACAATATCAGCAATATCCTTTGAGGAGTATTTAACGTGGCTCTTTTTCTCAAGCGACCTATCAGTAGGATTTATAGCCGGAACAACTGACTCTTTTTGAGATTCGGTTTCAGAAGTTTTATCAGAACTATTAGATATATTAGAGGTATTCAAGGTTTGATTTTCAGAATTTTTTAAAACCGTAACATTAAGCACTGAGAAAACTTCCGCTTGACTCCAGTAAACAACTGCATCGTCGACTATATCGGCAGAAATCTCCGTTGCAATACTTATATCTTCGGAGATTATTTCATTTTTATCGCTTGATAAAATAAATAACAGTACCTTTAAAAAATCTCCGCTGCACAGCTTTATATGCTCATAAACAACCTTGCTGGGAACGGTAAAGAAACTGCCCCAATTTTTTCTCTCTATTTTATATTTCATTTTACACCTCGGAATAATAATCAGCAAAAAGGTAATAGCTGATAAACACAAAATAATACAATATCAATTTTTATGCGACATTAAATTTATAAATAAGTATACCACAGAAAAAAATCATTTGCAATTCAAATTATTATTAATTTTACTTGAAATAACTGTTATTGTATGTTATAATACACTATATATAATTAAAAGGGAGTTTTATTTTGGGAAATAAGACTATATGTTGTATAAATAAAGATTTTTCAATTGATAATTTAAAAAGGTTGATTCTTGATGTTTACGGGGATAATACTCCGCTTTGTTATTTACATTCTTTTGGCTGTCAGCAGAACGCTACTGACGGCGAAAAGCTGAAAAACTTAATTTCAAAAATCGGCTATAAGTTTACATATAGTACAGAAAATGCTTCTCTAATCATCTTGAACACCTGTGCAGTTAGAGAACACGCTGAAGACAGAGTTTTCGGCAATATAGGAAGATTTAAGCGTCTGAAGGAGGAAAAACCGAATACTATTGTATGTATATGCGGCTGTATGGCACAGCAAAAGCATATTGCTGAAAGAATTAAACAAAATTACCGTCAGGTCGATTTAGTATTCGGGACGTTTGCATATAATCAGTTTTACGAAATGCTTTATGAAGTTTTAAATACAAAAAAGCGCATTTTTAATATTTCCGAACAGGAAAGCGATATAAACGAGAATTTAAAACAGCTTAGAGATAGTAAGATAAAGGCGTCAGTGCCTATAATGTATGGCTGCAACAATTTTTGCACATATTGTATAGTGCCGTATGTAAGGGGCAGAGAGCGTTCGAGAGCGGTCGAGGCGGTTTTTGACGAGGTTTCAGGCTTAGTAAAAGACGGCTATAAAGAAATAACATTACTGGGTCAGAATGTAAATTCTTATGGCTATGGATTTCCAAAACTTTTGAGAAAGCTGAATAGAATTGACGGTGATTTCAGAATACGCTTTATGAGTTCTCACCCTAAAGATGCAACACACGAGCTTATTGATACAATACTTGAATGTGATAAGGTATGCAAGCATTTGCATTTGCCTATGCAATCTGGCTGTAACAGAATTCTCAAAGAAATGAACAGAAATTATACTGTTAAAGAGTATGCAGAAATTATTGATTACGCAAGAAGTAAAAAACCCAATTTTTCATTTACAAGCGATATAATTGTAGGTTTTCCGGGAGAGACGTATGAGGAATTCTGTGAAACTAAAGAAGCTGTAAAGAGATTTAGATTCGATAATATATATTCATTCGTATACTCAAAGAGAAGCGGTACAAAGGCTGCATTAATGGAAGACAATATAAGCAGTAAGCAAAAGGGTTTGTGGCTTAGAGAGCTTTTGCTTGAACACCGTGAAGTAAATGTTGAGTGGATGTCACGGTTTGTCGGCAAAACTTTAAGGATTTTGGTTGATAAAGAGGGCAGGACCTCAGACGAGCATCTTCAGGGAAGGTCTGATGAAAATATTATTGTCGAGTTTATAGGCGGTAAAGAGCTTATCGGCAGCTTTGTAAATGTCAGGATAAACAAAGCAATGAACTGGGCGCTGCTTGGGGAAATTGTTTAATATATTGATTTTAAAGGAGATTTTTTATGACTGTTATTGAAATGGCAAGAGAGCTTGGAAAGGCTCTTCAAGAAGACGAAAGATACAAGAAGTATCAGGAAGCAAAGATCAAAAATGATAAGGACGTTGAGCTTCAGAATATGATAGGTGATTTCAATGTAAAGAGAATGCAGCTCAATCAGGAGATGCAAAAGAAAGAAAAAGACGCAGACGCTATGAAACGCCTTGACGCTGAGTTAAAAGAAGTTTATAACAAAATTATGGCAAATCCCAATATGGCTGAATTTACTGCCGCTCAGGAGAAAGTGGAAAAGCTGATAAACTCGGTAAACTTTATTATAAGTATGGCTGCAAACGGTGAAGACCCTATGACCTGTCCTGAGGAACAGCCTGCAAGCTGCGGAGGAAGCTGTTCCACCTGCGGAAGCTGTCATTAATTTACAAAAAATATGCGGATAAAAGGGAAGTGAGTTCAAGTGAAATTAGCTGATATTGATGTATCAAAGCTTTCGCCTATGATGCAGAAATATGTAGAAGTCAAGAAGAATTATATGAATCATATAGTTTTTTATAGGCTCGGTGATTTCTACGAAATGTTTTTTGATGACGCTATTGTTGTATCTCGTGAACTTGAACTCACCCTGACCGGCCGTGACTGTGGCTTGGAGGAGAGAGCACCTATGTGCGGTGTTCCTCACCATGCCTGCGACGTATATTTAAAAAAACTGATCGATAAAGGTTTTATGGTTGCTATCTGTGAGCAGACTGAGGATCCTTCTCAGGCAAAGGGACTTGTAAAAAGAGAGATCGTAAGAGTTGTTACTCCGGGAACCCTTATTGAAAGCAGTATGCTTGATGAAACGCAAAATAACTACATAAGTGCGATTTTTTACAATGAGAAAGAAATTTCAATATGTATGACTGATATTTCTACAGGCGAAGTGCATCTTTATTTATTCAGCGGAAAAGATGCAGTTTCAGATGCTGTAAATGAGCTTTCAAGATTTGAACCTGTGGAAGTCTTGATGAATGACAGGGTTTTAATGCTCAAAGCAATAACATCTTTTATAAAGGAAAAGTTGAAAGCAAGCGTAAACATTCTTGACGATTCTGATTTTGATATTACTGCTAACAGAGAAATAGTATGCGAGCAGTTTTCAGTTTCAGATTTATCAGAACTTTCAATAAATGAGAGCAGTATTGAGGTAAATTCAGTCTGCGGATTATTTAATTACATATATGATACCCAAAAAGCGCTGATAGGCAGATTTACCAAAATAATCAAGCATGAAAACGATCCGTTGATGACGTTAGGTGTAACTGCAAGGAGAAATTTAGAGCTTACCGAAACCCTGAGAAACAAAGAAAAGAAAGGCTCACTTCTTTGGGTGCTGGATAAAAATAAAACCTCTATGGGAAAAAGACTGCTCAAAACATTCATAGATCAGCCGCTAACAAATCCGACTAAGATAATGCAGAGACTTGATTCTGTTGAACAGCTTGTTCAAAATCCTGTTGTTTTGGGTAATTTAAGCGAAGCTTTGTCTGGCATTTATGATATTGAACGTCTTATGACAAGGGTTATGTATAAAACTGCTACCCCGAGAGATTTAAAGGCATTATCTGCAACTGCTGAGAAGCTTCCTGAAATAAAAAGACTTTTATCAAATTTTTCAGCTAAGCTTTTAACTGCTGAAAATGCTAAGATTTCAACACTGGAGGATGTTGCAAATCTTATTGAAAATTCAATTGTAGACGAGCCTCCTGTCAATACCAAAGACGGAGGAGTTATAAAAGACGGATTTAATGAAAATCTGGACGAGCTCCGTAATATTATTCACGGAGGAAAAAGCATTATTGATAATATTGCTGAACAGGAAAGAGAACGCACAGGAATTAAAACCTTGAAGATTGGCTATAACCGTGTTTTTGGCTATTATATCGAAGTAACAAAATCAAACATAGGTTTAGTTCCTGATAGCTATATAAGAAAGCAAACCCTTACAAATTGCGAAAGATACATAACTGAAGAGCTTAAAAATGCTGAGAACACTATTCTCGGTGCAAATGATAAGGTTATATCACTTGAACAGGAAATATTTGTTGAAGTAAGAGATTACATAGCAAAGCAGCTCACAGTTGTTCAGGAAACAGCGTCTGCACTTGCTTTAATTGATGTTTTAACTTCATTTGCTTCGGTTGCAACTGCTAATAATTACTCTAAGCCTGAAATTGCTATTGACGGGGTTATTGATATAAAAAATGGAAGGCACCCTGTTGTAGAGCTTATGCAGACGGACGAGATATTTGTTCCAAATGACGCATATCTTGATTTGACTGAAAACAAAATGAATATTATTACAGGTCCGAATATGTCGGGTAAATCAACATATATGAGGCAGATCGCGCTAATCACGTTGATGGCGCAGATAGGCTCGTTCGTGCCGGCTGAATATGCAAAAATTTCGGTTGTCGACCAGATTTTTACTAGAATCGGTGCATCTGATGACCTTACCTCCGGTCAATCGACTTTTATGGTAGAAATGAGCGAGGTTGCAGAAATTGTTAAAAATGCAACAAAAAACAGTCTTGTGATTTTAGATGAAGTCGGCAGAGGAACTTCTACCTTTGACGGCATTAGTATTGCCAGAAGTGTAGCCGAGTATATAGCTAATGCCAAGAAGCTGGGATGTAAAACTCTCTTTGCAACACATTATCATGAGTTGATTGAGCTTGAGCAGGAGTTAAGCGGAGTAAAAAATTACAGTGTTGCAGTTAAAAGAACTAATCAGGGAATTAAATTTCTGCGAAAAATTGTTCGCGGTGGTGTAGACGAAAGCTACGGCATTGAGGTTGCAAAGCTGGCAGGGCTTCCTGCTAAGATAATAAGCAGAGCAAATGAACTGCTTGAGGATTTTGAGAAAGAGAATAAAAGTCATGCGTATACATCTGTGCAAAGAGATATGCAGATCGGTATGGACGATATCAATGAAAAGATTGCAATTGAAAAGCTGAGAAAAACAAACATTGACGAAATGAATGATGAGGAACTCAGGTTTTATATTAAAGACATATTGAATTATATCTGATAATTATGATTGGAGCGTAGCTGCAGAAATGTCTAAGATAAATGTGTTGTCAAAAGAAGTTTCAGAACTGATAGCGGCAGGAGAAGTAATAGAGCGTCCGTCATCAGTTATAAAGGAGCTTTTGGAAAATTCAATAGATTCAGGTGCGAATGTTATAACAATTGAAATAAAAAATGGCGGACGCACATATATGAGAGTCACAGACAACGGCTGCGGAATATCTGCTGAGGATATTCCTACGGCTTTTTTAAGACATGCAACAAGTAAGATTTTTGCTAAAGCTGATTTAGATAAGATACTGACGCTCGGATTCAGAGGCGAGGCTTTAGCTTCAATTTGTGCTGTTTCTAAAACCGAAGTGCTTTCTAAAGTCATAGATCAAGATTACGGAACACATTATGTTATTGAGGGTTCTGAAGAGAAAATAAATGAAAAATCGGGCTGTCCTGACGGAACAACAATAGTTATTAGAGATATTTTTTACAATGTTCCTGCAAGACTGAAATTTCTTAAAAAAGATGTTACAGAGGGAAATGCTGTTTCAGGCGTTGTCTCAAAGCTGGCATTGTCGCACCCCGAAATATCTTTTAAGTTTATCCGTGACAACAAAACTGAGCTTGTAACGGCTGGCGACGGTAAGCTGTTTTCGGCTATATATTCGGTTTTCGGAAAGGCTTTTGCAAATTCTCTTATTCCTGTTGATTATTCTTATAACGGAATAACTGTTAAAGGTTACACCGTTAAACCTTTGGAAGCAAAAGCAAAGAGAACATTTCAGAATTTCTTTATCAATCACCGATATGTAAAGTCAGTAACCTGTATGGTTTCGCTTGAGGAGGCATATAAAAATCAGATCATGACTGGAAAGTTTCCTGCCTGTGTGCTGTGCCTTGATATTCCGCCTAATCTAGTTGACGTTAATGTGCATCCTGCAAAAATTGAAGTAAAATTCTCAAATGAAAAAATGATATATGAAAGTGTTTACTTTGCAGTTAAAAATGCACTTTTACAGGATTCTTCACCTAAAGAGCTTGAATTTAAAAGCGAAAAGCATTTTAATGAAAATGAGCTTCATCAATTCAGCAGACCTGACAGCGGCGTACAAACGGTTATGACCTTCAGTAAAGATAACACATATACAGTTAAAAAAACAGATGAAATTCTAAATAATAATGCGCATATTAAAACATATTCAAGACCTGCTGATGAATTTAACAAAGTCGAGTGTCCAAAGCCTGAATATTTAACTGAATTTGATAAGCACGATAATAATGATAATGATATATCAAAACTTAAACCTGAAGAGCCAAAGAATTTAGATGACTATAAATTTATTGACAGTTCTTCTTTTGTAAAGAAAGAGAAAATCTCTAATTTAAGTGAGACTGACCGCTTAGAGAAAGAAAAGAGTGAGTTTGAAGAGTCAAAACCAAAGGTAATTGGTGAAATTTTCAATACATATATAGTTGTTGAAAAAGATGATGATATGTATATATTCGACAAGCATGCTGCTCACGAAAGATATATTTTTGAAAATATAAAAAACGAATCAAGCAATCTTGATTCGCAGATGCTGTTTGAGCCAACAGAGGTATTATTATCCTATGAGGAATATGACGCCATTATATCTAACCTCGAAAACGCAAAAAAATTCGGATTTATAATAGAGGACGCTCAGGCACCGAGCGTTAAAGTTATAGGAGTGCCGGTGGTAATAGAAGACACTGATCCGTCCGATATAATAACTGAGCTTGCTCATAATTTTTTAGAGCATCGACAGGATCCGAATTTATCATTATTTGATGAGCTTTACCATTCAATTGCCTGCAAAGCGGCGATCAAAGGAAACATAAAGTCAGACAACATAGAACTTCAGAGCCTTATTGACAGAATATTTGACGATGAAAACATCAGGTATTGTCCGCACGGCAGACCTGTGTTTACAAAGATTTCAAAAAAAGAAATAGAAAAGCAATTCAAGCGTATTGTCTAACCGTAACATTTGGAGGAGAATTTTAATTGTCTATGCAGCCTATTATTGTTGTTTTGGGACCAACCGCTTCAGGAAAAACTGCGTTGGCTGTTGAACTGGCTAAGCGGTACAACGGAGAAGTAGTCTCAGCAGACTCTATGCAGATATATAAGGGAATGGATATACTTACTGCAAAGCCCAGTGATGCTGAGATGCAGGAAATAAAGCATCACCTTATAGATTTCTTAGAGCCTGATCGTAATTTCAGTGTTGCGGACTATGTAAAACTTGCGAACAGTGCTATTGATGATATTGCAAGCAGAGGAAAACTGCCTATTCTAGCTGGAGGAACGGGACTTTATATAAGCTCGTTAATTGACAATATTAAGTTTGATGAAACAACAGGGGATAAGGAGTTCAGAGAAAAACTATTCAATCTGGCAAAGGAAAAGGGAAACCATTATCTATGGGAACAACTTTTAGAAGTAGATGAGACTACTGCTTTGTCTGTGCACGAAAACAATTTACCTAGGGTTATAAGGGCATTGGAGGTTTATGAAAAAACGGGAGTAAGGCTTTCCGAGCATAAAAAGACAAGCCGTCTGGAGAAATCAAGGTTTAAGCCTGCAATGATAGGTCTTACATTCTCAGACAGGAAACTGCTTTACGATAGAATCAATAAAAGAGTTGATGCTATGATTTCAAACGGTTTGTTATCTGAAGCAGAGGAAATTTATAAAGGAAAGTTGCTTAATACTGCACATCAGGCAATAGGGTATAAAGAGCTTATTCCATATTTTTCAGGTCAGGCTTCTCTTGAAGATTGCATTGAGAAAATAAAAATGGAAACAAGAAGATATGCAAAGCGTCAGCTTACTTGGTTTAGACGGGATAAGAGGATTTTTTGGATCGAAGTTGATAAATACAAATATTTAGTAGAAATATTTGAAAAAGTACAAAAATATATAGCCAAATGTATAAATTTGTGATATAATAGTTAATAATCTGTAGACTACTTTCACATTTTACTATTGGAATTGCAAGTTGCAGTAAAATTATGTGAATATATTTTTTCAAATAGAAAGGAAGATATTATATGAACAAAGTAATGAATTTGCAGGACGTATTTTTGAATCAGGCAAGAAAAGAGAAAGTACCTGTGACGATTTTTCTGGTTAACGGTTTTCAGTTTAAGGGATTGGTTCACGGGTTTGACAGCTACATTGTAATTT
The DNA here is from genome assembly GCA_947628615.1 of uncultured Clostridia bacterium. GTDB lineage: Bacteria > Bacillota > Clostridia > Oscillospirales > Ruminococcaceae > UMGS1601. The sequence goes on from CANRAO010000011.1 coordinate 28,012, forward strand.
TAGAATGTGACGGAAAGCAGAATGTAGTTTATAAACACGCAATTTCTACAATTGTACCTGCTAAGCCTATTAATTTACTTGATTCAAGTGATGATAAATAAGTTAATATTTTATAAATAACCTACGTTAAAGGAGGATTGCTCCTTATGGGGCGCAGTAGTAATGAATTCTATTACAGTTAAAGTTCTAGGTGTTGCTTTATCTGTTTTTATACTGATTATGGTCGGAAGTCAGATTGCCTTTATGATAAATAATTCGCACGATACCGAGGAAGCTGTACTTTATACCGTTAATGAAAATATAACCTTCAAGGGTATGTTTTTGCGTGATGAAAGAGTTATAAATTACGATAATACCAGCGGCGGAGTTATAAATTATCTCTACGGTGACGGATTGAAGGTCGCTGAAAATTCAGCTATTGCCAAGGTTTACAGCAATGGTGATCAAATTTATTATAGAAACAGATTGTCAAGGCTGAAAACTGTTTTATCCGATTTAAAAAGAGCTCAGAGTCCGGGTACAACTAATTATGTTCAGGCTGAGTCACTCAGAAGTAAAATTAAAAATGATTATCTGAATGTAACGAATATGATTCAGCAAAAGGATTATTCGTCTGTAAGCTCTAAAAGTGACGATTTACTATATACAATGAATATATATAATATTGTCACCGGTTCTGAAGCAAATTTCAAACCTATGATAAATCAGATAAAATCGGAAATCAATGATTTAAAAACTAAGATAGAAGATCCTGTTGACAGTATCAATACCAACAGTGCAGGTTACTTTGTTAAATCTGTTGATGGGTATGAATCTTCGGTGTCATATGACGATATAGATAATATGTCGACTGACGAGCTGAAAAAGCTGTTTGATATAAAACCAAAGGTTACGGATAATACAGTAGGAAAAATTTTAAAAAGTTATGAATGGAAGTTTCTAGGCATAATTAAGAACACAAATAAGTTTCTTATAAACGACGGGTTGTCGATAAGATTCAATTCATCTAATAAAGTGTATGACGTTACGGTTGACAGTATAAAGCCAATCGACGGCACTAATAATAGCGTTGTAATTCTAAGCTGTAATGAAATTGATGAAAATGTGCTGAGCAGCAGATTTGATAATGCTGAACTGATTTTTGATGAATATACCGGTGTTAAAGTACCGAGAGAGGCAATCAGATTTCAGGGTAAGCAAAAGGGCGCTTATGTAATGCTGGGGCAGCAAATAACTTTTAAGAAAATTGATGTAATATATGAAGGCGACGACTATGTATTATCTAAAAATACATCTGACGACAGTTATCTTCTTTTGTACGATCAAATTTTATTAGAGGGGGTCAGCACTGATGAAGTCACCTCAGAAACAACAACCGACTCAGAAACAAATTCGGGATAAAAAATTTGAATATTTGGTTGAAAACTATAAAGAAATATGTTATAATATTAAAGATAGTAAGTCTAAATACAGAGATTCTGATGATAATGTGCGAATTATGGCTGTTACCAAGACTGTTGAACCTGATTTAATCAACTTTGCCATAGAGCAAGGCATTGATTTATTAGGTGAAAACAGGGTTCAGGAATTTCTTTCAAAAAAGGAATTATACAAGCCGTGTGAAGTGCAGTTTATCGGTCATCTTCAGACAAATAAGGTCAAGTATATTATAGGTGACGTTTCTCAGATTCAATCAGTTGACAGCTTTAAGCTTGCCAAGGAGATTGACAGACTTGCTAAGAAAAATGATAAAACTATGGATATTCTTATTGAGGTAAATATTGGTGATGAGTTATCGAAAAGCGGTATTTCAAGTTCTGAAGTTTTAGAGCTAGCTAAGAGAATTTCTGAGTTTGAAAATGTAAGGATAAACGGGTTGATGGCTATTCCGCCGATAAATGCTGATGATAGTATCTACGGTAATCTGCAGGAACTTTATATAGAAATAGGACAAAAGAAATTAAATCGTATCAACATGAATGTGTTATCAGTTGGTATGTCAGGAGATTACACTAAAGCCGTCAAATACGGTTCTAATCTCGTGAGAATAGGAACAAAGCTCTTTGGGGCTAGAAAATATTTGGAGGTATAAAAATGAGTGTTATGCAAAGCTTTAAGAATCTTTTTATCGGCAGTGACGAAACCGTTGATGGGTATGATACCATTTACGAGAAAGATCAAATGACTGCAGATGAAATTAGAGACAGGAGAAACAGAGAAGTGAAAATAGCTGCCACAACAACACTGCAGATTGTTCTTGCAAGACCTACAGATTTTTCTGAGGTTAAGGCAATTGGCGATGACTTAAACGATCAGAAGACCGTTCTTTTAAACCTTGAAACGGTAAGAAGCGAGGACGCTAAGAGAATTCTTGATTTTTTATCAGGTGTTGCTTATGCTAACGGCGCTGACATTAAAATGATGGCTCAGAAAACCTTTGCTATTATGCCTAAGAATGTAGGATTCTCAGGTGTTGATTTAATGAGCGAATTAGAAAATAACGGATACAGCTTTTAATGAAAGAGTTTAACAGCTCTTTTTTAAGGAATTTATCGAAGTCGGATCATTTGCTTGTTGATAAAATACTTGACTGGGTAAGTATTGCCAACGAGAAATATACTGAAAAATTCTCATTCTTTTTAGATTGCCGTCAATCAAAGATTGCGAAACAGGTACTTGATTCATTGAAATTTGATAATTATAAACTTTTCGGCGGGTATGATGAAGCACACCGGCTCATGCTTGGTGTATTTCCGCCTTACAGCGAAATTGATAATAATGATTTTCCTGTCAAAGGATTGACCTTTACGTATAGAAAATGTGATGTTTTGACGCATCGTGACGTACTTGGAAGTTTAATGTCGTTAAATATTTCAAGAGACTGCATAGGCGATATAATCATCGGTGAGGGAAAGTCAATTGTATTTTCAGTTGACAAAATACTACCTTTAATTCTTGAAAATGTACATAAAATCGGTAGAATAGGTGTAAAGACCGAAATCGGTTTTGATTTGTCAGATGTTGCCTTGGAGCAAAAATTTTCTGATATATGCGGTACTGTACAATCTTTAAGAGCCGACAGCGTCATAGCATTAGCTATAAATAAGAGCAGGGAAAAGACGTCAGCACTTATTAAAACTAACGGAGTTTTTATTGATTATGAGGAAGTTTTTTCTCCGAGTTTTGAAATATGTGAAGGTGTTGGCTTTTCCATTCGCGGATACGGAAAATTTTTGTTAAGTTCTGTTGACGGAGTGTCAAGGAAAAATCGTTTACACATAACGATTAAAAAATATGATTAATATATCTTAGGAGGCAATAGTATGATTAATCCAAACGATATAGCTGAAAAAACCTTTGAAAAAGCTACATTTGGTTACAAGTCTGAAGATGTTGATGAATATCTTCTTGGTCTTTCAAAGGCTTTTGCAGATGTAGTTGCTCAGAATCAGGAAAGCGAAGCTAAAATCATAAAACTCGTTGAAAAGATTAATGAGTACAGAAGTGATGAAGACGCAATAAAAGAGGCTTTGCTCGGTGCTCAGAAGCAGGGTCATAAGATTATTGCTGATGCCAAGGCTGAAGCTGAGGCAATACTTAACAAGGCTCGTGAGGAGCAGGAAATTGTTTCTCGTCAGAGTGCAGAAGAGTGTGACAGGATCGTTCGTGAGCACAAGGCTAAGTGCGAGACTTTAATCAGGGAAAATACTGAGAAAACTGAGTACAGGATTAAATCATCTAAGATCCAGAGTGAGCAGGAAGCTGAAAACCTTGCTAAATTAAAGGTTGAGGTTACAAGATTTAAAGCTCAGCTTACAGAACTATATAACAAACAGCTAAGATTGATTATGGAGCTTCCTGAGATTTCTGAGGACGAAGTTGAGCAGATTATAGCTGAAAAGGAAGCAAGAGAAAAGAAGCTTGAAGAGAGCAAGGCTATTATCGATAAGGCTCAGGAAATTGCTGCTAAAAACAATACAACTGATGATTTCCACTATGAGGGAAATAAATATACTCCAGATGAAGGTCATTACGGCGATTTGAAATTTGGAAAAAACAATTAAACTTTTAAGGAGACTTTTTGTAAATGCCACAGGACTATAACACTTCTTTAAATTTACCTAAAACTGAATTTCCTATGAGGGGTAACCTTCCTAAGAGAGAGCCTGAGATGCTCAAGAAATGGGATGAGGAAAATCTTTATAATGATATAATCAAAAGGAACGAGGGCAAGCCTAATTATACTTTGCATGACGGACCTCCATATGCTAACGGCGATATTCATTTGGGAACCGCTTTAAATAAGGTTCTTAAAGATATTATAGTTAAGTATAAGAATATGAGCGGCTATCGTTCTCATTATGTTCCGGGTTGGGATACTCACGGACTTCCTATTGAATTGAAAGCTATGAAATCCATAGGAGTAGAAAACGGTGCTATTCCGCCCCTTGAATTAAGACAGCACTGCAAAGATTTCGCTCTGTCATTTATGGAAAATCAGAAGGAGCAGTTTAAAAGACTCGGCGTGTTAGGCGATTTTGAAAATCCTTATCTAACTTTAAAGCCTGAGTTTGAAGCAAGAGAAGTTGAAGTTTTCGGAGAGTTTGCTAAAAAAGGCTATGTATATAAGGGCTTGAAGCCTGTTTACTGGTGTCCTGAGTGTCAAACTGCTTTGGCTGAAGCCGAAATTGAATATTCTGACGATTCATGTCAGTCTATTTATGTAAAGTTCAAGGTATCAGACGATAAGGGACTTTTTACCGAAAAGGGAATAGATATAAATAACACATACTTTGTTATTTGGACAACTACTACCTGGACACTTCCTGGAAATTTGGCTATATGTCTTGGACCAAATTACGACTATGTTGTTGTAAGAGCTGAAAACGGTGAGAATTATGTAATGGCAGAATACCTTGTTCCCGTAACTATGGAGACTGCCGGTATTGAAAAATATGAAGTTATTGCAAAGTTCTTGGGTAGTGATTTAGAAGGCGTCAAAACTGAGCACCCGTTTATGAACAGACCGTCTCCTATCATTCTTGGTGATCACGTTACCTTAGAAAGCGGAACAGGCTGTGTTCATACGGCTCCGGGCTACGGTGTTGACGACTTTGAAGTATGTAAAAAGTATGATGATATAGGAATTGTTGTCGGGGTTGACGGTAAGGGAGTTTTAACAATGGACTCCGGAATGTTTGAGGGTCTGACAACCGATAATGCAAACAAGGTAATTGCCGAGCATTTAAAGGAAACAGGTGCTTTATTCGCAATTGAAGATATTGAACACCAGTATCCGCATTGCTGGAGATGTAAGTCTCCTATTCTGTTCAGGGCAACAGAGCAGTGGTTCTGTTCTGTAAAGAACTTTAAGGACGAGACTGTCAAGGCAATTGAAAATGTTGAATGGATTCCAAAATGGGGCGAGGAAAGAATCAAAGGAATGGTTCAGGATCGCTCTGACTGGTGCATATCAAGACAAAGAACCTGGGGAGTGCCTATTCCTGTGGTTTACTGCAAGGACTGCGGTAAGCCGATCTGCAATGACGAAACGATAAAAGCAATTTCAGACTTGTTCAGAGCTGAGGGCTCGGACGCTTGGTATAAAAAGGACGCTAAGGACTTCATTCCTGCAAGCGTAAAATGCGAGTGCGGATGTTCAGATTTTGAAAAGGAAATGGACATCTTAGACGTTTGGTTTGACAGCGGTGTTACACACAAAGCTGTTTTAGAGGAAAGGGAAGATCTAAACGCTCCTGCAGATTTATATCTCGAGGGAGCAGACCAATACAGAGGCTGGTTCCAGTCGTCATTGCTGACATCAATTGTCTGCAACGGCGAGGCTCCATATAAAACTGTCTGCACACACGGCTGGGTAGTAGACGGTCAGGGAAAGACAATGCATAAGTCTCTAGGAAACGGAATTGAACCGTCTGAAATCACTAATAAATACGGCTCTGATATTCTAAGATTGTGGGTTGCGTCAAGCGATTATCACTCGGATATAAGAATTTCAAATGATATACTTGCACAGCTTTCTGACGTTTATAAGAAAATCAGAAACACAGCAAGATTTATTTTAGGTAATTTGTCAAACGCAGACGGTTTTGATATCGACAAAGACGGCGTTCCAGATAATGAGTTATTTGAACTTGATAAATGGGCATTAGCAAAGCTTGATGAGCTTATTGACAAGGTAAACGCTGCTTATAATGCTTTTGATTATCACATAGTATTTCACGCAATTCACAACTTCTGCGTTATTGATATGTCGAACTTCTATCTTGATATTATTAAAGACAGATTGTATTGCGATGATGTTGATTCGGTTTCAAGAAAAGCTGCACAAACTGCAATGTATAGAATACTAAGTGCTATTACACGGCTTATTGCACCTATAATGTCATTTACTGCTGATGAGATTTGGAGTTATATACCTTATTCAGCAAGCGATAATCCCAAGAGCGTATTCTTAAATGATATGCCTGAAAAATCAAACATTAAGTCAGATGCTGATTTTACAGCCAAGTGGGATTTGATTGCCGCACTTAGAGAAGATGTTAAAAAAGCTCTTGAGATAAAGAGAGCAGACAAGGTTATCGGTAAATCTTTAGAAGCTGACGTTATCTTGTATGCTGACGGAGAAATGAAAGAGTCAATCTCTGGTTTTGTAAGCGAACTTCCTGAAATCTTTATTGTTTCAAAGGTTGAACTTAAGGACGGCAATGGTGAATTCAAGGGCGAGTTTGACGGTGTTACAATTGATGTTGTAAAAGCTACGGGTGAAAAATGCGAAAGGTGCTGGAAGTTCTCAGAATCTGTTGGTACTCATAATGATCACCCCACACTTTGCGACAGATGTCACAGTGTTATTTCTAAATAATAATTATTAGCGTAAGTTGTCAGATTATTTTGACAACTTATGTTTTGTTTATTTATTGATGTTAATTATTACATTTTAATATTATTTATACCAATTATTCCTTAATACTGCAAGTTAATGTCTGTTATAAAAATGTAATCGACTAAATTTGTCTAGGGAAAGGTGAGAAATTTGATTTTTCTATCACTTGTTCTGATTGTTATGCTTGTTTTGATTGATCAGGGTATTAAATACTTTGTTATTTCAAATATCAATTTGAATGAAACGTTTTATTCTTTCAGTATTGGCGGGCATAATCTGTTCAGTATAACGCACGTTAGAAACGACGGTGCTGCCTGGAGTATTTTAGAGGGCAAAACGATTTTTCTGATATTGATTGCAACTATTGCAATTATATTGGTACTTTTTCTTATAGCGTCAGGACGCTTTAAACTGAAGCTTGAGGTCGTTATGCTTTCATTTATCATAGCAGGGGGATTAGGTAATCTTATAGACAGAATAAGGTATAAAGAGGTCATTGACTATATTCGTACTGATTTTATGGATTTTCCTATATTCAATTTTGCTGATATTTGTGTTGTTGTAGGGGCAATTGGATTTTGTGTTGCTTATTTAATAGTTGAATCAGTTATAAATCGTAAAAAACGCTCAGTCGTTATTGGCTCATTAGGTGATTCTCCTAATGAAGCAGATAATGCTGACGAGATTGATATTCTTACTGAGCTGTCAAATAATATTGACAGCAGTACTGAATCAGAGGATAACTAAAATGAAAAGTCTTAAACTTTATGTTTCAAGTGAAACTGCAGGGGCAAGAATTGATAAGTGGCTGTCTGATAATATTGATGATTTATCACGTTCTTCAATTCAAAAGTTGCTTAAAGATAAAAATATTCTTATAAATTCTCAAGCAGTCAGCAAGAATTATAAACTGCAAACAAATGATGTTATTGATATAAATATTCCCGAGCCTAAAGAGCTTGATGTTACACCGCAGAATATACCTGTTGACATTGTGTACGAAGATGATGACTTGTTGGTTGTGAACAAGCCTAAGGGTATGGTTGTTCATCCTGCGGCGGGTAATCCGGACGGTACTCTTGTAAACGCTCTTTTATACCACTGCAAGGGACGCCTTTCAAGTATTAACGGAGTAATAAGACCCGGGATCGTTCATAGAATTGACAAATATACAAGCGGTCTTTTGATTGTTGCAAAAACCGATAAGGCACATACAAATTTGGCAAAGCAAATTAAAGAGCATTCATTTAAAAGAGAGTATGTGGGCATTGTCTGTGGGAGAATGAGCGATGAAAACGGTACTGTAAACGCTCCTATCGGACGTCATAAATTAAACAGAAAGAAAATGTGTGTAACCGATAAAAACTCAAAGAATGCAGTTACTCACTATGAGGTTTTAGAGACTTTTGACAAATATTCATTGCTTAAATTTAGATTGGAAACAGGCAGAACTCATCAAATAAGAGTACATATGTCATATATAGGACACCCTATTTTAGGCGACGACGTTTACGGAAAATCCTTTAAAGGAATAGAAGGTCAATGTCTGCACGCTAAAAAAATAGGGTTTGTTCACCCGGCGACCGAAGTATATATGGAGTTTGACTGCGAGCTTCCTGAATATTTTGAGAATATACTGAAAAAGGTAAGATAAATATATGTTTGAAGATATATCAAAGGTATTATTAATAACTGATATGGACGGAACTTTCCTTCCTACAAATAAAATCCCTTCAAAGGGGAATTTGGACGCAATAAAAAAATTTCAGAATGCCGGCGGAAAGTTTACCATTGCAACAGGACGTGCTCATCAGGCTACCTCACAATACTTTGAATATTTTAACGTAAATTTTCCAATGATAATGTTCAATGGCGGTATGATTTATGATATTGATGCTCAAAAGTCTATATACGATATTTATACACCGCCTATTGCTAAAGAGATTACTATTGATATATTAAATGAATTTCCGAAATTGGGCTGTGAGATTTTGACCGATAAAGTCAATGTTATAAGAATAAACTCAACTGAGGAAAATCATATTAAAATCTGTAAGGTCATACCTAATTATACCGATATTGATAATGTCGATAAAAACTGGTATAAGGTTCTCTTTGCCGATACAAAGGAAAATCTTGATATAGTTGAAGAGTATGTATGCAAGCAAAACTTCTCAGGTGTTGACTTTGTAAGAAGCGATATAAACTACTTTGAAATACTTCCTCAGGAAAATTCAAAGGGTTCTGCACTTAAAGCTATGAGAAAGCTGTGCAATATTGATGATTATACAATTGTCGCAGTAGGCGACTACAACAATGATATTCAGATGCTGATTGAAGCTGATTTGGGTATTTGCCCTGCAAACGCTGTTGACGCTGTAAAGGAAGTTGCAGATTTAGTTCTGAATGAATCATGTGATGAAAATGCTATCGCAGCAGTGATAGATTATATATTTTCAAAAGTAAATTAATCTGGAGGATTGATAAAATGGACGCTACTATTAAAAAGCAGCTTGAAATACAAGCCTGCAAAATTCGTATGGGTATAATTGAAGGCGTTTATAATGCAAAATCCGGTCATCCGGGCGGATCGTTGTCAATTGCAGACACATTGACATATCTTTATTTTGCAAAGATGAATGTTGACCCTAAAAATCCTGATATGGAGGATAGAGACAGACTTGTTCTGTCAAAGGGACACACCGCTCCTGCGCTTTATTCAACGCTTGCAAATAAGGGCTTTTTTGAGCTTGATGAACTGAAATCATTAAGACACATAGGAGCATTGCTTCAGGGCCATCCTTGTATTCATATACCTGGTGTTGATATGTCGTCGGGATCACTGGGGCAGGGAATTTCAGCTGCATGCGGAATGGCTCTTAGCGGAAAGATCTCAAATGCACCTTATAAGGTTTATGCTATTCTCGGCGACGGTGAAATAGAGGAAGGTCAGGTTTGGGAGGCTGCAATGTTTGCTTCTCACAAAGAGCTAGATAATCTTGTTGCAATTGTCGATAACAACGGTCTGCAAATTGACGGCGCTATTGAAGACGTGTGCTCGCCATACCCAATCAAAGAAAAATTTGAGGCGTTCGGCTGGCACGTTATTGAAACAGACGCTCACGATTTCGATAAGCTTGAAGCCGCATTCAATGAGGCTGAAAAAATCGCAAAACAGCCTGTTGCAATTATTCAAAAAAGTATTAAGGGCAAAGGTGTATCGTTTATGGAAAATCAAGTTTCATGGCACGGTTCTGCTCCGAATACCGAGCAATATAATCAGGCAATGGAAGAGCTGAATAATACTTTAAAGGCATTGGAGGGTTAAAATATGAGTGAAGTAGTTAAAAAGGCTACCAGAGAAAGCTATGGAGAAGCATTGGCTGAACTGGCAGAAAAATATGAAAACTTATATGTTTTTGACGCTGATCTGGCTGCCGCTACAAAAACGGGTATTTTCAAAAAGAAATATCCTGAGAGGTTTTTTGACTGCGGTATTGCAGAAGCGAATATGATGGGCGTTGCAGCAGGAATGGCAGCAACAGGGAAAATACCTTTTGCGTCGACCTTTGCAATGTTTGCAGCAGGCAGAGCGTATGAGATAGTAAGAAACACCATTGGCTATCCGCATCTGAATGTTAAAATCGGTGCAACTCATGCCGGAATTTCTGTAGGTGAAGACGGTGCAACTCACCAGTGCAATGAGGATATTGCTCTTATGAGAACCATTCCAGGAATGACAATTATTAATCCTGCTGATGACGTTGAAGCAAAAGCCGCAGTTGAAGCCGCAATTCTTCACGAAGGACCTGTATATATGAGATTTGGACGTCTTGCAGCACCAATATTTAATGACAAGGAAACGTACAAGTTTGAGCTTGGCAAAGGAATTAAGCTGACCGACGGAGACGATATAGCAATTATTGCAACAGGTCTTATGGTATCTGAGGCACTAACTGCCACTGAAGAACTTAAAAAAGACGGAATAAACGCAAGAGTTATTAACATCCATACGATCAAACCTATTGATAAGGATATAATTCTTGAAGCTGCTAAAGATACGGGATTAATTATTACTGTTGAGGAACACAGCGTTATCGGAGGACTTGGCTCGGCTGTATGCGATGTTGTATCTGAAAGTCTTCCTACAAGGGTCATTAAAATCGGAGTAAATGATGAATTTGGTCATTCTGGACCGGCAGTTGATCTGCTTAAAGAATTCGGCTTGTCATATGATAACATTGTTAAAACGGCTAAAGAGGCTCTCGGAAAATAGAATATAGCAGTAATTAAAGGCTATCAGATTGATTTCTGATAGCTTTTTCACTCTTTTTACAATACTGAATATAATAGGTTATCACTATTTTATTTAAGTGAAAGGAGTAAGAAAAAAATTGAGAGCTAAACGCAAAAGAAAAAGGGCAAATAAAAAGCGTAATGCAGTACTTATTATATTTATCTGCATAGGTATTACAATGTTTTTTGCACTTAATCATGAGCTTAAAACTAAGCTGCGTGATATAGCGGTATACAAGTGCAAGAACAGTGCAACTGAAATGATCAATGACGCTATACAGAATACCTTATCAGAATCCGATTATACATATGATGATTTAGTTGAGATAAACAGAAACTCGGATAATGAAATCACTTCTGTATCTTGTACATCATCAAAAATTAACAGTTTGAAAACTGATATATCTGATCAGATAAACAAGGGCTTTGAAAATAAAGATAAAAACGGATTCAGCATTGCATTAGGTACAATTTCTGGAATTAACCTATTGAGTGGAGTAGGTCCTGATGTTACAGTGCATTTTGAAAAGGAGGGAAGCGTTAAAACAAATATTAAAAGCTCATTTTCCAGTGCCGGTATAAATCAGACTCTTCATAGAATTTACATAGAGGTTAACTCAGACATAGTTGCCGTTGCGGCGGCTGGGACTTATAAATCAAGCGTGGAAACTGAATTTTTGCTTGCAGAAACTGTAATTGTAGGAGAAGCTCCGGAAAGGTATGCTTCAATATCTTAAAAAATTAAGAAATATTGTTAAAATACTAGCTTTATTAACGTAAAATGTGGTATACTATAGATGTATATTTTATAGGAGAATTTTATGGATATTAATGAAGCCAGAGAAAAAATTAATAAATTGGTTGAGACTCTGAATTACCACAGCCGTAAGTATTATGTCGAGGATAATCCTGAAATAGATGACTACGACTATGATATGATGCAGCAGGAGTTAAAAGCCTTAGAGGAGCAATTCCCTGAGTTAGTGCGTTCGGATTCTCCTACTCAAAGGGTAGGGGGCGAGCCTGTTTCTATATTTGAAAAGGTAGAACACACTGTTCAAATGGCAAGTCTGCAAGACGTTTTTACATTTGAGCAGGTAGAGAACTTTATTAATAAGACTAAGATGATAAGTCAGGATACAGAGTTTTGTGTCGAGCCTAAAATTGACGGACTTTCCGTTTCGCTCGAATATGAAAATGGAAATTTCATAAGGGGTTCAACGCGAGGCGACGGCTTTGTAGGAGAAGACGTTACTGCTAATCTCAAAACAATAATGTCAATACCTATGAAGCTCAATGAGCCTGTTTCGTATTTGGAAGTCAGGGGAGAGGTATATATGCCGCGTTCGGTTTTTGAAGCACTTGTTTCAGAACAGGAGTTAAAAGGCGAACAGCCATTTAAAAACCCAAGAAATGCTGCCGCAGGCTCTTTAAGACAAAAGAATTCAAAGATCGCCGCAAAAAGAAAGCTAGATATTTTCTGTTTTAATGTTCAGCAGATTCAGGGTAAAGAGCTCAAATCGCATAAGGAATCCCTTGATTATTTGAAAAATCAGGGCTTTAAGGTCATACCCGAATATGAAAGGGTGGATAATTTTGATAAAGTCAGAAACAAAATTTCAGAGATAGGTGAAAAGAGATTTTCACTTAGCTATGATATTGACGGCGTTGTTATTAAGGTAGATAATTTTGCAGAGCGTGAGCAAATGGGTTCAACTGCTAAAACTCCGAAATGGGCAGTAGCTTATAAATTCCCTCCTGAGGAAAAAGAAACAAAACTGCTTGATATAGAAGTTAATGTTGGCAGAACAGGTGCTGTAACCCCTGTTGCTGTTTTTGAACCTATTCTGTTAGCCGGAACTTCAGTTTCCCGTGCAACTCTTCACAATCAGGACTTTATTGATGAAAAGAATATTTCAATAGGTGATATTATAAAGGTCAGAAAGGCAGGGGATATAATTCCAGAAGTGCTTAGTGTTTCAAAGCCGTGCGGTGATAACAGTAGCTTTAAGCTGCCGAAAATTTGCCCTGACTGCGGTACTGAGCTTATTAGAGAGCCTGACGAGAGCGTTATAAGGTGCCCGAATGTTAATTGTCCTGCTCAGATTTACAGAAGTATTGTGCACTTCGCTTCAAAAGGTGCAATGAATATTGACGGTTTAGGTCCTGCGATCGTCGATACTCTTATTGAAAATAATCTTATACATTCTGTTGCTGATTTGTATACCCTTAATGCAAATGACTTACTAATGCTTGATAACTTCAAGGATAAGTCGGTAAATAATTTGCTGAAATATATTGAAAAGTCAAAAAGCAACTCACTTGATCGATTGATTTTCGGATTGGGAATAAGAAATATAGGAAGTGCGTCAGCTAAGTTGTTGTGTGATAGGTTCGGGGACTTAGACAGCATAATAAATGCAACTGCGGAAGAAATCGCTGAAATAGACGGTTTTGGTGAGATAATGGCACAAAGTGTTGCAAAAGCATTTAAAGAACCTCACAGACTTGAAATAATTGAACGTCTAAAATCATACGGAGTAAATGTTAAGTATGAAAAAGCAACGAAGGATAATCGTTTTGAGGGTAAAACTTTTGTTCTTACAGGTATTTTGCCTACATTGAAACGTGCTGAGGCTAAAGAGATAATTGAGAGCTTCGGAGGTAAAGCAAGCAGCTCTGTATCAAAAAAGACCGACTATGTTTTAGCAGGCGAAGAGGCAGGGAGCAAGCTGACAAAAGCAGAGAGCTTAGGTATTACAATTATATCGGAAGATGAATTTTTAGAAATGACAAAATAAGAAGGAGGAGCCCCTAAGGGGTAATGATTAAAAATGAATATTGATATTAAACACATTGCAAAATTGGCAAGGCTTCGTATTGAGGACGAGGAGCTGGAAAAATTCAAAAATGATATGCAGGGAATAGTTGAAATGGTTGAAAATCTCCCTGGTGACATAAAGGACGAGCCTTTGCTTGACCCTGAAAATTCAATGATACTAAGGGAAGATATAGTAAGAGAAAATAAATATTCACGAGATGAACTGACAAAAAATGCACCTCATGTTACTGCAGGCTGCCTTGTAGTTCCAAAAACAGTAGAATAAGGAGGGCAGACACATGGAATTATATCAAAAATCTGCGTTTGAGCTTTCTCAGATGCTTAAAAATAAGCAGACAAGCTCTGTTGAAATAACAAAATCTGTCTTTGGCAGAATAGATTCTGTTGAGGAAAAAGTGGACTCATATGTTACGTTAGATAAGGAAAATGCTTTGAAAAAAGCAGAAGAAGTTGATAAAAAGATTGTCAACGGTGAAAATCTTTCTCCGCTTGCAGGAATACCAATAGGAATTAAAGACAATATCTCAACTAAGGGACTTAGAACTACCTGCTCATCTAAAATGCTTGAGAACTATATTCCGCCTTTTAATGCAACTGTTATAGAGAAAATCAACAACGCTGATATGATAATCACAGGCAAGCTAAATATGGACGAGTTTGCTATGGGTTCTTCAACTGAGACATCATATTTTAAAAAGACAAAAAATCCTTTTGATCTTGAAAGGATACCGGGCGGTTCGTCAGGCGGTTCTGCTGCATCTGTTGCAGCAGGCGAAGCTGTTGTATCGCTTGGCTCTGATACAGGCGGTTCGATTCGTCAGCCTGCCGCATACTGCGGAGTTGTAGGATTAAAGCCTACCTACGGCAGGGTATCACGTTTTGGACTTGTTGCGTTTGCATCGTCGCTTGACCAGATAGGACCCATAGGCCGCACTGTTAAAGACGTTGCTATGCTTCAGTCTGTTATTTCAGGTCGCGATAGATATGACGCAACATCAGCTAATGTTGAAATTCCTGACTTCTTAACAAATCTTAAATCAGATGTAAAAGGCTTAAAAATTGGAATTCCAAAAGAATACTTCGGCAGCGGTATTGACAGTAATGTAAAGGACGCTGTTTATAACGCTGTCAAAGTTTTAGAGCAAAACGGAGCGTCTGTAAAAGAGATAAGTCTGCCGTCTACTAATTATGCACTGTCAGCATATTACATTATTTCTTCTGCAGAAGCATCATCTAACCTTGCCAGATATGACGGAGTTAAATACGGCTACAGAGCAAAGGAATTTGACAGCCTTATTGATATGTATGAGAAAACCCGTTCAGAGGGCTTTGGAGATGAAGTAAAGAGGAGAATTTTGCTCGGAACATTTGTGTTAAGCTCCGGATTCTTTGACGCTTATTATAAAAAAGCAAAACTAGTTCAAAGAAGAGTATCGGCAGAGTTTAACGAGGTTTTCAAAGATGTTGATGTTATCTGCACGCCTACTGTTCCGTCAACAGCATTTAAAATAGGTGAAAATATTGATAATCCGCTGAAAATGTATGCAACTGATATTTGCACAGTAACAATCAACATAGCAGGGCTTCCCGCTATGAGCATACCTTGTGGATATGATGATAAAGGACTTCCTATCGGATTACAGCTTGTAGGAAACAAGTTTTGTGAGCAAACGCTTTTAAACACCGCAAACGCATATGAGAACATAATCGGCGGATTTAAAAGTCCATTGCTTTAATGATTGGAGGTAATTAAAATGGTTAAAGGTTATGAAGTTGTGATCGGTCTTGAAGTTCACGCTGAGCTTAATACCGAATCTAAAATATATTGCGACTGTAAAAACGCTTTCGGATTAGAGGTCAATACTCAGGTTTGCCCGATATGTATGGGTATGCCGGGAGCATTGCCAACCTTGAATGAGAAGGTGGTTGATTATGCAATAAAGATGGGACATGCACTGAACTGTACAATAAACAATGTCTGCAAGCAGGACAGAAAGAATTATTTCTATCCTGATTTGCCCAAAGCGTATCAAATTTCTCAGGCAGAAGTGCCCTTATGCGAAAACGGCTACCTTGACATATTGGTAGACGGCGAGGAAAAAAGAATCGGCGTTACTAGAATTCACATTGAGGAGGATGCGGGAAAACTTCTTCACTCTGACAAGTTTGACGGCTCGCTTGTAGACCTCAACAGATGCGGTGTTCCGCTTATCGAGATAGTTTCAGAGCCTGATATGAGAAGCTCAGCAGAGGCTCACGCTTATCTGGAAACTATAAAGTCAATTCTTCAATACTTAAACATAAGCGACTGCAAGATGCAGGAGGGCTCAATTAGATGCGATGTAAACGTGTCTGTTCATAAGCCCGGAGAACCTCTTGGAACACGTTCTGAAATGAAAAACGTAAACAGCTTTTCAGCGGCAGTAAGAGGAATAGATTATGAAGTAAACAGGCAGATCGAAATTCTTGAGGCAGGCGGAGAGATTATTCAGGAAACACGCCGTTGGGACGATACAAAGGGTGAAAGTCTGTCTATGAGAAGTAAAGAGGACGCACAGGACTACAGATATTTCCCAGAGCCTGATTTGCTAACTATTGTAATTGACAAAGAAAGAATTGAAAAGCTTAAAAGTGAGATCCCTGAATTGCCGAATAAAAAGCTGGTTCGGTATGTTAAGGAGTTCGGTCTTTCTCAAAAGGACGCGTCATTTATATCGGAGGATATAGAGAAATCCAGTCTTTTCGACGAATGTGTTAAGGATAATCCCAAGCTGGCTAAAAGCGTTTCTAACTGGATTTTAAGCGATGTTGCAAAATACTGCAATGAAACAGGCAAGAAAATTTCCGAAACAAAGCTGACTGCAAGTAAGCTGTTGTATATTATTAAGCTGATTGGCGACGGCAAGATTTCAAACAGTGCAGGAAAGACTATTTTTGAAATTATTATTGATGAGGACAAGGATATTGACGAAATAATCAAAGAGAAGTCTCTTGCTCAGGTTTCAGATGTGTCAGCACTAGAGGCTATTGCAGATGAAGTTATCGCTAATAATGAGAAGTCAGTAAACGATTACAAGAGCGGTAAAACTAACGCTTTGGGCTACTTAGTAGGTCAGTGTATGAAGGCATCAAAGGGCAAGGCTAACCCGGGAATGATGAAAGAAATTATACTGAAAAAACTTGAGGGGTAACAAAGTAATTATTGAAATGGGAAACCTTGAAACACAGGCATTTATCGCAGTTTGATTACCTTATCCTTTTATACGATTTCACATAAGTTTCCCCCTGTATTCGCACCTTACAAGGAAAAAACAAGGGAAGAGGTATTTTTATAACAAAGGAGAATAGAATATGAAAAACATAACTTTTGAAAAAGCCCGCAGATTTATCTACCGCAATGCCAGACCTGTAGACTTGGCGATATTTAAGTATCACTTTGAAAATGGTTCCCGTGAAAATGTGCTGACCGCATTGTCTGCCTATCAGAATCCTGATGGCGGCTTTGGTTGGGGAATAGAAGCCGACAACTTCAACCCAAATTCGTTGCCAATGGGAGTCTGGAAAGCGACTGAGTATATCCGTGAGATCGGCGAAATTGATCCGGAACATCCGATCATTCAAGGAATCTTACGCTATCTCGAAAGCGGTGACGGTTTTGATGAATCCCACAATCAGTGGATGAATACAGTTCCGTCAAACAACGACTACCCATGTGCGTTTTGGTGGAAGTATAACGAAAACGGCAGCCTATTTGAATACAACCCGACTGCAGCACTTGCAGGATCTATTGTAAGATACGCAAAAAAGTGGAATGCTCTTTATGAAAAAGGGCTTCAAATCGTGAAAGAAGCTGCAGAATGGTTTATAAAAGATGCTCCGATAGAGCAGCATATTGCAAAGTGCTTTATCACTATGTATAATGACTGCCAAGATGCCGGTGCAATGCCTTTTGATGATGCTGCGTTTTCGTCAAAACTTAATGAAATTGTTGACAAAAGTATTTGTCGAGATGTTTCACGCTGGGGCGAATATATTCCAAGACCGTCAACATTTATTACTTCACGAAATTGCAGGTTTTACAACGAGGGTCTGGAAGAACTATGCCGTGCTGAATGTGATTATATAAAAAACACTCAGCTTGATGACGGCTCGTTCTATGTACCATGGCAATGGAGCAACTACAAGGAGTGGTACGTAGCAGAAAACTGGTGTAAATCTACTATTACCATTGAGAATATGCTGTTTCTGCGGGAGTTTGAATCTTCTGTGTGATGTTTGCTTAAAACACTATTTTAGGAAGTGGCGAATATGGATTTAAAGTTAATTCGTGCCGACGTGAAAGATGCTGAAAACCTTTGGCAAATGCAGGTTGAGGCTTTTATGGAGATGTATAATAAGTATCAGGATACGGAGACAAGCCCAGCCAGTGAACCGTTAGACAAAATGATTGAACGGCTGAAGCAGCCCTTTACATATTACTACTACATTCAGGTAAATGACGCAATTGTGGGTGCTATCAGAGTAATTGATATGAAAGAACCGGATAAAGCGAAAAGGATATCCCCCATTTTCATAATGCCGCCCTATCGGAATAAGGGCATAGCACAAAAAGCGATATTGGAAGCAGAGAGAATACATGGTAATTCAAATTGGGAGTTAGTTACCATATTTCAAGAAGCAGGCAACTGTCATTTGTATGAAAAGATGGGATATCGTCAGACTGGGAAAACAACGTCAATCAACGACAAGCTGACGCTGGTATCTTACAAAAAGGATTAAACAAAATTTCAGTTTATTGAAATAAGCTAACAGAAAAACTCCCCACCGTCGATGTGGTGGTAGAGAGGGATTTTGTTTGTATCAAAATCAGCATTTACATAGATATAATCTTGCAGAGTTTAATACAAAGCCGAGGAATAATTGAAAAGTGCGCCTTTGCGGTGTAATTTTCTTCTTGCGGTGTAAAATCTGTGCCGGGTTAATAGCGGTAGATTTATTCACGATTTTGTGGTACGATTTATTGAGATACAGCCATGGTCGCCCGGTAAATCGGGATTTGTAAGAGGTAGCTATGAATATCGTAAACAAAAATATAGACGGTGGAAAAGCGTTTGATTGGGGTAAAACATCAAAAGATTATGCCAATTTTCGCGATATTTATCCACAAGAATTTTACAACAAAATAATAGAACGTAAGCTCTGCGTTGATGGTCAAACAGTTCTTGATATTGGCACGGGGACAGGTGTGTTACCGAGAAATATGTATCAATATGGTGCGAAATGGATTGGAACGGATATTTCTGAAAAACAGATTAAACAGGCTATAATTCTCTCCAAAGGTATGAATATTGACTATTACACAATGTCAGCAGAAAATTTACAATTCCCCGACAATTCATTTGATGTCATTACTGCTTGTCAATGTTTTTGGTATTTTGATCATGAGCAGATTATGCCAAAGATTTACCGTATACTTAAACCTAATGGACGAATTCTTGTGTTATACATGGCATGGTTACCTTTTGAAGATAGAATTGCAAATGCAAGTGAGATGCTTGTGTTAAAATATAGCCCTGATTGGAGCGGTGCAGGAGAGGCAATTCACCCGATATTTATTCCCGAATGTTATAAGGAACAATTTGAGCTTGTTTACCATGAAGAATATCCTATAAATGTACATTTTACACGAAAAAGCTGGAATGGCAGGATGAAAGCGTGTCGAGGTGTTGGAGCCTCTCTGGCTGAAGAAGAAATTAAAAAGTGGGAACAAGAGCATATTAAACTGTTATCTGAAATTGCATCTGATGAATTTGATATTTTACATTATGTTGCCATTGCAGAATTAAAAAAGATATAAGTACAAATTCCCGTTAACCAAAAATGAACAAACAGAAAGATTCTTCACATCCGATGTGGTAGATAGGGATTTTGCTTGTATCAAAATCAGCGTTTACATAGAACCTACTTTTTAAGTGGGTTCTTTTCTTTTGTAAAGATAAGTATGAACATCATTATAACCATAAGTATAGCAGGAAGACAGCTCTTAGCGTCAGTAAATCCTATAGCTTTACCGCTTATGTATGTTTGAAC